>VSND01000122.1 GCA_009774145.1 Lachnospiraceae bacterium | reverse complement strand
GCAAGCCCGGATACAAGTGCTTTCCAACTGTATTATTATGACGGGGAAACGGTTATGGTCAGGACGCTGTATGACAGCAGTACAGAGAAGGAAGTGATTAAAAGGATCAATGATATTCCCCTCCAGGCGGCAGATGAACAGGCTCTCTCCCAGATGGAGACTCCCTTCTTTGGAATCTGGATCAGCAGCGGGGAAGGGTATGACATTTCCGTGACGGCATCCGGCGGGGTCTGGCTTAGGAATGACGGGGCGGTTTATTATGGGGATACGGACCTCTCCTTTCTATGGAGAGAGATGGAAGGCAGTGATGAGGATACCTGGAATGTCCTTAACTTTCCCAATGCCGGGCATTTGTCCGTATATCACAGCTGTTTCCTGCTGAAAGCGGATGAGCTGCCCGCAGAGGACACAGAGGGGGGTGTCCATGGCCATCGAGGACATTGGGACAAGCGAGATTACAGTATTGATTGCCAATAACAGCGGAGAAGAGTTCACTTACGGGGAATACTTTTCCCTCCAGAAGCAGATAGACGGCCAGTGGTACACAATGCCTGTCAGGGCGGATAATGTTGGCTTCCAGGATATTGCCCATATCCTTCCGGACGGGGAGAGTGCCAGCGAGACATATAATCTGGATATTTATGGCACGCTGGAGCCAGGGATATACAGGCTTGTGGTGGAAACACTGGGCGCCGAGTTTCTGGTGGGGCATGGGAGGATGGCGGGAATAGAGGGGGAGTAAATGCTGTTAAAAACAGCATGGAGAAGGGATGTAACAGAAAATGGAAAGTCCTTAAATGAGGGACATTCGACATAGGATATATGTTGGATGTCCTGTTTTGGTGAATAATTTCAACAATAAATATGAGAAAATATCTCATATATTGTTTACAAAATTTTAAAAATGAGTATAATAGATATTGAAAGACACATAAACTGGAGGGAAAAAGAGATGCTGTGCCAATTTACAGTGAAAAATTATAAAAGCATTCGGGATGAAATGACCTTTGATATGCAGGCAGCTGCTATTTCTGAACATGAAAATAATATAATTCGTGATAAAGATGGAGAATTGTTTTTGCCGATTTCTGCAATATATGGGCCAAATGGAGGTGGAAAGTCAAACGTATTGGAGGCAATGCATACGTTGGCTTCAAAAGTACTTCGTCCATTATATGCAACTGGTGATAAGGAGGAACGTATATTACTTCAGAAAAGGCTGCTCATCGAACCTTTTGCATTCTCAAAAGAAACGAAAAGCCAGCCAATAGAGTTTGAAATTTTTTTTCGTACAGAAATTGCGGAGTATCGGTATAAACTCCATATCATGAAGGATGTTGTAAATTATGAAAGTTTGGACCGTGTAAAATTGGACACGGGACGACGTTCAGCGCTTTTCGAACGGGATACGGAAGAAATTTCTTTAAAAGGTGTATTTTCCAAACTGAAAGCCAGTGAGGACTTGTCCGCGACATTACCGTTGCTGTCTTATCTTGGGATCACTTATAAAAAAAATGAGGTAGTAAAAGATGTTCTGGATTGGTTTGAATACGGAATTGATTTTTTAAACTATGGTAATCCGATTGAAGAACTTCGTATGGCAGTATCAAATTCAGAGGATGTGAAGCAACTTATGCTTGACATGATAAAGGAAATGGATCTGGATATCGTGGATTTTCGTGTAGTTGAGGATGAAAATGACAGAATCGATGTGTATACAAAGCATTTGGTGGATGGCTATGAGACGGAGTTGAACTTACTGGAAGAATCCAGCGGGACAAGGAAATTATTTAGTTTAATGCCATTTATTGCCGGATGTTTACTTACAGGAACCGTTTTGGTTATTGATGAACTGGATGCAAAGATACATCCTGTTTTGCTGCGCCATATTATTATGATGTTTAATGATATGAGTATTAATAAAAAGAAAGCACAATTAATCTTCACATCCCATGATCTGTCTACAATGAACAATGAAGTGTTTCGAAGGGATGAAATCTGGTTCGTGGCAAAAGGGAATGCTCAAAACTCTAAATTGTATTCATTGGTGGAATTTAAGAACGAAAAAGGCGAATCTGTTCGTAAGGATGCCAAATTCGATAAGCAATATCTGGAAGGAAAATATGGTGCTGATCCGTATCTCAAAAGAATTATAGATTGGGGGAAGGTCAATGCCTAAAAAAGCCGGAATGGAGAAGTGGAAAAAGAAGCGCCGTCAGGAGTACCTGGAAATGAAGCAGTACAGATATTATATCTTCTGCGAGGGGCAGCAGACAGAACCTCTGTATTTTGTGGGATTCAAAAAGCTGATTGAAGATAATCCGATTTATAAGGATATGGTTCTAATTGAAATAGAACCCTGTCAGGCAGAAACGATGCGAGTAATCGGAATGGCGGAAAGATATGTAAAGAAGAACAAAATCCAAAAGGGCCAGATTTGGTGCGTTTACGATAAAGACAGCTTTCCGGCAGATGATTTTAATGGTGTTGTCAATCGGGCAGAGACCTTAAATAAAGAAAATTCTCAACTTCAATATCATACAGCATGGAGTAATGAATGTATTGAGTTCTGGTTTCTTTTGCATTTTGCATATTATACAGCGAATAATCATAGGAGGGAATACATAGCATTCCTGAATGATAAATTCAGGGAATTGGGGATTGGAAAATATCAGAAAAATATGAAAGATATTTTTGATATTTTGACGGAAAAAGGGAATCCAAAGCTGGCAATTCGATATGCCAGACGTATCATAAATGATGGTAAAAGTAAGACACCAGCAGAAATTGCGCCGGGAACGAAGGTGTATGAGTTGGTGGAAGAACTGGTTAAGTATTTGCCGGAGCATGTTGCACAGAGATTTAAGGAAGCTTGCAATTAAAGGGGAAGAGTATTTGGATACATCAGTAAAAAACAAAAAACTACAAACTTTGCCCTGGTATGCCTTACATGATATTGCAGTAAAAAAGGGAATAGAAGAAAAAGAAGTTAACGGAAAGGAAAAGAATACAATAATAGATAAGATATTATCTTATGGGATCCTTTCGGATGAGGAAATAGAGCAATATGTAAATGATTATATTTATGGTGACCGAGTAACGTTTACGTTATGGACATTTCAATCATCGTTGAAAGATTCAGATTATGGTATTGTTAATTCCCTGGAAAATGTGGAGGAGGAATATCTTTCTGTTTCTGGATATAGAAAATTAAAAATTTTATCTGTAAAAGAATATGAGGACCGTACAGAAGTTTTATATGTTTATAGCAAAGAATATACTTATGTTAATGAGGATGGGCAAAATGCCAGTGTATGGGAACAACATAGAGGATGCTTATGGATTGGAAAGGCATCAACATATCTTGCCTGCATTAGTAAACATGAGAAAATGACGGCTTTTATGACAAAATACATTGCTGATTTATTTAAAAACCCGGTAACACAAATAAAGCCCCCAAAATCAGCAATTGACAAATGCACAAATTCTAAGGCCATAAGCAGAATTGTGTTGCAGGGAAAAGGTGGAGAGAAAACAATTGTGTCAAGAGCTGGGGGAATTACGCCTGATCAAGAAGAAGAGATTAGCAGAATTCGTTCTGAGAGAATTGATACATCTGGGAGTTTTATCTCGGCAATTACCGAGAATATTGATGCTACGATTAAATATAATGTTAGAAACGGCAGTATTGGAATTTATAAACATTTGCCAGCTTCTGTTCTGTTTGAGTGGTCTGAAAATTCGATTAAAATTATTTTGGAGGAAATTGAAAAATTAAAAGGGAAGCCAGCTGAAGAAATTTTTAAAGAAGTAGGACAGGAAATAAAATGGACAGGGGCAAGCGGAATTGAAATTACGCAACTGAATTGGTATTTGACACAAATTATAGCTTCTCTTGATAGAGACGAGTATGAGTTCCAGATTCCGGTAGATAAATTATCGGTATTGGATAATAGTAAATGGTTTATCAAGTTTCCGAGAATATATTGCAAAACTTGTGATTCTTATGAGACTCCATATTGCACTGAATGTGGAACAGAGTTGAAGATGGGAAGGGGGATAATAAAAGAATGTGAGTGTGGGGCATCCTTAAAAATTAAATGTGCGGATGGTCATGATACTTGTGAGATTGTAAATTGGTATGTTCCAAGATCTATATTGGTAAGTATGATCAATAAAAATATTTAGAAAATATTTAAAGACTATTCTTTAGAATATAATATCTGCATTGTAGGCGATATGGGATATATTGTTAATGGAACAGAGAATTTGCAAACAGAAGTTGAAATTCCATTTGCAGCAATAGAATGCTTTAAACATGATTCAGTGGCCCTTACACATAGAGTGAAAGCTTATGCGGTAAATATGAATGAGAAATGTGGTTCTGGAACCTGTTCATATGCAAAAATTGAAAAATGTACTGAAAATGATGGAATGGCATGTTTACCTAAAGTTTTTTATACCATTTTACCAGGCTATCGTCCACAACCTCACAAAGGCATGGAGTATGGGGATGTTGCTGCGGAAGTGAAAATTGGAAATAAAGCATATGATTTAAAGGGTATCATAAAAAAGAATAGTGAAAACCGACCTAGAAAATCTGTTAATGATGATGAAAAAATAAGAAAACCACTATTATCAACATCAGGAGAAGGGCAGGAGATAATTCGTCAGTTTGTGGAGCAGGGAATGATAGATGCTCGTTGTCAAATAATAGCCGTAGTCATTCCGCAATATATTGATGCAGGATTTAAAGGAACTTTGAGACACTTGGCAAGGTTGTCTGGAAAGAAAGTAACATTTATTGAATTGGACGAGTTATCCGAGCTGATTTCAATTAACAAAAAAATATTGGTATCATAATGCAATAGGAACCTTTGGAAAAATCCAGAGGTTCTTATTGTTACTATACGCTGTTAAAGATTTGACGGAGGACTCGAAAATAAAGAAGTGGGAATGAAGTTTGTCTGTTCTGAAAAGGGCAAAAAAAGTCGAGTACATTTTCCGGCATGCTGTTATACTGCTAAGACCAGGCCAAAGGCCAGAAAGGAGAACATCATGCCAGATCAGAATCATATCGTTATTCAGGGCTTATGCCAGAACAATCTGAAAAATATTTCCTTAAAGATACCAAAACAAAAGCTCGTTGTATTCACCGGGGTCTCCGGCTCCGGGAAATCCAGCGTCGTGTTTGACACCATTGCGGCAGAGAGCCAGCGCCAGATGAACGAGACCTACAGCGCTTATGTCCGGGGCAGGCTCCCGAAGTATGAGAAACCAAAGGCGGAAAGAATCGAAAACCTTTCCCCCTCGGTCATCATTGACCAGAACCCCCTTGGGGGCAACGCCCGTTCCACGGTGGGGACCATCAGCGACATGTATTCCGCCCTGCGGCTGCTCTACTCCCGGATCGGGGAACCCCATGTGGGAACACCCTCCTGCTTTTCCTTCAACAATCCGGGGGGCATGTGTCCGGAGTGTTCCGGATTGGGGAAGGTGATGACGCTGGACGTCCTTCCTCTTATAAAGGAAGATAAAAGCTGGAATGAGGGGATGGTGGAGCTGCCCACGTTCCGTGTGGGGAACTGGTACTGGAAGCAGTATACAGACAGCGGCCTGTTTGACCTGGATAAAAAATGGCAGGACTATTCCGAAAGGGAACGGAACCTTCTGCTGTACGGTTCGGAGGAACCGGGCGGGAAGCGGGTGTCGAAGCAGGTGGAGGGCATCCACAACATGATGAGCCGGCTGCTGTTAAAAAGGGACAGCTCCGAACTTGGGGAAACTTCTGCAGGCCGGCTGGCAAAATATGTCCGGGAATCCGATTGTCCCCTCTGCCATGGGAAACGCCTAAACGGGGCGGCCCTGTCCTGTAAGATTGCCGGGTATGATATCAGTGAGATGTGTGAGATGGAGTTGACAGAACTGAAACGGGTTCTGGGGACAGTCACAGACCCAAGGGGCAGGTCGGTGGCGGAGAGCCTGGTTATGACCCTGACCCGCATGATCGAGATCGGCCTCCCTTACCCTTCCCCTTCCCTGAACCGGGAAGCGGCTACCTTGTCCGGCGGGGAGGCACAGCGCCTGAAGCTGGTGCGCTACATGGGGAGCGCCCTCACGGGCATGCTCTATATTTTCGATGAGCCAAGCACCGGGATGCACCCACGGGATGTACACCGCATGACCAGGCTGCTGCGTGCCCTCCGGGATAAGGGGAATACGGTCCTGGTGGTGGAGCATGATAAGGATGTAACCTAAAATCCCGTATCAATTATACATATGTCAGCCGATGTTTAGCCCAAAAAGTTCAATAATCTCTCTCTGAAAAGC
>VSND01000121.1 GCA_009774145.1 Lachnospiraceae bacterium | reverse complement strand
GTATTGGTAACTTAAAGATACCATAAAATGCCATAAAAGGGTTATTCTTTTTTATTAAAACTTTTTACTCTCCAGTTAGTAATTAGTCTTAGGAAAAATCAAGGTGGTTTCGTAACTTTTTTGTTCTTCGCTTAAAATTTGCATAGTGCCTTTATGAGCTTCGATAATCTGCCGTACCAATAGGACACCTAATCCGTGCCGGAGGTGCAGAGCTTTATCGGTGCTTTCCAGATAATGTGTTTTAGAATTAAGTGCTTTCAACTGTTTGGCGGATACGCCAACCCCATTGTCTGATACCATGATGGATATTTCTTTTTCGCTGCATGATACCGAAATGATAATTTCGCAGCCATTCGCATTATGGTTGATACTGTTCTGGATCAAATTTGTAACAGCCCGTTTAAGAAGAAACTCATCACCACGAATAAATTCCGTTTCACATTGTGGTTCAGCTTCAAATTCAAAAACATATTTTTTATCAGGATTGCTGTCCAGAAATTCACACACAACCTGTCGTGCCAGTTCTGCCGGATAAATGTTACTAATGCGGAGGGGCTGCATGTCGTATTCCAGTTTTGAGGTTAAATTCAAATCTTCGATCAGCTGTTTTATCTTTTCGGCCTGCTGGCGGATTTCGGTCACTTTTTCCTGAACATCAGAGTCCAGCCCGTGATTTTTTTCGAGGCTGCTGGAATACCCAAGAACCAATGACAGAGGGGTGCGTATATCATGGGAAATACCGCTAATCCAGTTTGCCCTTGCTGTATCCCGGCGTTGGAGTGTTTTAGATACATGGTTAAGCTTTGCGTTAATTTCGGACAATTCTCCCTGCTCTGCCAGCTGCGTTTTATGACCGGCAGCAATTTCCTCAATGCCGATAAGAACAGGCTTGACAGCTTTTTCTGTTTTTCGGCTGTTAAAGATAAAAAGCAGCAGTACAATCCCGATATTTAGAAAAAAAACAGTGATGAACCCTATCACATCAATTTGGATACTTGCAATGGTTTTATATACAGATAATTTCCAGTAGCTGTCCTTCGGATAACCAAGGACCAGCAGACCATCGCTCCGGGCAGATACGAAAACAGGATAGTCCTCTAAATACCATCTTGCCATTTTTGCAACCATAACTGGAACAGCTTAATGACAACGCCAATTCCCCGGTCTGTAATTTTTATCGCTAAGTTGGTCGTGTTAGCCAAGTCAATTTTTACGGCACAGGCACTTTTGATGATATTCATAATCATTGTGGGTAAAGTGGGATTCCGTTTTGAACAGCCTATTCCCATAGGTATGCTCTGGTGGCTCTCTATGGGGTGGTTTAGCGCTCTTGGCGTTGCGGCAGTACAGCTTTATCTTTCTATGAAAATAAGAAGTTTTGCTGTTCCAGTTGGACTTGCGGTATGTCTGTGTATTGCGGGATTGGTATGTTATATTACGGGTCTTGGCAGTATGTTCCCGTATTCACAGCTAATTCTTGGTTTGTCATCACAGGAGAAAACTTTACCGATTGACAGCTTAACAACGCTGGTTCCAATGGTGGTTTTCTATATCGTGTTTTTTATATTACTGGCTTCACGTCGCTTGAAGAAGATTGACATAGTAGCCGGTTAAGGAGGAGATCATGAAAGAAAAGATTTTAGAAAAAATATCCTTGGGGGTTAGCCTGCTTCCTTTGACTTTCTTTATCATCCGGCATTTGAGAATCGGAATGGAAGCTCCTTGGGTGTATATCTTTTTTGCGGCGTATGCCGTATTGATTATTGTTGGTTTTGTATTTGCTATCTGCTTGATAAAAAACAAAAAAACGAGAAATGCCATATCAAAGGCTGCTTTAGCAATAAGTTCAGTGTATCTCGCTTTTTTTTCTTTATTTATCTATTTGACGATAGCGGCAAGATTACATTGAGAGTGTGAAGACTGTTGTATTTAATGGGAGGAAAAAATGTATACAGTGAAAGGTTATGTAGGAGATGAAGAAAAACTCAGGACATATTTTGCGGGATGTGCGTTTGAGAAAAAGCCGAGAGTGCTATTTGTAACTGATGAGATTTTACCAGATCATATAACCTGCTTTGAATATCTGGATAGTATCAGGCAGACAAAGAGCCATAAAGAGCCGGATGATACCCTTGAGGCGCTGCTAGAGTTTGCAGACATCGATAAAGATGCAAAAATCGGTTCGTTATCTGTGGGCGGAAGAAGCAGGCTGTTATTAACAGGTGTGCTATTTTTGAGGGCAGAGAACTATGTGTTATGTGGTTTGTATGAGGGAGTGACAACAGCGGATGCGGATATTTTGGATAAAATCTTGACGGAGCTTTCTTTAAGTGGGAATTTACATATTGGGTATATGGGAGAGCCGCCAACAGGTATTTGTGATGAGATTGTTTATCTCTAAGATAAGAAAGAGGGGATATGAAGAAAAGATTATCGCTTGCCGTAGTAGTTTCAGCGGCAATCCTGACTACATTTATTGCTGTCATTGCACCGTCCTGGAAGATTAAAAAGGCAACGCAATGGAATCTGAAAATGTTGTGAAAGGCAGTCCGGCTTCTGTTTTATACACGGCTTGGGGATTGGAAAAGGTCAGAATATAAATATGCGATTGTGTATGACAACAGAACATACGCCGGATTACGGGAAATAATGGAAAAGTTATATTTTATGAGGCAGAAGATAACGATGGAAAGTGCAGAAAGGCACGGCATATAATACCGTTGATTTTTTGATGCAAAGTAAATATAATAGGGGTATAAAGAGAAAGGTTTTACAATCATGAAGAAAACTGCTTCGGACAATACAGAGATTGCATATCAGAACAAAGATATCACAAGTAAAATGCTTGCAGAAAATTTCAAAGGAAAAACATTCCGCGTATATGGTCTGGACCTGCCGGAAATCAGACAGGTGCTTCCAACAAATCTTCCGGCTGTGAAGGCGAATGAACTTCGTCTGGATAATCTTTTTGAGCTTGCAGACGGAACGGTGGCGGTTGTGGATTATGAAAGCGATTACGATGAAGCGGACAAAGTAAAATATCTGAATTATCTGACAGGTATCGCCAACCGGTATCTGCAGGAAAAGAAAAAGTGTCCGGTTTTACGGATGATTGTGATCTATACGGGTGATATCACAAGAGATCAGGTATCTGCGGAGTACCATATCGGTGCGGTAAGACTGACGGTGGAAACAGCATTCCTTTCAGAACTGCATTCTGAGGAGATTTATCAGCGTCTGAAAAGAAAAGTGGAGAAAAATGAGAAACTGGATAATGAAGAACTGATGGAATTTATTATTCTTCCGCTGTCATATCCAAAAAAAGAAGATAAGGAAAAAAATCTTCACCAGACAGTAGATCTCGCAGTTCAGATCAGGGACAGAGAACAGCAGCTTTTTATATTGTCAGGGATACTTGTTTTTTCAGACAAGTTAATTGACAGGGAAACGGCGAATAAAATAAGGAGGGCGATTGAAATGACACAGGTGGCACAGATTTTTGAGGAAGAGAAACAGCAGGCATTAACACAGGCAGCACAAATTTATGAGGAAGAAAAACAGCAGGCGATAAGAGCGTGTAAACTGCAGTCCGCCAAAGATAATGCCCGACAGATTGTGAGTCTGATGATAAAAAAGAATTATTCAACGGAAGAGATTATATCCGTAGTGCCAAACTATTCCCGGAATGATGTAGAGGCGTTAAGAGTTGAGATGTCCAAAAACGATAAAACTTTGCTCGGCAAGTAGAGAAGGGGTGTGAGTTTTATTAAAAGCTTGATAGGCCAACCCCGTCATATTCAGGAACGGTGTCCATTCTGTTACAGAAAACTGGATGGACTGGCATTTTTAAAACGCAGGATAACAAAAATCTGCAAGTGTAGTAAATGTGGCAGAATCATAGATGAGCGGCATATCCGCTGGTAGTCTGTATAAAAAATGTCGTTAAACAGGAAGAGGTATTCGATGAAAAATGTCGGATACCTCTTTTTGGCAGTAAATATAAAATTTTCATGATATCAGAAAATAAAACAGTGTATCGAGTCAGGTATGTGTGATATATTCGATAACATCTTCTTTCAGAATACGCCATTTCCCCATGACTTTGCAGGCCGGGATGATACCGTTCTGGACAAGATACAGTGCAGAGTTTTTTCCGATTTGTAAAGTTTTTCTCAAATCTTTTAAAGAAAGAACATCAGGTGCATTATCAAGCATAATCTTACATTGAGGATTTATCCACATGGGCGGAGAACAGCCCGGAAAAAAGCAGGCTGGAGCGTTTTGAGAGCCTTCCGGAAGCAATGGCAAAATTTACAGAGTACCGGGGAAAAGAAGCAAAGGAAAAGCCGGATATGGCAAGGGCAACTTTCGGCTTCCATGTCAATGGCAGCGAATTTGACCTGATCCACGTCAGAAACCATGAAAACTGTCTGTCACTGGATTTTACGCACAGTAAGGCGGCGGGGGAAAGCAGTCGCTTCATGGACGATTTGCAGGCTTTAAATCACGAAGTCGGCTTTGACAAGGTGAGGGTTCACCGGGATACGTCACCGGAGGAAATAAAGGACTTTGTAAAACAGCGGTTTGAATACCAGCTAAAGAGCAGCGGTCTTGACGATATTTCCCTTTATATGGACAGGTTTGATGCCCTCTATGAACAGGGGAAAATGGAACACCTCCTGCCCACAGCTAACCAGAAGCATATCGTGGAAGATGTACCGTTTACGGAGTGGGAAAATCCGTACATAGACACCAAAAGCCAGACAATGGGCAGAGAAGAAACAGAGCTTGCTTTGTCAAGCATTTCTTTGCGAACGATTTTTATTTACCTGATAAGACAAGGCTGTACTGACTGCCTCTTATCAGGTTCGTGGTCAGAGTCCTGCTGCCGGGAGTGCCTCTCTAATGCGCTGTGTGGCTCGTAGGCGGGCTTTAAGGATTCAGGCGATAGGAACTAAAGGAGAAAAAGATAATATGGCTTATTCACTGTCACGATATGAACAGGAGGTAATCATCAACTTTAATGCAGAGGAAGATACAGCGACACTGTACACGGCGAATCCGGCATGGATACGAAAGCTTGACAGGCTGGTGGAGCAGAACCCGGAGCAGTTCGAGATGTACCGGCAGGAGAAAATGGACGGGCGGGTGATCTCGAAAGCGTACCGGTTCCCGAAAAGGTTTATTACTGTCAGGTCAAAGGATACTAAAAGAGAATTGACGGACGAACAGCGGGCGGAACTTGCGCAGAGAATGAGAGAACATCGTAAAATCAGTTCTGCCGCGAGAAATGAAGAACAGGAACCACAAAACGGACATTGAAAGCCTGCAAGGGTATATTTGTCTGCCTGCGGGCATAAAAACGGGAATTTAAGATACAGGATTGAAGAAAAAGCGGCTCTGTGGTAGAATGTGAGACAGGAAAACCAGAGAGCCGGGCGGCTTACCCTCCGTAACTGAAAATTCGGAGGGGCTAACCCTCCAGACTTCAGCAGGAAGGAGGGAATGCCAATGACGATTACATATTCTGACTTTGTTCAGACTGGAATTTTCATTGTTGCCCTTGTTGGTCTTTGTTATACGATCTTCAGGGGACGAAAATAGCCGCCATTACTGCGAATAATGACGGCTGTGTATAACACATAAGCTGCATTTCGGGTAAGCCGTGCGTCTCTGGCTTTCCTTTTCTCAATCTTATCATATCTGGCAGCAGGACGCAAGGGCGAACTGCTGTTCATTCCCATAAACCTGCACAACAAAATAAGGCAGATCGGCAGCAGGTGAGGACCTGTTATCTGTAGATATGTACCGGGCGGGCAGCAGGTAACACTCTAAAAAACCTGAGATTTCTGCATATACAGCCGGGACGCAGGCAGATCAGAGCCAGGGCAGCAGGCTATAAGCAGGATCACCGACAGCAGGAACCGCCAGAGTTTTGCCAGTTGTGGCAATATCGGAGCCGGGAGACGGTGGGACACTTGCCACATATTGCCGGAGTTTTTCCCCAAAAGTGGGGAAAGGTAAAAACCCGTGCAACCCATATCCGAAAAAGTACGCTTGTACGTGACAAGGGTATCCTCATCTGGGAGGTTACTCCTTATCAGGTTCAGAGGCAGGGGCCTGCTGCCCGTTGTCGCGCTCCATAGTCTCGTTGATCGCACGTCCTATAAAGCCGTTGACACTCTCTCCGTGGGCCTCTGCATGGGCTTTTATCTTATCCCGGCGGCCTTTTTCAACCCGCACTTTGATTTCATCATAATTTTCTTTCATGTATTTTGTGACAGCTTTTTGTTGTGCTTTAGTTGCTGGCATAATGACACCTTCTTTCTTTTGGGTTCATGGGGGTCGGTGAATTAAAGACACCTTCTCTACTATATCACCAGTTTACAACTTTTGAATATTTTTAAAGCCTGACAATATATAGCCCTCAATGATTTTGATTAGGGAGCAT
>VSND01000120.1 GCA_009774145.1 Lachnospiraceae bacterium | reverse complement strand
CCAACACCGCATAAGCCCTTGGCGTGCCTCTGGTGGGGTCGGATTAGTGTATAAGAGACAGGAATATACATACAAAAAAGCAACCTGTTATGATTATAAAAAAAGTCTGACTAACTTGATAGAAAAAACTTTATCAGAAGATAATTTAAACTTCCATCCTGTAGATAGTATTTATCATACATATATTATTAAACGTATTTTTAACTTTGATTTATTTCTAAACCTTTCTACTAATATCCATCGGATACAGACAGAAACAAATTACCGTCTTACAGGATATGAGAATTTGCAATTATTAAGTTCCTGCCTGGAACTTCCTAACAGTTTAAACCGAACGCATTTCTTAATATATGCATTTGATAAGCTTTTAGCCAAACCTTGGTCTTATATGGACTATTGGCATATACACGAACCGCACTTATTCTCAAATCCAATATTTAACTTAAATAATGTGCCTAATGGTTTTCAGTTTCACATTTGGATAGAGCAGTTTCGCAACTTTTGTTGTTACATAGGCTCCTTTTTGATTCCAGTCTATCAATGGTGTTTCATAGATATACTTTTAAAAAGTATTGAAACTGCATACCCGAAAAATGAACATCCACAAAACCTTTATATTTCCCTGAAATATTTGGGCAACTATTTAAAAATTCATCACAAAGAAATGCTTACACCTTTAGATACTCAGGAAATTCAAAATATAAATATCGACTTTGAAACTGTCAAGTTATTAAAAAACGGATTTATCAATTTAAATCGTGACGAAGAGCTGAACTTAGCACTTCTAAATCCAAAAACCCTGTTCCATCCTTCAGACAAAAACTATGAGACAAATTCCAAAGCAATTCGAGATTCATATATCTCCATTGCAAAAAAAAGCTATAGTTCAATGCATGGGTATCTTCCACCTCTTAATTAAGTTATCGAAATAAAATTTAATTTCCATTTACCACAAAAAGTTTCTATCATTTTTCAAAACTAAAACAGGACTGCCTTCAACAATGTCTCTAATCTCATAACATTTGTTGAATACAGTCCTGTTATTTTGTATACAGTCTTTATACCCTTCTTACAATTCTTCAGTTAATACCATCTGCTGCTTCTCCCCCTCAAAAATTCTTGCCAACTGTGTCAACTCAATCGCTCTCCTTATTTTATTTGCCGTTTCTACATCTATCAGTTTATCAGTAAAAGTTAGAATTCCTTCCAGAGTAAAGATCTGCAGCAGAAATCTCCATTTCCAGCATTGTGAACATTATCAAATAAGCGTCCTCTGCAACCAGCTGACAGATATGGATAAAATCCAGTTCCATTCTTCGTTTGTCATACTCCTGTCCAAACGCCTGGTAAATGGTACCTTAGCACTGCATCCCCACTGAAATCGTCTTATATATAGATTATAACCATTTATACCAACATCCAATGCACCACAAAAACAGGAGGTATGTCCAGCACCTCTTCTCATAGCACTGCTAAACACATTCCTGCTTTTATAAACTCTATTTCTTTATATATTTTTTCGCTTCTTCTTTCGAATACTCAAATTTCTCCTGTATTTTTTGCAATATAACATCGTCTGATATATTCAAATCTCTTAAAGTAGATACCAACATCCAGATTCCTTTTTCCTTCTCTTTCTTCTGTGCCTCCCGACGTATCCGGTTTTCCCGTGTCCGCATAATTTTTTCTTCATCATATAATGTCATCATAATGCTTATAACCTCACTTTCCCTGTTTTCCAAATATTCCTTCAACACATTCCTGTCCTTACAGATCTGGATAGTCTCCAGTATCGCTTCTCTGCTCAAACCACATCGTTTTCTCTGTTCATTAAAAACTTTACAGAAAGCAACATATTGTCCGATGATATTATCTCCATCATCTCCATATAACATCTTTACTTTTACTTCCAACGCTGCCTCCCTCCCACAAAAAAACTCGTTGGAAAGAGACACCTCCTCTGGTCTCTTCACTCGATCTCCCGTAAATATGACATACAGTTCCGGGATTGGCATTTCCACTTTTTTGCTGTGATACAAATCCACATCCCTCTGTTCAAAATATTCCTGATAAGTCTGTGCCAGGTACAACAATGCACGTATGATAATATTCATTGTCCATGTTGATTGTGCCTCCGTCAGAATAATCAGACGGTTTCCGACCGAAAATCCGAGATCATTATAGAGATCATCTACGAGAATATTCTTTAAACGAATATCTGTCAGATCCGCTTCCGTCGTGTCGGTATCCTCCGGATGCAGTGCCTGATACAACTGAAATAAATATTTCTTTGTTCCAAAAAGATCTGAAAATACGCTATCCTTAATTGTCCGATTCGCATCATATGTGTTATCCCGGTCTGTATCCCGATTTCGCTCCTTCATATACTCTCATCCCCCATTCCCCATACAGTAAAATTTCTTTTGATTATCTAATTTTATTATATTTGCTCAGCTCGGATAAATCAACCATATTATCTGCTTCCATCATTATCCATTGCATCCCCTGTTCCGCCTTTCTTATACAGTCTCTCGCCTGATACAATCTGCAACCCTTCTGTTTAGTTCACATGATCCATACCTCTGACAGAAGCGCATCTGTGTACATCTTCTACTGGATCAGAGAATTCCGTACCGCAATTTTTTTGTCAAATCCCAATTTATGTGCCACCGTCACAGCCCTCCAGCTGCCAGTAACAGCTGACGTCTTCCCCATCAGGAATCCTGCCTCCTTCCCAATACTCCGACGGCACAATCTCACGGTCATCATAATCGTCCACATCCAGAATAACTTCATCACGTTCCACTGCTTCTTCTGCTTTCCGTACAGCCTTTTCAGCATTCTCCGCTTCCACAATAACTGTCCTCTTAAGGATTTCCCTCACACTGATTCCATATCTGGGCATAATCTTTTCCTCCTGTCTGTTTTTTCTGAATCATACCCTGCGCTGTCCCGGCGGGATACATGGTCTCCATATATTTTTTCCTTATTTTCTCCATTCCCGACCGGATATGCCTGCTCACACGGGGCTGCGACAGACCGGTCCGCTCCCCGGCTTCCTTCTGCGTCATTCCGTTGCATACCACCAGCCAGACCAGTTTCTGCTCTTTTCCCGTCAGCTCCGGTGCCAAAAGCAGCGACGGGAGAAAATCCTTTTCCTCCACCTGATCGAAGCCGGTTTCCCTGCAGGCAATCCGGTCTGCCCATACACAGCTGTTTCCGCCTTCTTCTGATCTGACAATCCTCTCCTCCATGGAGACGCATCTCCGGTCTTTTTTCACCCTACGAAATTCCATCCGGACGGTATTCCGCATCACTGCACAGGCAAATGCCGGAAACGGCACCTTTCTGGAGCTGTCATATCCGGAAGCCGCCTTTACCAGCCCGTATAATGCGGCTGACTGCAGTTCTTCCTGCTCAATTCCACGCCCACGGTATTTCCATGCGATCTTATATGCCAGCCGCATGTTCTGAAGGGCCAGTTTCTGTATCTCTGCTTTTGTATTCATTTTCTCTCTCCTTCTCGTATCTTAAAACAGTACATTCTTCCTCTGCCGACAGGTTCTGTCTGCTCCGGTACACCTTCGGACTGCTGAAAAAGAGACCGACGGTCTGCCGGTCTCCCTTCCGCTTCTGTCTGATGTATATTTTCTGTCTGCCGTCACGAAAACAGGCGCATTACACATGACTGCAGAGCTCCACCTCTCCGGTATCCATATGGCAGAAATACACATGGTCGGACAGAAACTCTTCCGGCGATACTGCCGTCTGATTGACCTCCGCCACCATCTGCTGCAGGTCTTCCGCTCCCATGTCTTTTCCGCAGGGATATGCCAGCAGCTCATGCGTGCTGCAGGGAAGTATATAGCAGTCCGTTCCGATCTGCCGCATGAAATCCTTCATGCATTCCGGTCTGGTCATGATCCCGGCGCCCAGTTCCTTCCTGCCGTTCGCAATCACATACATCCCGGGATCCGGAATGCCCGGTTCTTTGGATGAAAGGAATTCCTGCAGGACTTCCTGTACGGGCTGTATCCGGTATCCGTCCGCATCCATATTGGCATCCGCCCATCCGGACAGTTCCTTCTCCGGAACTCCCCATTCTTCCAGAAGCTGCACCGATACCTCCGCCGTTCCGCATCCTTTTCCCGGAATCCGGACCCTCAGGTAATACACTTCGGCAAGATCCAGATATCTCCGGTGCACAAGGGACGGCAGACGGTGCCGGTTTCTTTCGTAATTCACAACTTTTCTGTATATCAGGTGTCTGGCTTTTTTCCAGTCACGGATATCCCCGATATCGAACACTGTCCGCAGTTCCTTTTCTGCCGCACTGCAGATATAATCAGCCGCTTCTTCCGCCGTGCATTTTTCCCCACAGGCAGCTTCCACATCTTCCCTGTAGATAATGATACCCGTAAAACTGTCTTTTACACGGAACTCAAATCCTTCCTTTTCGTATCCGTTGTTTTTCTTCATTTTTACCGCCCCGACGGAGATACCGGGGATCCTTTCCTTCACCAGCCGGATGATTTTCTGCTCTTCCTTCTCTTCAAAGCCCGAACTTCCCATATTCCTTTTTTCTTCCGCCATCTTCTGTCCTCCTTACTGTGCTTCCGTTTCCTGATAATCACCTTCAATAAATTCCTGCCGGTTCTGTATTTCGCTCATGTCCATGCCGATTTCATTCTGAATCGCATGGTCCACACTCATGGCGCGTACAAAATCCGTTTTCACCGGCGCATATTTCAGCACCCGTTTTATGACCGTCTTCTTTGCCATCTCTTCGTAGCTGCTTTTCCACGGGCTGTAAGAGCTGTCAATCCCCTGCGAATAACGGGCTGCATAAGCGTCCACATCTCCTCTGCTCATGACTTCAAATCCGAACCCTCCGTTCTGCAGCCGGAACATGGCGTAGACCGCAACCAGCTCCCCGCGATCCTGAAAGGCGGGGACATGCTGAAGCTTCGGATCCAGCCCCAGTTCATATTTAAAATCATCATTCTTATATACGCAGTGCGCCTGAACGGTCTGTACCATCTCATTGCGGTAGACAAGATCGATCATTCCCTTATAGCCGATCTGAAACTGGCATTCCAGCACCCCTTTGTTCTTATAGGGAATCAGATATGCCTGCCCCAGAGAGGTATTTGGTTCCAGCCCAAGCTGCGCCGCATTCATCAGCGCCGCCAGAAAACTCATCTGCGTACATTCCTGCAGTTTCGGATTGTTGTTCAGTGCGGAAAGCGCCATCCGGGTAAACCGCTCCGGCGTCACCACGGAAGGCAGCGCCTTTCGGATCTCCGGCTCCATGGCACGGATCAGGTCCGCAATGCTCATGTTCTTTGTCAGAGTTACTTCCTTTTTATCTGCGGTTCTGGTTTTTCCTGCAGTCCCGCTTCTCCCCGCCTGTCTGGCAAGTTCCTGTTTTACGTCCATTTTTTCTACTGCCCCTCTCTTCTTTCGGTTCTGTTATATCCATATCTGCCACCATCCTCCGATCCCGCTTTTCAACGCGAAAAGACAGGAAAGATATGACTGCCTTCTTTCTGCAGGCACATCTTCCCTGTCTCTTTTTCAGTATCTGCAGAACCGTACTGTGGCATTATGGTCCTTTCTGCTGTCAGGCTGCCCCGATCTCTTTCAGCAGGGAAATGCAGTCTTTAAACCCCTGCTCATACACAAGCCTGCAGCAGCACGCACTTTCCGCATTGTATGCAGAAAGCAGGCGGTCAACTGCCCTGCTCTGCCGTTTTGTCAGCTTCTCCTGTTCCAGCCTCCGGAATCCTCTGGAAATCTCCCTTTCGATCCTCCTGTATTCTGCATTGTCATACAGGAGAGCATCCAGATGCCGGTCCGAGTTCTGAATGATAAGATCCAGTATGCGGTCAGACATAAACTGTTCTCCTCCATTTTTAATCTCCGTTCCATATACCTTCCGCTTCCTACGCAGCCTGAATGTTCAGCCGGGAGGTTTTCTGCACTCTGCTGTAGTCCTCATAAATCTCCGGCTGCTCCTTCTTCAGCCGTTCCGTGTCGATCCGGCGGGTCTCATATTCCGTCCACGCAACACGGTACTGGTCCGAGATCCCGATCTGTGCTTTTGCATTCCCGAGATACATCTTCAGTTCCTGCTCGATGATCTTCTGCTCCGCCTGCATCTTTTTGATCAGACCGGCAAGCTCATTTCTTCTGGAGATCTGCTCATCCATACCGGTCATGCGGGTCACCGCCCCTTCTTTCCGGTGAAAATACTTTCGGATCAGTTCATCCGCATTTTTCGAACCGTCCGGAGGCGGAAGCACCTTTGCCTGCACATGGTTCTCCCAGAAATCCTTCTCTATAGATACCAGATCATTCAGCATTGTTTCATCCCGTTCCAGACAGGTATACTGGAATCCTTTCCCGAAAATCAGCACCGCCAGATACCAGCGGTCCATTTCCAGCACCTTCATGTAGTGTTGGCACTGCAGATAATACCATTCCGGCACATTTCCGTCTTTCCAGCGGTCTGCCGTATAAGGGCTGGCGGTCTTGCATTCCAGTCCGGCACGTTCCCCCACTACCAGACGGTCCACATTTGCCATCATGAACGGGTGTTCCTTGCTCACATACATGGCATTGCTTTTCCGCACCTTTTTCCCGGTTGCCTCCGCAAAACGCCCGGCCACGTAATCTTCCAGATCCCTGCCAAGGCGCATGGCTTCATTATCTGTAATCTCGATCTC
>VSND01000012.1:19784-76872 GCA_009774145.1 Lachnospiraceae bacterium | reverse complement strand
TTCGTGGTATAAACTTGTGTGGAGCCGAAGTCAATACAAAATTTTCCGAACAACATCGTACTCACCTCTTGCATAGTCATATCGTTCTTATTGTAATCAGTTCTCCCCTTGTTGTCAAGTCAGCAAGGCCATCTTAGCACGGCAAACGCATGAATGTTTCTACCATTCAAATTTTTCCAACTGTAATTTTTTAAAAGTCCAGTACTTCCTCCAAATATTTAATTGGTGACAGACTTATTACAAACCTTTTTTTCTTCATTGATAATTTCTTTTTTGTAAGTTCCATCAGCTTTGGTATGCTTAAGCTCCATTTCCTGATTATATTCAGATTCTGCGCTGACATTTTATCCAGTGTTGCGTTTCGTCTTCTCGAAATGTTACATCCGGATGCCAGTGCATGCTCTCTATGCTCCAATGCCCTCTTACTGCCCGGCTTATGGTTTCCATGTCCCCTTTTAGGCTGCTGATAAAATAGCGGCATTCCGTTTTCTTTCGCCCGTTCTTTTCTATGCTTTTTCTTTCCATCGCTATGCTTTTCAGCCCTTTCCAGTCTTTTTTCTGTATCATCCATTGGATATCTTCTGTCTGGTAATATTCCCGCGTCTCTATCTGCCCGCGGGCTTTTTCTTTCGTTTTCTTATAATTTCCTGATTTTTCTATCTCTCTGGTCAGTCCTTTATAGTCGCTGTATCCTTTGCAGTATTTCGTGTATCCCAGGAAGTCGATACCTACGAACAGAATAAGAGCGACTTTGACAGCTTTTCTGCAATTATCCGTAAGTATGTGGGGATAAAGGAACTCACCCCCGCAATCGTCAATGAATTTATCAAAAAAATCATAGTCCATGCGCCGGAAAAGGTGGACGGGAAGCGGGTACAGAAAGTAGATATTGTTTTCAATTTTGTGGGTGAAATCAATTTCCTTTCTGCCACACAACCCAAACAGTAAGGCGCATAAGGAAAATGCGCTCGTTGAGCGCAAGAAAAGACGGTACAGCCCTTGTAATCGGGGCTATACCGCCTAATCTGAAATTACTTCCCTCTAACCGTAAACATTTTGTTTACACCGTTTTTCTGATTTCCGTATCTCTTACAAATCCTCGCACACCTGAAAGATATAAAATTTCAGATAGTAGGACTGATCCGCCGCCCACAGAATCGGATGGTCGCAGGCCTGCGTGCGGAATTCCACCTGTCGGAGCCGTTTATGGGCGCTTCTGGCGGCCTCCTGTATGGTTTTTTTGAACAAATCCGGGTCCATAAAATGCGAGCAGGAACAGGTGGCGAGGAAACCGCCGTTTTTGACAAGCCTCATGCCCCGCAGGTTGATCTCCCGGTAGCCTCTGACTGCGTTTTTCACAGAACTGCGGGATTTGGTGAAAGCGGGCGGGTCCAGGATGACCACATCGTAGGATTCTCCCTGCTGTTCCAGCTGCGGCAGCAGTTCAAATACGTCTGCGCACTGGAAAGAGACCCGGTCTTCCACGCCGTTAAGTCTGGCATTTTCCTCTGCCTGCAGGCAGCCTGTCCCGGAGGCGTCGACGCCCAGGACGCTTTCGGCGCCTGCGACGGCTGCATTCAGGGCGAAAGATCCTGTATGGGTAAAGCAGTCCAGTACTTTTTTGTTTCTGCAGAGTCGCTGTACGGCGAGGCGGTTGTATTTCTGATCCAGGAAAAATCCGGTTTTCTGTCCGTCTTCCACATTCACCAGATAGCGGACGCCGTTTTCCATGATCTCCACCTTCGTATCAAAAGGTTCTCCGATAAAGCCCTTGAAACGTTCCATTCCTTCCTGTTCCCGGACTTTGGCGTCGCTGCGTTCATAGATCCCGCGGATCCGGATCCCGTCCTCGGCCAGTACGCGCTTCAGAATGTCCAGGATGGGAAGCTTCAGCCTGTCAATCCCAAGGGCAAGGGATTCTACCACCAGCACATCGGAAAATTTATCCACCACAAGCCCCGGGAGGAAATCTGCTTCCCCGAAGATCAGACGGCAGCATCCAGTGTCGCAGGCAGCTTTCCGGTAGTTCCAGGCGTCCCGTACCCGGCGTTCCAGAAAGGCTTCATCAATCATATGCTCTTTTCTGCGGGACATGAGCCGCACGCGGATCTTTGAATGCATGTTCAGGAACCCATATCCCATAAAATAGCCGTCAAAATCATGGACGGTTACCAGATCTCCGTTTTCAAAGGTTCCCATGATGCTTTCGATCTCATTGTCATAGATCCACATGCCGCCTGCCTTGATGGTGCGGCCCTCGCCTTTTTTCAGAGTGACTGTGGTATGATACATAAATATACTTCCTTTTCTGCTGTATTTGTATCAAGTGTATCTGCTTTTTTACAGGATGTCAAGAAAAGGACCGGCATCCTTCCATGGGTCTTTTGAGAACGTATGTTTGTGCTGACTGGACGTCGGAAGACATCTGAATGGTAACCTTTGGGAGACAGGGGCAGAACAGGAATGAGCGGTAAAGAGGTATAAGGCGTACAAAAACGGGTTATACTCCATAGAAAAGCAAAGGAGTGTAAGAAAATGGAAGAAAACAAAAATCTTGATTTTGAAAAGCTGGAGCCTCATGACAGGCTGAAATATGAGATCGCAGAAGAACTTGGACTTCTGGAGAAGGTACGAAAGGGCGGCTGGAAGGCGCTCTCTTCCCGGGAGACCGGACGGATCGGAGGGATGATCAGCAGGCGCAGAAAAGCCATGGAAAAGGGAGAAAAGACGGAAAAGAACCTTTAAAACTGTGCTGCCTGCCCCGAATGACCTGCGGTTTTCGGCAGGCAGCAGGCAGTTTTCACCGGAAACGCTTCAGATCAGCAGCGGTTCCTGATAATCGCTGCCGAGCATCTGTTTTTTCTTCTTCTGAAAATCCCAGAAATAATCCTCCTCCACATCAGACCAGGTATGGGTGGTTCTGTCATAGACCTGGATATAGTCGTCTATGTAGGGATGCCGCCGTACGGTGTTGGTCAGGTATTCCTGGCCGGTCAGTGGATTGATCTCTCCAAAATGTTTCTTTTTTCGAAAGACTTCAGGGATATCGAGAACCATTCCTGAAACTTCCCCGCTGCTGTCAGAGGGACTGTTTTTTTCTGTTTCCTGCGGCATAAGGGCAGCCTGAACGGCCGGCTTTGAAGGAGGAAGGAGCTCCGGCGTCAAGTCTGCAGGCATGGACAGCACCGGTTCCAGAAATGCTGCAGATGCCGCAGCAGGGGTCAGCTGGATCGATACACTGCAGTCCAGAAGTGCGGCAAAGATGCGCATGTCCTGTTCCGGAAAGTTGTCTCTTTTCAGCCTCTGCGCCAGATTCTGGCGGGACATTCTGTTTCCTGTCCTCTGTTCATACAGGTCAGCCAGTTCCTGTATGGTCATATTTTTTCTGTTCAGTAAGATCTTTATCTGTTCACCAAATGAAAGTTCCATAAAGCACCTCGGTTTGTTAAGCGGTACAGTATTTACAATATATGACATTATACGCTCATTCCGGCCAAAAGAAAACTGAAAAGTTTCTTAATCTTTAAAAATTCATCTTTGGGGGTTATAATGGATGCAGGAACCACAAAGGAGAATCATGAAGTTTATTGACAGGTTTTCCTGCACTTGTTAGAATGTTATCATAGGCGAAACAGCAGGAATCTGCAGAATACATGGAGGAAAAGAGAAATGTATCATTGCCATATTCGTTTTTATTTGACAGGTCCTCATTGCAGTGCATTTGATATGATTAAGAAGACGTCTCCGCTTGGACAGTTTACACATGAATTTCTGGAAAGCCCGGAACCGGAAGCGGCGCTGGCAGAACAGGCGGACGTGATTTTTGTGAACCTGCAGGGGCTGGAGCAGAAGCTGCAGGTACTGCTGGACAGTAAAGGCGGGGAGACGGAGCTCATCGTGCTTGCAGACCGGCAGCAGATCCGGTCTTTGACCGATGATCTGGTACATATCAAAGATGTGTGGACGATGCCCATGTCGGATGAGGAGGCAGGATTCCGTTTCCTGAGATGGCAGCAGACCTGTAAGATGAGCAAGGATTACTGGCAGACCAGCCACTACCTGGAATCTACCATTAACAACATCCCAAACCTTGTCTGGTATAAGGACAAAAACGGCATTCATGAGAAGGTGAACGACAGCTTCTGCAAAACGGTCAACAAGACAAAGCAGCAGGTGCAGGGGAGAGGGCATGCCTATATCTGGGATGTGGAGCATGACGATCCGGCATGTATAGAGTCGGAAAAAGAGGTTATGACGATGAGAAAGTCCTGTGTGTCAGAGGAAACCATCATGACCGGAGGCGGCACAAGGCTGCTTACCACCTACAAGTCTCCGCTGTACGACCTTGACGGAAGCGTGATGGGGACAGTGGGGATCGGAATTGATATTACACAGGAGCGCGCCTACGAACAGGAACTGATGAAGAAAAACCGGATGCTGGAGATGGTCTTTACTTCCATGGACTGCGGCGTAATGACGCATTCTCTGGACGGAAGCCGTATTCTCAGCGTCAATCAGGCTGCCCTGAAGATTCTGGGGTATGAATCTCAGGAGGAGCTGTTTGCGGACGGATTTGACATGGTGGCAGGCTCTGTTGTGGAAGAAGACAGGGTTAAACTCCGGGAATACATCTGTTCTCTGAAAAAAGAAGGCGACAGCGTCAGTATGGAATACTGCGTCCGGCATAAGAACGGAGATATTATTCATGTGATGGGAAATGTCAAGCTTCTGAAGGAAAACGGCGAACTGTTCTATCAGCGCTTCCTTCTGGACTGCACGGCTCAGAAGATGCAGGAAAAAGAAAATGAGAGGCGCCAGATGGAGCTGATCCATGCACTGAGTATTGAGTACGGGCTGATCTGCTTTGTTGACCTGAATACAGGAGAAGGACGCTCCGTTCGGATCGATGAGGACGAAGAAATGTTCCTGAATATTTTTGACGGAGACATACTGCTTCAGGAAAGCATGGATCGCTATATCCGGAAGTATGTCTATGAAGAAGACCAGGAGATGCTGCGCCAGGCGGCTTCTTCTGCCGTGCTGGAAAAAGAGCTGTCGGAAAAAAAGATGTATTCCGTCAATTACCGCATCGTGCGGGGCGGCGAGATGGAGTATTTCCAGATGAAGGCGGTGCGTGCAGGGGAATGGAACGGAAACTGCGGCACTGTTCTGGGATTCTGCAGCGTGGATGAAGAGATCCGCAGGAAGATGGAGCAGAAAAATCTGCTGGAGGATGCGCTGCTGCAGGCGAACAGGGCAAATAAGGCAAAGAGCGCCTTTTTGTCCAATATGTCCCATGACATCCGGACGCCGATGAATGCAATCGTCGGTTTTACTGCACTGGCGATCGCCCATATGGACCGGAAAGAGCGGGTGGAAGAATATCTGAAGAAGATCATGACTTCGGGAAACCATCTGCTGAGCCTGATTAACGACGTACTGGATATGAGCCGCATTGAAAGCGGCAAGATGCATCTGGAAGAGAAACCATGCCGGCTGCCGGATATTCTGCACGGACTGCGTAATATCGTACAGGCAGACGTCCATGCAAAGCAGCTGGAGCTGTATATTGATACCGTGGATGTGTTTGATGAGGAGATTTACTGTGATAAGCTGCGGCTGAATCAGGTGCTTTTGAACCTTCTCAGCAACTGTGTCAAATATACGGGCGCAGGCGGTATGATCACCATGCGGATTGCGGAGAAGCCAGGAGCCCGGGAGGGCTATGGGAACTATGAATTTTCCATCAGGGATACCGGCATCGGTATGAGTGAAGAGTTCGTAACCCATATCTTTGAACCCTTTGAAAGGGAGAAGAATACAACGATCAGCGGGATTCAGGGCACGGGCCTTGGGATGGCCATAACGAAAAATATTGTGGACATGATGAACGGTTCGATCAGTGTGAAGAGCAAAGAGGGAGCAGGGACAGAATTCACGGTTAATTTTACCTTCCGTCTGAATATGGAGAACCGGGAACCAAAGGATATCCCGCAGCTTAAGGATCTGAGGGCGCTGGTGGTGGATGATGACTTTAATACCTGTGACAGCGTCTCCTATATGCTTCAGCAGATCGGAATGCGTGCAGAATGGACGCTGTCCGGTAAGGAGGCAGTGCTGCGTACCCGCCAGGCGGTCATGAGAGGAAATGAGTACAGCGTGTATGTGATTGACTGGATGCTGCCGGATATGAACGGGGTTGAGGTTACGCGCAGGATCCGAAAGGAGATGGGAGAGGACGTATCCATTATTGTACTGACCGCATATGACTGGGCAGACATTGAGGAAGAGGCGCTGGAGGCCGGCGTCACTGCGTTCTGCAGTAAACCGCTGTTTTTGTCTGAACTCAGAAGCTGCCTGCATTCGATTGTCAGTGCGGATGCTGCCGAAGAGAAGAAGAGTCCCGGCGTTATGATGAAATTCCGTGCAGGACATATTCTGCTGGCAGAGGATAATGAACTGAATCAGGAGATTGCGGTGGAGCTTTTGGGCGATGCAGGATTTACAACGGATGTTGCGGACAACGGACAGATCGCTGTGGATATGCTGAAGGATTCGGAGCCGGGTTATTATCAGCTGGTTCTGATGGATGTGCAGATGCCGGTGATGAACGGTTACGAAGCGACCAGACAGATCCGTGAACTGGACGATCCGGGGCTGGCGTCCATACCGGTGTTTGCCATGACGGCGAATGCTTTTGAGGAGGATAAACAGGAAGCGCTGAAATGCGGAATGAACGGGCATATAGCAAAGCCGATCGATATTGAGAATCTGTTTGAGACGCTACAGGATGTACTGGGATAGAACCGGGCAGAAGGGCATGACATGTCCTTCCTGTTTTCAACCGAAGGTGTCCGACAATCCTTCGGTTGTTTTTCGGGCTGAAAACCGGTATACTGAGAGTTGAGAACGAGATCGGAAAGGAACGGGTAGACAGATGAAAGAACAGAAGAATGGGAAGAAACGTTTTCCTGTTTTGCCGGCAGTTTTATGTGGACTTCTGCTTGCGGCATCTGCCGCTTACGGCAGCGGACTCTTTTATTACCAGAGCCATTTTCTGCCGGGTACGGCAGTTGACCGAATCGATGTATCAGGCATGACGATAGAGGAGATGAAGGAGCAGGTACAGGATTATTATCTGCGGGTGGTGGAACGGCAGGCGGACGGCCAGACGCTGGAGGAAGAGATTCAGGGGAAGGACATCGGTCTTACTTATGCATCAGAGGAGCCGCTGGCAGAACTTCTAAAGGCGCAGAATGCATGGGGCTGGTTTCTGCCGCAGAGCGCAGAGTACGAGACGGAGGGTCTCATTTCCTGTGATGAGAAAAAGCTGGAGAGCAGCGTCAAAAATCTGAAGGGTTTTGAACCTGATTTTGCAGCAGTGCCGACAGATGCATACATATCGGAATATTCACCGGAAGACGGTTTTGTACTTGTCCCGGAGACGCAGGGAAATACGCTGGATCCGGAGAAAACGCGGAAGACCATCCGGTCGGCGGTATATGCGCTTGCAGAGCAGGCGGATCTGGACGCTGCCGGATGCTATCAGACGCCGTCTGTGACTGCAGAAGATGAAGAACTGAACCAGGTGCTGGCTCAGCTTCAGCAATATGCAGATACGAAGATCACCTATATATTTGGAGACCAGGAGGAGGTACTGGACGGAGCGACGATCAGCGGGTGGCTGCAGGTTGACGGGACCGATGTGACGCTGGACAAAATGCAGGTGGAGGCTTTTGTGGCGTCTCTTCGTAAAAAGTATGATACGATCTTCCGGCCAAGAACCTTTATGACAAGCTATGGAAAAGAAGTGACCATCAGCAGCGGCGACTATGGCTGGTGGATGAATTCCGAACAGGAGATTCAGGAACTGACGGAGATGATCCGGCAGGGAGAGAGCGGTGAGCGGACCCCCGTATATTACCAGACCGCGGACCAGTACGGGATGCCGGATTACGGGAATACTTATGTGGAGATCAATCTGACGGCCCAGCATCTTTTTCTGTATAAAGACGGAACCAAAGTGCTGGAGTCGGACTTCGTCTCCGGCAATTCTTCCAGAGGTTATGATACGCCGGACGGAGTCTATGGAATTACCTACAAGCAGAGGAATGCGACGCTGACAGGGGAAAACTATCAGACACCGGTATCCTGGTGGATGCCGTTTAACCGTAATATCGGTATGCATGACGCCGGCTGGAGAGGTTCCTTCGGCGGAAATATCTATAAGACGAATGGTTCTCACGGATGCATTAACCTGCCGCCTTCGGTGGCAAAAGAGATCTATGAAAACATTGAAAAAGGAACGCCCGTGATCTGCTATCACCTTCCGGGGACAGAGCCGGTAGTGATGGAGAAAGGGGCTCCGCCTGCCGAGGAGGCAGGGCAGGAGACGCCTGCAGAAGTCCCGGCTGACACGCCTGCGGAGGCCTCGGCCGAACCGCCGGCAGAGACGCCGGCGGCGTCTGAACCGTAACGGCGAACGGCACATTTTCTTAAAAAAAAATAAATATATGGAATTTATCCAAAAGTTATGTTAACATAATGAATACACAGGTAAACATAATACAAGAGTAAGGGGGAAATGAATGGGTTATTACGAAAAATGGAGTGAATTTACGGAGAAATATCAGAGACTGTGCATAGAGAATGACACGATTTCTGATGAGTTGTTTAAAGAGTTTGGTGTCAACCGCGGACTGCGGGATATCAATGGAAACGGAGTATTGACCGGGCTTACGAACATATCCAAAATTGAATCATTTAAGGTGAAGGACGGAAAAAAGGTTCCCTGCGAGGGAGAGCTGTGGTACAGAGGCTATAATGTCATGGATCTGGTGCGCAGCATACCGGATGATTCTTTTGGATTTGAAAAAATGACATATCTGCTTTTGTTTGGAGAGATGCCTTCGGAAGCGGAGGAGGCAGAATTTTCCGATCTGGTGGCAAGCGGAAGAGAGCTTCCGACGAACTTTACCAGAGATGTGATTATGAAAGCATCCAATAAGGATATTATGAATTCCATGACGCGCAGTATCCTGACACTTGCGTCCTATGACGACCAGATGGATTCCAACGATGTGGGTAATGTGATCCGGCAGTGTCTGAAACTGGTCAGCGTATTTCCGATGCTGGCGGTGTACGGATACCATGCATATAACCACTATGAGCGGGATGAGAGCATGTACATTCACAGACCCAACCCGGAACTGTCCACGGCGGAAAATCTTCTGATGATGTTAAGACCGGATAAAAAATATACATTTCTGGAAGCAAAGGTGCTGGATGTGGCACTGCTGCTTCATATGGAACATGGTGGAGGAAACAATTCCACATTTACAACGAGAGTGGTTACATCTTCCGGTTCTGATACGTATTCTGCCATTGCGGCTGCCATGTCTTCCCTGAAAGGACCGAAGCACGGCGGAGCGAATATCAAGGTCATGGAGATGATGAACGACATCCGGGAGCATGTGCGGGATTATACAGATAAGGAAGAGATCCGATCTTATCTGAGCCGGATCCTGGATGGAAAAGCGTTTGACGGAAAGGGACTGATCTATGGAATGGGTCACGCGGTTTATTCGCTTTCCGATCCTCGTGAGCGCGTGTTTAAAGGGTTTGTAGAGCGCCTTTCTGTAGAGAAGCACCGCGGGAATGACATGACGTTATACAACAATATCGAACTGATTGCTCCGGAACTGATCGCAGAGAAGCGAAAGATTTACAAGGGCGTCAGTCCCAATGTGGATTTTTACAGCGGTTTTGTATATGAGATGCTGGGGATTCCGGTGGAACTGTACACGCCGATCTTTGCCATAGCGAGAATTGTGGGATGGAGTGCGCACCGGATCGAAGAGATCATCGGTATGAACAAGATCATCCGTCCGTCCTATAAGAGCGTGATGAAGGAGAAAAAACTGGAGCTGTAATATAATATTATAAGACGGAGCCCGGTCCGCTGTCGCGGCCGGGCTCCGTCTGCGTATATTCCGGGGTATGTACGGGAATGCTTATTCCAGTACAAGTTCGTCCCAACGGGTATCGGATACGAGGGCAATGTAGGTCTTTCCGGTATTCAGCGTGATCAGATTGCCTTCCATATCATAGAACCGGGTGGGGTCCATGTCATGGCCCTTGGACCAGGTGACAGGAATTGCCTTTCCGCCGGTGATGTAATAACCGCTGCGTCCGGTCTGCTCCAGGATATTGAACTGCATGTATCCGTTCTGGTCATACTGGGTGTGCGTTGCATTCTGAATCAGGACATTGGTGAAAGCAAGCTGCTTGTCGCCGTTTTCCGGATCCGTATGCTTCATGCCGTACTCGGAGTACAGATACGTGTTGCTTTCCGGATCATAGTCGAGCTGAGAGCCGTTGTGTCCAAAAGGCAGGTCGACCAGCGTGCAGTCTATGGAATCAGAAGCAGCTGACAGGTCAACCGGTTTGGATTCGCCTGCAAACTGCCAGTGCGGTCCCGGATAATAGTCATTGTATTCTGTGGAAATTCCGGCAGAGCTCATTCTTTTTGCAATTTCACCGGTGGATACATACTCGGTAAACTCTCTGGATTTGCCATTATTGATCCGTGCAAAGCCGCCGCTTAAATGGTCTACCCATGGGTTTTTCAGATAAGGGTCGATATAGAAGGGGCCGCCGTCATGGACAACCACAGCGTTATATTCCGGAGCGATCATAAAGTTGGTCGGACGCACGCTTCGGATGCTGCCGAACCGGGTGATTTTATCCCAGTCTTTGACAAGCGCCATAAATCGGGTGATCTCTCCGTTGGCGGTACTGTTCATCATTTCGTATACGATATCAGCCTGAGTAAGTCCGTAATGGAGGAGAGCTGTTTTTTCATTATCAACCATAATGGCAACCGGACGCTGGTTCTTAAGCGCTTCATCGATCCATTCATTTGTCAGTTCACTGCGGTACATGCCTTCGCGGGTCTCTTCCGGTTCTTCCTCCGGCTCTTCTTCGATGTCCTCTTCCGGCTCCTCATTTGATTCTGATATGTCTGTGACAACAGGCGCTGCCTCTTCCTCCTTGCCACCGCAGCCGGACAGCATGCTACAGGCAAGAACGGCAGATAAAAAGAGCAGTAAAGTTTTTTTCTTCATGTAATACAGATCCTTTCTTCAAATTATAAAAGATATACTGATTCCGCACAGAAAGCGTGCGGTCTGTCATAAGACTCTAACAGTATACACCATTTTCAAATTTTTTTAAAGATTTAATCACAATTCTATCACAATTCCCTGTTATAGTAAGTTTATCCATTAAGGAAGCAGATTGAAAGGAGAGACAGACTATGTATGGCGATTTCAATGAACATGCAAAAACAGGCAGTTATTATGATACAGACGGCGGTTACATCCATTATGATTCTTCGGAGCATCTGAATCAGCCGAAAAAAAAGAAAAAAGGAGGCTTTGGAAAGACGCTGGCAAAATGCCTGGTGCTTGCCCTGGTCTTCGGAAGCGTGTCCAGTGCGGCATTCATGGGAACCAATTATATAGGAAGGCAGATGTTTGGAGATGCCGTGACCACGGAAGGGGACGGGAATAACAATGCGGCCACACCTACGACGACCGTGGCGGGCAGCAGTTCGGATGTCTATGATGTTTCCGATATTGTTACGAACTGTATGCCGTCCGTGGTATCGATCACCAATGTGGGGACAACGGAGTTCCGCACTTTTTTCGGAACCTATGAACAGGAAAGCCAGTCCAGCGGTTCCGGTATCATCATTGGAAGAAACGATACGGAGATCCTGATCGTGACCAACAACCATGTGGTGTCAAAAGCCAATGAGATCAGCGTTTATTTTAATTCGGACGGAGAAGATGCGGATGAAGACAATGTGATCTCTGCCAGGGTAAAGGGGACAGACCCGGGGAAAGATCTGGCGGTAATCGCTGTGAAGGTGTCGGATATCCCGCAGGAGACCCTGGATATTATTAAAATCGCTACGATCGGTGATTCCGGTATGCTGGCGGTTGGTGAACCGGTAGTGGCGATCGGAAACGCATATGGGTACGGGCTGTCGGTAACGTCCGGCATTGTCAGCGCCCTGAACCGCGAAGTCAGTGTGGAATCGGACGGGATGATGATCAACAACCGTCTGATTCAGACAGATGCGGCGATCAATCCCGGCAACAGCGGCGGCGCGCTTCTGAACAGTAAGGGAGAGCTGATCGGCATCAACTCTGTGAAATTTATATCCGAAGAGGTAGAGGGCATGGGATACGCCATTCCCATCAGCGATGTAGAGACCATCATCGGAGACCTGATGAACAAGGTGACCAGGGATCTGGTGGAGGAGTCGGACAGAGGATATCTGGGGATCACCGGCGTGGATGTGACAACGGATGCATCGAAAAACTACGGGATGCCGGAAGGCGTCTATATCAATACGATCACAGAAGGCGGCGCAGCCGAGAAGGCAGGCCTGCAGAAAGGCGACATCATTACCAAACTGGATGGCTCCCGCATTACCGGCTACAGCCAGCTTCGCGAAACATTGAGCTATTATTCGTCCGGTGAGACGATCTCCATCACGATTCAGAGAATGGAGAACTCGGAATATGCAGAAAAAGTGCTGGAGATCACTCTGAGTAGCGGAGAACAGGTTGGAGCAGGAACAGAAAGATAAAGAGCAGCTTTCAGGCTGCCGCAACATGCAGACAGTTCTGCACTTTGCGGCAGCTATGGTATTTTGTGGGCGTTTTTACATGGATTCCCGGCGGCGGATGTTTATAAAAACTTTACTTGCCGGGAGCGGAGGAGTATTATATATTCAGCAGTTACTTTTCACATCCGCGCCGGCGCCAGCCCGGCGGAGACTGATTTCCCTGGAAAGGACAGCTGCGGTTTACTCCTGTCCCGGATGCCTGCCATGGGCACAGGTTCCTTTCAGACCGGCGATCAGGACGCTCCCCAAGGTGTTTGAACAGCAACAGAATACCCGGGGCAGATATCTGTATTTGTTCAGATATTGAATGACAGGCACTCTGTATGCTATAATCAGTACGAAAGAGAAAAGGGGATTCAAAAAAGATGGACAACGAAAACAAAGATTTTGAGACTGAAAAGACAGAACCGGAAGAGAAAAAAACGGAAGACAACGGTTATGAGGATGTGTGTTTTGTATGCCACAGGCCGGAGAGCAAGACCGGAAAGATGATTCATCTGACAAAGGATATCAGCATCTGCCCGGAATGTATGCAGAGGACCATGGACATGATGAATGGCGGCAATGTGGATTACAGCAGGCTGGATTTTTCCAAAATGCCCAATATCAGCATGATCAATCTGTCCGATCTGCAAAATATGATACCAAAACGCCAGAAGGTGAAGAAGAAGGCTCCAGACAGGCAGGAAAAGGCAGAGAAGGTATTTGACATCCGCTCCATACCTGCGCCCCACAAGATCAAGGAAAGTCTGGATGAATACGTGATCGGGCAGGAAAAGGCGAAGAAAGTCATTTCCGTGGCGGTGTATAATCATTATAAACGCGTGGCGGCGGGAGCAGCTGCAGACGGGATTGAGATTGAGAAATCCAACATGCTGATGATCGGGCCGACAGGAAGCGGCAAGACCTATCTGGTAAAGACGCTGGCCCGGCTTCTGGATGTCCCTCTGGCGATTGCGGACGCCACCTCTCTGACCGAAGCCGGATACATCGGGGATGACATCGAAAGTGTGTTGTCCAAGCTTCTGGCGGCTGCGGATAACGATGTGGAAAAAGCAGAAAGAGGAATCGTATTCATTGATGAGATCGACAAGATTGCAAAGAAGAAGAACACACATCAGAGAGATGTAAGCGGAGAGTCCGTACAGCAGGGGATGCTGAAGCTGCTGGAAGGCGCGGAAGTGGAGGTCCCGGTGGGAGCCAACAGCAAAAATGCCATGGTGCCTCTGGAGACGGTCAATACAAAGAACATTCTGTTCATCTGCGGAGGAGCGTTCCCGGAGCTGGAAAATGTGATCAAGGAGCGGCTGAACCGGCAGTCTTCCATTGGGTTCCGTGCGGACCTGAAGGATAAATACGACAATGAAAAGAATCTGCTGCGCAAAGTGACCGTGGAAGATATCCGCAAGTTCGGCATGATTCCGGAATTTATCGGAAGACTTCCGGTTATCTTTACACTGGATGCGCTGGATGAAGACATGATGGTCACGATTCTGAAGGAGCCGAAAAATGCGATTCTGAAACAGTATCAGAAGCTTCTGGCGCTGGATGAAGTAAAACTGGAATTTACAGAAGGCGCTCTGCGCGCCATTGCCAGAAAGGCCATGAAAAAGGATACCGGGGCGCGTGCGCTTAGGGCAATCATAGAAGAATTTATGCTGGATATCATGTATGAGATTCCAAAGGATGACAATATCGGGCAGGTTATGATTACAGAGGATTACATTGAGCACAGGGGCGGACCGCGGATTACCATGCGCGGCGTTCCGGCTCTTGAGATGCAGGGGTAGAAGATGAGACTGATATGGATACAGCTGGCGCTGGGGCTGTTTCAGGCAGACCTGGCGGTCAAACACGAGATCGATAACAATACGGAGTTTGATAAAGAACATCCGCTGCTGAATGGAGCGGTCCGGATCAGAAGGCTGCGCAATTACGGAATGGCGGGCGGCCGTTTTGCCGGACATACGCGGGCAATCATCAGGGGCAGCGGGCTGATGACGCTGGGGTGCGCAGGAAGCTTTCTGGCGCTGCTTGCGAAGAAAGGACATGAAATACAGAAGCTGGGCTTTGCCCTGCTGACAGGAGGAGCCCTGTCCAATCTGTATGACCGGTGCAGAAAGGGCTATGTGGTGGATTATGTAAGCTTTCGCACGCCCTTTCAGAGACTGAACCGTCTGGTGTTCAATCTGTCCGATTTTTTCATCATGGCGGGAGCGTTGCTGGTATGTTTGGGACAGACAGAAAAGACAGAAGAGTAAGAATACGTTCCGTATGCTTCTGGTGTCTCCTGTTTCTGACCGCAGTTGTGCTGCAGGTTCTGGCGAGACAGGTACCGGGATTTGCAGAATGGTATGCGAAGTCCGTGTATCCCGGCCTGATGCGTTTTCTCGGCGGCATCAGCGATCCGTTTCCCTTTGCGCTTGACGAAATTCTGATCGGTCTCATGACATGCGCAGCGGTCGTTTATATCGTATGGGGTATGATTCGGATATGGAAAAGGGAAATCCGGATAAGAAGATGGGGATTTGACACGTTTCGGAGACTTTTGAAAATCGGGATCGTGTGGATTTTTGCTTTTACAGTCACCTGCGGAATCAATTATCACAGAACTCCGTTTTCCAGCCTTGCCGGGCTTCCGATGGAGCCGTCGACGGTGGAGGAACTGGAGGAGCTGTGCCTGTGGCTGACCGAAGAGATTGAAAAAGCAGGCGCACTGGTTAAAGTTGGAGAAGACGGGCTTACCGCCCTTCCGGAGGGACTTGCGGAAAAGACAAGAGATGCCATGCAGGCGCTTGGAGAACAGTATCCGGAGCTTGCCGGATGGTATCCCAGAGCGAAACCGGTCCTTGCCTGGAAGGTCCTTTCCCTGGAATTTCTGGAGGGCATCTTTGGACCTTATACGATGGAGGCGCATTATAATCCGGATATCCCCGCCTATAACCAGCCGGCAGTGCTCTGCCATGAACTGTCCCATCTGCGGGGCTTTATGAGAGAGGATGAGGCGAATTATATTGCCTATCTGGCGTGTTCCGGTTCAGAGGATGTGAATATCCGGTACAGCGGACTGCTGCTTGCCTATACGCACAGCATCAATGCGCTTTATAAAGCGGATTATGAACGGTTTGCAGAAGTCAGGAGTCTGCTTTGTGAACAGGCGAACCGGGACTATGCATATCATCGAGCCTACTGGGCACAGTACGAAGGGCCTGTTTCTGAACTGTCGGATAAGATCAATGATACATATCTGCGGGTGAATGCCCAGCAGGAGGGAAGCAGAAGCTATGGACGCATGGTGGATCTTCTGCTCGGGGCTTATCGCCGGCAGAAAAAAGCAGAGACTGGATGAGGGCAGGGGAAGCCCTGCCGTTCATCTAATTCTCTGCTTTTTCAAGCGCATTACGGATCGCGCTCATGAGCATCAGGGAAGTGTACTGGCTCTCTTCGGAGTAGGAGAGATTTTCCAGAGACTGTGTTTCCAGGATCTGCTCAGAAAGCGCTTCGAGGGCAGGTTCCATGAGTGGATACATGGCAGAAACCGTTTCATCGAGCTGACGAAAATGGATGGAGGAGATGTAGTCCTCATCGACCGTGACGGCGATCTCCACCGGATTTCCTCCCAGAGTCATGGAAGCAGTGTAGATGCCCGCCGTATATCTGGAGGGAAGCTCTGCAGTCGTTTCCTGCTTCTGGTCGGAAGCGAACATAAAGATCATAAGTATAAGAAAGACGATACCCAGGCTGATAAAGACGGCCGTATAGATCAGTTCTTTCATATGAAATACCCATATTCTTGTTTTGGCGCTCATGGTGAGGCTCCTGTTATGGAAGGTTCTTGATTATAGTCTATGAAAGAGCAGGCTGGTTTATGAAAAAATCAAAATTACTCTTTCTTTTTTTTGCATTTTGCATTACTATATAAAATAGGGAAATAAGATTTACATAGATCGTGTGTATATTTTGGTGCATGTTTCAGGGGATTTTATACAAATGCATTTTTGTAAAGGAGAGGGCTTATGATTTCAAACCAGATACTTCAAAATACGATCGATGGGCTGAGGGAGATTACCAGGGTGGATCTGTGCGTACTGGATATGGAAGGACAGGTACTGGCTTCAACGGAAAAGCAGCCTGAGAACTGCAGTAGTGAAGTGGCTGCTTTTATTGTTTCTCCGGCGGACAGCCAGGTAGTGCATGGCTACCAGTTTTTTAAGGTGTTTGACGAAAACCAGCTGGAGTATGTCCTGCTGGCAAAAGGTGCAAGCGACGATGTGTATATGGTGGGGAAGATGGTGGCATTTCAGCTTTCGAGCCTGCTGACGGCGTATAAAGAGAGATTTGACAAGGACAATTTTGTCAAAAATCTGCTGCTGGATAATCTGCTGCTGGTGGATATCTATAATCGTGCGAAAAAACTTCATATAGCGACGGAGGTACGCCGGGTCGTATTTATCATCGAGAGCAGCCGGGACCAGATCAACACGGCGCTGGAGCTGGTGCGCAGTCACTGCGGTTCCAGGTCCAGAGATTTTGTTACGGCAGTGGATGAGAAGAACGTGATCGTGGTCAGGGAGCTTGCGCCCAGCGAAGGCTATGATGAGATGCACATTGCGGCAGAAGAAATGAAAGAAGCAGTTGCCGTGCTGGAGGGAGAGGACGTCCATATTGCACTGGGGACCATCGTCGGAGAGATCAAGGAGGTGTCCCGTTCCTACAAAGAGGCGCGCATGGCGCTGGATGTAGGCAGGATTTTCTTCAGTGAAAAGGAGATTGTCGCCTACAGTACGCTTGGCATCGGACGGCTGATTTACCAGCTTCCGATTCCGCTGTGCAAGATGTTTATCCGCGAGATTTTTGACGGAAGGTCTCCGGATGATTTTGATGAGGAGACGCTGACGACCATCAACAAGTTCTTTGAGAACAGCCTGAATGTGTCAGAGACGTCCAGACAGCTGTATATTCACAGAAATACGCTGGTCTATCGGCTGGACAAGCTTCAGAAGTCTACCGGTCTGGACCTTCGTGTGTTTGAAGATGCCATCACCTTCAAGATTGCGCTGATGGTGGTCAAATATATGAAGTATATGGAGACTCTGGATTATTAAGTAAAGATACGGGAGGATTTCCATGATCGTACTGGAAAATGTTGTGAAATCTTATCCGAATGGCGTGGGTGCCATCAACGGGATAAGTATGAATATTAAAAGAGGAGAATTTGTGTTTATTGTTGGGGACAGCGGTTCGGGAAAGTCCACCCTGATCAAGCTGCTTCTGAAAGAACTGGAGCCTACAGAAGGACGGATCCGCGTAAACGGAGTGAATCTTGCCCGCATGAGAAAGCGGGCAATTCCCAGGTACCGCAGGAAGATCGGCTGCGTGTTTCAGGATTTCCGCCTTCTGAAGGACCGGAATGTCTATGAGAATGTGGCTTTTGCACAGCGTGTCATTGTGACGCCCACAAAGGAGATTAAGAAAAATGTTCCGGCCATGCTGTCTCTGGTAGGACTTGCAGAAAAGTACAAGTCCTACCCGAGGCAGCTTTCCGGCGGTGAGCAGCAGAGGGTGGCGCTGGCCCGGGCGCTGGTGAACAGCCCGGATATCCTTCTGGCGGACGAGCCCACCGGAAATCTGGACCCGAAGACTTCAAGGGAGATTATGAAGCTTCTGGAGGAGATCAATGCCCGCGGAACGACGGTCCTGGTCGTCACGCATGACCAGGATATTGTAAACACTCTGAAAAAAAGGGTGATTCGGCTGCAGAAAGGAATGATTGTGGGAGATGAGAGAGAAAGCGGGTATATTGGATGAGACTGAGTACGATTGGCTACTGCCTGAAGCAGGGATTTAAAAATATATGGAGGAACAAGCTGTTTTCCCTTGCATCCATAGCAACTATGGCTGCATGTATTTTTATGTTTGGAATCTTTTTCTGCATTGTGGAAAATTTTCAGCATATGGTGAAAGAAGTGGAGGAAGGCGTTGCAATTACCGTGTTCTTTGACCCGGAGACCTCAGAGCAAGAGATTCAGGAGGTGGCTGAGGAGATCAGTATGCGAAGCGAGGTCCGTCAGGTTGTGATCGTGTCTGCGGATGAAGCATGGAAGTTTTACCAGAACATTTACTTTAAGGATGCGCCGGAGCTGGCAGAGGGTTTTAAAGAGGACAATCCGCTGGTAAACAGCGCGAACCTGGAGATTTACATGACGGATGTTGCCGTGCAGGAAGATCTGGTGGCTTATATTGAGTCCATGGAACATATCCGGAAGACCAACCGTTCCGACGTGCTGGCAGATATGCTGACCGGTTTCAACCGTCTGGTGAGTTATGTGTCCGTAGCGATCATCGGGCTTCTGCTGGCAGTATCGGTCTTTCTGATCAGCAATACGGTTGCCATCGGCATATCTGTTCGAAGGGAAGAGATTGCCATCATGCGTCTGATCGGAGCCACGAATTCCTTTATTAAGGCGCCGTTTCTGATCGAAGGCGCAGTGATCGGCGTTGTGGGCTCTGCGATTCCGCTGGGAGCTCTGTATTATCTGTATAACCGGATGGTCCTCTATGTGGCGGTAAAATTCGGCATGCTGGCAGAGATACTGAAGTTTCTGCAGGTGAACGAACTGTTCCGCACTCTTCTGCCGATCGGTATGGCTCTGGGAATCGGAATCGGCTTCTTCGGCAGTGTATTTACGGCGCAGCGCCATCTGAAAGTATAGAAGAGGCAGGAAAGCAGGATGAAGTTACAGGCTTTCAGAATTATGGCAGTTTTTATAATGGTCTGCTTTCTGCTTTTTGAAGGGGCCGGCACAGTGGTACAGGCAGAGCCGGGCAGTTCGAAGTCCTCCGAGGAGCAGCTGGAGCAGCAGAAGAAAGATACACTGGATGAGATTCGTTCTTTAAAATCCGATATCCATTCTGTGGAACAGAAGATTAAAGAGCTGGAAGAGGCAAGGAGCAGCCTGCAGACCTATATTCAAAAGCTGGATCAGCAGGTCAATGCGATTGCCTCTCAGATATCGGAGCTGGAGAAAAAGATCGAAGAAAAGAAGGAAGAGATTGCACAGAAGGAAGAAGAACTTCAGCAGGCGCAGGCAGAGGCGGATGCCCAGTATGAGCGGATGAAAAAGCGGATCTGCTATATGTATGAGAGGGGAGAAGATTCTTTTCTGGTGATGCTTCTGGAATCGGGGAGCATTGCGGAGCTTCTGAACCGGGTGGACTATGCCAGGCAGATGTCCGATTATGACAGGCGGATGCTGGAGGAGCTTAGAGAACTCAGGGATACCATTGCAGAGTGTAAGGCGGCGCTGGAGAGAGAACAGGAAGAGCAGGAGCAGCTTCTGGAGGAGCTGGAAGCGCAGAAAGCGGCCGTAGACCGGGCGATCAGCGCCAAAACCCAGGAGATTGCGGATTATCAGGCTCAGATTACGTCTGCGTCCAGTGAGCAGGGCACATATGAAGAACAGCTTGCGGAACAGGAAAAGCTGCTGGAACAGGTGGAGCATCAGATCGCTGCTGCTGCGGCTGCCAGAGCGGCGGCTGAGGACGGTGACGGCGGCGCCTCCGGGTTTGTCTGGCCATGCCCTTCCAGCCGCAGGATCACCAGCGGTTTCGGAAACCGGGAAGCGCCTGTGCCGGGGGCTTCTACCTGTCACAGAGGGATTGATGTGGGAGCATCTTCAGGATCTGCCATTGTTGCGGCAGCATCCGGGCGGGTAACCACATCCGCATACAGCAGTTCCGCAGGCAATTATGTGGTGATCTCCCATGGAGGCGGAGTCTGTACCGTATATATGCATGCTTCGGCCCTGTATGTGTCCGAAGGAGAGAAGGTATCTCAGGGACAGAAGATTGCAGCAGTCGGTTCCACCGGATTCTCAACAGGACCTCATCTTCACTTTGGTGTGATTGTAAATGGAAGTTATGTAAATCCGTTGAACTATGTGAACTGACTTTTACATAGAATGGAAAGAAGGAAAAAGGAGTGACAGCAAATGGAAGAGAGCAGAGAGAAGCATTCTTTTAAAAAAGGAATTGCTGCCGGTATTGTACTGACAAGCATGGCATTTGCGCTTACCGGCTGTACAGCAGCATATTTCCTGCCGAATTTTGCGGGCAGAGGAAATACAAAGGAAAGGGAACAGATCGATGCCAAGATTCAGGAGCTGGATCAGTATATCGACCAGTATTACCTGTTTGACTATGAAGAAGAAGACGTGGAGAACGGGATCTACAAAGGGCTGATGGCGGGTCTGGGAGATATTTATACGGGGTACTACACACCGGAGGAATACGCCAGTTTTATGGAATCTTCAAACGGAAGCTACAGCGGGATCGGTGCCATGCTGTCTCAGGACTATTCGACCGGCATTATCTCCGTAGTGCGGGCCTTTGAGGGCTCGCCGGCTGCAGAAGCAGGGATGCAGACCGGAGACCTTCTCTATATGGTGGAAGGGGAAGAGGTTACCGGAAAGGATCTGTCTCTGGTTGTGACGGATCTGAAGGGGGTAGAGGGGACGGAAGTCCATATCAGTACGCTTCGGGGGACGGAGGTCATGGAACTGACGCTCGTAAGGAGGAACATCCAGGTTCCCACGGTGGAAAGCCGTATGATCGACGAACAGATCGGATATATCGCCATCACAGAATTTGATGATGTGACGGATGAACAGTTCATGGAAGCGCTGGATGCGCTGGAGTCCCAGGGGATGAAAAAGTTGATCATCGATCTGCGGGATAACGGCGGCGGACTGGTGGATGTGACCTGTGCGATTCTGGACCGGCTGCTTCCGGAGGGCCTGATCGTATATACAGAGGACAAATACGGGAACCGTCAGGAAGAAAGTTCGGATGCAGAAAATTATTTCTCCGGGGACATGGCCGTGCTCGTGAACGGGAACAGCGCCAGCGCCTCAGAGATCTTTGCAGGTGCCGTCAAGGATTACGGTGTCGGCACGCTGATCGGGACCCAGACCTTCGGCAAGGGAATCGTACAGAGTCTGTTTCCGTTAAGCGACGGGTCGGCCGTCAAGATCACCGTATCGCGCTATTACACCCCCGCAGGAAACAATATCCATGAAGTGGGAATCACACCGGATATTGTGCTGGAAGCGGATGGAAATGAAGAAGAAGATAATCAGCTTCAGAAAGCAATCGAGGTATTAAGCAGGTAGAAGCTGGAGACTATAAGGCAGGAGCCGGTGACTTTCGGCTCCTGCCTGTTGTTTGTGTGGAAGGGGGGAGAGAAAATGCGCTCCAGCTGCTGTGATCTGCGCTTGTATGGAGTGTATCGGACACCGAAACCGCTCTGTCCGTCTCCATCGGACAGCCTCTGTTCGCCGGAGACGGACAGAGCAGTCCCGGTGTCCGCTCCAATCCACACAGCACTGCAGATTACAGCAGCCGGAGCACATTTTCCCGCTCTGTGAAAAATGTCCTTGCCTTATTTTCTTTTATCAGGCCGGTTTATTTATACTGACATTAATAAAAATATTTCTGTAATCCAGCGCAGGAGACAGGTAGAATATGTTATTTACCGAGCCAGGCGCCGCTGCTGTTAAAACGGTTCAAAGTTCCGTTTATGTAGGTATTTCGGTCTACCATATCATGCGAACTTGTCAATCCGTTGCACACTATCTGGTATATTCACGTTGGTCAGGTTAGAGCACTTCCAAAATGAATCCAAGATTACTTGTACGCCATTCTCTATATTCAAGCTAATCAGGTCAGAGCATTCTACAAATGCTTCGGTGCCGATGGTTTGTAAGCTACCGGGGATGTTCAGGCTGGTTAAGCTTTTACAACGCCGAAATGCAGCAAATTCGAGGTGCTGTAAATTGTCCGGTAAGTTTAGGCTGGTTAGTCCAGAGCAGTTATAAAACGCATGAGATTTAATCGTCTGTAAATTGTCTGGTAAGTTTAGGCTGGTTAGTCCAGAGCAGTTATAAAACGCATAAGATTCAATCGTCTGTAGGCTGTTTGGCAAATCCAGGCTGATAAGTCCAGAGCAGTTATAAAACGCATCGGATCCAATCGATTGCAGACTATCCGAAAGTTTCTGGAACTGTCGTTTTCAGAGTGTCTGTTTCCGCTGCAGAGGGGAGGATTTTCTCCTCTGGAGTTTCATCCTCGACAGTTTCTGTCACAGGCGCTTCCGCATCATCTGTAGAAACTTCTGTACTGATGTTTCCGGTAGCTTCCATGTTGGTTGCTGCAGGCATGTTTTCTTCCGACTCCTTTTTTAGGGTGTCGGATACCTCCTCAGGTGCGTTTCCTACGTCCGTCATTATGGAAATCAGATTTTCATTGGGGGGTAATTGACTGTTCAGCTGCGAATACGGGAGTTCCGCTGACGATCACAGCTGCGGCAAGAATGCCTGCGAGTATTTGGGGGGATCGTTGTCCCGGTCTGCTGTAGCGTATCATATTGATACTCCTTTCTTTGATGGATGGGTGCCGTAATCGGCATCCAGTTACCGTTTCCAGAAAATGGGATTGACAGTATTTTGCATATGCCAAATATTTTACATGGAAAATAATGTCAGAAATAACGGAAACTGTGATCAGTTTATCATGGTTTTAGGAAACTTCCAATGTTTTGCCTGAAAAAATGATTTTCCAAAGGTTCTGATGTTTCCCCGCCCCGTGAAAAGGAATGCCCTGTCCGGCGTACGCCTGATAGCCTTGAAAGATATATGCCTGCCGGGCAGGTATGTTCATGATACTCCTTATCTTGAAAAAATATCGATTTTATTCGATGAAATTGACAATTATCAGTTGATTATTCAGTATAAAAGAATTATACTGATAGCACAATAGGAAAGGGGGACTACAACGTTATGATAAAACGCAAGATGTATATGAGCCGGATCCGTCCGTTTATCGGGAAGGAACTGATCAAGGTGATAACCGGTATTCGCCGTGCCGGAAAGTCGGTTATGCTGGAGCTGATCAAAGAGGAGCTGCTTGCTTCCGGTGTCAGCAGGAGCCGGTTCATTTCCATTAATTTTGAGGATATGCGCTATGCGCACCTGTTGAATGCGGTCACTTTACACGCAGAGATTTTGAGACAGGCCGAGGGACTGGACGGAAAAGTATATCTTTTTTTCGATGAGATTCAGGAAGTGACCAACTGGGAAAAATGTATTAATTCCTTTCGGGTTGCGCTGGACTGCGATATCTATATTACCGGATCGAATGCGAAGCTGCTTTCGGGAGAACTGGCAACCTGTCTCGGCGGCCGCTATGTGGAGTTTGTGATTTATCCATTCTCCTTTGGCGAGTTTCTGGAACTGTATCGGACAGTGGATGCTTCTGCGTCTGTGCAGCAGTGTTTCCAGAAGTTTCTTCTGACGGGAGGTATGCCTTATCTGGCGAATCTCCAGTATGAGGATGCGCCCTCCAGGCAATATCTCACAGACCTTTTTAATTCCATTCAGCTCAAGGACGTTGTAAAGCGAAACAAAATTCGGGACGTGGACCTGCTGGAACGCATCATTGCCTATGTTATGGCAAATGTGGGTACGACCTTCTCCGCCACATCCCTTGCAAAATTCTTCCGAAATGAGCATAGAACGGTTGCCACAGATACGATTCTTAACTATATCAGGTATTGCTGCGACGCATACTTTTTCTATCAGGTCAGGCGTGAAGATTTGCAGGGCAAACAGATTCTTGCTTCCAACGAGAAATATTACATTGCCGATCATGGCATTCGTGAAGCGGTCTATGGCGGCAATATGCGGGATATCAGTCTGACTCTTGAAAACATCGTTCACATGGAACTGTTGCGGCGTGGTTATACGGCCACTGTCGGCAGGATGGGAGAAAAGGAGATTGATTTTGTTTGTAGCAGGCGCGGCGAAAAGCTTTATGTTCAGGTTGCCTATCTTTTGGCCGACGAAAACACCGTCAGGCGTGAGTTTGATGTCTACAATGCAGTAAAGGACAACTTCCCCAAGTATGTTGTTACGATGGATGAGATTGATATGAGCAGAAACGGGATTAAGCATCATAACATCCGGGACTTTTTAACGGCTTCCGAATGGAACTGACAGCAGCTGTTAATTAAGAGCCGGAGCGCATTTTCTTTCCGCCGGTTCCTCAGCTCGCCGGTTGCCGATTTGACTTTGATGGGGTAACTTTGCTATAATAGACAGAATAAAGGAGGCTGACAAATGAATTACAGTAAGAAAGGCACCTCCAGAAAGCAGAAGGCACTGAAATCCAATAAAGCCAGGATGGGCAAAAAGGTATGTGTCGTCTTTCTGAAAACACTGCTGGTATTGATTCTTGCAGTTGGTGTTGCAGGGCTGTGCGGCGGAATCGGCATTGTAAAAGGAGTCATTGAAAATGCGCCCGATATTACAAGCGCCAGTGTGCTGCCAAGAGGCTACAAGTCAACGGTGTATGATGCAGAAGGAAATAAAACTGCGGAGCTGGTTGCGGAAGGAACCAACCGGACTTATGTGAAGATAGAAAATATTCCAAAGCATGTACAGCAGGCGTTTATAGCCATTGAGGATGAACGTTTCTATGAACATAACGGGATCGATTTCAAAGGAATTCTCCGGGCAGGAGCAACCTATGTGGCGAGCGGTTTCCATGAGACCCAGGGCGGCAGTACGATTACGCAGCAGCTTTTGAAGAACAACGTATTTGACTTTATGTCAGAGAATGGAATGGTAGACAAGATCGAGAGGAAGCTGCAGGAACAGTATCTGGCTGTGAAGCTCGAAGAGGTCATGACCAAGGACGAGATTCTGGAGAGTTATCTGAATACGATCAATCTGGGACAGAATTCTCTTGGAGTACAGGCGGCATCCAACCGGTATTTCGGGAAAAATGTCAGTGAACTTACTCTGTCTGAGGCTGCAGTGCTGGCGGCGATTACCAAAAGCCCGAATGCGCTGAATCCAATCACGCATCCGGAGGAGAATGCTGCCAGAAGAACCTACGTGCTCAAGTATATGCTGGATCAGGGATATATCTCTCAGAGCAGATACGAGGAGGCAATGGAAGATGATGTATATTCCCGGATCAGGGAATATAATGCGGAAACAGAGACATCCAGTACGATCTATTCCTATTTTGATGATGAAGTGATCGATCAGGTGCGGAAGGATCTGGTGGAAAAGGCCGGATATTCAGAGACCCAGGCGTTCAATGCGCTGTACGGCAGCGGACTGAAGATCTATACCACACAGGACCCGAAGGTCCAGAAGGTTCTGGACGAGGAATTTGCGAATCCGGCGAATTTCCCGGAAAAGAGCAAGATCGGTCTCGAATGGGCGATGAGTGTGGTCGGCGAGGATGGAGAGACCAAGAACTACAGCCAGGAGATGCTGTCGGCATATTTCAAACAGACGGACAAGGACTATGAGATTCTGTATGATACAGAAGAGGAGGCACGGGCAGCGATTGATGCATATGTCTCCACACTGGGGATTACCGATGAGGATACGGTGTACGAGCGCTGTGAATTTACGATTCAGCCGCAGGCTTCCATGGTGATCATGAATCAGAGCACAGGTGAGGTTGTGGCGATGATCGGGGGCAGGGGAGAGAAGACCGGTAACCGGACACTGAACCGGGCGTCGGATACCTGCCGGAATCCGGGTTCCACCTTTAAAGTGGTTGCGGCCTATGCGCCTGCATTTGAAGCCCTTGGATATGGACCCGGAACGGTCCAGTATGACGGTCCTTTTGCATATAACGAGGGCGGACGCCAGGGGCGTCTGGTCAATAACTGGGATAAAAATACCCAGTACCGTGGCTGGACGACGCTTCGGGAGGGCATTACCCGTTCCATGAATGTCATGGCGGTAAAAACAATTACGGACGTGACACCGACGGTGGCAGTGGATTATCTTCTGCGGTTCGGGTTTACTTCTCTGGAACTGGAAGGACCCAATGCGGATTACAATCAGTCCGCTGCTCTTGGAGGCCTGACCAACGGAGTCTCCAATCTGGAGCTGACGGCTGCCTATGCGGCCATAGCAAACAAAGGAACTTATATGAAACCGCGACTGTATACGAAAGTAGTTGACAATGACGGGAATGTGGTACTCGACAATCAGCCGGAGACAACGCAGGTGATTTCAGAGCAGAATGCGTGGCTTCTGGTGGACTGCATGAAAGACGTGGTGAACGGAGCCGGGGGTACCGGATCCAAGGCAAGGATCAGCGGTATGACGACGGCAGGTAAGACCGGTACAACCTCTAAAAATGTGGATGTATGGTTTGAGGGCATGACTCCTTACTACACCGCAGGAATATGGGTCGGATACGATAACAGCGGATATAACCACAGTCTGAACAGCGCGGAGATCAACTTCCATAAACAGCTCTGGGGTACCGTCATGACCCGGGTGCATGAGGGGCTGGAAAATAAAGATTTTGAAAAACCGTCCGGCATTGTACAGTGCGTCATCTGTACGAAGTCCGGAAAGCTTGCGGTCGGCGGCCTGTGCGATGCGGACGGCCGTTCCGGCATTGTCAGAAACGAATATTTCGTGGAAGGAAAGCAGCCTAAAGAAGTCTGCGACCATCATGTGGCAGTCAGCATCTGCGTGGATACGGGACTGCTTGCGACCAGCATGTGTCCGAACCGGGTGCCGCAGGCAAAGGTTCTGCTGCCGGCTATGCAGTCAGGCGTGGCAGAAGCGGTGACGCTGGATACCGCCTACGGAATCAATACGAATCTGCCGTCGGCGACCTGTACGCTGCATACGGGCGGCGTTTATGTTCCAAGTGAGTATGAACTGTCAGGAAGCAGTCCGGCGGCCGTTCCGGACCCGAATGCGGGAGTGGACCCGAACGCAGGCGCAGACCCGAACGCGGGAGTGGATCCGAATGCAGGTGTAGACCCGAACGCGGGCGTGGACCCGAATGCAGGCGCGGAGCCGGATCCGGAAGTGCCTGCAGCCGGCGGATAAGAATAAGCGGATCATGGCATGAAGCCATGATATGGAAGAAGGGATACGGACCGATCCGTTATGGATCGGTCCGTATCTCTTTTTTTGCAGAAGTTCCTGAACCGCCGGCTGGAATTACAGGTTATAAAACCTGTCCTTTTTCATATACTTGGATAAGGAACCAGGATTTGACCGGTTCCCGGAGGAGCTGAAAAGGTATGAGATATGAGGAACTGTTTTCCACATTTCCGGAACTGCTTCGGGAAATACTGGAGGAATGGAAACTGAACAGGGAACTTCTGCAGGAGATCCGCATAAGGGCCGGCCGTCCGGTACTGGCTGTCTGCAGGAACCGGGAATATCAGTCGGTGAAAACCATAAACAGGACAGAAATGAAGGAGATTCTCGCCTGTCTTTCGAACTATTCCCTGTATGCCTGCGAGGATGAACTGTGTCAGGGATTTTTGTCCCTGCCCGGCGGACACCGGGTCGGGGTGGCGGGAAGGACTGTCATGGAAGGAGGCCGGATCCGGACGATGACGGATGTCTCTTCTCTGAATATCCGGGTCGCGCGGGAAGTAAAAGGGTGCGCGGATTATGTTCTTCCCTGTCTTTGGGAAAGAGACCGGCTCTTACATACGCTGATTGTGTCGGCGCCGGGGTGCGGGAAGACGACACTGCTTCGCGACTGTATCCGGCAGATCTCGGATGGAGCTGCAGGCCATGCGGGAATGACGGTAGGGGTTGTGGATGAAAGGTCGGAGATCGCAGGAAGCTATCGCGGGGTTCCCGAAAATGATCTGGGAATGCGGACGGATGTGCTGGACGGATGTCCGAAAGCAGAGGGGATGATGCTTCTGATCCGGTCCATGGCGCCGAAGGTGGTTGCAGTGGATGAGGTCGGAAGCAGTGAAGACCTGCATGCGCTGGCGTCTGCCATGAACTGTGGGTGTGTGCTTCTGGCAACGGTGCATGCTGCCCGGATGGAGGAGCTGAAAACAAAACCTGTTTTAAGAGAGATGGTGAAGACAGGAATGTTTGAACGGTATGTGTTTCTGGAGCCATGCAGAGTTCCCGGGAAGATCCGCCAAATCCTTGACCGGGACGAACGGCCGGTTTCCGGAAAGGAGACGGGATGCTGAAGCTTTTGGGGATGTTCTGTATTCTGTCCGGCAGTACGGGGCTCGGGATCCGTTTTGCAAAAGAACTGGATCTGAGAATTCAGGAGCTGTCGGAGCTTCAGAAGCTGATGATTCTTCTGAAGGGGGAGATCCGTTACATGCACCAGCCGCTTCCGGAAGCCTTTCTTCAGCTGTCGGTCAGCGCCGCATCGCCGCTCGGCGATTTTTTCCGCCATACAGCGGAAGCGCTGCAAAGGCGCCAGGGGCGTACTGCAGGGGAGATCTGGAAAGAAAATATGGACCAGGATCTGAAAGGACTCCATATTAGCCTCCGGGAGCGGGAGGAGCTTGAAAAACTCGGGAGCATGCTGGGATATCTGGATGTGGAGATGCAGATGAATACACTGGATTATTATCTGGAACAGCTTAAGCTGTCCGCGGCAGGAGCGGCTGAGACAGCGAAAAACTGCCGGAGACTGTATCAGTACATGGGGGTATTGGGCGGAGCGGCCCTTGTGATTCTTATATTCTGAAGAAAGGGTGGAGGTCAGGGACTGCTATGAGTGAAATATTGATCTTTAAGATTGCGGCAGTAGGAATACTGGTCTCGGTACTGTCTCAGGTGCTGAAGCACAGCGGCAGGGAAGAGCAGGCATTTCTCACAAGTCTTGCGGGGCTTCTGCTTGTACTGTTCTGGATCATTCCATATGTGTATGAGCTGTTTGAGACCATGCAGAGACTGTTTATGCTTTAGGGAGGTGAAAAGACTGGTTCGCATTGCATTTTTGGGAATTACAGGGATTCTGATGGCGCTTCAGCTGAAAGCTTTGAAACCGGATTATTCCGTGTATCTGTGTCTGGGGGTCAGCCTGCTGATCTTTTCCTTTGTGGCAGAAAAACTCTCTGTCATCATGGACGGGCTTGCGGCAATTCAGGACTGCCTGCCCTTAAAGGCGGGGTATATTCAGACGCTGATGAAAATTATAGGGATTACGTATATTGCAGAATTTGCTTCTGACCTGTGTAAGGACGCCGGCTATCAGACCATTGCAGGACAGATACAGATCTTCGGCAAACTGTCCGTGCTGGCGGTCAGTATCCCGGTACTGACTGCGCTTCTGGACACCATACAGACTTTCCTGGGAGGATGATGGATGGAAGAGATCGATTTTGGGGAGATTCAGCAGGTACTGGATGAGATTCTGGGAACCGGGATAGATTTCCGGAAGATGGCAGAACAGGGGATGAAAGGGGAAAGCTTTCTGTCGCTCGAAACGCTGGCAGGTTTCCTGCAGGATGTATTTTTAAAGGAGCTTCTGGCTCAGAAGCAGCTTTGGCTCCATATCCTGATCCTGGCCCTTGCGGCGGCGGTGCTGCTCCACTTTGCGGATGTATTTCAGAACCGGAGCGTATCGCACATCAGTTTCTGCATGATCTACATGATTCTGTTCCTCCTTCTGATTGTTTCCTTTCAGAACAGTATGGGGATTGCCGGGGAAGTGATGGAACATATGCGGGATTTTATGACGGTGCTGGCGCCTGCCTGTTTTCTCGCCATGACGTTTTCCGCCTGCACCGTGTCCGCCGGTATCTATTATGAATTTATTCTGCTTCTGATCGCTGTCATGCGCTGGTTTACAGAAGTCTTTGTGCTGCCGTGTACCGAAGTCTACATTCTTCTGGTGCTTGCCAATCATCTGTCGAAAGAGGAACGGCTGACGCGCTTTTCAGAACTGGCAGAGCTTCTGGTGGAATGGAGCCTGAAGGCGGTGCTGGCGGCCGTGATGGGGTTTCACATGATCCAGGGACTCATATCGCCTGCGGCAGATGCAGCCCGCAATACGGCCGTCAGCCAGGGCCTGGAGATGGTGCCGGGCGTGGGAGATATCAGCAGCTCTGTAACCGATGTGCTTCTGGGATCCGCCATGCTGATCAAAAACGGGATCGGTGCGGCAGCACTGGTGGTGCTGATCGTGCTCTGCCTGATCCCGCTGACGAAACTGGCGATTATCATGGCGGCTTATTATGTGCTGGCGGCGGTTCTTCAGCCGGTGTCAGACGAACGGATTACGGACTGCCTGAGCGGTATGGGGAATGGAGTAAGGCTTCTGTTCAAGACGGTATTTACCATGCTGGTCCTGTTCCTTCTGACGATTGCTCTGGCGACTGCACTGACAGGTCCGTGACAGGAGGACAATATGCAGGAAATACTGAATATGGTGAGATATGTGGCGGTTTTCTATCTGCTGGAGCAGATGGCGCTGAATCTTCTTCCGGGGAAAATATATGAGCGGTATGTGAAATTTTATCTGGGGCTTCTGCTGGTGCTGCTTCTGCTGCATCCGGTATTTGGAATACTCCGGCTGACGGAGCAGATGGATGCGGCGGCGCTGGTGCAGGAGCTGGAACAGGAGGTGGAGCAGCTTCGATGAATGAAAGATGGGTGAAAATCAAGAAAAAATACTGGCCGCCCAGGAAGGATCAGCTGCTGATCCTGATCCTTGTGGGGCTGCTGCTGGCGGTCATCTCCGTCCCGGTGGAGGACAATAGGGAACCGGAAGAAGTACAGGTTATGGATGCGGCGGCAGAGACAGAACAGTGGGAAGCGGATTATGAGAGCCGGATGGAACAGAGGCTGGAGGAACTTCTGGGAAATGTGGAGGGGGTCGGACAGGTGCGCGTGATGCTGACTTTTCAGGGAACCGGAGAGAAGATTGTGGAAAAGGACAGAAGTTCCGGTTCGGAAGAATCCCGGGAGGAGACGGTCTATGAGGAGCGCGGCAGCAGTGAAAGAGCGCCTTATGTAACTTCTGAGACCAATCCGAAGGTGGACGGCGTGCTGGTGATTGCCGAGGGCGGAGGAAACAGTCATATTCGTCAGGAGATTCTGGAGGCCGCACAGGCATTATTTGGGGTAGACGCACATAAAATTAAAATAATGAAAATGGAGGAAACAAAGTGAAACAGTTAAAACAGTTGAAAAAACCTGTCTTTAAGAAAAACCAGATGATCATCACAGCGCTTGCCGCCATGATCGCAGTCGCCGGGTATCTGAACTATTCAGGAACCAGACTGGACGAATCGCTGTTAAATGCGAACAGCACAGCGGTCGAAGACGTGGAAGACGCAGGCCTGGCAGAAGACATCTCGGCAGAGGACCTTTATGCGGAAACGGGCGAAGATGAATATGCAGACATTGAGAGCCTGGATGGAGACGTGGATCTGGCGGAGGAAAATGTGGGAGAAGCGGTCCTCGCCAGCAGTACGATGGGCGTGGGGCTGGTGTCTGAGGCAAAAGTGACCAGGGAACAGACCAGATCGCGGAATAAAGAGATGCTGATGGAACTTATCAACAGTACGAACATAACAGACGATCAGAAACAGAGTGCCATTGATGAAATGGTACAGATGACAGATGTCGCCGAGAAGGAGCTGGCAGCGGAGACGCTTCTGGTGGCGCAGGGCTTTGATGAGGTAGTGGTGAGCATCAATGATTCCTGTGCGGATGTGGTAGTCAGCAGCACGCAGGTCAGTGATTCCCAAAGGGCGCAGATCGAGGATATCGTAAAGCGCAAGACGGGAATTGAGGCGGCGAACATAACGATCACACCGGTGGTGTCGTCCGAGTAGCCCGGGGCAGCAAAACAGCCATGGTCATATGACCGCTTATGCTGCAGAGCCGGACGCCTGGTGCAGGCAGATATCGGAACAGCAGGGTGGTCAAAACTGCCAGATGAAATCCGGCCTTTATGGGGTTGTCAAAGCGGACGGTATCTTATATAATGCAATTGATAATTATTATCAATTGCATTATATTATGTTGGGAAAGCTGGAGAATAGTTATGAAATTATACGAAGGACAAAAAGGCAGTACGCTGCGGGTCGTGCATATGGAACTTCCGGTGCAGACGGAGAGGCGGCTGGAGGTGCTCGGGATGCTGGAGGGCACGAAAGTTACCGTGGTGAACCGGAAGAAAAAGGGTGCAATGATCATTAAGATTCGGGGGACCCGTTTTGCAGTGGGACAGAGCATTACAGAGCATGTCGAGGTGGAAGCGGTATGAATACAAAAGAACTGACCATCGGGTTTGTGGGGAATCCGAACTGTGGAAAAACGACGCTGTTTAATGCCTATACGGGAGCAAATCTGAAGGTGGCGAACTGGCCGGGCGTGACCGTGGAAAAGAAGGAAGGCGCCATGAGGCTTCATGACGAGACATACCGGCTTGTGGACCTGCCGGGGACATACAGCCTGACTTCCTATACAATGGAAGAGACGGTTACAAGACAGTATATTCTGAGCGACGATGTGGATGTAATTGTGGATGTGGCGGATGCTTCGGCGCTGGAGCGGAATCTGTATCTGACCCTGCAGCTGATGGAGCTTGGAAAGCCGGTGGTGCTGGCGCTGAATATGATGGACATCGTACAGGAGCGGGGGATGGAGATTGATCTTCACCGTCTGCCGGAGATGCTGGGGATTCCCTGTGTTCCGGTGTCTGCCAGGCGTAAGACCGGACTGGAGATTCTGATCCATACGGTAGCGCATCATCAGGACAAAGCGCAGGGAGAGAAAATCATCCATCACCATGATCCGAAGAGCAGCAGCCACAAGGATGCGGGGGAACATCACAAGTACTATGCCATGGTGTATACAGATGAGATGGAGGACAAGATTGACGAGATAGCAGAACGTCTGGAAAAGGCATATCCAAAGATGGAGAATCTCAGATGGCACGCCATCAAGTTTCTGGAAAATGATCAGGAATTAAGAGAAAAGTATCCGGTAGATTTATCAGATATACTGGATCAGGACTATGAAAAAGAAATCATCAATCAGAAATTTGGATTTATTGAAGAGGTGATTGCCGAATGTGTGGCCAACCGGACAAGGAAAGCGGAGTCCACCGACCGGACCGACCGGATTCTGACGCATCCGGTTCTGGGGCTTCCGGTGTTTCTGCTGATCATGGCAGGCGTGTTCTTTCTGACCTTTACTGTGGGAGACTGGCTGAAGGGATACTTTGAAGTTGCGCTGGAATGGCTGACCGATGCGGCTGCCGGCGGGCTTCTGGCCATGGGTACGGCAGAGGTGCTGATCTCTCTGATCACGGAGGGCATTATCGCCGGCGTGGGCGGCATTCTGACCTTTCTGCCCAATATCTTTATCCTGTTTCTGGCGCTGGCTTTCCTGGAAGACAGCGGATATATGGCAAGGGTCGCTTATGTGATGGACGGCATCATGGGCAGGATTGGGCTGTCCGGAAGGGCATTTCTCCCCATGCTTCTGGGGTTTGGGTGTACGGTGCCCGCAGTCATGGCATCCAGGGTGCTGGAGAGCCGACGGGACCGGATGAAAACGATCCTGATCACGCCGTTTATGTCCTGCAGTGCAAGACTGCCGATCTATGTCATGTTTTCGGAACTGTTTTTTGGAGACCGGGCGATGATGGCAGCCTTTTCCATGTATGTACTCGGTCTTGTGACAGCGATTGGGGCAGCCTTTGTGCTGAAGCTGCTGGACCGGCAGAAAGAGAGCAACCTGCTGCTCATCGAACTTCCGGAGTATAAAACGCCCAATGCACATACAATCTATGTATATGTCTCGGAGAAGGTGAAAGACTATCTGTCCAAAGCGGGAACGACCATTTTCCTGGCATCTGTTTTCATGTGGCTGGTGATGAATTTCGGTCCGCATGGATTTACGGAAGATATGGAGCAGAGCTTCGGTGCTGCCATCGGCAGGCTTCTGGTGCCGGTTTTTGCTCCTGTCGGTCTTGGATACTGGCAGATTATTCTGGCGCTGATCTCCGGGATTGCTGCCAAAGAGGTGGTGGTGTCCAGCTGTTCCGTGCTGTTTGGCATCGGGAACGTGGCAACAGAAGCAGGCATGCAGAACCTGTCCGCCCTGCTTGGCAGCATGGGATTTGGAGCCGTGAATGCGTATGCGCTGATGGTATTCTGCCTGCTCTATGTGCCGTGCATGGCGGCAGTGGCAACCATCAGAAGAGAAACCGGAAGCTGGAAATGGACAGGCGCCATGGCGGTATTTCAGCTGGTGACTGCATGGACCGGTGCATTTCTGGTCTATCAGATCGGGTCTTTTCTGTAAGAGGAAGATATTATAAAGTTTTTCTGAAAAACGGATTGCTGATACGGGTACTTGTGATTATAATAAAGACAGGAGCAAAGTAATTCGGAAATCAACAGGTACAGGGTGAGATCGTGAAGAGTAAGAGAAGAAAAGGGCTCGACAGCGGGAGCCTTATGAGCGCTTTGGTGATAGGATTATTCTGTGTTCTTGGCATTGTGGTATTTTCTGTGTCCAGAAGGATCACAACAGAAATGTCGGCTTCTGCCATTTCGAATCTGGGTGAGAGTCTGGATCTGATCCAGGGAACCATAGAGACGATATTTCGGATGGAGGCGGAGCATCAGGAACTGATGGCAGAAGAACTGTCTGCGCTCGAAGCCCCGGAGGAATATGTCCGCGGCTGGGAAGGGAACAGTACCATGGCCAGAATCGCGCTTCTGGAGGAAGGGGCGTCTGACGGAATATCCAGTACAGAAGAGCCGTTCTGGGTGGAAGAACTGGATTTTTCCGGCGAAAAGACGATAGGGGGGCTTTCGATCTCCCGCTCCTATCTGAACCATATGGGGACATGGGCCTATACCATGAAATGTCCGGTCAGAAAAGAAGACGGCACATCTGCGGAGCTTTATGTGGAATATATGTATGACTTTTTCGATGAAGTGCTGCCGGATAATTTTTACAATACCAATGCCACCCTTTATATCATGGATGTGGAAAGCCAGAGGTTCGTACTGAAACCCAAAGGAATGGGGGAACGGGATGCGGGGCATCTGAATCTGGAAGACTTCTGCCGGGCAAATCAGATCGTGGAGACGGATATCCTTTCCATGATCATGGACCATATAGAGGACGGAGCCGATGTCATGTTCTATCACAGGGTACAGGGGAAGGATGCTCTGATCTATATGTGGCCGGTCGGCGACGGAGTGGCCTATCTGATCGGCTATGTGCCGGTGGAGGCCATACAGCGGGAAGGAAGCGCGGTAAATCAGAATATTCTGATCGTCGTATCCGTCATGCTCGGTACCTTTTTCCTCTGCTGCGTCATGTTTTATATGAATGAGACACAGAAGAAGAAGGTGCAGAAGGAGCGTGCCAGGGAACGGGAGCTGCACAACCAGCAGCTGTCAAAGGCGCTTGAGGAGGCACAGATTGCGAACAGTTCCAAGACCGTCTTTCTGTCAAATATGTCTCATGATATCCGGACTCCCATGAATGCCATTCTGGGATTTGCGGCACTGATGGAGAAAAACACGGAAAATTCGGAAAAGGTCAGAGAATATACGAAAAAGATCATGGTATCCGGCCGGCATCTGCTGAGCCTGATCAATGATGTTCTGGATGTGTCCAAGATCGAGAGCGGGAAAATGGCGCTCACCATCGGTGAATTCGATCTTCGGCAGGTGGTGGATTCGGTGGATGCGATCATACGTCCGGCGGCCAAAGACAGAGGGCAGCATTTTGACATTGCTGTATCAGGGATCCGGCATGAACGGCTGATCGGAGATGAAACCAGGCTGAATCAGATCCTGATCAATCTGCTTTCCAATGCAGTCAAATATACACAGGAAGGGGGAACGATACAGTTTCGCATAACCGGTCTGGAACCGTGCCGCGAGCAGTATGAGCGTATCCGGATCGAGGTGGAAGACAACGGATACGGCATGACGCCGGAATATCTGAAGGTCATCTTTGATGCGTTTACCAGAGCGGAGAACAGTACGACCAACAAGGTCCAGGGCACAGGTCTCGGCATGACGATCACGAAAAACATTGTGGAACTCATGAACGGGACTATTGAAGTGTCCAGCGAGCTGAATCATGGAAGCCTTTTTACCGTGACGCTGGAGTTTCAGATTGCAGAGCCGGAGAAGGCAGTACGGGAAGAAGCTTCGGATGCGGTGCTTGACGGGGCGGACGGGATGAAACCGAACAGCCTGGAGGGGCGGCATTTTCTCGTGGCAGAGGACAATGAGATCAATGGAGAGATTCTTCTGGAACTTCTGGAACTGGAAGGGGCATCCTGTGAGATTAAGGTGAATGGACAGCTTGCGGCAGACTGCTTTATCGGATCGGCGCCGGGGAGCTTTGATGCGGTTCTGATGGATGTACAGATGCCGGTTCTGAACGGCTATGAAGCGACAAAGAAGATACGCGGCTCGGGCCATGAAGAAGCCAAAAGCATACCGATTGTCGCCATGACCGCCAATGCCTTTGCCGAAGACGTGCAGGACGCCATGAATGCGGGAATGGATGCACATGTTGCAAAGCCGATTGACATGGATGTACTTAAGGAAACACTGAATCGACTGTTGAAGGAAAGGTTACAGGGGGAGTTATGAAAAAAAGTGTAAGAAGAGCAGCCGTATTTATGCTGGGAGTCCTGATGTGTGCAGTGACAGCCTGCGGGCAGAAGAAGCCGAATGCGGTGAATCTGGCCGATGACCGCGAAACGGAACAGAAGACGGTCTATCTGTTCGGCTCCATGGAGAAATCCAAACCAAATGCGAAGAATACAGCAAGAAGTGCGGCTGACCTGACGATCATGCAGGCGGAGGAAAAACTGGGGCTGGAGGTGGAATACAGAACCTACACAGCGGAAAATTATCAGGAGAAAACCTATGATGATGTGGCGCTGGACCGCGCGAGAAATGCCATGGATGATCTGTATCTGCTGAATCCGGATACCATCAAAACGCTGGGAGTGGAAGGAAAGCTGGCGGATCTGTCCGGCCTGAAAAGCGCGGAAAATTTAAGAGAGGTGGTAAAGACTGCCAATACGATCGGCGGAAAGCTGGTTGCGATTCCTCAGGAGATCGTGGTCTATGGACTGTTTGTCAATAAGGATATGTTTGACCGGTACGGGCTTGCGCTTCCGGAGAAGCCGGAGGAGCTGCTGGAGTGCTGCCGGGTATTTAAAGAGAACGGCATAGAGACACCCATAGGGGCAAACCGCTGGTGGCTGGAGACTTTTGTCCTTGCGCAGGCTTATGCCGACTTATATAACGGAGGAAATACAGAGGCCGAGATTGAGGCGCTTAATAATAATGAAGCCAGATACAGCGACTATATGCGTCCGGGCTTTGAATATCTGAAGAAAATGATGGATCTGGGGTATATTGATGCAGAAGCGGCGTATACCTATGAGGCGATTGAAGGGGAAGGTCCTGATTTTCTGGCGCAGAAGACGCCCATTGTCATGGCGTACTGGGGCGCAGCGAATTCATCGACGGCTTATGGGAATCCGGATTTTCACATGCAGGTGATCGGATTTCCCAGTGCATATGGCCAGATGCCGGTGGTATCCATGACCGGATACGGGATTGCAGCCGGGGCAGAGCATCTGGAAGATGCCATGAATGTACTGGATATCATCACTTCTGATGAAGCGCTCGAATTATATTCCGGAACCAATCAGGTGATTTCTCCGTCCAGAAACGTGGAGGTGGACTGTGTGGAGGCTCTGAAACCGCTTCGGGACCGGTTTAATGAGGGGGTCTATGTACTGGGATCGAATGCCGGTATGGAGCTGGAGCAGTGGGGAAATACCTGCCTGATTGTAAGAGAGCTGCTGCAGGGTGCATCGGTGGATGAATGCATGGCAGAATTTGACAGGCTGCAGGATGAACGGTAAGGATAACCGGCAGACGGCTGCCGCAGAATGTGTTTCATTCGGTCTTTGTGTCCGGGTCCATTTCCGGTGGGCATCGGGTGCAAAAGCGGAAAGAAGCATGTTCTGCGGCAGTTTTCCTGTTTTTTGTAAAAATTTACGGAAAACAGGTTGACAAAACGGACGGAGAGGTATATTATTGTATTAAATAAATAATACAACAACACAATCAGGCGAAAGGAGTGAGCAGATGGAATGGAAACTGGATGACAGTCGACCGATCTGGATACAGCTGCAGGAACAGCTGACAAGGAAGATTCTGTCAGGCTGGTATCGTGTGGGGGAGAAGCTGCCGAGTGTAAGAGAACTGGCAGCGGAAGCGGGAGTGAACCCCAATACGATGCAGCGGGCGCTGGCAGCTCTGGATCATGACGGGCTGACAGTGACGAACCGTACCATGGGGAGAACGGTGACGGAAGACAGAGCCATACTGGAAGGCCTGAGAGGAACGCTGGCGGAAAATATTATCAGACAGTTTTATGATTCTGCTGCAGAGCTTGGTTACACAAAGGAGCAGGCTCAGGAGCTGTTAAAAAGGAGAGATGGATAGATGGGTGGAATGTTGATTCAATGCCAGGATGTGTGGAAGAGCTACGGCAGCAGACCGGCGCTGCACGGGCTGAACCTGCAGCTGGAGAGCGGCAAGATTGTGGGGCTTCTGGGTCCGAACGGTTCCGGGAAGACGACGCTGATCAAGATACTGAACGGGCTTCTGACGGCAGATAACGGTATGGTTCTGGTGGACGGGTCAGAGCCGGGCGTCTATACGAAGTCGATCATCAGTTATCTGCCGGATAAGCCGTATTTTGCAGGATGGATGAAGGTCAGTGACCTGTTTGATCTGTTTGAGGATTTTTATATGGATTTTGACCGGGAGAAGGCGGACCATATGTGCAGGGCGCTGCAGATTGATGAAAAGCTTCGGATGAAGACGCTTTCCAAAGGGACGAAAGAAAAGGTGCAGCTGATCCTGGTCATGAGCCGCAGGGCAAAGCTGTATCTTCTGGATGAACCCATTGCCGGCGTGGATCCGGCGGCGAGGGATTATATCCTGTCAACGATTCTGAATAACTATAATCCGGAGGGAACGGTGCTGATTTCCACGCACCTGATCTCGGACGTGGAACGGGTGCTGGATGAGGTGCTGTTTATCCAGAACGGTCAGATCATCCGTCAGGCGCTGGTGGACGATATTCGGGAAAAAGAAGGAAAATCGGTAGATGAACTGTTTCGGGATATGTTTCGGACAGTACCGTTTGGGGGAGGTGAATGGTAATGCTTGGGAAACTGATGAAATACGATATGAAATCCATGTCCAGAGCATTTATTCCCATGTGGATCCTGGCTCCTGTCATTTCGCTGCTGTTAAGCGTTTCCATACGCAGCGCCATTGAATGGACGGATAATCCGCTGCTGAGCGGGATGATAAATGCCGGCAGCAGTATCCTGATGATCATCACGGGACTGCTGTTTGCGGCGGCGCTTGTGGGGCTTCTGATCATGACGATTATGTTTGTGATCCAGAGATTCTGGAACGGGCTTCTGAAAGAAGAAGGCTATCTGATGTTCACGCTTCCGGTGAAGGTGTGGGAGCTGATTGTATCCAAAGCGCTGACAGCGACACTGGTGGCCTGCGTCAGTATTGTGGTGGGAGTCTTTTCCGGCGTGATTCTGGCAGTCTTTTCCACCAGCAACATCGTCTACGCTTTTGCGTATGTGTGGAAAAATCTTCTGAACAGTGTCATAGAGGTCGGGCCGGTATTCTGGATCAATATGCTGCTGCTTATCCTTGTGCTGATTCTGGGGACCACAGGCCGCATCTATCATGTATATGCCGCCATGTCGCTGGGACATCTGTTCGCAACGCACAAGGTGGTGGGCTCCTGTGTTTCCTATATAGGAATCTCGATCATTATGTCCATTCTGAATAATATTATGTCGGCGATTCTGAGCAGCGTGGTGCCGCGCCAGTTCTATTATATGACTTCTTACGGCATGATGGAAGCAATGAGCAGCCTGTATCTTCTGTATATGATGCTGGTGTCGGTGATAGAGATCATCATATTCCATGTGATCACCGAACGGATCCTGTCGAAAAAATTAAATCTTGAATAATGCCGGAACTGTCTGTATACTGATCTGTGACAGGTTTTGCAAACAGATGCCGAAAATGCCGGGTGCCGGGTATGGCGTCCGGCATTTTCGGCAATGAAAAGATGTTATATCATATGAGGGGGACAGATGAGAAAAGAAATCAGGGACAGATTGAATAAAATGAGCGATGCAGACTATGTGAAGTTTTCTGCATCGCTCATTCCTGCTTCCGGAAGAGGAACCATGCTGGGGGTCCGGCTTCCGGCGCTCAGGGATTATGCGAAGGAACTGTCAAAGGGCGACTGGAGACAGGAGCTTTCTTATGAAGAAGATCTTTATTTTGAAGAAACCATGCTGCGGGGAATGATACTGGGATATGCCTGTCGGGATATTGAGGAACTGTTTGCCTGTCTGAAGGATTTTATTCCGCGGGTGCAGAACTGGTCGGTCTGCGACAGTGTGTGCAGCGGACTGAAGCTGGTGGAAAAATATCCGGAAAAGACCTGGGATTTTCTGCAGCCGTATCTGAAGTCGGGAGAGGAATTTCCATGCCGGGTGGGGCTGATCATGCTGCTGAACCATTTTGTAAAGCTGGGAGAAGACAAGAAGAAAATCACCCGGAAAAGATCGGTCACGATGGCAGACCTGCAGGGGCAGGAGGAAACGGGAGACTATCTGGAACCGATCCTGCAGGCGCTGGACCGGGAATTTACAGAAGGATATTATGCACAGATGGCGGCTGCCTGGCTGCTTGCAGAACTGTTTGTGACTTATCCTGTACGGACCTTGCGGGGACTTCGGGAACTTCACCTGGATGCTTTTACCAGAAAAAAGGCAGTGCAGAAGATCCGGGAGTCCCGAATTCCGGATAAAGAAGTGAAAGCATATCTGAGAGAAATGTATCCGGGCAGGTGAAGCATTGCCGGTCTGGAACCTGTTTCAGATACGGAAGTCGGATTGCAGAAATGAGGAGGCAGGGAAATGGAATACAGCGTGTATGAGCTTTTGTTTTTTATGATTTGCCATGCATTTCTTGGATGGTGCATGGAAGTGGTATATATGGCGGTGCGTACGGGAAGATTCTGTAACCGTGGTTTTTTCAATATGCCGCTGAGCCTGTCTTATGGTATATCCATGGATCTTCTGATTCTGGTAATACCGTCTCTGGAAGGTGCCTGTGTGCTTCAGTTTGTTGCGTTTGTGGTGATCGTCTCTGCCGGAGCCCAGCTGGCAGATGAGATGTCGGTCCGGGTTACCGGAAAGAGGCTCTGGAAAAATGAAGCGCATTCCATCTATGCCGGCCGAAAGCTGGGGATCCTCTATACTCTGATCATGAGTGCGGCAGCACTGGCTGTTCTGCTGCTGGTCCAGCCGGTCCTGTACATATGCTGCCAGATGCTGCCGGAATTTCTGATGAAGATGCTGGTTCTTGTGACGCTGGCGCTTCTGGCAGCAGACCTTCTGGTGATGGTCTATACCATGAGAAAACGTCCGCTTCGGTATGGAATGCAGAATCTGTCGGATGAACTTCAGGAGAAAAAGCGGACAATCGGGGGCTGGATTGCCGCACGCGTCTGGCAGCGTCTGACAAAAGCCTATCCGGATCTGAAGCCGGCGGATGAAGAAGAACAGATTCGATATGTATTTGCCAGAGGACTCTGCCTGGATAAAATTATATGGATATTTTTCATCAGCGCTCTGGGCGGAGACCTGATTGAGACTGTTTATGTAAAACTGACTGCGGACATCTGGATGAGCCGGTCCAGCGTTCTTTACGGGACCTTCAGCATTGTATGGGGCGTGGGAGCGGCGCTTTTGACAGTGCTGCTTCATGGTCTTTCCGATAAGGAGGACCGTTATATTTTCCTGGGCGGATTTTTCCTGGGAGGTACTTATGAATATCTGTGCAGTGTTTTTACGGAGGTCTTCTTTGGGACTGTTTTCTGGGATTACAGTGATATGCCGTTCAATATCGGCGGAAGGACAAATCTGCTTTTCTGTATTTTCTGGGGAATTCTGGCGCTTGTGTGGGTGAAGATCTGCTATCCGCCCATCAGCAGGTGGATTGAGAAAATTCCGCCTGTGACAGGAAAGATACTGACCTGGGTGTGTGTGGCGCTGATGCTTTGTGATATTCTGATTTCTGCGATGGCCATGATCCGCTATGTGGAACGTAAAGAAGGAATACCGGCAGAAAACCGGATTGAACAGTTTGTGGACAGCCGGTATACGGATGAGATGATCGAGTGGGTATGGCCGAATCTGGAGACCCGGTAGGTTGCTGCCTGGCTGCATCATTCGAAAGGATTGTAAAATTGATTTTTCTGAAATATAATGAATGCATATAAACGGCACTCAATTCCTGCACGCACAGAGTTTTGATCCCTGTGCCGTTTATCATACTTTTCCGGCAATTTTTAAATACCGGATATACAGACTGACGGATGCAGAAAAATGAATATACCATAAAAAATATTTAAGATTTATTAAGAATTGTATCCGTAAATTTATGTTATACTGGGAGTGATATACAGGGATAGTGCGCCCTGATTTTCGGAAAGATAACACAGGAGGATATTTGTGGGAGAGACACGGGAACCGGTCATACAGGTAAAAAACCTCTATAAGATATTCCGGGTGGGAAATGAGAAGGTTCGTGCATTAAACGGCGTGGATATGACCATTTATAAAGGAGAGTTCTGTGCCATTGTCGGAACCTCCGGCTCCGGTAAATCGACAATGCTGAACATGCTGGCGGGACTGGAAAAACCTACGAAGGGCGAGGTGATCATCAGCGGACAGCATCTGGAAAAAATGAACGAGAATCAGCTTGTGAAGTTCCGCAGGGAACGGGTTGGATTTATCTTCCAGTCCTTCAACCTGCTGGGGACGATGAATGCCATAGAGAATGTGGCGCTGCCTCTTACTTTCAGGGGAGTGGACAAGAAGACCCGGGAGGCAAAGGCGGTAAAAATGCTGAAGCTGGTGGGGCTGCCAAAGCACATGAAGCACCGGCCGAATGAGATGTCCGGCGGACAGCAGCAGAGGGTAGGCGTGGCAAGGGCGCTGGTGCTGGATCCGGAGATCATCTTTGCCGATGAGCCGACGGGAAATCTGGACTCAAACACTTCGGCGGAGGTATTGAAACTGATGCGGAAAGTGGTGCAGGAACAGAACCAGACCATGGTTATGGTTACACATGATAATCATCTGGCGGGATTTGCAGACCGGATCTTCCATATTATTGACGGGAAGATCGTAAAGGTGGAGAACCGCAGTGAATATAAGGAGGAAGAGGAATGAAAAGACGGACTGTGAAAGGAATTGTGGCGGCGCTGTGCCTGACACTGCTGGCGCCTGCAGCGGCTGCGGTGATGCCGGGGACGGAAATGGTTGTTTCGGCTGAACCATTAAACGAGTCGGTAAAAGTTACACCTGAAAAACAACAGATGGCGGTTGCAGAATTAAAAGCTTTATCAATCGGAAAAGATCTGAATGAAGATCAGAAAAATAAAATAGACAGTATACTGGCAGGAGTTTATTCTAAAATTGGTTATACAGGCGGTGAAGTGGATGATGAGAGTTCATATAATACATGTCAGTATACCATACAGGAGTTAGATGTTTATGTAAACATGGCTAAAGCAGATATAGGTGATGTTATAAACCCGCCTGCGGACGACGATGACGACGAAGAAGACGAACCTGATCCGGTCGTCACGCCGGACCATCTCCTGATGGTCGGCGGAAGCTGGGTGACTCCGGTGGCAGATGCGGGAGAGGCGGTCAGCATTGTACTTCCGGTGGTAAACATGGGAAAAACCATGGTGACGGATGCGGTGGTGACTCCGGCTCTCAGTACGGATACGTCGTCCTGGCCTTTTGAAATTACCAGTTCCAATTATTCCCAGACAATCACGGATCTGCCTGGAACAGATACCGGAATGTCCGATATGGACAGAAGACGTGAGCTTACCTGGAACCTGAAGACCAGAAGCGATGTGGGGAATGGCTATCAGAAGCTTTCCTTCAATGTGATCTACCGCGATTCGGCGGGCAACAGTCAGAGCACGACGCTGGATACTTATATCCAGCTGAAAGGCACCGCAGGTGTAGGCGCAGACGGAAAGGCATCCGTGCCCCGGGTGATCGTTACCGGATTTGAGACGAATCCGGAGGTGGTACATGCAGGAGAAAGCTTTGTACTGACGCTGCATCTGAAGAACACTTCTACAGCGACCAGTGTCAACAATATGATTTTTGAGATTGTGGCGGCAGTGGAAGGAAAAGACGAGGACACTACATACGCTGCATTTCTTCCCACGGCCGGTTCCAGCACCATCTTTGTGGACCGGATGGAGAAGAATGGGACAAAGGATATTCAGATCGAGCTGGAAGCCAAATCCGATCTGACGCAGAAACCCTATGCAGTGGATGTAAACATGAGCTATGAGGATGAGCATGTAAATGAGTATACGAGCAAGAGCAGTGTATCGATTCCCGTCAGGCAGGCGGCGCGTGTGGATGCAAGCGAACCGGAGGTGATGCCCTCGAGCATTGAGGTTGGAAGCGAATCCAACATCATGTTCAATATCTACAATATGGGGAAGACCAAACTCTATAATGTTCAGGTGAAGACAGACAGTGAGTATCTGAGCGGCGGGGACGCTTTTATCGGAAATCTGGATTCCGGCGCCACGGGCTCTGTAGATATCTATGTAACCGGACAGTCCGCAACCATGGATGACGGAACTGTGAAACTTCTGATCTCCTATGAGGACGAGACCGGGGAATCCACGGTGATTGAGAAGGAAATATCCTTATTTGTTACAGAAAGCATGATGGAAGAATTTCCGGCGGATGATTCCATGATGGGCGGAGACATGATGGGGGAGGAACCGTCAGGAGGCAAAACCGGAACCTATGCGGCAGTGATTATTGGTGTGATTCTGCTTGCTGTGATCCTCGGAATTGTGATCTGTATGAAGAGAAAGAAGAAAAAAGAACAGATGCGTCTGGAAGAGGATCTGATGGATCTGGATGACGACCATGAATCAAAATTATAACAGAAGGAGCAGAGGATGAGATATCTTGACTTGCTCAGAATGAGCGCGTCCAATCTGCTGCGCCGGAAACTTCGAACGGCGCTGACGGTCCTGGGCGTTATCATCGGAACGGCTTCGATCGTTGTCATGGTCTCTCTGGGTCTGGGCCTTCGGAAGAGCTCTCTGGACCAGATCGAAGAGTACGGTGGACTGACCACGATCAATGTGAATAATTACAGCTGGTCCAATGATTCCGGCGATGATAAGGAAGCAGAGCGGATTGATGACCAGGTGGTGGAGAAGATGGCGCAGATTCCTCATGTGGAACTGGCATCGCCGATTCTGGAGATCAATGTCCTGGCAAAGCAGGGGGCTTATGAGGGCTGGCTCTGGATCCGGGGAATGAGCCAGGAAGCGCTGCAGAATATGGATATTGACGTGGGAGAGGGAACGCTTCCGCCGGATGACGGCACCCTGCAGCTGTTCTATGGAAACCAGGTGATTACAAATTTCTATAAGGCAAAAACCAATGAATATTACTGGGAGACGGGAGAAGTGCCGGACGTGGATCTGATGAATGATCCGCTGTTTCTGATCTTTGACACAGACGCCTACTGGCAGGCAGGAAGTACGGACAGCAACGGTCAGACGATTGCAGCGCCCAAGAAATATATCATACCTACCGCCGGTATTATGGCGGGAGATCTGGAAACCTACAGCCAGAACTGTGATTCTGTATTTGCAGATATTGATGCGCTGAAGAATCAGCTGAAAAAGGTCTTTAAGAACAAGGTGATCCCCGGACAGCCGACGACAAAAAGCGGTAAACCCTACAAGGATATTTATTACGAGGAGGTCTACATCCGGGTGGACAGTATGGACCATGTGCAGGAGGTTCAGCAGGCAATCCAGGACATGGGATATAATGCCAACAGCAATGCAGAGTGGATGGAACAGACCCAGAATCAGATGGCGATGATCCAGATGGTGCTGGGCGGTATCGGAGCCGTGTCCCTGTTCGTGGCGGCGATCGGCATTGCCAATACGATGATGATGTCCATTTATGAACGTACCAAAGAGATCGGAGTCATCAAGGTGCTGGGATGCGATATGCGCAATATCCGTTCCATGTTCCTTCTGGAGGCCGGGTTTATTGGTTTCTTTGGAGGACTGATCGGACTGATTCTGAGTGAGATTATATCTGTGATTATCAATTCGGTTGCCGGTAAAGCCTCCGGAGGTTATTATGGACAGCTGTCCTTTATTCCGCTGTGGCTGATTCTGGTATCGCTCATATTTGCGGTATTGGTGGGCATGCTGGCCGGTTTCTTCCCGGCGCTTCGTGCCATGAAGCTGAGTCCGCTGGCGGCGATCAGAAACGAGTAGCAGAAAAGTGAACGGGGCTGCTGTAAGACACATCCCCGGCCGTGCGCTCAGCGCTGTTGAGCACACAGCCGGGACCGGGTTTTGCAGCAGCTCCTGTCTGACCGCCGGGGCCGTGCTCAGAAGCCAAGATCCTCGTTGACGAGAAGGATCTTGATGCGGCCCGGAATGCCGCTTCTTCTCGTGATGACGGTCTGGCTGCAGATGCAGTCGGGAGAAAAGCAGTTTTTGCAGACGCCGGTTTTGGCGCAGGGCGTGTTTTTGTTCAGACGCGTCGTATTGGGCGGCGCCGCTTTGGTGCGGATGCGTGCAATGCCGGCTTCCACACTGTTTACGACCTTGTTCATTCCCGCAATAATGATGACGTTCTGCGGCCCGGAGCAGAGACAGGCCACACGGTTTCCGAAGCCGTCAATATTGACCAGCTCCCCGTCCATGGTGATGGCGTTGGTGCTCATCAGATAATAATCTGCCATGACGGTTCTGGCATAGATCTCTCTTTTTTCCTGTTCCGTGGCGGCCGAAGCCCGGTCGATCAGGGTATAACTGTGCTTTTTCAGTGCATCCATAAGCCCGCATTCGCTGATGCTCATGGAGCCTCCCCAGGAGATGACGGAGCCTTCCGGCATAAGTTCCAGTGCTTTTTTGACGGCGTCTTCGCAGGTTTCGCAGAAGTAGCCCTCCATGTTTCTGGCTGGAAGTTTGCCGAGGATCGTGGCAGCGGCGTTGGCGTTGGACTGTTTTACAAATGACATGTGCAGTTCCTCCTTGTGTTTGTTGTCCGCAGAAATGGATCAGGCGCGGACGTCCGTTAGAAACAGTATAGCAGATTCCGGAGGAATGCACCATACAAATTGAAAGGGCAGAGCAGAGGAGAATTTTGAATGAAGAAATATGTGATCACTTTGGCAGCTTTATCTGGAATCATCTGCCTGTGTCTGTTTGCGGGAAGCGGATTTTCAAAGCGGACAGACGTTGTTCTGTTCGGTTATACCGTATCGGCAGACGGATCCGCAATGATGCTGGAAACATCGGTGGCAGGTTCCATGGGACATATCAGAGATATTGTAACAAAACAGCAGGATCATGCCGTATACTGTTCGTTTTATACGGCGTTCGGCGGATGCAACAGCAGAATCGGCGCAAGAAACCGTTTTGAAATTGAACTGGAGGATTCCTGCACGGAAATCTATTTTGACCGGGGGAGCGAGGAAGCTGCGCTGGTATTGCAAAAAGACGAGACAACGGGGAGATGGGTACAAAGATAAGCAGACAGGCTTGTACAGCTGTGAAGGGGGAAACGGCGCAGGCCGGAAAACAGATCAGGAAAGGAAAGGACAGGACATGGCAGAAAAGAGACTGATAACACGGGAAGAGGCAGCATGGGAGGACACCTGGGCGATCGAGGATCTGTACAGGGATGACAGGGAATGGGAAGAAGATTTCAGGAAACTGGAACAGGATATCCGAAAACTTTCTCAGTATCAGGGACGTCTTGGAGAGTGCGCAGAGCTGCTTCTGGAGGCGCAGAGAACCTGTGAGGAACTGAACAGGCTGGCGGAGAAGGTCTATGTCTATGCCGGGCAGAGACTTCATGAGAATACAGACAACAGTACTTATCAGAATCTGTCGAACCGGGCGCAGGGGCTTCTGGTGAAACTTTCGGAAGCACAGGCATATATGGAGCCGGAGCTTCTCGGACTTCCGGATAAAACGATCGAAAAATTTCTGGAAGAGAAGGAAGAACTTCTGGTATATCGCCACTATTTTGAAAATATGATAAGACAGAAAGAACATGTCCTTGACCGGGAGCGGGAGGAACTGCTGGCGGCAGTCGGAGAGCTTGCAGAAGGGCCGAAGGATATCTTTTCCATGTTCAATCACGCAGATCTTCGTTTTCCGGAGATAGAAGGAGAAGACAAAGAGCCGACGGAGATAACACATGGCAGATTTCTGACTTTTCTGCAGAGCCGGAACCGGAGAGTCAGGCGTGACGCTTTTCATGCACTTTACGGGATGTATGGGAAATACCGCAATACGCTGGCAGCGGTTTACCGCGCCAATGTAAAGCAGGAGGTATTTCATGCAAAGGTCCGCAGATATGGTTCGGATCTGGAGGCGGCGTTGGACCGCAGCCATATTCCGGTATCGGTTTATGATAATCTGATGGATGCAGTACACAAAGCTCTTCCGCAGATGCACCGGTATGTGGAGCTGAGAAAAAAGCTTCTGGGCCTGGAGGAACTGCACATGTACGATCTGTATGTGCCGATGGTACAGGACGACGGACAGAGCATCTCCTTTGAGAGAGCAAAGGAAATGGTGCTGGAGGGCCTGCGCCCCATGGGAGAGGAGTATCTTGGGCTTTTGAAGGAAGGATTTTCTTCCCGGTGGATCGATGTGTATGAAAATCAGGGCAAGAAAAGCGGAGCCTATTCCTGGGGCGCCTATGGGACGCATCCGTATGTGCTTCTGAATTATCAGGAAAACCTGAACAGTGTATTTACTCTGGCGCACGAGATGGGGCACGCTCTGCATTCCTGGTATTCGGATGCGAACCAGCCGTACATTTATGCGGGCTATCAGATCTTTGTGGCAGAGGTGGCGTCGACCTGCAATGAGGCGCTGCTGATTCATCATCTGATTGAGACAACAGAGGAACCCGGGCAGAAGGCATATCTGATCAATTATTTTCTGGAGCAGTTCCGTACGACGCTGTTCCGCCAGACCATGTTTGCGGAATTTGAAAAGATTACCCATGGGATGGAAGAGCGGGGAGAAACATTGACGGCGGACAGACTCTGCGGGATCTATTATGGTTTGAACCAGGAATATTTCGGGAAAAATATGTGTGTTGATAAAGAGATTGAACTGGAATGGGCAAGGATCCCGCACTTTTATACGCCGTTTTATGTGTATCAGTATGCGACCGGATTTTCGGCGGCGATCGCATTGTCAAAGAGGATCCTGGAAGAGGGAGAACCGGCAGTGGAGGAGTATAAGAGTTTTCTGAAGGGAGGAAGTTCCAGGTATCCGCTGGATCTGCTTCGGATGGCTGGCGTGGACATGGAACAGAAGAGACCGGTGGAAGACGCACTTTGCGTATTTAAGCAATATCTGGATGAAATGGAGAGACTGGCAGGCAATGACAAGGTATGAAGCAATTTTCAGGAGAAAATCGGTTCGGAAGTACAGAGATGATGCCGTGGAGGAGCATATTCTGGAGAAAATCAGGGGCTTTGGAAAGGAAGCCCTGGGAATGCGTCCGGAAATCCGCATGAAGTGGGAGATTTACCGGGCATCGGATCATAAGGTCAAAGGGATGTTTCAGGTAAAAGCCCCCTATTATGCGGCGCTTTATGCGGAGGATTGCGAGGACTGCCAGATCCAGGCGGGCTGTCTGATGGAGCAGGTGGTTCTGTATCTGCATACGCAGGGAATCGGAAGCTGCTATCAGGGCGGCGCCCGTCTGAAAGAAGAAGGGGAAGCAGAGGGCATGAAGCTGATGATGATTCTTGCGTTCGGCTGCCCGGCGGAACCTCTGGAGCGCACCCGGACGGAATTTAAGAGGGCAGAATTCAGAAAGCTGGTAAAAGCCAATGTGCCTCCGGGAAAAGCACAGAAAAAGCTGCTGGAATCTGCCCGGCTGGCGCCTTCGTCACTCAATCAGCAGCCCTGGAGGTTTGTTGTTACGGAAAACAGAATTCATCTTTTTACCAGAAGACCCGGAAAGATGGGGTATCAGAGACAGTATGGAAAAAATATGTTCCATATCGGTATTGTGCTTTCACACATGCTGCTTGCGGCAGAGGAATACTGGTTTGATCTGGAATACCGGAAACTGGACAGCATTATGGAGAAGGCGATACAGAATTATCTCTATGCAGGCAGTCTGATTATTTCGGCGGACTGACAGAGCGGTTTGGCAGCAGAGAAAGTGTGTATGATTTCTGCAGGCTTCTGGTGTTCCGGGTTATACATTGACACAAAAATCAGCGAAACGCTTGCATAGTGCAAGCAAAAGCGTTATGCTATATAGCGAAAGGATGTGGTTTAGATGGCAAGAACTTCAAATGTTTTCGCACGTGTGGAACCGGAGATCAAAGAGCAGGCAGAACAGGTGCTTGATCAGCTTGGGATACCGATGTCAAGCGCGGTCGGTATGTTTCTAAGGCAGGTCGTACTTCAGCAGGGCATCCCGTTTGAGATAAAGCTGCAGAAGAAGGCGCCCCCTGCATACGACTCCCTTACAAAAGACCAGTTTGATGCAGAGATAGGAAAAGGCATGGAGGATGTACGGGAAGGCAGGGTGTATTCTGCAGATGCAGTGGAAGAAGAAATGAGACGGGATTACGGGATATGAGCTGGAATATCGTATATACGGACAGGGCAAAGCGGGATAAGCTGCAGACGTTACGGCAAGTTTCATCGCTTGTAAGTATAAACGGAGGGCATCTGCAGACAATGGCGGGTGCCTGCCTTATTTTACAGGAAAGATCATCAGTCGGAAAGACAAAAAAGCGGAAACGTTAAAAAATTAACGTTTCCGTACACTTTTGAGAGAGCACGAGACGGGATTCGAACCCGCGACCCTCGCCTTGGCAAGGCGATACTCCACCACTGAGCCACTCGTGCGTAGATTCTGTTTCATCATTTTATTCCGACGACGGTATTTATGATACAATAAAATCTCTCTGCTGTCAACTCTTTTTTGAAAATTTGCAGAAAAAACGGAGGAAAAAATTACGGTTCCTGTATCTGCCCGTTTTCAGACCGTGCAGAAGGCGGCAGAGAAAATAACTGCTTGAACACACAGCCAGAAGCATATATAATGAACAGAAAGGATATTTGTCACAAATGTGACGGATGTTTTTCGGCGGATAAAGTAGAATTATTTTTATAATTCTTAAAAATATACATCATCAGGAGGAAAAAAGTATGAACCAATGTTATGGCTGTGAAACCTGTCAGAGTGCAGACAAGCCGCTGGAGCGCTTTATTGCGGGGCTTCCCATGGAGACATCTCATCACAGAGTGAAGGGACAGAGCGTCAAATGCGGTTTTGGTCTGAAAGGCGTCTGCTGCCGGCTGTGCTCCAACGGCCCCTGCCGGATCACGCCGACGGCTCCGAGAGGAATCTGCGGAGCGACGGCAGATGTGATCGTGACGAGAAATTTTCTGCGTGCGGTGGCATGCGGAAGCGGATGCTATATCCATATCGTGGAAAAGACTGCGTGGAATCTGAAAAATACGGCTCTGAACCATGGAGAGATCAAAGGGCACAGAGCACTGGCGAATCTGGTGGAAGAATTCGGCGTGGATGCGTCTCTGGATGAGCATGCACAGGCGCTTGCAGTAGCGGAGAAAGTGCTGGCAGATCTCTATAAACCTGTGTGGGAAGAGATGGAGCTGGTAGAGAAGATGGCATATGCGCCCCGCTATAAGAAGTGGAAGGAGCTGGGCATCGTTCCGGGCGGTTCCAAGTCAGAGGTGTTTGACGGCGTGGTAAAATGTTCCACCAACTTAAGTTCCGACCCGGTGGAAATGCTCATGACCTGTCTGCGCCTTGGCATCTCTACCGGATTGTACGGTCTGACGCTGACCAATCTGTTAAATGACGTGATGCTCGGAGAACCCGCGATCCGTCTGGCTCCGGTCGGTCTGAATGTGATCGATCCGGACTACATAAATATTATGATTACCGGACATCAGCATTCCCTGTTCACTCATATTCAGAACCGTCTGACGGATGCCGACGTAGTGGCAAAAGCGCAGGCAGCAGGGGCAAAGGGCTTCAAGCTGGTGGGATGTACCTGCGTCGGCCAGGATCTGCAGCTTCGCGGCGCGCATTATACGGATATTTTTGACGGGCATGCAGGAAATAATTACACCAGTGAGGCGGTACTGGCAACAGGAGCCATTGATGCGGTTCTGTCTGAATTCAACTGTACGCTTCCGGGTATCGAGCCGATCTGCGATGAACTGAAGATCAAGCAGATCTGTCTGGATCTGGTGGCAAAAAAAGCCAATGCAGAGTCCATAGAGTATGCATATGAAAAGAGGGAAGCCCAGACAGAGGTCATTATCGACAAGATCATCGAGGCATATCGGGAGCGCCGCGGCGCAGTTCCCTTGAATCTGCAGCCGGAGCATGGAAATAAAAATACACTGACCGGTATCTCGGAAGGATCTCTGAAGGAATTTCTCGGCGGACAGTGGAAACCGCTCATCGATCTGATTGTGTCCGGAAAGATCAAAGGCGTAGCAGGCGTGGTAGGATGTTCCAATCTGACCGCAGGCGGACATGACGTGCTGACGGTAGAACTGACGAAGGAGCTGATCAAACGCGATATCATCGTACTTTCTGCAGGATGTTCCTCAGGCGGGCTGGAGAACTGCGGTCTGATGACGCCGGAAGCGGCAGAGCTGGCGGGCGACAGCCTGAAGGCGGTATGTAAAGAGCTGGGAATCGCGCCGGTCCTGAATTTCGGCCCCTGTCTGGCCATCGGCCGTCTGGAGATGGTGGCGACTGCTCTGGCAGCAGAGATCGGCATCGATATCCCGCAGCTTCCGCTGGTACTTTCCGCGCCGCAGTGGCTGGAGGAGCAGGCGCTGGCTGACGGATGCTTCGGACTGGCGCTGGGACTGCCGCTTCATCTGGGGCAGCAGCCGTTTATCGCAGGAAGCGAACTGGTGGTCAATGTGCTGACGGAAGGCCTGAAGGATATCACCGGCGGACAGGTGCTGGTTGAGATCGATCCGGTCAAGGCGGCAGAGCAGATGGAAGCGATCATTGTAGAGAGAAGGAAAGGACTGAATATTTAGGATATGAAACGAATTGTAATAGATCCTTCGAAATGCGATGGCTGTAAGAACTGTACGCTGGCCTGCATGGACAGCCACCGCACGGACGGAGGGGAAGGGGTTGTAACGCTGGATTTCAGGCTTCCGGAGACAGAAGCGCGCAATGAGATCCTGAATGACGGCAAAGGCGGGTATCTTCCCATGTTCTGCCGTCACTGCAGTGTACCGGGCTGTGCGGGCAGCTGCATGAGCGGAGCGCTGAAAAAAGATCCAACGACCGGACATGTGATGTATGACGAGAAGCGGTGCGGCGCATGCTTTATGTGTGTGATGAACTGTCCTTACGGGATTCCAAAGCCTTCCAAAGATGGAACGAAGATACTGAAATGTGATTTCTGCAACGAACGTCCGGAAGGTCCGGCGTGTGTTGCGGCCTGTCCGAAGCAGGCAATCCGGGTAGAGGAGGTGTAGGAGATGGCAGAGATTTATGTGATCGTGGGAACCGGTGCGGCAGGTATGGCGGCGGCGGAGCGGATCCGCCTCTACAAAAAGGATGTAAATCTGATCATGATGTCCATCGATGAACATTCCCATTCCCGCTGTATGCTGCATAAGTTCCTGGGCGGCGAACGGACGGCGGAAGAACTTTCCTTTGTGGAACCAGATTTCTTTGAGAAAAATGAGATTTACTGGGGAAAAGGACAGAAGGCACTGGGGCTGGATACGGAAAAGAAGCAGATTCGTATGGAAAATGGCTATCAGCCCTATGACAGGCTTCTGATTGCCACCGGCTCTGTGTTCGGTATCCCGCCGATCAACCATTTCCGGACCGCTTCCAATGTGTATGGATTCCGTGATCTGAGTGATGCACAGAAGATTGATGAGGCAGTAAAGAAGAAAAATGCAAAGCATGTCTTCATTGTCGGTTCCGGTCTGGTTGGACTGGATGTGGCCACGGGCCTGATGGAACGGGGCGTGAAGGTAACGATTGCAGAGATGGCGCCGAGAGTCATGCCGCTGCAGACGGACGATACGGCGGCAAAGGCATATCAGGAGCGGTTTGAAGCACATGGAGCCAGATTCCTTCTGGGAATCGGAGCCAGCGACAGCATTGTCAACGATCAGAACGAGATCACGGCGGTGGTGCTCTCCAACGGGGAGACTGTGGAGTGTGATTTTGTGATCTGCGCCGCAGGCGTACGTCCGAATATGGAGTGGCTTAAGGACAGCGGACTTGCCATGGAGCGCGGGATCACCGTCGACAGCCATATGCGTACCTCTGCGCCGGATGTATATGCGGCGGGAGATGTGACCGGCCTGTCCGGCGTCTGGCCCAATGCCATGGATATGGGAAGGGTTGCCGCTTCCAATATGTGCGGGGCGGATGTGGAGTATACCGATCGGTATTGTATGAAAAATACATCGAATTTCTTCGGGCTTCAGATGCTGACCATCGGAGATATCAATGCGCAGGTGGAAGGTGCGGACATTTATGTGAAAGAAAGCAGGGACTGCTACAAGAAAGCGGTGGTAAAGGACGGTGTTCTGAAATCCATTCTGATCCAGGGAGATATCTCCCACACGGGACACTGGCAGTATCTGATCAAAAACGGTATCAATTTAAATGATATAATAAATAAGAAACCGGTATTCGATATCACCTACGGGGATTTTTACGGAATGGATGATATGGGGGAATACCAGTACAATGTCTAAGGAGGTAGTGGAACCATGTATGCAGAATTTGACGAGAGCCTGGTAACAGGGAATGAGATGATCGACGGACAGCACAAGGAACTGATTGCAAAGATCAACAAACTGGTGGACTGCTGCGAGCAGAGCAGCGGCAAGCTGGAGGCGATCAAGATGCTGGATTATCTGTCCGAGTATACGGATTTCCATTTCAGCGCAGAGGAGAAGCTTCAGGAGGAGATTTCCTATCCGGGTCTGGAGGAGCATAAGAAGCAGCATGCGGCTTTTGTAAAGGCGGTCGGTGAGCTTCATGAGATGCTGGAGGAAGAGGAAGGACCGACGGATGCGTTTGTGGAGGCGGTTAATAAAAATGTGATCGACTGGCTCTATAAACATATTAAAGGGTTCGACTGTTCTGTGGCATCTTATGTAAACATGGATGCCCATGCAGACAGGCTGTAGGTGAGCGGCCGCCTGGTAGATGCGTGGTGGATGTGTGGTGAACGGCTGACAGGACAACCGGCGCCCCGTTCTCATAAACCTTGTATGGAATGTATCGGACAGTCTGACACTGCAGTCTGCCCCGGTTGTACACGCCGGACGTGTTCACCCGGAGCAGACAGCAGCGCCAGACTGTCCGCTCCAATCCACACGGCGTTGTTTATGAGAACGGGGCGCCTGCCGTCCTGTCAGCCTGAAACCGGTGGGAGAATTTGATATGGAATCCTCCTGCGTTTCTGCTGTTTTTAGACATTTCCATAGTAGGCAAAGAAGGAATTTTGTGATATAATGTCACCAGTTGGCAGATGACACAAATATGGTGTAAAAGAAAGACTGCGTTCTGTCAATATTGTAAAAACCGGCGATGTGCAATGCTAATATTCAAAAGAGAGGGCACATAAATATAGATATCGGTTTGCCGAAGATTATTTTAACAGTGAGATATAAGGAAGTGTGGGATCATGATGTCAAGACGGAAGAAGATGTGGAGAGGGTTGGCTTTTGCGGTGGCGGTTGCTGTTCTGGCGGAAGGCGTGGCCAGGATGCCCGTGCTGGAGGCAGCGGGAAACGGTGTACAGCAAACGCCTGGTGTATCAGCGGAGCAGGGAGAGGAGAATTCCGGTACAGGTAAATCTTCAAAAACTGATATAATAAAGAATGTAATACCGGATATGGGAGGGACAGGCGGTTCAAATACCGGTGTTTTGCCCGGAAATAATACAGGAGAAGGTTCGAACAGTTCGGGGACAACGAATGGAAACGGCACAGGATCTTTAGACAACAATGGACCAACAGGCGGTGATGGGACAGTTAATGATGGCAAAACGCCATCTACAGGGAATCCTGTAACAGATGGAAGTACAAATACAGATTCGGCAGGCTCCGTGGATGAAAATTCGGATAAAAAAACAGAACCGAATGAAACCGGAAACGGAGGAACAGGAAGTCAACCTTCTGAAACACCGGGAACAGGAAATGACGGAAGCGGAGATACAAAGCCCGGAACGGATGAAGGGAATGGAGACGGCGAAGATAAGCCCGGAACGGATGAAGGGAATGGGGACGGCGAAGA
>VSND01000012.1:0-19684 GCA_009774145.1 Lachnospiraceae bacterium | reverse complement strand
AAGCCCGGAACGGATGAAGGGAATGGAGACGGCGAAGATAAGCCCGGAACGGATGAAGGGAATGGGGACGGCGAAGATAAGCCCGGAACGGATGAAGGGAATGGAGACGGCGAAGATAAGGATCCGGCCCCGGATGACAGCCAGCAGAAGAATACGATTGTGATAGACGGTAAAGAAGTTCCGTTTAATGATTTTGCAGAAATTTGGAAGGATGAAATAAACGGACAGACAGTCGAAGTAAAACTGGATAAGGATATACAGGTTACATTCTCTGACAATACTGCGGATTCAATCTGTAAGCTGACAGGCGGAAATGTGACGTTGGATCTGAATGGCTGTGTGCTGTCATATGGGACTTCTTCGGGGCGCAGCGGTTCCGGCAGACCGGATCTGATCTCTGTGACCGGAGGCACGCTGACGGTAAAAGATTCTGGAGGCAGAGGTGCGATCCGCTATAGTGGAAACAACAGTTACAGCGGTTCCTGTCTGTATGCAGGAAGCAAGGGTACTCTGAATATTGAGGGCGGAACATTTTCTTCCACAGCGTCGGCTCCGGTTTATATAGACGGTGCAACGCTGAATGTTGATGGAGAGGGTTCCAATGATATTTCGATCAGCGCTGTTACCATGAATAATGGTACATTGGACATATCAGGAGACAGGGCGAAAGTAGGAACCCTGACGTTGACCAGATCAAGGAGTGATATGCAGGTGAAACTGGGAAAGGGCAGCAGTTTCTCCAGTATTGAATCAAAGGGCAGCAGCGGTGTCGAGGCGTTTAAGGTCAGCGAGCTTCTGGCAGAGGGCTGTGGGTTCCGCTCCAATGGCAGTTCCGGTTCCTGGATTACGGATGAAGCCAGGTTGTCAGGAACCAGCATCCGCAGTGTCACGGTAGATACGAAACCCTTTACTTCGCTGTCGCTGCAGGTCAGTCCGGCGTTGGAAAACGGAAGCCATCTGGAATTCAGTTATAATGGTGATAAATCGTATACGCTGACGGCAGAAGTGAAGGGCGGAACATCGGAAGAACCGAAATATCAGTGGTACCGTACCTATAACGGGACAAGGCAGGAGGTTGACAGCACAGGAAAGAACTGTACGTTTTCCAATAGAGATGATGCGGGTACTTATGTTTACCATGTGGAGGTTTCCGTAGGAAATTATAAAGAAGAGGCGACATTTGAAGTAACGATTGACCCTCTTTCTGCGGGTACGATAACGAACAATAATTATGAAACAACTTATACATATGGAAAGTTTGTCGCTCCTCCGGTAAACGGCGGAAGCAGTTTTTCCATAGATTCTGGAAATGTGGAGACTGGAGATTTTGAATGGAGTTACAAATGGTATAAAGGCAGCGCAGCAGATGGGAATGCTGTGAATGCACCGTCGGATGCAGGAAATTATATTTTAAGGGTGGAAGCGGCGGATGGACCTAATTATAAGGCGGTTGGGGACATTCCGGTAACGATCACGCAGTGTACAGTCACTCCGGTGATCGAAGGAACGACCTCAAAAGTCTACGACGGAACGACAGAAGCGAAGGGTGCAGAGGTAGTACTGGAAAAAGTGGTGCTAGGCGATGAGAGCGGAGTCGGCGTCAAAGTGGAATCGATTGCTTATAATGATGCCAATGCGAGACTGGCAAACCGGATCGTGGCTTCCGGTATTGAACTGACCGGAAACAAGTCGGGGAACTATATACTGAGCGATACACAGGCGACGGTGGAAGCGGACATCAGTAAAGCGGAGCTGCTGATCCAGATGAATGTCAGTCCGAATACGCAGAAGATTAACCGGCCGGTTACCGTTACGGTCACTGTGCTCAACAGTGACAATTCACCCATAGACAATAATGGGCTGAAAGCGGAAGATGTGGTACTTGCCGTATCCGGGAGAAATGACACAGAAGAAGAGCATACGCTTTCTCTGAAGGCTTCCGGAAGCCAGTACGGAGTATATACGGCGGAATACACGACAGATATCAAAGGCGATAAGACATTTACAGCCAAAATCGGCAGCAATGCCAATTATGAGGTTAAAAATGTGGCTTCTGACAACAGCCTGACGATTCTGGAGAAGACCGGAACGGTTATGAAGCTTACGGCCAGTGAGACAGAGGACATTGTCTATGGGGATGAAGTGACCTATACGGCGGTGGTGTCGAAGGAAAATGAAGATGATGCGGATTCGCTCAGCGGAACGGTACAGTTCTATGAGGAAGAGGTTGCGGATGATAACAAGATCGGTTCGGCGCAGAGTATTACCACGTCCGGCGGTAAAGTGAGCATCACTCTGGATGAGTCTGTGCTGGAAGCGGGAGATCATAAGATTCTGGCGGTATTTTCCGGAAGCCGGTCATTTGAGGACGTCAGTGCAGAAGTATCTACATCTGTGGCGAAAAAGCAGCTGACATGGGATGCATCCGGCCTGTCCGCTTCGAAAGCGGCGGGAACTGCGGGTGAAGTGACGGTATACGGTGAGCTGAAGCTGGATGGGCTTCTGGATGAAGATGATGTGACGTTCAAGCAGCCGGATGTGCTGAAGACCAACGGAATGAAATCAACAGAAGCAGGCAGCTATAAAGTGACGGTGGTATCGGAGGATAAGGAGTGGAAGTTTGATCCGGAGGAGCCGAAAAATTATGAACTGCCGGAGGGCGATCCGGAGATTACGGCGAAGGTAAATGCGGTAAAAGAGCTTCCGAATCCGCCGGCTGATACAGAGGACGGCAAGAAGTTCAAGCTGATCATGGAAGAAGGAATATCCACCGTGCCGGAAGGACTGCAGAATACCAGTTTTAATACGCCGGCCAAAATCGAGCAGGAACTGAAGCGTGTGCTGACAGAATCCGGAGTGTATAAGGAAGAAAGTACGGCTGTCTATGATGTGGTACTGCAGGTCAGCACGGATGAAGGAACTACATGGCAAGTTGCGGACTATACGAATTTCCCGGAGGGAGGGCTTACAGTAACGATGCCCTATCCGGGAGGCACCGGAAGGTATACGAATAATTTTGCAGTGGCGCATATGTTTTCCACCAGTTATTTCGGGAAGACTTCCGGTCAGGTAGAGATACCGGCAGTTCGTAAAACGGATAACGGGATGGAATTTACCGTTACCGGCCTGTCTCCGATCGGGCTGGCATGGAGCGGACCGACAGCTGCAGTCAATAATGCGGTAAACGGAACCGCGGCCAGAAGGGCGCAGGGTGCGCTCACATGGGATGATAATCCGATCCTGCTGTATGCGTGCCTGGCAGGCGGAGCGGCACTGCTGATTGTGATTGTTGCTGCAGTCTGTGTGGTAAACAGGGGAAAGAAGAAAAAGAAGAGCAGGAGATAGGAAGGGGCTGCTGTAAGATGCGTTCCTGCCTGTGTGTCCGGCGTTCCGGTTTCCGGACGATGGGGGCATACAGGCGGGAGTTCATTTTGCGGCGGCTCCTTCGCTGTACAGAGGATATGTGGATGGCGGCGGCTTTATCCTGTGGAAATGTGCTGGCCGGGTAAGAAAGACATCCCGCATGATCGGCAGAAAGCGTAATTCGGGCAGTCGGGCACTGCTTGCAATAGGACAGTCACTGTGCTATGATAAAGCAAAGAATACTGAAAAATACATTTATAAGTAATTCTTATAAATGCTTGATTATATATGAAATTTACTAATCATTATAAATGTGTTATGATAAGTAAAACGATACGGAACATGAAAACCGCAATTGGAGGTAAAAAAGCATGGTAAGACGCGTCTTTGTGGAAAAGAAAGAGGCATTTGCCGTCAAGGCAAAGGAACTGCAGGAAGAGATCAGAAGCTACCTGGGGATTGAGACCGTAACCGGGGTCCGGGTACTGATCCGCTACGATGTGGAGAACATCACGGATGAGACGTTTGAAAAGGCGTGCAGTACCGTGTTCAGCGAGCCGCCGGTGGATGTGCTGTACCGGGAAAGCTTCGGGACGGCGGAACATGCTGCAGTGTTCGGCGTGGAATATCTGCCGGGCCAGTTTGACCAGAGAGCGGATTCTGCCGTGCAGTGCGTGCAGTTTTTAAATTCTTCAGAGGAGCCGGTGATCCGTACGGCGACCGTGTATGTGATCGAGGGAAGGGTGACAGAGGAGCAGCTGGCATCCATCAAGGCGTTCTGCATCAACCCGGTGGATTCCAGAGAGACGGATATGGTAAAGCCTCAGACACTGGTGACGCTTTTTGAGGAACCGGAGGATGTGAAGATTTTCGAAGGGTTCCGGGATATGGAGGAGGGTGCTTTAAAGGAGCTGTATGGATCTCTGAATCTTGCCATGACCTTTAAGGATTTTCTGCATATCCAGAATTATTTTGCAGAAGAAGAAAAGCGGGATCCGTCCATGACGGAGATCCGGGTGCTGGATACCTACTGGTCCGACCACTGCCGCCATACGACTTTTTCCACGGAGCTGACGGATGTCTCCTTTGAAGACGGATATTACAGAAAGCCCATCGAAGATACGTACCGGCAGTATCTGGCGGATCATCGGGAGATCTTTCAGGGCAGGGAGGACAAGTTTGTCTGCCTGATGGATCTGGCTTTGATGGCCATGAGAAAGCTGAAAAAAGAGGGAAAGCTTCAGGATCAGGAGGAATCGGAGGAAATCAATGCCTGCTCCATCGTGGTCCCGGTGGAGATCGACGGACAGACCGAAGAGTGGCTGGTGAATTTCAAAAATGAGACCCACAACCATCCGACGGAGATCGAGCCTTTCGGCGGTGCGGCGACCTGCCTGGGCGGTGCGATCCGTGATCCGCTGTCGGGACGGACTTATGTGTATCAGGCCATGCGTGTAACAGGGGCGGCGGACCCGACTGTATCCGTATTGGAGACACTCAAGGGCAAGCTGCCCCAGAAGAAACTGGTACGGGGCGCGGCCGGCGGATACAGTTCTTATGGCAATCAGATCGGTCTGGCGACCGGCTATGTGAAGGAGATCTACCACCCGGATTATGTGGCAAAGCGTATGGAGATCGGCGCGGTCATGGGTGCGGCGCCGAGAAAAGACGTGATTCGTGAGACTTCTGATCCGGGGGATATCATTATTCTGCTGGGCGGACGCACGGGCCGCGACGGCTGCGGCGGCGCTACCGGCTCTTCCAAAGTGCATACGGAGGCTTCCATTGAGACCTGCGGCGCGGAGGTCCAGAAGGGAAATGCGCCTACGGAACGCAAGATCCAGAGACTGTTCCGCCGTCCGGAAGTGACACGGCTGATCAGGAAATGCAACGATTTCGGCGCAGGCGGCGTATCCGTTGCCATCGGCGAGCTGGCGGACGGGCTGACCGTGGATCTGGACAGAGTGCCGAAGAAATATGCGGGACTGGACGGTACGGAGATCGCCATCTCCGAATCCCAGGAGCGGATGGCGGTAGTTGTGAATCCGAAAGATGTAAAAGAATTCATGGGTTATGCGGCGGAGGAAAATCTGGAGGCCGTTTGTGTGGCGGAAGTGACGGAGTCTCCGAGACTGGTCCTGAAATGGAGAGGAAAAGAGATCGTGAACATTTCCCGGGCATTTCTGGATACCAACGGCGCGCATCAGGAGACGGCAGTGGCAGTGGACATGCCGTCCGAGGATGATCCATATTTTGTCAGAAAAGAAGTCGGGGATGTGCGGGAGGCATGGCTGAAGACGCTGAAGGACCTGAACGTATGTTCACAGAAAGGGCTGGTGGAGATGTTTGACGGTTCCATCGGCGCAGGCAGCGTACTCATGCCCTACGGCGGCAGATACCAGCTGACGGAGACGCAGACCATGGTGGCAAAGCTTCCGGTGCTGAAGGGCAAGACTGATACCGTCACCATGATGAGTTATGGATTCGATCCGTATCTGTCCAGCTGGTCGCCGTATCACGGGGCTGTGTACGCGGTGCTGGAATCGGTCACCAGGATTGTGGCATCCGGCGGGGATTATCATAAGATCCGTTTTACGTTCCAGGAATATTTCCGCAGGATGACGGAGGATCCCCATCGCTGGAGCCAGCCTTTCGCAGCGCTTCTGGGCGCTTACCGCGCGCAGCTTGGGTTTGGACTTCCTTCCATCGGCGGAAAGGACAGTATGTCCGGCACTTTCAACGAGATCGACGTGCCGCCCACACTGGTGTCCTTTGCGGTGGACATTGCCAGCCATAAACATATCATCACGCCAGAGCTTAAGAAGGCAGGCAACAAGCTGGTGCTTTTAAAGATCGACCGGGATGCTTACGACCTTCCGGATTTTGATCAGGCCATGGACCTGTACGGTAAATTTTTCGAGGATGTGAAGGCAGGAAAGATCATTTCCGCCTATGCCCTTGACGCGCATGGTATCGTTGCGGCAGTCAGCAAGATGGCGTTTGGAAATAAGCTGGGCGTGAAGCTGGAGAGCAGTCTGGATCCGCGGGATGCTTTTGCCCCGGGCTTTGGGTGTATCGTGGCGGAGGTTTTGGACGGAAAGGTCGGCGAGCTGTCCATCACCTATACGCTGATCGGCGAGGTGACACAGAGCGGCTTCTCCTACGGAAAAGCATCCGTCTCCACGGAGGAAGCGCTGGAGGCATGGACCGGTACGCTGGAAAAGGTATTTCCGACTGCGGCGGTAAAAAATAAGGAGATACTGGATACGCCGGTTTATCATACCGACAGGATCTATGTGTGCAGACATAAAGTGGCGAAACCGACGGTATTCATTCCGGTGTTCCCGGGTACCAACTGCGAATATGACAGCGCAAGGGCCTTTGAGCGGGCCGGTGCGGATGTGGTGACCCGGATCTTCCGGAATCTGAGCGAAAGCGATATCCAGGAATCGGTGGATGCCTTTGAAAAGGCCATTCAACAGGCGCAGATCATCATGTTCCCGGGCGGATTTTCCGCAGGCGACGAGCCGGACGGTTCTGCCAAATTTTTCGCGACCGCGTTCCAGAATGGGAAGATCAAAGAAGCGGTTATGAAGCTTCTGAATGAGAGAGACGGACTGGCTCTCGGTATCTGCAACGGCTTCCAGGCGCTGATCAAACTGGGGCTTCTGCCGCACGGCGAGATCGTGGGGCAGACGGCGGACTCTCCGACCCTGACTTTCAACACGATCAACCGGCATATTTCCCGGATGGTCTATACGAAGGTGGTGACGGACAAATCCCCGTGGCTGACCGGCGCAAAGACGGGGAAGACTTATGTCATTCCGGCTTCTCACGGCGAAGGACGTTTTGTGGCGCCGAAGGAGTGGATTGACCGGCTGTTTGCAAACGGTCAGGTGGCAACGCAGTATGTGGATTTGCAGGGCAATCCTACCATGGATGAGGAGTGGAACGTGAACGGCTCCTATGCGTCCATCGAAGGAATCACCAGTCCGGACGGAAGGATCCTGGGTAAAATGGGACACTCTGAGCGTCGGGGTGAGGCGGTAGCCATCAACATCTACGGCGAGCAGGATATGAAACTCTTTGAATCAGGCGTGGAATATTTCAGGTAAGACAGAGAACTCCGGCATTTGGGCTGGAGTTCTTTACCATATGTTGCATAAAAGAAGCGCTTTCAGAAAGATTGCGTGGCAACAGGTGTAAAAAGAAGATGTTATGATATTATCTGTACAAGACAGACAATATTTTTGGAGGATATATGTGGAGCAGGATTGGAAAGTCAATAAATTTATATGTGCTGGCAGCACTTGTAACGCTGATCTTCAGCGCCTGTGGGCAGTCTGCGAAAGCAACGACCATGCATCTGATAAAAACAAGCGGAGACGTGGGGATTTCTGATCAGGCGGGAAATACGGTAGAGTTAATTGAAAATATGGGGCTGTATTCTGGTTATCAGATAAGCACAATGGATGAGAGTCGTGCCTGGATTGATCTTGATCGTGTAAAGCTGGTGAAAATGGACGCTGGAAGTGAAGCGGATATCCATAAGAATGGCAGAGAGCTGGAACTTGTGGTAAATACCGGAAGTCTTTATTTTCATATTACGGAGCCGCTGGAGGAAAATGAGACCTTAAATATCCGCAGTTCCACGATGGTGGTAGGGATTCGCGGCACACGCGGATGGGTGGAGGTGCCGGATAACGAGAGGTTTTCCGTATCCCTGCTGGAAGGAAGTGTAGAATGCGCTGCGTTTGACCTGGACACATATGGAACGGATACCTGGATGATAGACGAGGGGTTAAAAGCAGAATTTGTATGCAGAAATGGCGAGATAGAAGTGGAGATAGAACCGCTGGAGGCCGATGATATTCCTGCTTTTGTGAGAGAGGAGGGACTTCCGCCGGCATATGAGGATCTGCTGGAGCAGGAACGTGACATGAAATTTCCGGAAGGAGAGGAACGTGATGGAGAAGGTGCAGACGATGAGGAGATGCCGGAATCCACGCCGGGCGGTGGCATTGACAATATGTTTGGAGCTTATGTAAATGAAGAGGGGCGGGAAGCGTCAATTGCGACCACCTTTAGTATAGGTATAGAGGGTAAAACGCAACTGGTTATTAGTCTGGATAACTGGGAAACGGCAAAATATGTAGTACTGGAACAGGAAGAGGAGAATGTCTATCGGGGGATCGGTCCCAGAGATACACAGGTCTACTGGGTGGTGTTTGACAAGGCAGGAATGCAGGTAACGCCGCTTGCCGCTGCGGATGATGACTACCGGCGGATTGCCGGGTATTACAGGCAGACGGAGATATACATTGAGGAGACGGGTGAAAGAATTCCGGTTTCGGAAACAGAAAACAATTAGAACATCAGTTTGGAAAATATGTAATAAGAGTTCCAATATGGAATAGTAAAAGTATTTTCTTTTTGGCTGTATTTCTTGATAAATTCGTACGGTTTATGTAAACTGTATGGGGAAAGGAGTGATTCTATGTCAGTAACGGCGACGGAGCTTAAAAACAATCTTGGAAAATATTTACTGTTGTCTGCGACGGAAGATGTTTTTATTACTAAAAATGGAAAAGTAGTGGCAAAACTGACCAGTCCATACGAGAACAGGGTGCAGACGGCGCGGTCTCTGTTTGGAATTCTTCCCAGGGAAGCAGATATCGATGAGGCAAGGCGGGAAAGGACTCTTTCCGGCTCTGCAAAGTTGTGATCAAAGAAACCGGTCTATGACGATTCTCCTGCCTGCAGGATGGAAAACAGCATTTCCATCGGAATCATAGTTCCATCCATTAGGAGAATCCTGCGGCGGTACTCGTCGATCTTCTTTACAGTTCCGCGGACGGTCACATAGGTTCCGCCGCTTTTGCGCTGGTCCGGCTGGAAATAAGTGAACTCCGCCTCCGGATTCCGGGACAGTGCTCCCCGAAGCTTTTGAAGCTGTTCGTCCAGTTGTTCTTTCTGATCTTCATTCAGTTCGATAAAGGCATCCGTCAGCCGGGCGGTCTCCTGAATGGCAGCGCTGTGTCCGGTGAGCGCCGCGAAGGGGGAAAACTGTGCGGCCCGGTTCATGAGGGACATCCGGGGATGTTTTGCGGATACGTGGTGGGGCAGATGGATGATATCGTCATATTTGTGCGTGTCTTTTTCGTTCATGCTTTGTGTCCTCCGATCTGACGGTTTCGTTTCAGGGTTGTGGCTCCTTCCTGCAGATTCATACCCTTTAAAATGGCGTTTTTTCCATATTTTTTCTTTACGGTCAGCATGGCTTCCTGCAGCTTTCGTTCTTTGGAGCGTCTGGCTTCTTCCTCTTCTTTCTCCTTTTCCAGCGCCGTATAATCAGTAAAAAGATTCAGCTGTTCATAAGATTCTGCGACGGCCGTTTCCGATTCGTCCGTCAGATGACTGGCGTTTATGGTCACCCGGCGTATGGACAGTCGGGGATTGACGATGCGGTCGTACAGTTCCAGAACTGCATCGGTGATCAACTGTGTGGAGGACGTCCGGCAGTCCAGATTGACCGTGCCGTGGGCGTGCTTTGGGACCTTCCGTCCATAGCGGTCGGTGGTGACTTCGCCCCGGTAGCTGCTTCTGACTTCTGGATCTGTCAGGTTGTCCCGGTCGTAGCCGATGGTGAGGGTCATCTGATCGGTAACCAGCCGTTTTTCAACCAGTTCCAGCGCGAGCAGATCCGCCATCTCCCGGACGATCAGCCTTCCTTTGTCAAAATCATAGGGGCACTGGAGCACCTGCCCGGAACAGATGCTGTTGTTTTCCGGCCGGTAGGCTTTGATCAGATCGATGGTGGTGGGTTCCCATCCCCAGGCATGGTCGATGAGCAGCTCGGCATTGACGCCGAACAGCTGATACAGAAGATCTTCGTTATGATAATCCTGCTCTTTGCCAAGGGAGCAGCGGGCGATATCGCCCATGGTATAAAGTCCGACGGACTCCAGCTTTTTCTGATAACCGCGTCCGACTCTCCAGAAATCCGTAAGAGGCCGGTGATTCCACAGAAGTCTCCGGTATGTCATCTCATCCAGTTCTGCAATGCGCACGCCGTTTCGGTCAGGCTCCACATGCTTTGCCACGATGTCCATGGCCACTTTGCACAGATACAGATTGGCGCCGATTCCGGCCGCAGCGGTGATCCCCGTCGAATCCAGGACGTCCTGCATGATTTTTGCGGCCAGTTCCCTGGGGGTCATCCGGTACGTATCCAGATAGTGGGTTACATCCAGGAACACTTCGTCGATGGAATACACATGGATATCTTCGGGCGCGATGTATTTCAGGTAGGTATTGTAGATTCTGGTGCTGTACTCAATATAGAAAGCCATCCGGGGCGAAGCGGCAATGTAGGCAAGCTCCAGCTCCGGATGTTCTGCAAGCGCAGGGGCATGATAAGACGAGCCGGTAAACTGCCCGTTCGGGGCCTGAGCCCTTCGTCTGGCGTTCACTTCTTTTACTTTCTGTACGACTTCAAAAAGCCTTGCCCTGCCGGAGATGCCGTAAGCCTTCAGGGAGGGGGACACGGCAAGACAGATGGTCTTCTCTGTCCTTTTGGTGTCTGCCACCACCAGATGAGTGGTAAGCGGGTTTAAATCCCGCTCGATGCACTCCACAGAAGCATAGAAAGATTTCAGATCGATGGCGATATAAATATGCGGATGCTCTGTCATGTGTTTCCTCCTTTTTGCCGGAATCCGGTTTTGCGCACTGCTTTTTATACAAAAGCGGATGGACTCTATTATAACAGAATATTTGTTCGGCTGCCACGCCATTTTGCAGAAACGGGTTCCTTTTTGCATTTCCGCCTGCAGGTTTTTTCAGCCGGGACACTGGAAGCAGAAGACAACATACGAAAATGGCGGCTGCACTTGTCAGAAACGGTCAGACATAGTAGAATAAAATCAGCAGGAAGAAGGGAGCAGACGGACGATGAATGCTGCAGAATTGTTAAAAAAATACTTTGGATATGATTCCTTCCGGGAGGGACAGCAGGATGTGATAGACGCCATCCTTTCGGGGCAGGATGTGCTGGCGGTCATGCCGACAGGAGCGGGCAAATCCATATGCTATCAGGTGCCGGCGCTTCTGCTTCCGGGAATTACGCTGGTGATCTCTCCGCTGATCTCTCTGATGCAGGATCAGGTAAAGTCTCTGAACGAAGCGGGAATCCATGCAGCCTTTATCAATTCCTCCCTGACGGAAACGCAGATCGCAAAGGCTCTGACTCTGGCGGCCAGGGGCGCCTATAAGATCATCTATGTGGCTCCGGAGCGTCTGGAAAGCGCGGACTTTCTGGAATTTGCGGTTCAGAGCAGCATTTCCATGGTTACGGTGGATGAGGCGCACTGTATCTCCCAGTGGGGGCAGGATTTCCGGCCCGGTTATCTGAAGATTGTTGATTTTATCGACCGTCTTCCGGTCCGTCCGATCGTAAGTGCATTTACGGCGACGGCTACAAAGGAAGTCAGAAGAGATATCGAAGCAGTCTTAAAGCTGGATCATCCGAAGGCAGTGACGACCGGGTTTGACAGGGAAAATCTGTACTACCGTGTGGAATATGCTTCCGGAAAAGAAAAAGACCGGTTTGTCATCGACTATATTTCCAGCCATCCCGGGGAGAGCGGGATTGTATACTGCGCCACAAGAAAAAATGTGAACGAACTGTATGAAAAGCTGCGGGGGCTTCCTGGTTCCGTGACCTGCTATCATGCCGGCATCGACAACCGGACGCGCAGGAGCAGTCAGGAGGATTTTATCTATGACCGGGCGCAGGTGATCGTCGCTACGAATGCGTTCGGCATGGGGATCAACAAGTCCAATGTGAGATACGTGATCCATTATAATATGCCGCAGAGCATGGAAAATTATTATCAGGAAGCAGGGCGCGCAGGGCGCGACGGTGAGAACGCTCAGTGCATCCTTCTGTTTGCGGTTCAGGATATCATAATCAACCGGTTCCTCATGGAGAAAAAGATTTTTGAAGGGATGGATGAGGAGGGGATCCGGCAGATGAGGCAGAGAGATGCCCGCAGGCTTCAGGTTATGGAAGAATATTGCCGGATTACGTCCTGCCTCAGAAATTATATTCTGTCGTATTTTGGAGAGGAAACAGACGGCCCATGCGAAAACTGCGGAAACTGCCATCAGGAATATGAGGAGGTCGATATGACGGCCGATGCAAGATGGGTCATTAACTGTATTGCGGAAATGAAGGGCAGGTATGGACAGAGTCTGGTGGTCGGAACCCTGCGGGGGGCAAAGCGCGCCAGACTGCTGGAGATCGGGGCGAATGCGTACCGGTCCTACGGCGTACTGGAGCAGAGAAGCGAGGAGGATCTGCGTCTTCTGATCAGTCAGATGCTGACGGAAGGCTATATAAATGAAAGCAACGGGGACTATAAGGTCCTTAAGATGGGAGACATCAGCGGGCTGCGGGACGAGAACACCCATGTAATCATCCGGAAAGCGAAGGACAGAGAGGGCCGAAGAGACAGGGAGAGAAAGAGGAGCAGAAGCGATGTCTTTACCGGCACAGGTTTTCGGCTGTTTGAAAGGCTCAGGCAGCTGCGGTTTGCGATTGCGGCAGAAGAAAGCGTGCCGCCGGATATTATTTTCAGTGACCGGACGCTGAAGGAACTGTGTATCCGGCTTCCCAAAGATCCGCAGGAGCTGCTCAGCGTATCCGGTGTGGGAGAGTATAAGGCTCAAAAATACGGCCGGAGATTTCTGGATGAGATTGCTGCCTTTCTTCTGGAAAATCCGCTCGCCGTTACCAGCATGGAGAAGGGAGATGGAAGAAAAACTTCGGGAAAAGGGCGTAAGGGCGCCTTTTATCTGAATCCGGACGATGCAGAAAACTATCCGTACAGTGAATACTGCTATATCAGCGAGATCAAAGATCGGCTGAACAGTATCTGCAGTGCAGAATTTGTGAAAAAAGCATCCATCACCGGGATCTGGGATTATCTGGTGAAATCCGGGCTGACCATGGAGGAAGAGCGGGACGGGAGCCTTTATAAAGTCCGGACAGAGGAGGGACAGCGTCTCGGAATCCGGACGGTGGACAAGATCAGCCAGAACGGGACGGAATATCAGCTTCTTATGTACCCGGAGCCTGTGCAGAAGATGGTCGTGGAATACTTTGTGGGTCTGGGAGAAAAAAGCGAAGAGGAACGGGATGCGGCGGCAGTTCCGGAGGCTCAAAGCAACCGGGGACTTGCGTGGACGGAAGAAGAAGACGAAAGGCTGATAAACGAATTTCATTCCGGCATGAGCATGTCGGAGATGTCGGCGGCACACAAAAGGACCAGAGGGGCGATCCGGGCCAGACTGGTGAAACATGGGCTGATGGAGCAGGGAGCCAGATGATGGAACTCATATATAAAAATGTTGCGCTTGGAAAGATCGTGGTTACAAATCGTGAAACTTTTTGGGTTTCCGGTGATTTTTATCCATACCCCGAAGCATCAGAATTTCAAGATTTTTTTGATGCATTGCTATGTGAAGATGGATTTGATGAAGCAGGGTTTGATGAGGATTTATTAAAGGAAGATCATTGGTTTGTATCGGAAAATGGGAGTTTCAGAGGAATCTCATGTCCGGCGGTATACGAAAATTGTGAAATTGCATTTCGATACAGATAAGATACATTTGAAACAGAGCGGCGGATTCCCATTTAACAGATATGGAATGTTCCGATGGCCAGTCCATCATTTACCGAAAGTACACGACTGCAGATAAAGACGCCGTGATGACCGCCATGGAATATTTCCTCCGCACTGGAAAGCTGTGGAATGGTATCCCATGGATGAAGAGCTGGCAGGAATGGGAAGAGGAAAATGTTTAACAGACATATGACATCAACACCCGCCCCACATTCTGGAGGGAAATATTATGGATAAAAAAATATTAAAGAAAGTCCTTTTGGTGTTAAGTATCTTTTTTATCATATTAACTTTTGCAGGAGCTGTCTATGTACTGCTTCATAAAGGACAGGTTAGTGCTGGATATTCAGCAGTTCCCATGCTTTGGGCAGTATTGTTTACAACAACATATAATAAGGTAAAAAAGGATTAGGAAAGGAACAGAAGTATGAAAAAAAACGGGGATGCTGTGCTTTTGCAGGAGCGGTGCTGCTCATACGCTGGGGATGTTTTGCTGTTATGTGTATTTGCGGCATGGTGCTGTTCATTCCCGTGGTTATTTGGGGCAAGAATATGGAAATGAGTGTCATGACAGAGAACGAACCGTTCCTGGCGTTTTTCATTGCGGCGTACGCCATGTCACTCCTGATTTTTTTCGCGGCTGTTCCGCCTGGATTTCCCCCCGGACTTTTTTGGCGGTGTCCATGCTGCGGGCATCCGTTTCCGTATTATGTTCCGACACGCGGGGACAACCTGAAAGAAAAGGAATGTTTGCTGGACATAAAGGGGCAGCATATCAGATATGCGAAACTAAAATTCTGCCCGCTGATTCTCCCGTCTGTCTGCCCGGAGTGCAAATGCAGATTTTTTGATATGGCTGACGATTTTCTCACAAGAGGCAGGTAAGTCAAAAGCTCGAACAATGTAAAAGAGAAATCGGGATTGTTGGAGGGATAGCATATGGTCATTAATAGTTGGGAAAACGGTCAGTATAAAGAAATCTGGGTTTATTCAAAAGAAACAGAGGCTGATGAGCGGGCATTGTGTGGATTGATAAATGGCGATTGGGGCTGGCTCAATTATTATAACGAGGAAGGTGACGCAGGATTAAGTTCCAGAAATCCGAACTATACCGGTGTAGATGGTGAGACTGTGAATTTTATAATAAATGGTGAACTTGACCCGTTTCCTTTATCTTATGGACACTCTCTGGATGGACACGGTTCTCCCTGTTTCTAAAATAGAGGAACTGTATGAAAGAAGGCGGTGTTGCTGAACCACATGATATTTCTTTTGTTAAGAACAGTGCTGAAAATGGTAATGGAAATATTTGGCTTGTAACGCAGGATGAGCAGAGTTCACAGATCATGGAATTGACTGACTGTAAGCAGATTGAACATATGACAATACTATATGGGGATTGATGAACTGTAAATGCGTGATTTTATGGAGGAAAAGAATATGGACTTGATGAATGAACTTTTGAATTGCCTTAATAGTATCGACTATGATATATTTGATGAAGATTGCCTGAATGAATTACTTGAAAGCAGGGATAGCGCTCCATTTGATACTGAATGGTGTCGAGTTTATGAAGAAATAAAAGCACTGAAACATACCAGAAGCTATACAGGTGGGAATGAAGAAGAACAAGGCAAAATAAGAGAAAAGGCATTCATGATCATTGAGAAAAATATCCAAAGTGAACTGTCAGAATATATTTCTGATGATTTTGGACTGATTTATGACAGTCTTGTATTAAACTATAAAGATGAATGGCTTAATAAACTTATTACGGCATACAAAAATAAAAAAATTCCTGCTGGAGAGCTTTCATGCAATTCCAGTTTACAGGAGAGTTTGCTATATGAAAATAAGTAATTATTTGTCTGGTGCAGTAAGACAATTTTCATATTGGTTTGTGCATGGGACATTAGGTTATCCAATCCTGGAAGGAATTGATTATTTGAATGAATTAGAGGAAGACAGCAGTTGTATGGAGATGGCATTTTCAATATTTATGAATAACATTGAATTGGATAATGAGGGAAATGTTTTGAATTATAAATATTGTGAAAGAAGAGCTGCAGAATATATCCGGGGATATTTCCAACCTGACTATAGTCTTGACAAACCATTCGAGGATTGGGAATTAGAATTGCATCCGGTAAGTAAAGAAGCATATCATCAATAAAATTCCCGTTAATAAAACTATTAAGTTGTTCAGAGGACAAAAGAATTATGAACAGAAAAAACATGGAGACAATAGGCCCCAAAAAGGCGATTATATTCATAGGCCTTCAGGCAAGCGGAAAGTCTACTTTTTATCATCAGAGATGGGAAAAAGATCATGTACATATCAATCTGGATACATTGCATACAAGAAATAAAGAAAAGCTTCTTCTTGAGGATTGTCTGCAGAAAGGGCGTTCTTTTGTGGTGGATAATACAAATCCTGCTGTTGCAGACAGAGAAAAGTATATTCTCATGGCGAAGGAATACGGCTATGAGACGGAAGGATATTTTTTCCGATCCGTGATTGCGGATTGTGTGGAGAGAAACCGCAAACGAACCGGGAAGGCCTGTGTTCCTGAAAAAGCGATCGTATATACTTCTAACCGGCTGGAACTGCCTTCGTACCAGGAAGGATTTGACAGGCTGTATTTTGTAAGGATAGAGCAGAATGAATTTATAGTAGAAGAATGGAGGGAAACGGAATGAACTTTGAAGAACTGGATGAAAAGATGAGACGATTTGAACAGTCTCTGGATCAGGTCATATTGCCTGAACTGTATCTGGCGGTACGTCTGGACGGCAGAAATTTCACAAGGCTGACAAAGGAGGTCTGCAAATTCGAAGCGCCCTTTGATATCCGGTTCCGGGATGCCATGATCGATACGGTAAAGCATCTGATGCAGTGCGGTTTCAGGATCGTCTACGGTTATACGGAAAGCGACGAGATTTCATTGCTGTTTCACCCGGATGACAATACGTTCGGAAGAAAGGTGAGAAAGATCAATTCGGTGCTGGCAGGGGAGGCAAGCGCCTGTATGTCATTGAAGCTCGGAATTTTGGCGTGTTTTGACAGCAGAGTGGTTCCGCTGCCTGATTTAGAGTGCGTGAAGGACTATTTTTCATGGAGACAGGAGGATGCGCACAGAAATTCGCTGAACGCCCACTGCTATTGGATGCTGCGGAAAAAAGGGATGGATGCCAGGGAGGCTACGGCGCAGATAGAAGGCAAATCCGTTTCCTGGAAGAATGAACTGCTTTTTTCGGAACATGTCAATTACAATGATCTGCCCTGCTGGCAGAAACGGGGAATTGGCTTATACTATTCAACTTATGAAAAGAAGGGATATGATCCGGTTAAGGAACAGGAAGTATGGGCAGTGCGCAACAGGCTGATGACAGAAATGGAATTAAAGACAGGAGAGGAATATCAGAATTGGGTGGTATCACTTTTGGGGGAAAAATGATGCCGGAAACATTTCCATTAGAAGAATTGCGTTCATTGCTAAAAAAAGCAAATGACACAGACGCCGACTTGAAACAGTTTGGCGCAGACCATCACAAATATCAATGGAATCCGCCGGCGTCTTTAAAAGAAATCGAAGAGTATGTACCGAACCCCTCCGGCAGACGGGATTTTACTGCACCCGCTGATTGCACTGGCAATCCGGCAGGAATCAGGCGGAAGGCTGCCATCCACTGCCTGCGATTGGGAGCGGAAGCTGAAACAGGTTAAAAAGCTTCAGCTTGTCCTTTCAGAGAAAACGGTTCAGAGCTGGAATGATGAAAAACGCCGTGCCTGCCTCCGTGCGCCGGATGAACATTTTCCTCCAAAACCTTATTATTATGATCTTCGGGGCTGGTTGGCTATTGGGAGAATGCAGAATTTACGGGAATTGAGGATTTGCGAAATATGTGTGGAGGATTTTTCTTTCCTGACACAATGTAAAAATTTACGGACGTTGTCCCTTTACAATACAAATTTTACGGATTGCCGGTTGTTGCAGGAACTGCCCAACTTAAAATATGTTGATCTCCGTTCCTGCCGTTTGATACATAAAGAGGCTTTGAAGATACTTCGTGCGAAGTGTGAACTATAAGGATGAAACGAATATAACAATTCCAGTTTGATATACTGGAAAATCGGGAGTTAAGGAGATATAAAATGCTTGTCAGAGAATATCAAATATCCGACTGCAAAGAAATTACAAAGCTATTTTATAATACAGTCCATACAGTAAATGCGAAAGATTATACAAAAGAACAGTTAGATGTATGGGCAACAAGACAAGTGGATTTAGAAAAATGGAACCAGTCACTTCAAGAGCATTGTAGTATAGTTGCTGTTGATAACGAAATCATTGTAGGCTTCGGGGATATAGATAAAGACGGTTATCTTGACCGTTTGTTTGTTCACGCCGATTATCAGGGAAAAGGTATTGCAACTGCTGTTTGTAACCAACTGGAGCAAGCTGTTAAAGGAGATATTACTACCCATGCCTCTATTACGGCAAAGCCTTTCTTTGAAAAAAGAGGTTATAAGATTGTTAAAAAATGATGATTATTTTAATAACAGGTGCATCACACACAGGTAAGACTGTGCTTGCTCAAAAATTACTTGAAAAGTATAAATATCCTTATTTATCGATAGACCATTTGAAAATGGGTTTAATTCGTAGCGGCTATATAAAACTCACACCCGAAGATGACGATAAGCTCACAGAGTATCTGTGGCCTGTTGTTCGTGAAATGATTAAGACCGCCATGGAGAATAAGCAAAATCTTATTATTGAAGGGTGTTATATCCCTTTTGATTGGGCAAATGATTTTGCAAAAGAATATCTTGATAATATTAGATACTACTGCCTTGTGATGAGCGAAAACTATATTGAGAATAATTTTGATAGTATAAAAAAATATGCAAGTGTTGTAGAAAATCGTATAGATGATGAATGGTGTACGATGGAAAGCGTTTTAGAAGATAATGCCCAATTTTTTATAAATGCAAAAAAGCATAATGTAAATATCGTATTTATTGATGACAGTTACGAGATAGATATTGATTTATGATAAAGGAGTATTAAATTCCCATTTATCGAGAAGTTACAGAGCATAAAATCGGGATATTTTGCGAGGGGAAAGATATGGTAGAAATACGATATGTTCAATCAAAGGATAAAGAATTTTGGTATAGCCTTGACAGACATTTACCGGAAAAAGAATTCCAGGACAAGGTCGATCATGAAAGAGGTTATGTTTTATTGGAAGACGGCAAACCCGTTGGACTGCTCCGATATAATCTTTTTTGGGATAATACTCCGTTTTGTACAATGCTGTTTATTGATTGGAACTATCACGGAAAAGGATATGGGAAAAAACTTATGGAACATTGGGAAATTGATATGAAATCGCAAGGCTATGGTATACTTTTGACATCTACACAGGTTGATGAAGACGCACAGCATTTTTATAGAAAGCTCGGCTATAAAGATTGTGGCGGCTTTGTTATAGACACTCCAAAATATGAACAGCCGATGGAGCTGTTTTTAGTAAAAGGTATTTAAGCAAATTCCAGTTGTGCGCCCAGCAAAGGGCAATTAACCTAACAGGTGTGAATCCTGTCTGCGAAGGTCTAGCCAACC
>VSND01000119.1 GCA_009774145.1 Lachnospiraceae bacterium | reverse complement strand
ACAGTGTTGCAACTTAAAGATACCACAGATTGCCATGAAAGGGTTATTCTTTTTTATAAAACTTTTTACTGTCCAGAATTTTATAATGATTGGGAAAATATTCATATCCCAATCTAAAAAAACCTCTGTGTTCAAACTTGCAAACAGTTTCTGTTTTCCTGATATCCGTACTAAATATTTTGTTCATATACAAATCAAACACGCCAATAATATTATTGTAAAAAACACTATCTAACCGCATGCCAAATACCTCCTTCATCAATAAACCGATAACCATTATCCCGCAAGTATTGAAGTTCTCTGGAATAAAACTCTCCTTTATCTATATATTCTGCGGGATTATGTGATAAATATATTTCTCGTCCAGAACTTGTCTGGATATCCAGAAATTTTTCATTCATCTTCCAGATCTCATCATCAGAATATTCAGCAACAAGTTCATCCCAATTATCAAGTTGAAAATATTGCGCATCCGTACAATGCGCTTTTCGCCATTACCACTATATCTCCACACCAGCCCCGCCATCACCGCCGAGAACAGCCCATCCCCGATCGCCAGCGCCCAGTTGATCTCTTCATCCTCATTCAGCAGTCCCTGTGCTGCAGTGCTCCCCAGAAAACCAAAAATCGTCATGTTTCCGACCAACATTATCACATACCGGTCATGATCACGCCTTTACTTCAAATATAATCCGCTATGGCCGTGGTATCTTCTCCGTCCCCTTTGTTTCACTTAAATACGATTTCTTTCCATCTTTCTGGACAAGAATATATTATGCACGATAAATCTTATTCGATTGTATAAACTTCTCCAAAATACTTAACACAATTGGGAATATAACCTGTATCACCATGTCCCCTTGAATACATTCCACACGAGCCCTCACATTTTATCGTATTTGAACCAGTTTTCGTATCAAAACTGTAACTTATTTTTCCACCGCAGACAGGACATCTTAATCCTCTAATTTCTTCTTTATTTCCATCGTATAATATAATACTTATATCTTCCCAACTCTCTACATGTTTTTCCATTTTATCACAATTCCTTTCGTTTTACTCAGGCACAAACAGTAACGAAAAATCTTATTTTTCACACTATTCTATCCCTTTTCCTTTAAAAAATCGTGTAATGATCTTATTGATATATTCATGACGTTTTTTATCTCCTGCCTGATCTAAATATTCATAAAATTTATTTGGATGTAAAATATCATGTGATCTTAAGGCTATCCGCGCTTCTAATTCTTCATGTAATAATGTATCCATTAATTCTTTTACACTTTTATTTCTTTGCTTTCCTATAAGAATATTTTTAATATTTACACGTCCTAAACGATCAATACTGTAATCCGTTCTTCCATAATCTTTAATCCTGCCATTGTAAGTTGGATGACTGCTGAATTTCACCCCGGCAAGTTCATTTTCCAATACATTATCTATATCTTTTTGCGTCACAGATACTCTGCTATCAATTCTCCTGGCAGGACTTTCTCTTTTTACAGTTTCTACATTTCCTCCTTTCCACACCAGCCCCGCCATCACCGCCGAGAACATCCCGTCTCCGATCGCCAGCGCCCAGTTGATCTCTCCGTCTTCGTTCAGCAGTCCCTGCTCTGCAGTGCTCCCCAGGAGGCCTTCCCCGAATCCCATCGACAGAACCTTCCCCAGGCTGGCTCCCTGCATCATCAGGCCGCTGGCTCCTGTCAGAAATCCGACAACGCTGCCTGCGAGAGCTTTCCTGACATATTTTTCCGTGTCTCCCAGCCTTCCGCTGACAGCATCCGATACGGCCTGCTCCGCCACATACAGGCTCCCGGTCAGGAAGACGGCTCCTCCAACGGAGGATGCCGCACTTCCGGCGCTGATGTTTCCGGCTGCAATCATGCCTGCTCCTGCGGCTGCACCTGCCACGACTGCCCCCAGGATCGTTACACTTCCCACCACCACCATTCCGGCGGCTATGTTCAGTCTCCACTGCGCCCAGTCATAGTTTTTCTGTTCCGGCTCGTCCCGGTAACGGTTTGACGGATGGCTCAGATCCGCATGCTCCCATGCCAGGTAGTATGTAACCTTCTCCCCCGGTTCTGGACCGTATCCTCTCCTTCCTCTGTGGACAGTTCCACTTTTCCGGCTGCAGATTTCAGCAGCCAACCAAATCTACCTGCTTCGGCCTGTAATGGTTCAATTCTTCTATATCACATCTACACAAAAGTTAACTTTGTTTGTAAAAAACTGCCTGTTCCAAAGAGAAAGCACTTCCACTTTGTTTCATCTTACTCTTATCCATTTCTTTCACGTCATTCTTCTACAAACCGCCATCTTAATCTTTATCATATATTTTTTGAATAAATTTTCCGTTTTCCCAAACACTGGATAATTTTATCTTTCCTTGTTCATCATAAGAAAAACTATAACTATTTAGTCTATCTTTTGAATAATAGCTATATGTTTTTATTTTTCCATTTTCATAAAATTCAAAACAATCTTCCGTAGGTAATCCATTTTGATATTTAATATATAATTCTAAATTTCCATTAAAAAATAATTCATAATAAAGTCCTGTAAAAGGTTTTCCATCATAATATAAAAAGGCTGAGTCTGGTCCAGAATAATCAAGACCATGTTCATCTTCATATGCATTTTCACTTCCTTCTATACCACCTTGAATAACTATTTCTTCTAAGGTAAGTGGAATAGGTACATTGTTCATATTAATCTCCATTCCGCCGCTGACGCTGGCGGCACAAATAGTGATGAAAAAATGGTGTGCGTCATCCACCACGTTGTATAATGGTTTTGGAGAAGCTACACTACAAAGCACGGTGAGATGAGTTGCAGATGGTTGGGAAGTTTTACTTCCTTACCCAAGCCAGTATTTTAATCAGTCTGCCACGATGTGAAGCCCTCCGCTTCCTTCCATGCGGATGCCCGTCAGGTCGTCCAGAAGCACCTTTTCCTTCAGCGCCACGACTCCCATGTCGCACCGGCACAGGCGCATCTGCATCCCGTGTTCCGTGGTCAGGCTTTTGTCCAGAGGATCGGCTTCTTTACATCCTTCTCCGCTCCGGATGCAGTTCACCGCCAGGGCGCTTTCTTCTTCGTCCCCTTTGAAATACAGGGAGACGCGGGTCCCTGCCTGCGGCATCATGTACATCAGATTTCCCGTAGTCGGAATCCAGGTCCATGGATAGCAGGGCTGTCCGGGTCTTCCGCTGTCGATGTCCAGCTCCAGCTACACGGTCTCCCCGGCGCATTTCTTTACGGTTCCGAGAAGCGACATTCCGGAGATCTTCGGGTTTCCAAGCCGTCTCTGCCACGTCCAGCTTCTGTCCGCCAGTACATAGGTAAATTCCAGATGGCCGCCCTGCATATGTACTTCTCTGGCGCAGACGGGAAGCTGTTTTCCTTCCCACTCCGCCAGGTCTCCCACCCGGAACAGGTCCAGGCTGCGAACTTCACAGGTCCGGTACTGTCGGCGCTCTCTTCCTTCCTGCTCTCCGCCTGCCTGATAGAACTTCCGGTCCATCCGGGCGGTATAACTCAGGCAGGACATGGGCCTTGCGGTCCCGGTCTCCGGCAGTCCGACGCACAGCTTTCCTCCGCCCATGGTCGGCTCCGGATATACCGGCAACCCGGACCAGCTCGCCAGACGCCGGATGAACTCCCAGTCCGTCTCCCGATACTGGATGACCGGGAAGCCGACCGGCTTCCTGTCCAGCTCTTCCGGACAGAGCACGGTCATTCCGGACTCCTCGGCCGCCTTCCGGATGATCTGCCCGCAGGTCATGGACACATCCTGAAAGGACCGCTTTTCTATTTTAAGTTCCGCATCTGACCTCATTTCGCCCCAGCGTCTGGAAGAATTTTCCCTCACTTCGTTCCGTAAAATCCTTCCGGGGCTCCTTTCGGACAGATGCTGTTCAGATCCAGGAGGATGCTCCCGCCGCACAGCTCCAGACGGAGCAGACAGTATCCGTTCTCTTCCCGGGACTCCGCTTTCTGGATGATTCCATTATACAGCGCCCGCTCCATTCCGTCCACATGGATTTCCACCGGACTGTTCATCGCCAGCCATGGAAAGCCGGATGTTCCGCCCTCTGACGCTTCCATGGCTCCGGTGAGTTCCGCTCTGGAATGTTCTCCCGGGTATTCCCGCATGGAGAAGTCCAGGATCCGGCTGAATCCGGGACCGCCTGTCAGACGCAGTTCTCCTGCTGTAATCCCGTTCACTTTGCCTCCCCCTTTCTACTGGGCCTTTACATTTGCATTATGATAGACTACATTGCTTTCGGATATCTCAATACTGCTTTCTTTCTGTATGATGTTCACGCCGGACGCCCCTGCAATTTCCACAGTTTCGTTCAGACTGGAAATATCAATGAACGAATCAGATTTGATGGAAACCCCCAGATGACTTTCGATGGAGATACCGGCAGTATCATCCAGCAGAATGCGCATCCCGTTTCCTGCATCCAGCAGGATACTGTGCTCGGACAAATCCACCATTTTTTTCGACGAAGTGTAAATGGTCTTATGTGTGGGATCACAGCGGCAGACTCCCGGATTTAATTCTGCTGCTTTACCATTATTGGCTGCCGTCTGCTGTGGAGATGCTGAAGCCCCCGCAGCTGCAGGCTGCTGACCGGAGGAAGACGTCTGTGCGGTTACCGGCAGATGGACAGAACTGATTACATATGCATGTTTTTCCTGTTCCGTTGGAAAATAAAGTCGAATCTCATCGCCCGGTTCCGGCATACAGTACCAGCCGCTTCCATCCGGCGATGAATAGACCGTGGAAAAGGGGAACCATTCCCCGCTTCCTCCTTTTGCATCGGCTTTTAAGAAGATTTGAACCACATCTGCACGTACTCTGGTCACCCTGCCGTCAAGGGAAGCTCCGATTATCGTTTCATTGTACTGTCTCGGAGTCCGAAGCCCTCCTTTTGTCCTGAGACAGTAAGTGTTCCAGAGCTGATGCCCGTCCAGCCTGCTCTCTGACCGCTCCACGTAAAGGGTGCGCCCGTTCATTTCCACCAGTTCGCCTGCTTCATACAGTTCCTGATCCTCCACAATGAAAATGAGACTGTCATCCTCCATAAGCCCTTCTACCCGGTTCTGCCTTTTATAAAGAAATTCATCCATTCTTTTCTGCACACGATAAGCGGAAGGCGACATCTGTGCAGCCCCTCCCCATTCCACCAGGCCAAAATACAGTTTTACCCCGGAAGAGGCATAGCCCGGCACAACGACTCCGTGAAAATGACTGGCAAGCCGTTTGACAAACTCCCAGTCCGTCTCCTGATACTGTACGATCGGTTCACCAATCGCAGTGCCCGCTCCGATATTCATAAGCGCATGCCCGCTCTGGTACTGACCCACAACACAGTCCAGCACTTCCTGATAAGTCATGGACGGACTGGTCCGTATTACATCCGGCCGGTATTCCGATGGGTACATCTTCCTGGCAAATGCCTCCGGCAGTTTCAGAAACGTTCTGGGCAGCATGATCCGTACATAAGGATGGAACAGATCCTGTTCTGTAAATTTCAGACGCTCCCTTCCTGATCGGTTTCCGCTCCTGCAAAAAAGGAATCTCTCTTCTTCAGGTTATGGACCGGAGAAGTGCATATACCAAAAGGCAGGATGTTCTCCCCAACTTTGCAGTCTTTCCGGTGCATGACCGGATCATCCTTCAAATAGACTCCATGAGCTTCCAGCATGTCGAGATAACGCATGTGAGAACCATACCTGCATCTCAGCGGCGCACCCCGGATCAGGTATTCCGGATTGTCTTCTGCCTTTTCTTTCAGTGCCTCTTCCAGTTCCTGGTTGGTCCGGCTGTTTTTTGACTCTGTGGAGGCTTCCAGTGCTTTTTCCGATTCTGCCTGCCGCTCTTCATGATCCATCTGAAGCACGCCTTCGCCTATGGTCTCAAAGGCAGCAAGCGCTGCGCTGTCGCTGGCCTTTTCCATGGCATCCTTTTCCATTTCCTCCCGTACTGCATTCTGGATATCCATGTCCGAAAATACATCCACCTGTTCTTCGACGGGAATTTCATATATTTGATAGTATTCCTGCATCTCCTGGTATTTTCTGTCCATCCGGGACTGAAACTCCGCATCCGACGTATAGTCTGCAGAATAATCTGCATAATTTGACCGGTATGTGGATTCAAACTGCTCCCACCGGTTTGCACATAAACCGCCGGAATATCTTCCGGCCACGTTCCTGTCAGATACACGATCCCTCTGTTTTTACCCGTTCCAGAAACTGTTTTTTTCTTGTTTCCGGGTTTTGTTCAGGGAAATAACCAGACTGATTCATTTCGCATTCCCACTTAATTCCAGTTTCTCAAACCCTTTATTCATATGACTGACACCTTTATTTTTCGACCTGAAATGGATTCCATATCTTTAATGGCATTCTCGTATTGACATTCCCACTTAATTCCAGTTTCTCAAACCCTTTATTCTATGACTGACGCTTTTATTATTCGAACTTATATGGCTTCCATATTTTTAGTGGCGTTCCCGCATTGACACCCTGAAAAAACTCTATCCTCTTTGTATTTGATACTCATTTTCATTCAGTGCACTGATATCTATATCTGTACAAACCCTTGCAGTACCATCACTTACATCGACTTCAACTTCAAACAAAACTTTAATATTCTCAGGAGAACCCGATTTAAGAACCACAAATTCTTTTCCTGTTTCTGGATCTTTTTCTACCAAAACAGGATTTCCTTTCAAACTTTTTTCCCAATATTGATTAGGTCCTAATTGTTCCCTGTAAAATAAAATTTTTCTCATTGTCCATTTTTTACTTCCAGTTTTTCTTCCAGTAGTTAACATATATTTTTTTAACCACTCTGGTTGTTCTTCTTCAGGATGTCTCTTTTCAAATTCTTTTCTGGCAATAAAAGTTGCAATATCGTGATCATCATAATGCTTTTTTTCATCGACTGTTGTTCCCATAGTAACCTCCAACATTTATACTACTATAATCCACTTTAAATAAAACTACGTTTTATTGCTACTATTTGTTCTGTCCCTGACGTTTCCTTGTTCGGGGCTTG
>VSND01000118.1 GCA_009774145.1 Lachnospiraceae bacterium | reverse complement strand
GTTAGTACAGAAATAGCAGGGGATTATAATGAGCCTCTGCTATTTTTATAACCTCAAGCTAATATAAGGAGCAACGCAACGCTGACATTTCGGGCCATGTTGGCCCGAAGCCGGGTTTGGGGAGGCTCCCCAACAAGCAGATTTTTACGTTCTGGCCGGAAGGCCGGAACGTAAAAATAGCAACTGTGTGGCCACAGTTGCCCTGCTTGCCACTTAGCGACAGCCCCTAAAATGACGCAAAAAAACAGAGGCCCTTATTCTGGAACCTCCGTTTCTCTGGCTTTCTTAATGCCTTCGGCTGTGGCTTCTATCACGACAAGCTCTTTTTCATTCATGGAGTTTAGAAGTACATCAATGTGCTTTCTACAAGAGCTTGACCTTGCCCCTCCGTCCGCATGAATAAACTGGTCAACTGAAACGTCAAACATAGTAATGAGTTTAACAAAAAGGTCGAAGCTGGGATATTGACCTTTGTTCTCAATATTCATAATGGTACGGGAGTCACGGTCTACTAATTCCGCAACATAGGCTTGTGTCCAGCCCTTTTCTTCTCTGGCTCGTTTGAGAGCTGCCCCGAGGCCGTGAAAGTCAAACCTTCTTTCATCTTGGTTCATTCTCATATCACCCTGTATCATTGTACATTTCTGGTCAGGTTATGAGAATGTAATCAAATTTGATGTAAGGTAGTATTTTGTTTCATTTCAAAAGTGGTTCTGCCTTGCTCTAATGCAACAGAGACGGTATAATTAAAATAATATGTGAGCTTTAATTCGGAAATCTGAGAAATGATAAGGAGATAATAGTATGGAAACTGGAACACACCCACATCTTCTGATTATTGAAGATGATGTGCTGCTCAATGATATGACGAAGCGGCTTTTGACCCAACATGGTTATTGCGTAACCTCTGCATATTCTGGAAGCGAGGCGCTTCTGTTGATTGAGAAAGGCACTTTTGACTTAATTTTACTTGATTTAATGCTGCCCGGCATACCGGGGGAAACAGTATTGGAAAAGATGAAAAGCACGATGGATATTCCGATTATCGGTGTGTCCGCTAAAACGGATATAGACAGCAAAGTGAACCTCATACGAAATGGTGCAGATGATTACATCACAAAGCCATTCGACAATCAAGAGCTGCTGGTGCGGATTGAAGCAGTGCTCCGGCGCTTTCAGAAGTCTACCACCCCCAACAATAGCAAAATACTTCGCTTTAAGGACTTGTCCCTTGATACAGAAGCTATGGAGGCTAAAATCAGGAATACCCCCATTACTTTGACACGGTATGAATACCTGATTTTGCAACTTCTGATGTCCTCGCCCTCAAAGGTATTCACAAAGAACAATATTTTTGAAAGCGTGTGGAATGAAAATTTTATCGGGGACGATAATGCAATCAATGTCCACATTGGAAATCTCCGCAAGAAGTTTGCCAAGGTCAATCCAGAGGAAAAGTATATTCAGACGGTTTGGGGCCTCGGTTTCAAAATGCAGGGCTAATCCTTAGAGAAATCTTATGAAGTTTGCACACCAGTCTGCTACAATAAGACAGCATGGAAAGGGGATGATTATTTTGGAGACTGCTTTGGAAACAGCCGGGTTGACCTATGTTTTCCCGGATGGAAACGGAATTAAAAATATCGCGTTTCAGGTAAAACGCGGAGAAATCTATGCACTGTATGGCGGCCATCACGCCGGGAAATCTGTACTGTTGCAAACCATTATAGGTACACTTAGACCTCAAGCTGGTACGCTCAAATTATTTGGCAATATAGACTATCAGAAGGAGCGCCGCCGGATTGGGTTTGTACCACAAAAGCCTGTGACAATCGGCTCTCTGTCACCTGCTGATATGCTGCGTTATTTTTCTTCCGTTTTTGGAACCACAGAAATCCATATTTTAGATATACTGCATTTGAACCTGAAAGAGAAAAAGGCGGTACGGCGATTGCCATTATCGACCCAGCGTTTAGTGAATTTGGCTGTTGCCCTTTTGGGAAATCCAGATATGATAATTTTGGACGATCCTTTTTCCGGGCTAGATAAGGGAGAATGTGAACACCTGCTTTCTGTTCTGAACTATCTGCATGAAATCAACCATACCACACTTTTAATCTCTGGACAGGATTATACGCTGCTTTCCCGGCTTGCATCCAAATATGGCGTAATGGCAGATGGAAAGCTGCTTTGTGAGCTTACGGCTGGGGAATTGAAAGAGAGCTGCCAGCGGTGCATAAAGATAAGAACTCCACAATTAGAACGGGCTATTACGATTTTAAGCCAGCAGTTCCCGGATTTTGAAGTGTTGGGTCATGACCTGATTAGAATTTTTCATTGTAATGAGCAATCCGGGGAAATCAATACGCTGCTGGTTCATTCCGGGATAGAGGTATCAGAAATCTGGCTTGCCGGTATGGAGCCGACCGACTATCTTTTGAAAATGACAGGAGGTGCAAAGAGTGATTCAGACGATGCAAAGTGAGTTGTTCCGTATCCGCAAAAGCCGCCTGTTTTGGGCCTGCCTCGTATTGGCTGCGTTTTTTGTCTTTGCGCTTGCCCTGACCTTTTATCACAATTCGGTAAATGGTATGCTTCCGGTTATATCACTGGTTTCGTTCACGGAGTTTCTGTTTTCAGATTACAGTCTGATTTTTCCATTGACGCTCTTTTTGTGCCTGTACTTTACAGAAGATTTTCATACCGGCACATACAGTATCACACTTTCTAAAGGTACAAGCAGAGTACACCTATTCTTTGGAAAACTGCTGGCCTCATGGGGTGGCGTTTTATTTTTTCTGTTTGTATGCTTTGGTGTTGCGTATTTGTCAATTCTGATGATGGGAGCATCCCGGTATGACATAAAGTATTCGTTTTCTGCAATCGGAGTCTTTCTTTTGTTTCAATGCCTGTGCTTTTTAGGTTACACTGCATTTCTCAATTTGTTAAGTTACCTGCTCCGGCATCGGATCATTGTTACGATTACCGCATTTTTTATGCTGGGGGTTTTGTATTTATATCTCACAAAGATAAGTACAGCACTGGATATGGATTATTCGCTCTACAAGTATTGGGTTGTAGGGCTATCTCATAGCTTGCAGATCAATACCTTTGGGGAGGATTTAATACCCATTTGTTTGACACTGGTAGTATATCTGTTTTTACCAACAGCCATTTCGCTCTCCCTGTTTCTAAGGTTGGACTTGCGCGATTTGGAAAGGCGGTGATGGCTACATGATGGTGTTATGTATCTTGCTTGCAATGCTTTCCCTGTTTTTGTCCCTGAAACTGATTTATCAGCGAAAGTTGGTTCAGAAAGTAAAAAAACAGATTGACTTTCTGATTGACCGTGATACGCAAACCGAAATTATGGTGGAAAAAACGGATGGGACAATACAGGATTTGGCTGCAAGTATCAATCATCTTCTGAAAAAATATCGTAGCATGGGGCAGGAAATTGAACGGAGCGATACACTGTTCCGAGATACCATTACCAGTCTTTCCCATGACTTGCGAACGCCGCTGGCAACAGCAAATGGCTATATCCAGCTCTTACAGGAACAGGATTTAACAGGGGAGCAAAAAGAATATGCGACGATTGCGGGAGAAAGAATTTCCGCTGTAAAGCTGCTTCTCGACCAACTGTTTGAATTTGCAAGGATTGAGGCCGACGAACTGAAATTGAATTGTAGAAATACGGATATACACAGTGTACTTCGGGATGTTGTCGCCTCATACTACGGCGATTTTGAACAGAAAAAATGTGTCCCCTATATCGTTATCCCAAATCCACCAGCTATCATTTGGGGCGATCCAGATGCCTTGACCCGGATTTTCTCAAATGTGGTTTATAATGCACTTGTTCACGGGGAGGGAAATTATCAAATCACCGCAGCGATAGAAGAAGCTCAAACGGTCATAACCATTAAAAATGCGTCGAGCAGTATTCAGCAAGAAGATATTCCTCATTTGTTTGACCGTTTTTACACCACCGACCAGTCACGAACAAAAAAGACAACCGGGCTGGGATTGGCAATCGCTCAAAGACTTGTGACCCGCATGGGCGGGCAAATTGTCGCTTCCTTGCAAAACGGTATCTTTGCAATTCAAGTCGTGTTTCCCATTGTCAATTCCTAAAGGGCTGCTTCGGCGGCTCTTTTTTCATCCTTAGACTTTCCTTAGACTTTTCTCAAACAAATCTTAAACCTCTTTGGTAAAGTATGAGCCATAGGAGGTATAAACAAATGGTTAAAGTAGCTTTAGTGGTTTCTATCATCGCTTTGGCGGTGTGCCTGCTCACGGCCTTGCATGGCGTATTGAGCGATGGACTAAAAGGACTAAAACAGAGATCAAAACCCATTGGTATTTCATTTTTGATTTATGCTGTGGCCTTTTTGCTTTTCATCTTTTTTCAATAACGGAGGTATTTCATGCTGCAAATCAAAAATGTAAATTTGAATGTTGGAAATACCGCATTGCTGTCCAACATCAACTTGACTTTAGAGCAAGGAAAAATCTATGGTGTACTGGGGCCAAACGGAGCCGGTAAAACAACACTGTTTAAGTCCATGCTGGGTCTGACTGCCTTTTCGGGAGAAATCCTCTCTGATGGACAGCCCGTTTCCAGTAGATGTTTTGGAAGTTTGATTGAATACCCGGCTTTTTACCCCCGGCTCACCGTAGAGGAAAATTTGAAGCTCCACGCACAATATTTAGGTCTGAAAAGACCAAACATCGAAGTGGCGCTCAAACAAGTGAACTTGCTGGATGCCCGAAAAAAGCTGTTCTCTCAACTTTCTTTGGGGATGCGCCAACGACTGGGAATTGCTCGCGCCTTTTTAGGCGATGTTCAATATTTACTGCTGGACGAACCTGCCAACGGTCTTGATCCGATGGGGATAAAGGAAATCCGGCTGCTTCTGAAAGAACGCTTAAAATCTCCCCAACACTGTATTTTGGTATCAAGCCATAATCTGACGGAGATTGCTGCTGTCACGGATGTTCTTATTTTCATTCGTGACGGAAAAATCATCAAGATTGTAGAAAACGACTATAACGAAAAGGAACTGGAAGCCCTGTATGAGGATATTATGACTTCCGGCCAGAGGGAGGAAGCATAATGGGAGTGTTGATTAAAAATGAGTTTTACAAGTTGAAGCGGGAATGGTTTATGGTATTTCTTCTGCTGTTGTCGCTTCTTCCCATCATTACCGGCGGAGCAGGAGCAATTTTCAACAGTAGCACAAAATCACTTGCTGACCTGTTCTTCTTTATGAATAACCAGTTTTCCATGTTCTTCCCAATGGTGCTCTTCATTTTGATTGGTTCGCTGTTTTATCAGGAATACAAAAACAAAACTTACATCAACTGGATTACCTACGGGTTTTCAAAGAAGAAGCTCTTTCTATCGAAAGTTACTGTCAGCGTCGTTATCGGCATCTGTTTTGCGGCTGTCTTATTTATCGCATTTGGCCTATTGGTGGCGATACTCAATGGAGCTGGCAGGTTGACCGGCGGTATTTCCCTGTTCCTCAAGCTGGCAATCGGGTTTGGAATTGAAGCCGGTGTTGTCGTTTTTGTAACGACCTGTTTAGGGGCAATCGTTATCAATCTGAGCCGCAATATTATTGTAACAAGCGTTGTCGGAGTTATATATGGCTTTGTATCTTGCCTGTTCATCGGTTCAGAAAGAGGCTTTGTCATTCCGGGTAGCTTTGCATATCGTGTGTCTATGTTCTTCTCGGATAAATCCACTTACTATGAGGTGCCTATATCGGCCACCATTGGCGGATGTATTAGCATTGTACTTTGCTTTATTGTTCTGTTTCTGGTTGGATTGATTGTCTTTTCTCATAAGAAAAAAATAGAAAATTAACTGCCGGACGACGGCAAAAGAAAAAAAGCCGTCGTAAAGCAGACACATTCTCGCGCCTATGAAACGGCGGCTTTGAGAAATCAGAGCCGCCGTTTCTTTTCGCTCCCCCCTAAACCAACGACGACCTAACACCGTGTAAATCCACGGCGGCATATAGGAGGATTGCCGCCGTGTCTATTTTTGCCTTTTTTCACAGTCCCCATGACCTGCACCAGCTAAAAAAAGCGTAGCTCCCCCTCCGGGGTATTCCGGCTATGTATGCGAAATTTGTTGGAACCTTAACTATCATGTCATTTCATGCGTCCGTGTGGCTTCATGCCGCCCGGGCGCTTTTGCGTTCTTATGGGTTAGCTTCGGGTCATGTTGGCCCGAAGTCATTCCCCGGTGCCGCTCCCCGCCGCCTTCGTTTCGGTCACTCGTCAACCAACAACCGAAACGGAGGTCAATATGGCTATTATCAATTTGCGGGACTATTACCCATTCTATACATCGGATTGCTTCATGGAAGTATCGGAAGAAGTTGCAGAAATGTTCAAAGAGTTTGATCGTAAAGAGGCTGCTTATCGGCTGCGTACATACCGCCACAAAGCCTACTATTCCCTTGATCGGGATGACGGGCTGGAGCATGAAGCTGTCTTTGTTGCCTTATCTCCCCATGAACTGTATGAGCGGAAAGTGACGATGCAGGAGCTTCACGCAGCGATTTCCAGTCTGCCGGACAAACAGGCAAAACGGATTTATGCTCATTTCATTCTCGGCATGACCAAACAGGACATTGTTCGGGCAGAGGGCGTCCATGAAAAAGTGGTTCGTGTCGCAATCGAGCGAGGTCTGCGGCGCTTAGAAAAAATTTTGAAAAATTCTTTGTAAGGCGTACCGATTTAGACCGGAAAATGAAATGGCTTATGAGAGGCAAAACACTTCGGGTCACAGTGACCCGAGGTTCAGACAAGCCTCATGCAGATTGAAAATTGAATAAAAAGACACCCGGATACGAAGGGGAACGCGCTGTGTGACAGACCCGCCATGACCTCGGATTTCAGAGAATACAGTCTTTGTAAAACTGAGCGAGCGAACAGGTCCATGCCATAGGTGGGGCAAGGCTGGCTCCACCGGAACAGGCGCAGAACCCGGATACTTGCGTTTAGTCACAGTCCGAGCGTTGAAGCGGCCTTGCAATAGCAATGATCGCTTTTTTCTTGCCGCGTCGCCTGGAGAGACGCTGATATTTGATCGCAAAATAAGGTT
>VSND01000117.1 GCA_009774145.1 Lachnospiraceae bacterium | reverse complement strand
TTCCCCCAAACCGCAACGACAAAACCCCTTCATCTCCCGGAAACCGCATATTTACAGGCGTTAGAGGGTTTTGTCGCTGACCATGGGAAAGCGACAATTCACTGCCCGACAAAAAAGGTTCTGTCGTTGGAGGTATGACCAGAGTTTTGTCGCTGTCTGTTATACTGTTGCCTGATCCCGCCATGAGGCGGGGAAAAGGAGGTAACAGTAAATGTTGGATTTAATGAATCCGGAGGAAAGGCCGGAACAGATCCAGAGGTATGGAGTGTATACCATCCGGACAGCAACGGAAGACGGGGTGGTCTATTCCAGGTCATTCATAGTGGTACGGAATGGCTATGGTGTCATCTCCCGGTTCACAAGGCTTCAGGACTATGCTGGCTTCAAGGTGTATAAGCCGATCTCATCGAATGCGGAGAAGAAGCTGTATTACATCTGCGGGATGCTCAACTATGTCCTGGTGGACAATGGAAGGAGGTTCGGGATCCGCCATGTGTTCGGCATTACAGCGGAGATGCTGCAGGAATACTTTGACTATTATGCAGCGGAAAAGAAAGCGGACGGGGACTACCGGGGAAGGGACAGCATCACCAAATGTATCGGCGCCGTGACTGCTTTTATGGCGAACCTTGTATGGAAGTTCGGCGGGTTTATGAAGGTCACCCGTCCGGAGCTGTACCGCGACGAAGCCGCGTATGACAGACATGGGCGGCGTTTCCTTAAAGCAGTCCCTGTGTTCCAGGTTTCCGGGATGCCGGTGAGGAAAAAAATCTTTCGGGATATCCCTTATAAAGCCTTTGAGGTACTGATCCCGATGGCTTTCCGTTATGCCAGGGACATCGCCTTCGGGCTCTGCCTGCAGGCATTCGCGGGGCTGCGCGCCGGGGAGGTATGCAGCGTGCGGCAGGAATGCAGCCCCCTGGGGAGGGGGATCACATTCACTGAGCTTGGCGGGCGTGTAGTCAGCGCCGTGGTCGATGTTGAACAGGAAATCCGGATACGGGATGATGACGTTGAGGTCGGGATGATCAAGAAAGAGCGCAGGCAGGGTGTCTATCCCGCATTCCTGGGGGCTTTCTGCAAGGCATACGAGCTGCACAGGGAGTTCCTTTCCGGGCGGGAGTTCGACAGGGGCTACTGCCCCATGTTCATCAACAGGAATGGGGAAGCCATGACCTATGAGACTTACCGGACGAGGTTCCGTGAGTTGGTGGATGGGCATCTCCGCCCATACCTGATAAAGAGCAGCGACCCGGAACTGAGGCTCTATGGACAGCTCCTGTATGAGAACCAGCTTGGGACACATGCGCTGCGCCACTGGTTCACGGTCCAGCTCGTACTCAGGGGCGAGGATATCGGGAGCATCCAGTACTGGAGGGGTGACAGCAGCCCGGAAAGCTCGTTCCTGTATCTCCAGAACAAAGGTGACATTACAAGGGAGCTGGAGGCATCCAGTGACCGTCTGGTGACCATGCTCGTGTCAGGATGGGGGGATTTTGAAGATGATACTGTTTGATGAGGTCTTAAAAGATGCGGCGCAGGTGCAGTCGGCATACCGGGACATCTGCAGGTGCAGGGATGACCTCCTCGGGTTCCTGGACAGGAACGGATGGTTCGGGCAGGCCCCGGAAGGCAGCGGCAGGGAGATGGCGGTCAGCGACTACGAAAGCATGCGCGGCCCGATCCGCCTGTGGCTGTCCGCTTATCAGAGAACACCGCGGGAAAAGCTGTCGGTCCTGCTGGATACATACAGCGGGCAGCTGCCGGAGACATGCCGGCGCTACCGGAAGTTTGTGGCCCGGGAAGGGATCAGCGATGAACCGAGCGGGTGGAAGATACTTGATTTCATCCTTTCTGCCTGCGGCCGTGAGCTGTCCGGATACAGTGCAGAAGAGCTTGACTGCCTTATGGAAAAGACATCGGAAATGCTTCCCGTCAGGAGCACAAAGCTGTTTGCGAAGTTTGCTGCGGAGGTGTCAGGGGACAGCAGCTGCAGATACGACATCCATCCCAGGCGGCAGGCGGAAATACGGAAAGAGGCTTATCCGGTCAGGGAATTCAGCGTGATGGCGTACTGCGTATTCAATGAGGCATCATGGGAGGCGAACGGGCTGGTCACAAAAGCCCTGGATTCTGCCCGCTATGCCGACCTGTGGCTCTTTGCGGCGCTCCATTTCCTGGGGGCGTTAAGGCAGACGGACATCACCCGGCTGCCGGTTCCATCACTGCCCTACCCGCCGGACACGGTGGAAGGGATGCTCCGCTCCGGAAGCTACCGGGATGCGGATGCCAGGGGCGTTTCAGAAGAGCTGCTGTTGAGGCTGAAATACCTGCCGATGTACCCATCCAAGACAGAAAGGTACCAGGGTGTGCCGGAGCTGAAGTTTTTTATACCGGAATCGCTGAAAGCGGCCATGGGGCTGATCATTACCATAAAGCTCCTCCACCATAAAGAAAACGAGCCCCTGGTACGGCCAGTCCAGGACATTGTATCGATCAGGAGATTTTTTGGCACGCAGTTCATAGAAGCGCTTGGAGAGCGGAGGTTCCAGACCAGGAGGGCGAACAAGTCCTATCTCCAGGGGATCGAGCTGGTGACGGCGGACGGGCCTGGCAGGCCGAAGGGATATATGCTCGCGGCCCTTGCCAGGAGCCACAAGGGAGGGATCGGCGCCCTGCCGGGGATCACGGATATCTACCTGAAGGATGCTGCTTTTTCCGGATACCGCCCGGAATTCATCCTGCGGGAAATGTTTGAGAGGGGCATCTTTGGCTTCATTCCGGCACTGCTGCTGGAAAGGTATGCGGGTGACGGATACCGGCGGCTGGATGTCCCGCGGCAGACTGAACTGATCCGGTGCATCGGCCTGGACGCCGGGCAGCTGGAAGAAGCCGCGCTCCTTGTCGAACGGTCACTGGAGGCCAGCCGGGAGATTGTCGCGTCCATCCCGGAAGGCAGGCTCGGGGATGCCCTGCAGATGGCCGCAAGCGGCGCGGCGGCATCCAGGCAGCCGGAGACGCTCTGCCTGCGTACTGCTGTCGGGATGCCCTGCTGCGACTCCCTCAGGGGCGGCTGCATCGGCTGCGGCTATGAGATCTTTACGAAAGCGGCCTTCCATCTGCTGATGAAGGAATACACCGCGATAACGGAACTGAAAAACAGGGCATCCGGGCCGGAACGGGAACGCCTGAAAAACATCCTGTCCAGAGGGATCATACCGGCTGTCGGGCAGATGCTCGAAAGCCTTCCGATGCTTTACCCCGGCGCGGATATGGAGACCATGACAGGGATGCTGGAAAGGAGGCTGAAAGATACAGATGATAGCAGATGTGCAGATGCATAAAGGGTATACAAAAGTGCTGCTCATCCGTGAAATGGACACCGGAACGCGCTTGCAGGCGGAGAGGAAATTTGCCGAGTATGCCGCAAAAGGAGTGATCGACAGGGGCTCATTCCCGGATGCGGAATGGCGGATCACGGATGAAGTGAAACGCAGGAACATCCGCTTCGAGACCGGTGGCGGCACAGTCCAGGAGTGGACCGGCTGTGACGAGGGGTGCTTCCTGGATTATGTGAAGTCCTATACAGTGCTGCTGCTTGGGACAATGGCGGCCAGTTCGGTTGCCGGGGTCAGCAGCTCCCTGGTCAGGCTGGGGTGCTGTGGATTCGGGGAAGCATGCACATGGGATGTACATATCAGCCATGCACTCCAGTTCCTGGGTATGATCCCTGATTCACCCGGGTACATAGGGGCCGTCATGGAGCGGATCGAGGAAAACCGGACGCTGGACGGATGGGCCCGTAAACCGAGGAAGCTGGCGGATTTCCGGTATTACCTGAGATTTGACCGGTATGTCAATGAGTTCTGGGGAACTGCTGGTGAAGACACAAAGGACTACTTTTTCCCGGTATACCTTTGGTGGAGGCTTACCAGCATCCTGCCCCTGCGGGCGACGGAATTCCTCCTTCTGCCAGGCGACTGTATCCATAACCGGGATGGGAGGTGGATCCTTACTGTACGCCGGACAAGACTGAAGAAAAGGCTGCAGAAAGTCGGCTACACGATCCATGCGGATTATACCCTCCATGAATACGAGGTGCCGGAATGGCTTGCGGGGGAGATCCTCGCTTATAAAGCGGCCGGGGAGAAACGCCGCCCCCATGAAAAAGACACTTTATTTTCCCCGGCACGTGCGACACAGCTGGGATATATGACTTACTGCCAGATGCGCCGCAGGCTTGGCGAATTCAAGGAGAAGGTGACAGGGAGTGCGGATTATCCGGTCAGCCTCGGGGACACACGGCACCTTGCCATGATAAACCTGATCCTGTCCGGCGGCTCCCCTGTGATATGCAGGGAGCTGGCCGGCCATGAGAGCATTGATATCAGTGCCAGCTATTATGCGAACCTTTCTGCTGTGGTGGAGAGCGCCGTTTATGAGAAATACCGTGAGAACCGTGGGAAGGTCACACTGGACGGATCGTTGAAGCTGCGCATGGGGGACAGGCATGGCATGACGGAGGTGGAAGGCGGGCACTGTGATTATGCAGGCCTCCCCGGAGGCGATATTTCCGAATGCATGAAAAACTACCGTGAAGGCGGGCATTTCGGCGACTGCAGGAACTGCATCCATTACTATCCTGACCAGGATGGGCTGAGGCTTGCCGTCCAGGAGGGATTCCGGGAAAAAGTGGATGAGGACGGGATGTTCCTGATGGAGATGATTGAACAGGTACGCCGCGGGAACGGTGCGCAGGAGGATATCACGTCCGCGCTCCTGCGGCTGCAGAACAGCAGCGCGTGTTACAGGAAAGCGCTGGAGAGGAAGATGGAGGGAGAGAAAAATGGCAAGACCAAACAAGACAGATGAAGCGCTGCTGGTCAGCATACTGGAAAAGTATTATGCGGATGTGGCCTGCGGCAATGCGAGGGACATCAGGTTTACGGACCTGGCGAAGTATGCCGGGAGGCAGGGCGTCCCTGCTAAAGAGTATGAATTCCGCAGGAACAGGGGCGTCCGCAGGCGGCTGGACGAGCTGAAGGCGGGGGCTTCCAGGACCGGAACCGATGCACTGCTGGTATATAAAAGCATTGATGCTGACGGCCTGGTCAGGACCTGCCAGGATCTTTCGGATTTAAAAGGCAAGCTGAACGACATGGATGCGTACTGGAAATCCGTCTATGACAGATATACAGAGATGGAGATAAACTACAGGAACGCAGTCTCACGGAAAGCGGAATCCGAAAAGCAGGCGGGGGTGATGAAGAAGGAAATGCAGCGGTCAGAGGAACTTTACCGGGCATTAGAGAAAGAAAACAGAGGGCTGCGGAGGGAGAATGCGTACCTCCGCAGGATGCTGGAGAAGTACCTGTACCCTGACCTGGCAAGGCAGCTGATGCAGGAAGCGCATCTTCCAGTCAGGACTGCCGGGAACGTGACGCAGGCGGCATTGGGGGACCTGATAGAAGGGACACGCCCCGACCCGTTCGGCGGTGCACAGAAAGCGAAGGAAAAACCAAAGACCAGGGAGGAACAGCTCCTTGATGAGATGAGGAGGCAGGCAGAAGAATGAACCAGTACCCATTGATCAGGGGACAGACAGACTTAAAGGCAAGGAATCCCGCCCTTGCGGAAGAATGGGACGGGATAAGGAACAAGGGACTGACGCCGGAAGACGTGCAGCCGGGATCCGTGAAAAAAGTCTGGTGGAGGTGCCGTAAAGGACACAGCTGGATGGCCGCCGTCTACAGCCGTACGGCCGGGGCTGGCTGCCCGTATTGCGCTGGGAACCGGCTGATCCCCGGAGTAAATGACCTTGCGACAGTGGCCCCTCTGCTTGCGGAGGAATGGGATGTTGGCAAAAATGGGAGCCTTCGTCCTGAGGATGTTGCCGGAGGCACTGCAAAAAGGGTCTGGTGGCGTTGTGCAGAAGGGCACAGCTGGCAGGCGGCGGTATCAAGCCGGGCGGCTGGGAAAGGCTGCCCCTACTGTGCTGGCAGGAAAGTGATGCCTGGGTTCAATGACCTTGCGACAGCGGATCCGGAGCTTACGGCACAATGGGACCATGAAAGGAACGGGGGCTTAAGGCCGGAGGATGTCACGGGCATGAGCCAACGGTCGGTATGGTGGACTGGCCGCTGCGGCCATTCATGGAAAGCAAAGATCTCCAACCGGAGAAATGGATGCGGCTGCCCCTACTGCTGCGGCAAAAAGATTCTGGAGGGCTTCAATGACGCGCAGAGCAGGTGCCCGGAGCTTATGGATGAATGGGATTTTGAAAAAAATACGTTCCTTCCATCGGAGATAACCGCCGGGAGCCAGAAGGATATCTGGTGGCGGTGCAGAAAGGGGCATTCCTGGAAGGCGAAACTGCCGGGCAGGAGACGCGGGAACGGCTGCCCGTACTGCGGGAACCGGAAAGTGCTGCCGGGCGAAAATGACCTGGCATCAGTCCATCCGGAGCTGGCCGGGGAATGGGACTATGGGAAAAACCAGGGATCCACACCGGAGACCGTCATGTACCAGACCCGGAAGAAAGTGTGGTGGAGATGCAGGAAAGGGCACTCCTGGAAAGCGGAGGTCTATGAACGGGCCGCAGGGAGCGGCTGCCCTGTCTGCACGCGCCTGCTGGACCGGCACCCGGTCATCCCGGGGGAATCCGACCTTGCGACATACAGCCCCAGGCTGGCCAGGGAATGGGACTGCCAGAGAAATATGGGGCTTACACCGGAGCAGGTCAGGCCGTTTTCAACAAGGAAAGTCTGGTGGGTCTGTGAAAAAGGCCACCACTGGCAGTGCACAGTCCAGGTCCGCCAGAAAGGGACAGGCTGCCCGTTTTGCGATGGGAGGATTCACAGGCAGTCGAGGCTGATATAAATATGGAGATAACACAGCACAGGGAGCCGGTTATCCTGGATACGGCTTTTTGAATATATGGAGGAAACCTATGAAGATAAGGATACGCTCCCCCACTTAACAATGGGGCTGGATGACAACTGAATATGGAACCTGAAAACCAGAGGGCTTTTTGTATATATGGCCGCTTTTAATGAGCGTCCCGGATACAGAAGCCCTCTTTTTTATCCCAAAACAAAAAATAAAAATTTAAGAAAGGAAAAGAACCCAGATCCCGGGATACACAAATCTGGAACGACAAAACCATTGGAATCTATGGTTTGTGTTCTGCACGGATTGTGACAAAACGACAAAATAAGGCGTTTCGGGGGTTTGGGTTTCAGGATTCTATATGGAATTTTTCGCATCTGCTATCAGCACTTTACAGACCCTTGTTGTGGCTCTCGGCGCAGGTCTTGGCGTGTGGGGCGTGGTGAATCTCTTGGAGGGCTACGGCTCGGACAACCCTGGCTCAAATGCTCATGTACGGTAAAGTATCACAAGAAAATTATGTCGAATTGACAGCCGCCTCCGCTATACCGAATAAGGAAA
>VSND01000116.1 GCA_009774145.1 Lachnospiraceae bacterium | reverse complement strand
ACCACCGGATTATTCCGACAGTAAGCATACAGATTCAGCCCGTCTCCCTGATAGACGTCCTCCTGCAGGAATCTTCCCAGTATTGGGTTATAGTACCTTGCACGCAGATAATACTGTTCCGTTACTTCGTCATACTGCTGGCCGGTATAGCGGATGCGGTTGGGAAGTTCTTCCGAGATCTCCAGTCCGGCTCCGAACGCATCGTAGCGGTACTGATTTTTAATCATTCCCGTTTCGTCCGTGATCAGCGCCGTGCTGAGCTGTTCGTCCGGATGGTAGTAATACGTTCGCTGTCCTCTCCGGACTGCTTCGATCCCCGCTCCCAGGCAGTAGCTGGCTGTTTCTTTATCCCCTCCTTCTTCATACAGAAGTTCTCCGTTCTGATATACAAAGCGGAGCAGCTTCTCGTTTTCTCTCATCTCATGGCGCAGACCTTCCGCATCGTAACGGTTTTCCTGTATCCGGCCGTCTGCGCACTCTATCCGGATCTGCTGGTTTTTGCTGTTGTAGAAATACCGGCTGATCCCGGATTCGGTTTTCTCTTTCAGTATACTTCCCTGTTTACTGTAGGTAAAGGTATTTCTTCTGCGGATTCCGTCTGTCCGGATCTCTTCCGTGTTGATGAGCTGGTTCTTTTCATTGTAGGAGTAAACAGTTTCAATATTCCGGTTTTCACCTGTTTCCTCTTTCCGGACCCGGTTTCCGGCTGCATCATAGCTGTAGCGGAACACTGCATCCTTCCGGTTTTCTTCCAGAAGCTGTCCGCGTACATCATACTGACATGTGATATCCAGCGCGCTGCTTCCGTCGGTTGCCGGTCCCTGCACACCTGTTTTGGTCAGGCGGTTCCCGTTGCCGTCATACTGGTAACGGAAGGACAGCAGGATGTCGCTTCCCATGCGGGTTTCCAGATGCGATACGTTGCCGTCTGCGTCATACTGGTACGAGGTCCTGATTCCGTTCCCGTAGCGGATCTGTTCCAGACGGTCCAGACAGTCATAGAGGTACCGGACTTCCATCCCTCCCGTACTGAAGATCCGGCTGGTGCGCCCGAGGATATCGTACTCGTAATGCGTCGTCACACCTGCGGGATCCGTCATCTCCATGATCTTTCCGGCCCTGTCATACGTGTAGGAGATCAGCCGCCTTCCGCCGGAGCGCTTTTCTTTTAACTGTCCCTGACCGTTGTAAATATATTCGTAGGAATGGCCGTTACAGACCGCATGGGTCAGCCTTCCCAGGCTGTCATACCGGCAGGTGGTGATGACCGGGTTCTCCCCGTTCTCATCGGTTGCTTTTTCACAGACCAGGTTTCCGAATACGTTATATGTACGGGATACCTGCCTCCCGTCCCGGTCGATGTGCAGGGACAGATTGCCTTCTTCGTCATACCTGAAGGTTTCCACATCTCCCGTCTGGTCGATCCGTTCCCGGACTTTTCCGAGGCTGTTGTAGCGATACTGAATGGAACCGCCATTCCCGTTGATGGTCCGGCTTACCTGTCCGGACGGCGTATACTCGTAGCCTTCCGTTACGCCGTCGGAGAAGCCGACGCCGGTGATCCTGCCCCAGGTGTCCAGCCGGTAGTCAATGCGCTCGCCGTTTCCGTCCGTGATCCCGGTGATCTGGCCTCTGGCGTTGTACTCGTAACTCTGAAGGACTTTGTACGGGCTGTTTTCCTTCTTCCCTCTTTTTGCTTCTCTGATCTGTCCGTCCAGGGTGTACTGGTATGCGGTCTCATTCCCGAAACCGTCTCTTTGCATGGATGGCATGTCCTGAAGATTGCAGCTTCTTTCCTCCACCACCTGTCCCAAGCCGTTGGTGACGCGGATGAGGTTGCCCCTGCTGTCGTAGCGGTACGCGGTTCCTGCTCCGCTGTCGCTTTCTCTGTCATAACCGTAAGGCGAGATCTCTTTGATCAGCCGGTCGTTCTGATCGTAGAGATAGCGGGTGACGGCTCCTCCCGGATTCATCCGGTGCGTGATCCGGTCCTTCAGGTCATACTGATATGTGACTTTCAGGTTTTCTTTCTGTGTCTCTTCCTCCGGGCCTGCCCCGTATACCGATACGCTCAGGATATTCCCGGCTGCATCGTAAGTGTAGCAGGTTCTCCGGTCGATGCCGTTCTTCCTGTCCAGAATCCGCTCTTCCGTCAGGCGGTCGTCTGCGTCAAAGCTTCTGCGGATTTCAAATCCTCCGGGCGTCCGGATCCAGTTCCGGTTCCCGTTTTCGTCATAGCCGTAGCGGGTGACGGCCAGCTTCTTTTCGCCGTTTCCCTGTATTATCTCGGTCCGGCTGATTCTCCAGCCGTTTTTATTATAGCCATAGCGGATCTTCTGGACAATGCCTTCTTCTATGGTCCGTTCTTCCAGCGTCAGGCTGCCCAGGCAGTCATAGGCATAACGCATCCGGGCGCCGAAGTCATCTTCTGCAAGAATCAGACGGTTATTGGCATCGTAAGAAAAGCGGATCTTATGCCAGCTCACCGGGTCTGCGTCTCTCTCCACTTCCTGCTGTCCGTAGGCTTCTTCCACTTTATTGCCCTGCCGGTCATAGCGGTAAGCGACCACCCGGTAGCAGGTACATTCTCCTTCCTTCCGGACGCTGATCTGCTCTCTGGTCTTCAGGCCCAGTCCATTGTAATGGATGAGCGTCTCTTTTCCTTCGCCGTCGATCTCCCGGATGACCTGGTCACGGCCGTTGTATTCGTAGCTCCGCAGACGGTTTCCCTCCGGATCATGGACATGGATCAGCCTGCCGCGGATGTCGTAGCGGTAAGTAAAGCCCGCCCCGTCATCGGTCTTATGGTCATAGGATTCCGGCATGACCTGCTTCAGCATACGGCCTTCGGCATCGTAGAACCTGCGCTCGGTCCCGCCGTCTGCGTAATGGATCCGGATGCAGTTCCCGTCTTTGTCATAGTCATAGCGGGCGCCTGCTCCGTCTTCTCCTTTCTGCGCATAACTGACCGGATGGATGGATGGTACGGACGACGTCCCCGTCAAAGTTCCGGTACTGCCTGTGATGTTCGTTCAGCGGAGTGACGGTGTCCACCAGACGTTCGAGAAAATCGTACCGGTACTGATACCCTCCTGCCTGTTCCTTCCACTGCTTCGCCGGACAGTAATCGGTCAGGCTGCCCATCCGGTCGTAGAACCAGCGGCTCTCGTTCCCTTCCCCGTCGATCCGGCTCGTGACGAAGTTCCGGGAGTTGTAGCTCATCTCCACGGCGCCGTATGCGTTTTCGATGGACATTCTGCGTCCGACGATGTCATAGCCGTAATCGGTCTCCTCGCCTTTGGGCGTGAGGATACAGGTGGGATGGGCGCTGTTTTTATCGTACTGCCGGAGCGTGACGTTGCCAAGGGCGTCGCGGATGGAGGTGCACCGGCCTTTTTCGTCGCAGGTATAATGCGTCTCCCGGTACTGGCCGTCTGTGATCTTTTCTTTCCTGCACAGCAGGTTGTGTTCCGCATCATACTGGAAAAGGGTCTCTCTTCCTTCGCTGTCCCGGTCGCAGACAAGATCGTGGGCTTCGTCATAAGTGTGGTATGTTTCGTATCCGTCCGGCGCGGTCTCCCGGATCAGGCGGCCGTATGCATCGTACTCCCACTCCGTCACGGCACCGGTACGGCCGGTCTCTTTTGTGCGCAGGTTGTCTTCTGAATATTCATACGCGGTACAGGTTCCGTCTTCATAGAGGATCCGGTCCGTGAGCAGGGCTTCGTTGTATTCATAGACTTCGGTTTTGCCGTTCTCGCTGCAGGTGATGGTGTTCCGGCGGTTTCTGTCGTCGTAGGAGAAGTCCTGACGGACGCCGTTTTCAAACTCCTGTCTGATAATCCTGCCCCGGCTGTCGTATGTATTCTCCAGATAGCGGACGCCGTTCTGATCCGTGACGGAGCGGATGCTTCCGTTTTCGTCGTATTCGTAGTGGGTGATGCCTTCGTCGGTGTGCACCACGTCCGTCAGCAGGTCTTCGGCGTACCGGTACTGGGTCCGGCGTCCGATCTCATCCGTGATCTGCAGGAGCCGGCCTTTTCTGCTCTCCGCCTCCAGCACGTTGTTCAGAGGCGTTACGATTCGGGAAAGCCCGTCCTCCGTGTAGGAGAAGGCCAGGCGCTGACGGTTCGGATATTCCACGTAAGAGAGTCTTCCTTCGCTGTCGTAGACGCATCTGGTGTGCTCCATGATATCGGTCAGGATGTGGACGCTCCGGTTTTCATCGGTCTCCAGTGCGAAGCGGGAGGTCCCTTTACTTTGATTGATCCAGCGTCCGTCTTTCGCCTCGAAGCATACGGAATGCCCGGTGATGGTGTACAGGTGGACGCGCCCTTCTTTTTGGGTGTCACGGTAGAGGCGGCTGGCATAAGGGAACTGCCAGCCTTTTCCCAGAACCGATACCTCTTTGCAGGTGGAACGGTAAGTACGTTCCAGCTTCAGGGCGGATGGGATGCAGGCGAGGATAAAATCCGTCGTATGGAGTACGTAACTTCCGGTGGAGGCGTCCACCGGGTCGGCAATATAGCTGGACAGGGAGTTGGCGAAGGCATTCTGCGCCAGGCTCTGCAGCGGGTCGAATTCCCGCCGGAGCAGACCGCTCACCGCTCCGTCCAGCCCGGTGTCCACAAGCGTCCCGGTGATCACCTTCGCCGTCTTCACCATGGCGGCGCCGGTTTTCTCGTTTACGATCTTTCCCACGATCTTGTCGGTGATCCGGCTTCCTGCCTGTCCCTGCAGAACTCCGATGCCCAGGTTCAGCATCATCCCCATGGGATCGATCGTTCCGGTGGCCGCCAGCTCGTTCATCCCGCTGTTCAGCACGTTGCCTCCCATATGGATGACGGTCTGCAGTCTGCGGAGTTCTCTGCTGCTGCAGGCGATCTTCCCGATCCGTCCAAGATTCTGCGCGGCCTGGAACGCCTGTCCGATGGCTTTCCCGGAGACGATGCCGAAGGCAATGTCATTGAGCATTTTGGCAAAGTTATAGGCTGCCTGTTTGTTGTCCCCGAACACCGCTTCAAAGGCGGTGTCACGGATAAAATTGAAGGATTCGCTCAGGTCGCCGGACTGGCTCTTCTCCATGTCTTCGGTCCCTTCCATGATCTCCGCCACTCCGAAGCCGACGGCAACTGCGCCGGTCCCGTAGGTGGCGAGCATCGTGGGGCCAAGAAGAGCTGCAGCGACTCCTCCGGTTGCCACGGTTGCCGCTGTAAGCGCAACGGCGACTGCGACGGTTGCCACGGTTGCGAGAACTTTTGCCATTCCGCCCAGGACCTTCTGTTTTCCTTCCTCGTACTTCTCCACCAGCTGACTGGCCGCTTCACCATTGATATCGTTTCGGGCATCTTCATCGCCTGCGGTTACACGTTTAAAAACTTCATCGGCAGGCGGATCCGCAGGTGAAGTATCGCAAGAGAAGTATTCCCAACTGCTTCTGGCATCTAAAAATGAGAAAAAAGTAAAGCAGAAAAAACACTATGACGCCGTTCTTCTCCATATGGAAGGATACTCCAGAAAACAGATCGCTGAAATTCTGCATATTCCCTGTCGGACGGTCTGTGCTCATATCGCCAGCTGCCGGAAAGGGGGAATGGATGCCCTCTTTCTGATTAAGCAGACAGGGGCGCCCGGAAAGCTTTCTGAGGAACAGGAGCATACCCTTGTCCATATTATTTCCACTCAGACACCGGAAGAAGCAGGTGTGGGCATTTTTGCCAGCTGGACATCCTCTCTGGCCTGCAGACTTGCAAAAGAGAGATTTGGTGTGGCATTCAGCGACCGGGGAATGCGCAATCTCTTTGACCGTGTCGGTCTGAGTTATACCAGGCCGACTTATACTCTGGAAAAAGCGGACCCGGAAAAACAGGAGCAGTTCAGGAAAGATTTTGAGATACTTAAAAAAACTCCTGAACAATGATATCGCAGGGATCCTGTTTGAAGACGAATCCATGATCCGGGATTACCAGGCGATCATGAAGACCTGGTTCCTGAAAGGAAAACAGCGTATCATCCCAACCTTTGGGAAGCATGAAGGTGTGAAGCTGGTCGGCTGTCTGGACTATGAAACGGGTCGTGTTTATGTGGAAGAACACAGGAAATATGATGCTGAGGTATTTCTCCATTTTCTGAAAAACATTCTGAAACAGTATCCTGAAGGGAAAACAGTAATAATTCCTGATAACGCCAGAATTCATCATGCAAAGTTGCTGCAGAGTTTCCCTGAAGAAAACAGGAGGAATCTGGAACTGGTTTTTCTGCCACCCTACAGCCCCAATCTGAATAAGATTGAGGAACTCCGGGGCTGGATGAAGGATTCTGTGATCAATAATGTATACTTCCATTCCCGTCTGGAAATCAGAGCAACGGTACAGAAATTCGTCGATTGGGTAAATACAGTTCCGCAAGACGCTAGGGCGTGTTGAATAATGCATATTCAGTCACATCAGCCAGACCAGAATACACACCAGATGTACAAAGCCGAGAAATCGAACCGCCAGTTTATCGTACCGTGTGGCGATGCGACGATAATTTTTGATCTTCTGGAAAAAACATTCAACCCGGCTCCGCTCTTTATACTGCCACCAGTCTACATCCCATGGTTTGGCTGTATTCGATTTTGGCGGGATACAGTAAGCTGCTCCTGTTTTTTCGATCTTTATCCGAAAGTCTGCTGCTCCATACGCTTTGTCTGCCATGACAATAGAACCGGACACATCCATGTGCTCCAGAAGCTCACATGCCACGGTGATATCGCTGATCTGACCACCGGTAAGCTGAACATATAATGGATTTCCCAGTCCGTCTACAATCGCATGAATTTTTGTATTCCTGCCCCCGCGTGTCATTCCGATATGCTCTGCAAACCGGGCATCAGGCCCCCTTTTTTTGCACCTGCACTGTGCTGGTGCGCTTTGCAGCAGGAGCTGTCAATGCTCACATCCTGCATGTCGGCATCTTCGGAAAGGACTTTGAATATGGATTCAAATACACCTGCCTTTTCCCATTTGGCAAAACATTTGTATATGGTATTCCAGTTTCCATAAACAGGCGGCAGGTCCCTCCACGGAGAACCCGTCCGCAAAATCCAGAGAATACCATTGACCGTATCACGGACATTATCGAACGGTCGTCCTTTGCGGCTGACTGGCAGATATGGATAAATCCGGTTCCACTGTCCGTCTGTCAGATCGCCTCTTCGGGTGACTGGTAAATCCTGCCTCTGCATTACATAACCCCCCTGTTATAGTCTTATGCATAGATTATAACAGATTTATGCATTATTCAACACGCCCTATAGATCGTCTGTGTTTATGAGCGATAATTAATCACCAAATATATAATAGTACATAATCAATTTTGAGTAATTAAAGCATGTTTAAATTCTTCAAATATTTTAAAACATCTTTCAAATATTTCATCCAAATCCTCATAGGTTCCAAATATTGGTTTTTTTATTCTGTAATCAGGTGCTATAAGCAATCTGGAATATTCACCAATAGGAAGTCCCAAGATAAGAGTACCTTTTTCTTTAACAATCCAAACCAAATCTACCATCCCATTATCCAAGATAATATTGGCACTAAATATATAATCATTCACCTGGACCTCATCTACTTTAAAATATTTTTCCCTTGGTTCAAAATTTACGGTATATCCATTTTGGATAATACTCTCCATAATAATTTCTCCATCAAAATAGCGCAGCCTTTCATTAAGAGGGGTCCTTTTATCATTGAAACATTTCGATATCTGCTCATATTTATTTATAAAATCAATATCTAACAATGCTTTTTTTATTTTAGAATTTAACTCTATCATTGTATCTCCTCCGTAAATCTTAACTTAACACCATATTCCTTAGCAATATCTTCATAATACTTAATATTACTTATATTGGCATTACTTGCTGGTATTTCAAGAATGTAATCCCCTCTTAGTTTCATTCCATCAAGGGCTGGATATTTATCTGAACGAATTGTTGTTCCAACACTATATTTCCTTTTGATTTCAGATAAATATCCTCTAAATGTTTCTTCAGATATTTTATCCAGATCAGTTGCCTTTCTCGAAATGATTTCCCCAGCAACTGGATCATAGGAATCTAATTGTTTTCCATTGGCCAAATGAACTTCGTGGTAGGGATAGAGGTCCAAATCCTTTACCGTTTGATTGAAGTTACTTCCCCTAGCCACAATCATTTAGATTTTTACCGATATGCCTTACATATATGTGGCAAGTCGAATCCACTTTTTATCATAAAAGCATT
>VSND01000115.1 GCA_009774145.1 Lachnospiraceae bacterium | reverse complement strand
TCCAGTGCCATCATCAAAGCCTTGAAACATCTGTGTCTAAAACAAATGGGTTAATCAAAAAGTTGTAAAGTAGTGTAAAGTTAATAAACTGATTGAAATTAAAGAACCTGCACGTGAAGAAGCTATTGAAGAATATGAGTTAGGATTACAAAACATTGTAGATATCAAAATTGTAAATAAAAATGGGGAAGATGTTAGTAAAAAATGTGTTCAGACTGTTTTGAAAACTGGCTATGAGACAATTAAAAATTTGGCTGTAATGTTAATAATTTTGGCCAATAATTTTTTCTCTGGATGCGAATATTTACTGGCAAATTTAAATCAGGATATTCTCCAGTATAATATGGGAATTCTATTTTCAAAAGAAAGTCCAGAGGTAATCATAAAGTGTAAAGAATTAGGATGTGTCTATGATTATGCTCCGGATTTTGGAGTTATGAAAAAGGACTACACACAAAAGTGAATTAAAAAGATTACACTTTTAAAGAAGGCTGGAGAAGGCAGAGGCTGGAAGACGTCCGTGGTTTTCCTGCTTTCAGGATGCCAGAGGGTGCCGGTGCCAGACAGAAACGGAACTTATGTCTGGTATGCTTAAGCCCAATATACCAATTACAGTCCGTTTTACGTCCATTCTTTATAATGGCTCAATAAAAAGGCGAAACAGCCGGAACTGGGATTCCAGCCGTGTATATTTAGACTGGGAGATGCCGGAACTGGATGGTTTTAACCTGGAAGAACGACTGTATGGAGGCTATCCATGCTGAAAACGCTGGATATGGCCGAAGGAATGGAGGATGCCATATTTGTTCCGGCTCATGCGGAGGCGGTATTTCAGGATCATATGTCGCTGTGGCAGAGAAGAAAGGATTGCCGCCTGTATTGACATCACAGCAGTTTCTGTTTATACTGACAGGTGTAAAATTTAAAATTACATAAGGAGGACAGGTACGATGAGATATGTACAGGTGATTTTCAGTCCGACAGGGGGAACTGAACGTACAGCCAGGATTATCACGTCCGAATGGAGCAACGCTGTGGAAACGGTAGATCTGTCTGATCCGGTCGGTGACTTTTCAGCATGCAGTTTTGCTCCGGAGGATGTGGTACTGATCGCATTGCCGTCTTATGGAGGACGTGTACCCGCTGCAGCGGCTGAACGGTTATCGAAGCTGAAAGGAAATGCTGCCAGTTGTGTGCTGCTGTGCGTGTATGGAAACCGCGCCTATGAAGACACGCTGATTGAGATGATGGACGTGGCAGAACATTGCGGCTTTACGGTGCGTGCAGCCGTTTCTGCAGTGGCAGAGCATTCGATCATGCACCAGTTTGCGACCGGAAGACCGGATGAAAAAGATATTCAGGTACTGAAGTCTTATGCGAAAAAAATTCTTGAACAGATAGAAACCGGCAGACCGGAAGGAAAACTGAAAGTGCCGGGCAACCGGCCCTATAAAAAAGCGGGCGGCGCCGGACTGGTTCCAAAAGCGACAAAAGACTGTACGAACTGCGGTTTGTGTGCAAAGCAGTGTCCGGTACAGGCCATTGACAGGACGAACGTCAAAAAGGCAGATGCCGGAACATGCATTTCCTGTATGCGCTGTGTTGTAAACTGTCCCGGTTCTGCGCGAAAGGTCAACGGCGGAATGACAGCGGCCGCATCGCTGGTCATGAAGAAAGTCTGTTCTGTCAGGAAAGACTGTGAACTGTTTCAGTAATGATAAAATAATGAATTTGCAAATATGCAACAGCAAAAGCAATGTCAAAAACGGATGCTTCATGAGTTTTGACATTGCTTTCTTTAAAATTCTTTTTCGAGAAAAACTCCCGCAATTAACTTTTCCTGGACCCTGCTGCCAGGCGAAAGCTTTCAGGCGCCGGAGACCGTGATGGTCTATTCCGGGCAGGGGTTGGGGCGAATGTCCAGGATTTTTCACAGGCTGTATCGGGACTGCCTGATTCCTGAACGCTTTGCCCGCCTGGAACGTCCGGTGCTTCTGAACAGCTGGGAAGCCAGTTATTTTGATTTTCATAAAGAAAGTCTTTTGAAGTTGGCAGAAGAGGCGGCCCGGGCAGGTGCAGAACTGTTTGTACTGGATGACGGGTGGTTTGGAAAACGCAATGATACCACATCTTCCGTGGGAGACTGGATACCCAATCAGGAAAAGCTTGGGGGGGACCCTTCCGGAACTGATTCATGACATTGAAGAAAAAGGAATTGCTTTCGGACTCTGGTTTGAACCGGAGATGGTGTCTTTGGACAGCGATCTGTACCGGAAGCATCCGGAGTGGGTGATGCAGGTGCAGGGGCGGAGAATGGAAATGTCCAGGGACGAATATGTTCTGGTTCTGAGTAATCCGTCCGTATGTGAATATATTATCAAAAGTATCAGCGCAGTCCTTCAAAGCTGTCATATTGCTTATGTGAAATGGGATATGAACCGAAATTTCACCAATATGGGCTCCACGTATCTGCCTGCAGACCGGCAGAAAGAGCAGGCACATCGCTATATACTGGGATTATATCATGTAATGGAGACATTGACCGGTCTGTTTCCAGAGGTTCTTTTTGAAAGCTGTGCAGGCGGAGGCGGACGATGTGATCCGGGGATGCTGTACTATATGCCTCAGGTATGGATCAGCGATGACACAGATGCAGTAGAGCGGCTTCGGATGCAGTATGGAAGCTCGCTGATCTATCCGCCGCTGGTGATGGGATGTCACATATCGGAGATTCCCAACCATCAAACTGGCCGTCAGGAGAGTCTGCGGACCCGGACTGCCGTGGCTTCCTTAGGCAATCTGGGACTGGAACTGAACCTGAGCCAAATCAGTGAAGAAGAGAAAAGGCAGATTAAAGAGGAAGTGGCATTCTATAAGAAGGTAAGACCTGTTGTGCAGTTTGGGATGCTGTATCGCCTGAAAGGTCTGCAGTCCGGAAATGAATTCGCCTGGATGCACATCAGTGAGGACGAAAAACAGATTCTTGTCACTTATGTTCAGATCCTGGCCAGTCCGAATACGGTATCAAAACGCCTGCGGCTCACAGGCCTGTGCCCGGATGCAGGATATCAGGAGGCCGGAGAATATGAACGCTACTCAGGTATATGAAAACGTGAAAAAATATGCCGCAGTTCATGGGATCCGCAGCGAAGTGTTTTTTGCTAATGATGATATTACTGCCTGTGAAGCGATGGCGGCATTGATGGATCTTGGCTATGCGATTCCCGGGGATATTGCAGTGGCAGGGTTTGATAATTCTCTTCTGGCAAAGGAAGCAACACCAAAACTGACATCTCTTGCACAGCCTCTGGAAGAGATTGGAAAAAAGGCAGTGGAAGTTCTTCTGGGACAGATCCGGCAAAATACAGATCCGCAGCTGTATGAACTGGAAACCCGTGTGGTGGCAAGAGCATCCACGGTAAACTGGAAATCTCCTCTGTAAAGCAGTAACCGCTGATATGCAGAGGATCTTCATGTGACAGGAAACAGAATTATGAATGTATTGGCAAAGGATTTAAAAAAACAGACAGAGCTTGTAGAGCGTATGGCGAGCCGGACAGACCGGTTCCGGCAGTGCTTTCATCTGATGCCTGTGACCGGCTGGCTCAATGATCCTAACGGGTTGTGTATGTTTCAGGGGGTTTTTCACGCATTTTTTCAGTATTCCCCATTTGATGCCCAGGGCGGTGTCAAACTGTGGGGGCACTGCACCAGCGAAAATATGGTGGACTGGAAACAGGAGGGTGCAGCGCTGTATCCGGATTCTCCTTTTGACTGTCATGGAGTGTATTCTGGGAATGTACTTGTTGAGGATGGCAGAATGTATCTCTACTATACCGGGAATGTAAAACTGGACGGAGATTATGACTATATCCATACAGGCAGAGAAAGTAATACGGTTCTGACCATCAGTGAGGACGGGAAGACATTCGGACCTAAGAAGGTTTTGATGCAAAACTGTGATTATCCGGAGTTTGTGACCTGTCATGTGAGGGACCCCAGGGTATGGAAAGAAGGGGACCGTTATTATATGATCCAGGGTGCCAGAACAAAGGAAGACCAGGGCACGGCGCTTCTGTTTGTTTCGTCAGATAAGGAGAACTGGACATATTCCGGGCAGATAACCACCCGGGAGAAATTCGGCTGTATGTGGGAATGCCCGGAGTATTTAAAGATCGGCAGAAGAAAAGTGCTTTCTGCTTCCGTACAGGGACTGACAGGTGGAGAATGGAAAAACAGAAATGTCTATCAGTCCGGATATTTTTTTGTGGAAGGAGATTTCCCGGGCGATTGTCAGCTGTCAGAATATTATCTGTGGGATTATGGTTTTGACTTTTATGCACCGCAGAGTTTTCGGACAGAAGATGGAAGGATGATTCAGATCGGCTGGATGGGAATGCCTGACTGCCCACAGCATATCAATAAAACACTGGCGGATAACTGGCAGCATTGCTTTACGTTTCCCCGGGAGATTACGCAGAGAGATGGAATGCTTCTGCAAAATCCGGTCCGGGAGCTGCGGGAGAAGAAAGAGCCGGTTTGTATGGTCACAGGCAATTTGCACAAGGAAGGTATTCGAACGTTTGAAGTGGATACAGAGCATATCATGGCTTCCGCATTTCGGGCGGTGCTGGCGGGAGAACTGGTGCTGGAATATCGGGATGGCTTTTTCCGGATGTATTTTCTGCATACAGAAAAAGAGGCAGTCTCCGGAGGAAGGGACATGCGCTGCACGAAACTTCCGGAGCTTACAGATGTAAAGATCCTGGCAGATGTATCCTCTGTGGAGGTATTTTTAAATGGAGGAGAGGCGGTTTTTTCCACCAGATATTATCCGGACACTTACTGTGTGGAAATACAGGCGCCGGGAGCAGATATACAGTTCTGGAACATATGTCATATAAAACTTTAAATCAGCATCAACCCGAAGAGTGGCAGGAAGGATTTCAATGGGCGTTAACAGAAAAAATGCTTCCGGATGAAAGTGCATGAGGGAAAAGGATGCGGAATATCAGATCGGAGATTAAAAGATGGGATTTTTTAAAAAGAAAGAGACTTGATACGGTATCCCTGAACGGAGAGGGATTTAAAGTGATGGTCAGACAGGGAAAGAAAGTGAAACAGGGCGATGTGCTGCTGGAGTTTGACAAGACGCTGGTAGAGCAGAAAGGGTTTGCCACAGACTGTATCCTGATTGTGACCAATCCGGATGATTTTCCGGACATGAAGCTGGTTGACGGAATGAATGCGGTACAAAATGAGTCAGTGGTGTGTACATTTTAAATGAGACGTTTTTGTGGATGGAAAACGGCTGCTGCGGGCACAGAGCCGGAGGCATCCAAAGAAGCGACGGGTTTAAGTAAAGTCAGAAAAAATGATTTCCATTCAGGGAGAGCAGTGGTAAAATAGGAACCATGGATACACAGTATCCATGGTTCAAATACGTAAAACTCTGATTGGGAGGAAAAGCAAAATGACATACACACATCAGGCACAGTATTACGAGACGGATCAGATGGGGATTATCCATCACTCCAATTATATTCGCTGGATGGAGGAAGCAAGGATCGCGTATATGGATGAGATGGGTTTTCCCTATCAGGCAGTGGAAGAGGCCGGGATCATGAGTCCGGTGCTGAGTGTACAGTGCGAGTACCGGTCCATGACGCGTTTTGGGGACAGAGTTGCCATCGAAGTGTCGCTTTGTTCTTTTAAAGGAGTAAAATATGAGATCACCTATGTGATGAAAGATGCAAGGACTCAGGAGGTGCGTGCAGTGGCCATGTCAAAGCACTGTTACCTGACAAAGGAAGGGAAACCGGTCAATATTAAAAAAGCGCTTCCTGCACTGTATGAGAAGATGATGCTTGCGCTGGAAGCAGATGCGAAGGAGATAAGATGAAAAAGCAGATGTTGCAGGATCAGGCGGTTTTTCGGGAACCGGAAGCCTGGGAGCAGGCGTATCTGAAATATCTGGACACGCTGCAGTACGGTGAATCCTGTACCTTCAGCCTGATCTATGTGGATGAAGATGAGATTCCGGAACTCGTAATCGATGCAGGCTATGAGGCAGGCGGCTGCAGGATTCTGACATGGCATGAAGAGATACTGGACATGCTGCAGACAAACCGGCTGAATTTTACCTATGTTGAGAAAGGAAATCTGCTCTGTAACTCGGACGGCAATATGGGGTATTATTACGACCTGGTGTGTATGAAATATTAAAAGAGATTCGTTCGATTCTGGAGACAAAAGAAATTGCGTCTGCCGCTCACCGTTATGAGCTGGCAGTTGAAGATCTCACCTGGTCGCAGGCACGCAGGGCATGCGAGGAAAGAGGCGGCTATCTGGCCGTGCTGACTTCCCGGGAAGAATTTGAGCGTGTGCAGGCGCAGATCCTTGCAGAGGAACAGACGGCAGTCATGTTTTTCGTCGGAGCATGCAGGGGAGAAAAATCAGGTTTTTCCTGGCTGGAATCGGGAACAGAGCAGGAGATATATGAGATGCTTTCTTTATACAAGGCGCTGTTTCGGGGATTCTGGCTGGAAGGGGAACCCGGTTACACCGGATTGACGGAGGATGGCGAAGAGGTCAGAGAGGACTGCGTGGCGGTCATCTACCGGTCTTCTGACGGGAGGTGTTATCTCAATGACATGCCGGACGATATTCTGTCCGCCTTCCCTTCTTATACAGGAAAAACAGGGTATATCTGTGAATATGATGAGTAATTGCGGAGGAAGCTTTTTTATATTATTTACGGTGTGCATTCTGTATGTTACAATATAATTGCTCACAAAATTCATACAAAAGAACGATACAAGGAATAAGGGAGATTTACTGTATGTCAGATGGAAATACTGTACTGCGAAACCACAAGGATACCGTATTCCATGATCTGTTCACGGACAGGCGGAATGCGCTGTCATTGTACAATGCACTGAATGATGCGGATTACGAGGATGCGGACAGTCTGGAGATCGTTACACTGTCCGATGCGATCTATATGCATGGAAAAAATGACGTGTCAATCCTTTTTCAGAACCAGCTGACCCTGTGGGAGCATCAGAGTACACTGAATTACAACATGCCGTTAAGAGGTCTGATCTATTTTGCGCATAATATGAACGGGATACTGAAGTCAAAGGGGGTCAACCTGTACGGAAAGAAGATCGTAAAGATACCGGCTCCTGATTATTATGTATTCTATAATGGCCGGGAAAGTGCGCCGGACAGACAGGAGCTGAAACTGTCCGATGCGTTTCTGGTACCGAAAGAAGGATATGAGTGGACGGCGCATATGCTGAATATCAGCGCAGCGGGGAATCAGAACCTTCTGGGACGGTGTCCGGCGCTGAAAGGGTATGTGATGCTGATACAGTATGTGCGTGAATACCAGAAAACGGAGAACAGTCTCTCAGAAGCCATGGACAGGGCGATTGACCGGTGTGTGAAGGAAGACCTGTTGAAAGAATATCTTCTAAAAAAGAAAGCGGAGGTAAAACTTATGCTGCTTACGGAATTTGATGAAGAGCTGTTTGCAAAGACGATGAAGGAAGAAGGACGGGAGGAAGGACGGAAAGAAGGACGGAAAGAAGGCAGGGAAGAAGGAGAGAACCGTCTGAGTCAGCTTTATCTGAAACTGGTTTCGGAAAAAAGAACGCAGGATCTGGAGCGGGTCATGAAAGATAAAGGATTTCGGGAGCATTTATACAAGCGATATGGTCTGTAGGAGGGCCGTATGGATTGCCTGAGAAATCTGCTCCGGTGGAAATTCCTGTGTAATAATGGGCTCTGTGCGAAATGATTTGTAAAGGTGGATAAAAACCGGAAGGGAGATTTACTGTATGTCAGATGGAAATACTGTACTGCGAAACCACAAGGATACCGTATTCCATGATCTGTTCACGGACAGGCGGAATGCGCTGTCATTGTACAATGCACTGAATGATGCGGATTACGAGGATGCGGACAGTCTGGAGATCGTTACACTGTCCGATGCGATCTATATGCATGGAAAAAATGACGTGTCAATCCTTTTTCAGAACCAGCTGACCCTGTGGGAGCATCAGAGTACACTGAATTACAACATGCCGTTAAGAGGTCTGATCTATTTTGCGCATAATATGAACGGGATACTGAAGTCAAAGGGGGTCAACCTGTACGGAAAGAAGATCGTAAAGATACCGGCCCCCGATTATTATGTATTCTATAAGGAACTGTTAAGAAATAACTTTTAATCTTGGGGCTTAATAACATAGTTCCATTTTCCAAGTGTCTCACAAGGA
>VSND01000114.1 GCA_009774145.1 Lachnospiraceae bacterium | reverse complement strand
TCAGGAAGTGCAGGATCAGTCAGAAATCTGTGAGGATTTACTGGCTTCTTAAGCATATAAACTTTTTACTCTCAAGTGATATTAAAAAAGCGCTGTATGGAAGAGTCGGGAACGGTTATCTGCCGGAACAGGTCTCTCTTCTGGAAGGCTTTGTGATCCTGCAGGCTCTTGGCGATCCCATCAGCAGGATGGAAAACGGCAGACATGTGGACAAGCTGAAACGGATCCGTTCCATGGTATATCTGCGCAATAACAGTATCTTTGCCCATGGGCTCGGACCGGTGGGAAAGACAAATTTTGAAAAATTCAAAAAGTTTGCGGAGGAGATTTTCCGGGAGCTGTGCGTCATTGAAGATGTGAATTTTGCAGCGGAGAAACGGATCATGGAGTGGGTCAATCCCATGGATTCCGAGTATTACTCCAGAACGGAGGCATGAGACCATGGCAGTATTGTATGTAAAAGAACAGGGCGCTTATGTCCGCCGGAAAAATGAACGCGTGCTGGTGAGCAAAGGAGCAGAGACGCTTCTTGAGATCCCTGTGGCAAATCTTACGAATATGGCGGTCATCGGCAGCGTGCAGGTGACGGCGCAGGCGCTGCAGATGCTGATGACCAGAGGCGTAGACGTCAATTATTTTTCCCGTTCCGGAAAATATCTGGGCTGCACGGCTGCAGAGGCGTCCAAAAATATCTTTCTGCGTCTGGCGCAGTATGAGGTCTGGAATGATCTGGAACGGCGTCTGGCAGTGGCGCGCAGGATCGTGGACAACAAGATCCGCAACCAGATGACCATGATCCGGAGGTTTCATTTCGACAGGGAGGATTATGCCTGGCAGCCGGATGTGGAAAAGATGGAAGAATATCTGGGAAAGCTTCCGGGCAGGCAGACGTCCAGTGAGATCCTGGGCGTGGAAGGCATCTGCAGCAGTATTTACTTCGGAGCCTTCGGTCATATGTTACGGTGTGAATTTGAATTTCACGGGAGGAACCGTCGGCCGCCCCGGGACCCCATCAATGTTATGATCAGTCTTGGCTATACATTTCTGACCAAGGAGGTCAACAATGCACTGGATGCGGAATCCTTCGAGATGTATCTGGGATTTCTCCACGGCATCCGCTATGGGAGGAAATCTCTGGCGCTGGACATGGTGGAAGAGTTCCGCCAGCCGGTGGTGGACCGTCTCGTCATCCGGCTGTTCAACAAACGCATGATCACGGAATATGATTTTTCCGCGGAGGAGGACCAGATACTGCTGAATGAAGACGGCTTTCAGAAGTTCTGCCGGGAATTTGAACGCTGGATGACGGACAAAAGTTTTTCCGAAGGAGAGATGAGCTTCCGGTCCCGAATCCGGGAACAGGTAAGTCTTCTGAAAAAAGCGGTACAGACAGGCGCAGACTATGTGCCCTTTCGATGGGAGGGCCCTACATGTATTTAGTCTGTTATGATATCACTTCTGACCGGGTGAGAAATAAGATTGTAAAGACGCTGGAAGGCTATGGAAGACGGGTGCAGTACAGCGTCTTTGAATGTGATCTGGATGAAAAGCGGTATAAAGAGCTGTACGGTAAACTGCTGCGTATCATGCAGGGAGTCGAAGCGCAGAACGGTAATATCTGCTTTTATTACATTTGTAAGAACTGCATGGGGAAGAAACAGATCATAGGCGTCCCGAAAAAGCCGGAAGGCTGGCCGGATGAGGAAGTCATTATTATATGATGGATTCGGAAGGTTACAGAAACTACAGGAAAAAGGTGTCTGTCTGGTCTGGAAAGACAGATGTACAACAACATACAGGAGGGAAAAAATGAGTCTTTACACAAAGATCATCGATCTGCAGAAGCTGGACGTAAGTCTGCAGAAAGTATTGAAAAACAAGCCGGCTCCGGGAGTGGACGGGATCACATATGATATGTTTGAGGCAAATAAGAAGGAGTATCTGAAGCAGCTTCATCTGGAACTTCAGGAGCATCGCTATCATCCGCTTCCGGTTAAGCTGGTACAGCTCTATAAAGGGGAAAAGGAGCGGACGGTGGCGCTTTATGCCATGAGGGATAAGGTGATACAGCAGTCCATCGCCTTTGAGCTTCAGAAGATCTATGAACCGATGTTTTCCGGGGGGACGTATGCATACCGGAGCGGGCGCTCCGCACTGCAGGCCATCGATCATATGGAGGCCCAGATGCGCAGACACAAAGACGGATGGATGCTGAAGATGGATATTCATTCGTTTTTCGACGCCATATCGGTAAAAATACTGCAGAAGGAATTGCAGCATACGTTAAAAGAGTCGGATGTCATTGATTTGATTCTGGAAAATGCGCAGGCGGAATCGCTTGAGGAGGATGGTGAGATCGTGAAAAAGGACCGGGGAATCTGGCAGGGCTCCGGCATCGTGCCGATTCTCTCTAACATCTATCTGAAGGATTTTGACTATCAGATGGCGGAGAAGACACCTGGGTTTGTACGGTATTCGGATGATATGCTGGCAGTTGCAAAGGATCAGGAAGCGGCTTCGGAACTTCTGCGATTTGTAAGAGTATGCATGGAGGAGCGGGAACTGGCGCTGAATGAGAAGAAGACGATGCTGGTTCCGGTCAGCAGCGGGGTGGATTTCCTTGGGTATCATCTGGACCAGAACGGAAAAAGCGTCCCGGTAAAGGCGGAGCAGAATCTTAAGGAGAGACTGGAAAGCATGTTTCTGACCTCCTCTGCGCTGACGGTGGAGGAGAAGCTGAAGAAAGGAGCGGAGATCCTGGAAGGCTGGGAACAGTATTACCGGGAGGAACGAAAGATCCAGAGCGTTCTGGAATACGCGGCCGTTCTGTATATGGTGAGGCGAAAGGAACCGGAAATCCTTCAGAAAATCATCGGACTGCGTGCGTCTTTTTGCAATCCTTACCGGGAGCTGGCGGAATATATGATCGGGATATGGAAGGAGCAGAAGCGTACCGATCTCCGGCTTCTGGAATATGAGCAGTTGTATGGACTGGAAGAGCTGGATCAGGGAAGCATGACAGACTATGCGTCTCCTTTTGTGCAGGAACTGCTGTCCGGATATGAGAAGCTGATGGCATATGAAGAGCCGGATATTCTGACGGAGCTGATACAGGATTATACGGAGCTGCACTGCCTGAACAAGGCGGCCCGCCTGATGGAGCGTTATCAGGAGCTGCAGAGTGATGGAAAAGACCGTCTGCTGCCGCCGCCTGCCGGCCGGGAACCCGATGCGGGGAGACGGCCGGACCTTCATGGCGGGGCAGTCCGCCTGTTCTGCGAGCTGTTCGTGGGCCGGGAGGACACCTATGCGGAGGAATATATGGCGCAGCGCAGAGTCGTGGAGCAGAAAAATGAGCCGCTGACGGAGGAGATTGTCAGGGAGCATCTGTCCGGCAGGCGGACCATCGGTACTTATGTCCAGCGTCCCAACAGTACGGCGAAATATCTGGTTATTGATATCGACGTATCCAAAAAGATTTTTCTGAAATATTCCATGGAAAGCCCGGAATTTACGCAGTATATGAAGCAGTGTGCGCAGACGGCGGCGGAAACGCTGAAAGCGCTGGGAAGGCTGGGGCTGAGAGGCTGTGCGGAGTACAGCGGATGCAGAGGATATCATATATGGATCTTTTTTACAGAATGGATTCCGGTCCGATATATTCAGGCCCTCTCTCAGATCATTACAGAACAGATCAAAGAGGTGCAGATGGAAGAGATCAGTGTGGAATATTTTCCGGACGACAAAAAACTGCGCGCCGGAAAAGCGGGTCAGAGTATCAAGCTTCCCCTTGGAATGCATTTGGGAAGCGGGTTTTACAGTTATTTTCTGGATGAGAATCTGCAGGCCGTCACAGACCCTTCCGCCTGGATGAAGGATTTGGCAAGATTTTCTCTGCCCGCCCTGAAGCGGATCATCGGCATGCATGGGGGACAGAAGAAAGAGAACCCGCCGGTTTCCGGACAGGGACCTGTTCTGGACCGGAATCTGCAAGGCTTTGGAAAGCTCTGCGCAGAGGTGCAGACCGTGCTGGAGCGCTGCAACCTGATGTGTTATCTGTGCCAGAAGGCGAGAAAGACCGGTTATCTGTCTCATTTTGAACGGCAGTCCGTACTGTATGTGTTCGGACATATGGGCGAAGAGGGGAAAGAGTTTGTTCATCAGGTCATGTCTTATACACTGAATTATCAGTATCAGGTTACGGAGCGTTTCCTTCAGAAGCTTCCGGGAAAGCCGGTCAGCTGTGTCAAGCTTCGGGAGCAGTACCGGCAGATCACGGCGGAGATCGGGTGTACCTGTAATTTTAAGCGGACGAAAAACTGCTATCCGTCTCCGGTACTGCATGCGCTGAAATCAACGGATGCGGAAGACGGTCAGATCACAATCCCGTCCAGCCGGACGCTTTCCAAAGAAAAGGAGAAGACTGTGTATCAGGAGATCAATGTCTATCGGAAAGTACAGGAGCTGGCGGAGAAGATCCTTGGCATGAAGCGGCAGAAGCGCGGCATTGACAAAAATATCACAAAGCTGGAACGCGAACTGGAGCAGGTTTTCGACGGCATGCAGGCGGACTGCCTGGAGATCGAGATGGGGCTTCTGTGCAGGAGAAAAAAGGAGGATGGAAGTTATGAATGGGTGATTGAAATATAGGTTCATGGCGGCCGGAGTCACAGATTCCAGAGGTGACTCCGGCTGTTGGCTGTGGGTTCGGCGCTGAAGTAAGAGGCAGTCGGCGCGCTGTTGTTCATGGGGGGAGGGTGGTCTGCGTCCTGCGCCGCAGATCACAGAGGCGCAGGACGCAGAACCCACCCTCACCCCGCGAAAAGTAACGCCGGTGCAGAAAATGCAGCATGGAAATAGATATTTTACTTGCATTTTTTTTGCGGACAATGTAGAATGAAACTGTGCTTAAATTATGAATAAATTGTAAACATGCACAGTTTTGATCGGAAAATTGAAATTTTCAGAATTTTCTGACAATTACCCCCTGAAAACGGCCCCGGAAACCATTGATTTTAAAGGGTTTTTGAAGGGATAGAGTAGAAATGGGGGAAGCCCGATATAGGGCATTGACACAACCCTCTCTAAAAAAACAATCTATAGGGTCAAAGGGGTAGAAATGGGGGAAGCCCGATATAGGGCATTGACACATCTCTGCCTGCTGTTGACTGATTTTCATATGGGCGGTAGAAATGGGGGAAGCCCGATATAGGGCATTGACACAGCATGTTCATTACCAATTGTCAAAAAATTTCTCAAAATTTAGAAATGGGGGAAGCCCGATATAGGGCTTTGACACAACGCCATAATTACGAATGTTCATATTATACCTCTTTGTAGAAATGGGAAAAGCCCGATGCAGGGCATTGACACAGCTCAGGGGTTTCGCTGGGTTCAGGAGTACCGCAGAAATGCAATAAGCCCGTCTAAGGGCATTATCTTTCAACTGTATACCATCACATTGTCATAGGAATGCTGTCGATCACCTCGATGAATTCCTGTTTTTTGTGCAGTTTTTTCATCTGCGAAGACTGCAGAGAGTGCGGCTGCCATCATAGAAAAACTGCGTTCACACATTGTTTTGCAACTTTCCCCAAAACGAAAAGCTGTATCTTTGTTATAGAGAAGAAAGACAGAACATACACAACTACAGAAGGGAGTCAGTGATGACAAAGACCTACATAACCATGATCTCTCTTCAGAGCAGGCAGGGGCTGCTGAAAACCTGCTACAGGCCTCAGGGCTTTGCACTGAAGAAGAACCGAAAGACGAGCTTTCCCATCATCCCGGTCATTGCAGAGGATTACAGGGAAGGAGATACCGTGAAGATTCTGGCGGTCCGCGCGGACAATATGGATACGCCGGACAATTACATGGTCTTTCTGGAGGAGCTTGCAGACCTTGGCATATCCTCCGATCATGTGACGGAGATTCCGGTGGCAGAAGCGCAGGGCGATGCAGCAGGTGTCGGGCTTCTGTTCCGGATCCTGGATGAGATCCCGGAGGATTCGGTGATCCGGGCAGATATCACATTCGGAACAAAACCCATGTCTGCGATTCTTTTGTACGCCATGAATTTTGTGGAGAAGCTGAAAGATGCAGAGGTAGAAGGGATCTACTACGGCGAGATCCTCCGCAGGAAGGGAGAACAGGTGGAGGATGGAGCGATCCTTCACGATCTGACCGTGTTCAAGCTGCTGGGTGACACAATCGACCAGATGGAAGCCATGAAGCTTGAGGATCCGCAGAAGATCCTGCACCGCATGCTGGAGCGGCAGGCGGAGGCCCCCGTATGAACAGGAGAAAAGAAGAGAAAAAAATACGTCTTGCAGTGGAACTGGGAGAACAGTATGGGGAGATCCTCCGGGCGCTCTCCCGGATGCCGAAGGAGACAAAAGCGCACCGGGATGCCCGTTGGAAATGGTTTCGTACGCATCCTGAATATGAACAGATGTTCGGGAAGACGATGGAGGCTTACAGCCCGTCCGGATACAGACTGATGGTCCGGTGCAAAGGTTCCGGAGACCTGTCCGGGATGAGCAGCAGAGAAAATAAGGAAATCGGCAGCGAGGAATTTCTGCTGGCAGTAAAGGAAACAGTGGAAGAGTATACAGAAGAAAAAGCGGAGGCAGGAAAAGAAGGTTCTTTTTTTGTGGCCTGTGTGGGACAGAAATACCGGCAGAACATGCAGAGAGCATGCGGGGCGGAGCGCTATGATCACGGGGGTCCCGTGCAGGAGATCCCATACGACAGAAAATATCAGGTTATAAAGTATGTATATGAGATCAAAAGAATGATGGAAACCGGGGAGATCATAGAATACCCGGAATTCTGGGAGGCGCGCCGGAAAGAGATCTGTGCATCCAGAGACTGGAAGCTGACGAAAAAGGAGTGGGACGCCCTGGTTCAGATGGTATATGATATGAACCGGCTGGTGAGCATGGATAAAAATATCGGTGATGAGGAAGACGGAACGACTCTGGGGGATATATTGAGAGACCCGTCAGAAGGCACAGAAGAAAAGGCAGAACGCACAGTGAGGGAAACGCTTCTGGGCGCCTTTATCCGGAATATGGCACAGGACTGGAAATATGTCAAATGCGGGACAAACAAGCGGTCCCGGGAATGGATCCGGATTTTCCTTACCAAAGACCTTCTGATCGCATTAAAGCTGGACAGCATGCCGGAGCTTTCAGATCATGAGAGAAAACAGTGGGAGGACTGCCGGCCGGAGCCCTATTGCGGACAATGGTGCCCCGGGAGAAAGACATGCAGCAGGGATAAAAGAACAGGCTGTTACATGCGGTATCAGACAAAACCGGCGGGAAACGAGGGAATCTACAGGATCCTCTCACCCCATGCGGACGTCATATTCCGGGATCTTCTGACCAGAGCCTATGTCGGCCGTGCGGTGGAAGGCGAACCGGAGAATCTGTATGAAGTGTATGAACATTTTCTAAGGGAGGACTTTGATTTTCGGGACCGGATTCTGGGAGAGGTGCTTCATAAAGACAAATCAGCCGTATCCAGAGCCAGGTCGGAATATGAAGGAAAAGTCAGGGAAAGGCTTTTCAGGCAGTTTTTAGAAGAGCAGGAAAATTGAGAAAATCTGTTAAAGGGTGAAACCAGATGGCGCCTTTTAACAGATTTTTCTGCTTTCTGCCGGGACATCTGTCCGGCATGACAGAAATGAAAAATAATGATTCAAATATGTCAACTTTTTGTAAAAGCCGTTCTGTAATAAAGGTAGAAAGAAGAAAACGTTAGATTAAAGAATGAGGAGGATTTCAGAATGTTATTTATTTTACCGATTTTATCAGCAGTGGCAACTGCAGCAGCAGGCATCACAACAACAGTCGTGGCAACCGCGGGTCCGGTGGGAGCAGCCATAGCAGCAGGAACGACGGCGATCGGGGCCTCCGTTGGAGGTGCAGTGGGGACCGCGGCGGCAGCGGCGGGAATTGAGGCAGCGACGGCAGGCGCTGTTACGACGATTGCAGCAGGAGCCACGACCACCGCATTAAATGTAGGCGCCATGGAGTCGGTGGGGGCAGCAGGACGGGCAATTCTTGAGGAGGTGTGAGAAGATGGGGTCCGGGATGATAGAAATTTGTATTGCGGGATATGATATCTGATGTTATGATAAACAATAAGCAGAGAGGCAGGTGGGAGTATGTCTATGATTGGATATTATGATGGAACAGCAGTTCAAATAAAAGAGCCATTACAAATGAATCAAAAGGTTATTGTGATTCCAATAGAAAATGATACAGATTTAGGAGAGTCAGCCGCAGGAGGGCTTCATAAGTATGCGAATCCTTCTTTGATTGAGCAGGAAAAGGATGCGTGGAGAAAGGCGGCAATTAAAAAACATGCAGGGGAATAGTTGTATAGGAACTGTTAATAAATAACTTTTAAACCAGTAAATGGTATGGTATACTCCTTTTATAGAGCAGAAAAGGAGTATA
>VSND01000113.1 GCA_009774145.1 Lachnospiraceae bacterium | reverse complement strand
GATCTTGCATTTATCTGGCTGACCAAAGGGCAGAAGCCCCAGCGGGATGTTTTTTACGATTTTAAAGGGAAAAAGCTGACGGGAGAAATCCTGGATGAACTGAATTACCAGTTTTTACGCCGTCTAAAGAATGAGGGATTGATCACACTCAAAGAACTCTATATCGATGGTACGAAAACAGAAGCCAATGCAAACCGCTATACCTTTGTCTGGCGCGGGACTCTCAACTACCATCTTGTGGGTCTTCTGGATACCATAGACGGCCTTTATAAAAAGTATAATGCCTTTTTAGAGGAACACGGGTATGGACCCAAATACGATCTTGGGAACGCACACATGTTTATCATTGAAGGAATGGAGAAAGTCCGGAAAGTGATTGAAGAAAACCGGAAACGGAAACTGACGAAGCATAAAAAGCTGTCAAACAATACCGTGATTGAGATTGACAACTGCTCCCCTCTGGAAATCTTAAAACTTCAGAAGAACCTGTTGAAGATTGCCGTAGGGGAAGGAATGGAGTTTGTTTGCGGTAAGGGAAAGAAAAAACCGCAGATCCAGCAGCTTTATGAAGAACTGGAGAAATGCGGAAGCCGCCTGATGGAATATAAAGAATGTTTTGAGATCATGGGAACAGACCGCAACAGTTATTCCAAGACGGTTCTGGAAGCTACATTTATGAGAATGAAAGAAGATCATATGCTGAACGGGCAGTTAAAAGCGGCATATAATGTTCAGGTTGCGGTAGAAAACTATTTTATTATCCATGGCTATGTAAGCAATGACCGTACGGATTACAATACCCTGATCCCTGTACTGGAAAAACATCGGTGCGCTTTCGGGGAGGTCCTGGAGGAAGTAACGGCTGACAGCGGCTACTGCAGTGAGAAAAACCTTCTGTACCTGAAAGAAAATAACATTGCCAGTTATATCAAGCTTCAGGATCATGAACAGAGGAAAACCCGTGCATATAAAGAAGAGATCGGGAAGTATTACAACATGAAATATGAAGTCTTTGAAGATGAACACTATTATGTCTGCCATGACGGGAGGCAGCTGCGGCATATCCGGACAGAAACGAAGGAACAGGCGGGGTATCAACAGACTTTCGAGGTGTATGGATGTGCAGACTGCAGTGGCTGCCAGCATAAGTCCAAGTGCCTGTATAAATATAATGAGGAAAAGGATACAGAAAAAAATAAGGTCATGAAGATCAACGAGCAGTGGGAGGATCTGAAAGAAGAATCCCATGCAAATATCCAGAGTGAAAAAGGGATCTTAAAACGGCAGACGCGCTCCATACAGACGGAGGGACATTTCGGAGATATCAAAGAAAATGAAAATTTCCGAAGGTTTAACTACCGTACGACAGAGAAAGTGTATAAAGAATTTATGCTGTATGCAATCGGTCGGAATATCAATAAATATCACCGTTTTCTTCACAATCAGATTCAAAAATTTGCAGGAAAATCAGAGCAAAAAACAGCGTAGAAAAGGAGCAGCTATTCAGATTAATACCAAGGGGTTTTTGCGCCCAAAAATAAGTTCTATAAAAGAAAAATAAGCATATCCCGTGGAAGAGTTTGTGCTGGAAAGCATGGAACTCTGGTGGATATGCTTATTTTATGGCAGAGAGCCTAAAAATTGGTATTAACCGACAGCCCTATTGCATTAAAAATGCCAATGGCGGTATTCTGAAAAAATCAAAATTGGGGGATTGACAGAAATCGAAAAATAGCTTATTATTGACAATAAGAAATGGGTTTTTACCGTACAGTGTTTTCACTCAAGCGGGCTGCTCGTTTCTTTTTTTATTGCCAGAATATCATACAGATACTTCCTGCCATCATTCGCATGACGGACAAGCATACTTGCTGAATAAATATTATGTCTTGCTATTTTCCCTGCTTTCTCATCATATACAGGCAATGCAAATCTGATGTTGTAGCGATGAAATGGTGACAGACGCAGAAAGTTATGTTAAGATGGATTCACCACAGATGAGCCAGCCGCCGGAAAGGAGTTCAGAATGAACAACAGGATGGCTGGTGACAGCAGAATAACAGCTCTTTATGAGCGACTCTCAAGAAACGATGAGAAGTCAAAAGGACGTAAAGCCAAGTTATTTTTTTCGGCATCCATAAGGGATGCCGTTTTTCTATTATTGGATAGCCCCGACAAATTTATAGTAGATAGTAATGCGCTTTTCCTTTCCCTTGCGGCAGCGTCCCATACCCGGCGTTTCGTAAATCGTAATCCGGTCAATCAGTTCGTGAAGCATGAAGCGGTCGAGTTTTTCAAAGCTGGTGTATTTTCGGATAAGGGCTGCGAAGCGGTCAATATCGGCTTTGGTATGCTGGCGGATTTTCTGGATATGGAAAGCTCCCTGATTGTCAGCCTCCATGTGCAGTCCTTAGACCAGGTAAAGGCCATCAAGACGGTCAAGCGCAAAATCACCGACCTGGACCGGGCCAAGATCGAGGAACAGAAAAAGGCGGTCCGGGCAGGGTACGATATGGACATCATTCCCAGTGATCTGGCTACCTACGGGAACGAGGCCAAAAAGCTGTTCTGGTTACCCGCCGTAGAATTTTTTGAAATGTCCGAGCGTTGTAACATTTTACCCCGATTTTCAATGAAATTTTTTGGCCGCTATAACATTTCGCGGACATTTGGGTTTTACAATAGCCTTATCAAATTTTGTTACTGATAGGGTTAAATCACAAAGAAAGGGAAAATATATGACGAAAAAATTATATCGAGTTATGTTGTTTGTTGGTACTTCAATGATACATCATTCAGCAGCGGGTGTCTTTATTTTGTGCAATATTTGGTATTTACTCATTTATAGTTCTGAATCTAATAGAAATAGTAAATAGGGAAAGTATTTCACTTACAGCAAGGCGGGCCAGTTTCCTGTCAACATGAGCCAGTCTGCCTTGTGTGGATTGATCCGTTATGAAAGGCTTGCTTTTTCCCATTAAGTTCAGTACACTGTCAATCTGACACAAAGCATTTCATACTGTTTCCATATTGCTTTGGTATAATAATGTGAGGAGGTGTAAAAATGGCTGTTTTATTGATTGTGGAAGATGATACTGCCACCAACGAGGCAATCTGTGAATATATGAGATCCGCAGGGCATATTACCTTGTCGGCCCTTGATGGTGAACAGGGTTTGCAGATTGCAAGGGAGAAATCGGTTGATTTAGTGGTTCTGGATATTATGCTGCCGAAGCGAACCGGTTTGGAGGTATTAAAAGAATTGCGCCAAACAAGCAACATTCCTATCTTAATGCTTACCGCCCTTGACGATGAGCCTACTCAGGCGGCCAGCTTTGATGAACAGGCGGACGACTATATCACAAAGCCCTTTTCCATGCTTTTGCTGGGAAAACGGGTGACGGCCCTGCTGCGGCGGTGTGGGAAAAGTCCGGAACTGAAACAAATTCAGATGGGCGATATTACGGTGGATTTTGGCGGCTATACTGCTTCCGGGCCGGGCGGCCCTATTGACCTGACACCAAAGGAGATCGACCTGCTGAAATTGCTGATAGAGCATAAAGGTCTGGTGCTTACACGGTCGCAGATCTTGGACGAGTTGTGGGGATATGATTACCCCATCATTGACCGCACGATTGATACCTACATTAAAAATTTACGGAAAAAGCTGAGTCTTAACCGGATTGTAACGGTAAAAGGCGTTGGCTACAAGTATGAGGAACACCCATGAGAAATTTAAAGCTCTTTACTAAAATCTTCTTATACACCTTTCTGGTAATGCTGTTTGTCACCGTGATGGCTCATGTTTTTCTCTATGTGCTTGCGCCGCAAATGACCGTAAGCACCAACCGTTTTGTGGAAGGAGCCATTATTGAGAGTGATGTGAATACTGGTATTTTGATAAAATCCGCTATCGGAAAAGCACTGCCGGTATCCCTGCTTTGCTGCGCCATCATTTCCGCTGGGTGTTCCCTGTTGTTTTCCAGAGCCATGACGAGGCCGATCAAGCAGATTGCGGTTACAACGGAAAAGATGGAAAAGCTGGATAAGGCTGCAGCCTGCGTGGTGCATACGAAGGACGAGATTGGCGAGCTGGCCGCCCGCGTCAATAAGCTGTATGCCAGCCTGCTTTCCACCATTGAAAATCTGGAGGAAGAAAAGCAAAACGTCCGTGAGGCGGAACGGTTGAAAATTGATTTCCTGCGGGCCGCCTCCCATGAACTGAAAACGCCGGTGACTGCCCTGAACGCGATTTTGGAAAACATGATCTTAGGCATTGGAAAATACAAAGACCGGGATCGCTGTCTGTTGGAATGTAAGGAGATTACCGGGCAGCTATCCTTTATGATTAAAGAAATTTTGGATACCTCCCGGCTGGATTTTACACAGGAGAAACAGGACGCGGAAACCTTTGACCTGTCTGAGCGTCTTCCGGCAATCTGCGAGCCCTATCAGTTGATTGCGAAGGCAAAGGGACTCGACTTTTCTTTCAGCATACAGGGAAAGTGCCCTGTCCACACGTCAAAGAAAAGCCTTGAAAAGATCCTGTCTAACCTGCTCTCCAATGCGGTCGCTTACACAAAGCCGGGATGCAAGATCACCGTTATATTGAACGCCCGACAGATAAAAATAGAAAATGAGTGTACGCCCATCCCGCCGGATAAGCTGGCCCATGTATTTGAGCCGTTCTACCGCCCAGACTTTGCCAGAGATCGCAAAGATGGAGGGAATGGGCTGGGATTATATATTGTAGATACGCTTTCAAAGGCCCTTGGGATGCCCTATCAATTTGAGGCGACCAAAAACCCGCCGGGAATGTGCTTTACCCTTTATCTCCCATAAAGCGATGGCTTTTTTTATCCGTTTCATACTGGTTCCATATTGGGGTGCTATGCTGTCAGCGTTGCAACACTTATCCTATATGAAATGGAGGTCATTCTATGAACTTTATGAATCGAGCGTGGCTGTATATCGTCCGCAAGAGGGGCAAGAGTATCCTTCTTTTTGTCATCTTGCTGGTGATGGCAACCTTTGTATTGACCGCTCTGGCACTGGGGAACGCTTCGAAAGCCGCCCAGCAGGAGCTGCGGCAAAGCCTTGGCGGGAGTTTTCTCATTGGCTTTGACTACACGGAAAACAACCCCTATTTGAAGGTGGAAAGCGTGGAGGGCGGAACCCTGATGTATTCCACCCAGCAGATCAGCCCGGAGCTGGTAGAGCAAATCCGGGAAATTGAGGGGATCAAGGAGTGCAGCGCCACCGTGGAGGGGCTGGCGGCGTTCCCCTCTCTGGAACTATTTACCGGCAATATCCCCATTGAGGAAGAATTTCGCGCATCCTCAAAGATTTTAAGCACATGGAAAAGCGAGGAGCTTACCCGGTTTACTTCCGGGCAGCTTACGCTGACGCAGGGGCGGCATATCCTGCCGGACGACAAAAACAAGGGGCTGATCAGCAAGGATTTGGCTGAGAAAAACGGCCTGAAAATTGGTGACAAAATCCAGACGGACAAAGGCGTGGAGATTGAGATTGTGGGCCTGTTCTCTCCAAAAGAAATCGAAGGCATCAACGATCAGGTGACAACCTACGATAAAATACAAAACCTTATCATCACCGACCTTGCCACTTTGGTGGCTTACGAAAACGGCCCCGCAATACAGGGCTTTAACGAGCTGACGGTATCGGTGAACGACCCGCAGAACATGGAGGAAATCATTTCTAAAGTAAAGGAAATCAGCGGCGTGGACTGGAAAGGCTTTTCTTTTCTGGTTGACAACGAGGACTATGAAAACGCCGCGTCCTATTTGGAACAGTTATCGGAGCTGGTATCCACCATTTTGATGATCGCGCTGATTGTAAGCATCGCCATCCTCTCGCTCATTCTAACCATGTGGGCCAGAACCCGCATCCATGAAACCGGCGTCCTGCTCTCGGTTGGGATCAGCAAGCTGTCCATCTTAGGGCAGTATATTGCCGAGGTTTTGCTGATTGCGATATTAGCATTTTCCCTCTCTTATTTCTCCGCCAGCGCCATTGCGGGCCAGATGGGAAACGTATTGCAATCCGGGCAGGCGGTAACGGAGGCGCAGCAGGAAGACGGCTTATCTGTCGGAACCCGTGGGGAGGCCGGAACAGATACCGGTGAGCCGGAAATCGAAACCCCGGAATTACAGGTTCGTGTACAGCTTGAGGAAATGGGCCTCCTATTCCTGCTGGGGATCGGGATTGTAACGGTATCCGCTGGAATATCCTCAATTTCCGTCATGCGGCTGAAACCGCGGGAAATTCTATCGAAAATGAGCTGAGAAAGGCGGTAACGATATGAAAAAAGTATGGAAAATGTTTTCTGTCCTCCTTTTTGTGGGATTGCTGTTCACAGGGTGTACCCCCAAGGAGAATAAATCAGACGAAACGCAGGAGCAATCCGGCTCGCCCATCATAGATTACGAGGTGCCGGATAAAGTAAAGGACTATGATTTTGACTATGAATTTGTGCCCGAAGGTGAATAGGAGGTGCCTCTATGGGAATTTTGGAACTGCAAAATCTAACATACTCTTATGACAAAAAGAGGAAGGTGCTGAGAGGGATCAATGCGCAGATGGAGGCGGGAAAAATGTATGCCATTCTCGGCCCGTCCGGGTGCGGCAAGACAACCCTTCTATCCCTGCTGGGCGGTCTGGACAGCCCCACAAGCGGGAATATCCTGTTTGAAGGGAAAGACATTGCACAGGCCGGATTGGCAGGCCATCGGAAAAAGAATGTTTCTTTTATCTTTCAGAGCTACAACCTGATTGACTATATGACCCCGCAGGAGAATGTCCGGCTGACTTCAAAGAAACCGGCACTCCCGTTTCTGGAACGGCTGGGGCTGACGAGGGAGGAATCCAAACGGAACGTGCTGAAACTCTCCGGCGGCCAGCAGCAGCGGGTAGCCATTGCAAGGGCGCTCGCAAGCGAAGCTCCGGTGATTCTGGCGGACGAGCCTACCGGCAATCTGGACGAGGATACGGCTGGGGATATTACGGAAATCTTGAAAGAAAGCGCCCATCAGATGAAGAAATGCGTGATAGTTGTTACCCACTCAGGTGAGCTGGCAAAACAGGCGGATGTGGTGTTCCGGCTGAAAAAGGGTGAATTACAGATAGAGCAAAGCGAGAAATCTTCATAACTATAAATGAGTAAATACCAAATATTGCACAAAATAAAGACACCCGCTGCTGAATGATGTATCATTGAAGTACCAACAAACAACATACTCAAACAACAAGGGGGTGTCCGTTGCAAACAGTATTCAAATTTATTCAGGAGCTGTATAGAGCAACAAATAGAGTTGGGAGGAACATAAAAACGAGAAGCTATCATGCAGAAGTAATTAATTTGAGCTTGAAAGACAAAAAGATGATAAAAAAATTTCCTGTTCTCAAATGTCAAAGTCGTTTTTTTGGTCTATGCAAAATATATACAATTTCAATACCTGAAAAAGATATTGAAGATGAAGTAAAAGCATTTCAAAAAAACATGAGTACAGCTTTGAAGAAAGAATGGTACATTACATTTCATACATCAGAAAATGCAATTGTAGTTTTTAGAGAAAAGATTTTTGTTATGTCCTGCAAGGGGATTGTTCCGGTATATAAAAAACGTATTGATACCTCTCATGCGAAAGATAAACAAAGGTGGGATGATATGATACAATATGCAAAATCATTGGGAGTACCAGATGAACAGTGCGATTTTTTACCAGAGGATTTTACAAAGCAAGAATATTGACAATTCCCGACGACAGCGACACCTTATATATGGTGTCTGCAAAAATATTTACAACGGCGAGGCTACCCGGCTAAAACGGCATCCACTCTGCAGGAAGCACGAACTGTCATTCAGGAGGAAATGCCGCTGGTAATTTGCTGTAACCTCAACCTACCGGACGGTTCCGGCATGGATTTTCTGGACGAGGTACGGGCCGTACAAGGAGATTCCTTTGTGGTGGGGATGTTCCAAATGAAGAATCCCCCTGTCCGGTTTCTGCTGTTCTTTATCCTTACCGAGAACAACGACCTTACCACGGAATATGAATACCGGCATGAGGGCGTGAACGACTATATCACCTCCCCGGTAAATATCCCGGAGCTGATTCGGCGGGTTCTGTTCTTTGTGGAATGAAACGAGCTTACATATCCAAACATCTGCCTCCACAGCGGGGAAAAGAAAAAAACCGCTGACGGGCAGAGGATTTCGTGCGCTTTCCTGCACAGCTGATTTCTTCGGCGGTTTTGAGTAATCAAGGCCGCCATTTCTTTTTGCTAAAAAGCAGACCTCCAAATGACCCTCAGCAATCAGCAGGGGCGGTATATAGGAGGATACCGCCATGTCTGCAATATTCATTTGTAATAGCCATGAGATATATCAATTAAAAAAAGCATAGGCCCTCCTCCGGGATATTATAGTTATTTATCAGTATTATCAATCCATATAAATCAGCATAATCATGGTGTTTTTTGTTGCGCCAGTTTCTCATTGCGAGAAACTGGCGTTTCTTATTGTCGATTTTTAGGGAAACCTCCCGATGTGTACCGCTGCCGGTCCCCGCCTCCATTCGATTCA
>VSND01000112.1 GCA_009774145.1 Lachnospiraceae bacterium | reverse complement strand
ATCTAGACTGTGACTGTTCAGGTATATTATTAATGCTCTCCGTGTTTTCAGAGAATCCCGAAAAAATCTTTCAAAAATATTGTATTTTTGAAAGGAACTATATGATATGTGTTTTGATCTATTCAGAAGGAAGACGGATATTCATAGATTTATATCATATGTGTAAAAAAGGGAAAAATCAAGTAATTGATATTTTACATGAGTACTCTCGGAAAGCAGACAAGTGAAACGAGAAATAGGGGCTGTTGAGTGGAGAAAATGAGAAGAAAATAACCGGGGCAGCAGCATGCCTGACATTGCAGCGGAAGAACTCAAAGGAGGGCATGGTTTGAAAACCTCCCTTGTGGCAGGTTTTGAAGGGAGACCGCATAAGCCTGAAGCTATACCTGCGGTTCGGTCTTTGTGCGCTTCTTCAGCCGTGCGTCCAGATGGATGCAGATGCAGATAATCATAGTGAAGAAAGAATACCGCTTTTTGGTATGGATGCCCATATCATGAAGATGGTAATCATTTAACACCCGGTTATTGACCCTCTCACAGGAAGTGCGGTTATTGTAGGTTTCCTTATATTCTCCCGTTCCCCGCGGGACGGGGGTATAGAGGCGGATGTCCCAGTCCGGTTTTGTGTAGACACAGCGGCCATAAGGGGAGGAAGAACATTTTTCCTTACAGGGACAGGAATCCACTCTGCCGCAGGCAAGGGGACAGCGCCATTTGCGGGAATGCTTCTGTTTACAGTACCCCCAGTTGACCATACGGAAACCGGCCATGCACAGAGGGGTGCCGTCCTCATCAATGGAGATGGAGTCCGGGATGGAATCCGGGCGTCCCCGGTTAGTGTTGAGGTCAATGAAAGGCCGGATATTCCATTTCTGGCAGAGCCCATAAGTGGCATAGTTGTCATGTGCGGAGTCCAGGCAGATATCCCTGACAGGGACGTCCGGGTTAAGAGTCCTGAATTCCCGGAGGGAGACAATGGCGCTTACGCTGTCATGCCGCCTGGCGTCCAGGAAACGGATATGCAGAGGCAGATCGACACCGTATTGTGCATTGTGGGAGCAGAGCATGTAAAGGGTGTGGCCGAAATAAAAGACTTCTTCATCACTGTCCCATCCCCAGTGTGCATCGGGGTCAGAGAAATGACGTTTGCAGGAACAATGGCTGATGCCGTTTTCCATACAGTTACAGACTTTATGCCCGTAAGGGGAAGCATGGGAATGGACGCAGGTGCCGTCACCGGAAAGCGTAAGGCCATCCTGGGGGATGAGGCCGTCTGTGAGGGAAGGGAGGATGGCGGCAAGGCGGAAAAGGTGCTGGAGCCTTTCCTCATAATGGAAAGAGAAATCCTCATGTTCCAGGGCGTAAGCAGCCAGCCTGTCCGTAATGCCGGAATGCCTGTTGGGAAGCTTTTTCCCTTTGCCGGGCTTTTTAGAAGGCTTTCCATTTTTATGTTTGGGGAAAAGATCTTTCCTGCCGCTGCGCCGGGATTCTCTGGACTGGGCCCAGAGCCTGTTCATCAGGTCAAAATAAGAACCCGGCGGCGGGAGGGAGTCGGGGTTACAGCCGATCAGGACAGCAGTCAGGCTGTCGGCTTTCAGTTTCCGGAGCCAGGCGGTCAGGCTGGTGAAGCCGGGCATTACCATAAGGATAAGGGAGCGGATGATCTGGACCTGGTTTTTGGCAGGCCTGCCAACAGGGGAATAAAAAGCGGAAAGGTATTCCATTACCGGGTCCAGATCCAGTAAGCGGAGCTTTTCCCTGACAGGGCCGAATTCGAGCCGGAGCCTTGTGCGTTGGGAAGAATCAGGATGTACTTTTGTCTCATGCAGGAAATTCAGGTACTCCTGATGGGACTGCCAGTGAATCAACATATGTGTAACCTCCTTGGTTTGGTGAAAAATGAACAGTTCTCCTTAACCAAAGGGCCGCGTTCATTGATTATGCATTTCAATCAATGAACGCGGCCGCACAAACTGGCAGGTTTGTCAACAGGTATTTGAAAATTTCCTGATGAAAATATAGAAAAAATGTGAAAAATCCACTGAAACGTGGAGGTGAAGAAAAAATGGAGTGTATTGGAAACGCTGTGCTTTCAAGGGCTGTGGGGTTTCCGAGAGTACTCGAAATTTATAAAGAGGTGAACTTATGAAATTTCGAAAAATAAAGTTAATAAGAGATATAATGGAAGATATGTTAGCACCATATGGTTTTTCAATTCGATCTGAAGGTTCGAAAGAAGTTGCATTTTCAAGAAAGAGGAACACCGTAGTTCAGTATATTCTGGTCAACATAGCACTGCCAAGCAGTCTGAGGATTTTTTTTAAAACTAATACATATCAATATCCTACAACAAGTGGCTATGAGTTGTTATGTAAAGTAAGAATGGAAAAAGATCCATATTATTCGAGATTACAAAATTTTTATTTTGGGGGATGGCAATGGAAAGATAAAAAAGAATTTCTGGAGATTTTGGATATATTCAAAAAAATAATTGCAGAATATGGACTGGATGAACTGGAAAGATTAAGTATACACTGGACAGATGCCAGACCGACGATTGAGACAGACAGGAAATTATACGAACACCATACAGAATTAAATATGTATTATAGAAAGATACTTGGTATTGAGAAAGAAACAGATACTATAAAAGTGATAAATAAAGTCAATCAGGAAATTTTAAAGATCAGGGGACAAAATTTTAAAGAGGTAGAGCCTGTATTGATTGGGCTTGCTGCTATATATGGAGAAGAAATTATAAATAAATGTGGGGGAGAATGGAAATGGGAGGAAACACTCGATAATTTTATTTGCTGTATTACAAATATTCATGGACACATATATGAAGGAGAATATCCCTTAAATGCAATTATCTGCTATTGGAGAGATAAGAGGGATGATATAAGCGTCTTTATGCAGATTATTGATAAATGAAAGCTAAATCCTTCTATGCTACAATGAAACTGTTGTTGCACGCCAGACTTCAGCTATTAGGAGGAGATCCAAATGAACAATTTTTGCTATACTTCTTTAAAACGGTATTGGAGGATGCAGATATGCCACGTTACGTTGTTACTCTGACAGATGGTGAAATACAGGAACTCAAAGCGCTGGTTCAAAAAGGTGGGAAAGGATATCGCATTAGGCATGCACAGATACTTATAAAACTGGATCAGAAACCCGAAAACAAATCGTGGACATATGATTGTATCAATATTCCTCAGGCAGATGCTGAATCTGTGGCAAAAATGGAGGATGTACTGGGAGTTTACCAGCGGCCGTATGATCCTCTCAATCCGGTTGTCTGCATAGACGAAATGGATAAACAGATGATAAAGGAAATCAGTATTCCCTGTGAATCCGGACGGCCTGAGAAGGTGGATTCTGTATATATCTGTAATGGTGTTGCAGATGTCTTTATGATTTCGGAACCGCTGGCAGGCAGGAGGAAACAGTTGTGACGGAACTCGGACAGTACTGGATTTTGCGAAGACCCTCAGGTATACTTCCTATGTGCTGTATCCGGGGACAGAAAAGATTATCCCTGTTATAGATAATCTGAACACGCATTTACCGGCATCCCTTTACAAAGCATTCCCGTCGAAAGAAACTCATCGGCTGACAGAATGCTTCGAATGGCATTATACTCCAAAGCATGGCAGCTGGCTGGATATGGCTGAGATCGAGATCAGTGTCAAGAGTATTATTATAATGAAAGATGATTTTTATGAAAGCACAATATAATCAGAAGACAGAAAGTAGTATACAAGATACAATCATTTTAAAGAAGATAAAATTGGATGAAGCAGGTGTAATTATAAAGATTCCAGAAGAACTGTCCTTTATGGACAAGGTGAAAAAGGATTCTTTTTATCCATATGAAAATCGTCCGGAAATGATTTTGTCTGATTCGGAAGGAAAAGTGCAGATATCATTTCAACTATTTGATAAAGAATTAAGGAAAGATCAAACAATGCAGGCAGTAGAAGAGGTGCGAAAATGTACTGGTTTTTTGTATCCGTGGAATGCTCTTTCACCATCTTATATGCATTGGTCAGGAGAATGCCCGGTGGGATGGTTTTTTATGAAGATGGAATTAAATAATATGAGTGTTTATCACATAAAAGCAGTACGGACAGTTAGAGAAAAGCTTTTTCTTATAACAATGACTTATCCAGAAGCAGAGTATTTGAAATGGCAGATAGTATTGAAATACATATTTGATACATTGCAGGAAGTGGATAAATGAAAGGCCTAATCCCCCAGCTATGTTGGGGGGAGAATATAATAGTTGGAAATGGTAAGGATATCATTAAAAATTCTCCTATGCTACAATGAAACTGGCGTTGCAAATCAGGCTTTAGGCATAGGAGGAGACCTAAAATGAAGCAGTATACAATATATAAAAAAGCAGGCAGAGGGATCATGGAAAGAAGATTCAAGAAGTACCATTTTTATAAGCGGACCAGTAACAGGACCTGAGACACTGTCCTACGGGGCGAGCAGCAACAACGACCCTTTGGAAAAATATTTTAATCTCCTTTTCCAGAAGCCGGTTCTTGCCCGCCAGCCTCACAAACCATGCCTGCATCGGCATGATGGTGAGCGAAGGACTCACAAACAAACCTTTCAAAAATTCTCCTGCCAAACGGTGCGCAGATGATGTATCTGTACGACCGCCGGAATCGTCTGGAACAGATCGTGCTTCCCACAGGCGGGACCATACGCTATGAATATGATCCCAACGGAAACCGGACCGGGATCATGGATCCGGAAGGAAACCGTACGGTTATGGAATATGATGAAAGAAACCGTCTCATCCGTACGACCGATCCGTCGGGAGCCGTTACAGAATACGGATACGATACAGAAGGCAACCGGATCCGTGTGACGGATGCCGCCGGAAACAGCTGCCGATATGAATATGATGCCGCCGGGCAGCTGATATCCGGGACAGACGTCCCTAGAAATACCACCCGGTATGCGTATGACACCATGGGAAGGATTGCGTGCGTCACAGATTCAGAAGGCCGCCGAACCGTCTGTGAATATGGAAAAAACGGAAAGCTGTCGAGAAAAAGCGCTGCGGATGGAACCGTGACCTGCTACGAGTATGACCGGAACGGGAATCTGATCCTTCAGAAAGATCCGGGCGGCAGGCAGTTAAAGTATACTTACGACTGCCTGAACCGTCTGGTATCGGTACAGAACCACGCCGGTCAGGAAAAAAGATATACCTATGACGCTGTTGGAAACGTGATTTCCGTGACGGATGCACCGGGTCATGTAACCCGGTATGAATATTCTCCCGGCGGCAGGCTGACATCGGTGCTGGACGCCGGCGGCAACCGGACAGAATATGCATACGACACCATGGGCGGACTGACCGCGGTCTGCCGGCATGAAGGCATGAACAGGTTTCTGAACAGCGAAGGACGGCTGTCTCTTCCGGATGGATATCCGGAAGACCAGGTGCGGCTGACCCGGTATGAACGCGGCCCGTCCGGAGCGGTGGAAACCATGATCGATCCGCTGGGGCAGAAAGAACACTACACCGTCGACCTTTCCGGAAGAATATCCGCCAGAACAGACCGGGACGGGTACGTCACCCGCTATGCCTACAATCCCTCCGGGGATATGGAGCGGATCACCTACGCAGACGGGCGGAGTGTCTCGTTTACTTATAATGCTCTGCGGCAGCTGATTCAGATCCAGGACTGGCTCGGCATAACCAGGATAGAGCCGGACCTGGCAGGGCGGGTCAGAAAAGTGACGGATGCCATGGGAAGAGAAGTCTCTTACCGGTGGGGAACCATGGGCGAACGGGAACAGATCACGTACCCGGACGGCCGCAGAGTGTCTTATGAATACGATGAACGGTCCCGTCTTTCCCGCCTGTCGGACGGAGAGCAGGAGGTGAGGTATGCCTATGATCCGGAAGGCCGTCTGACAGAAAAGACCGGTCCGGATCATATCTGCACCAGTTATCGTTACAACTCCATGGGATATCTGGAGAGCCTCGTACATCAGAGGGACGGAAGCATTCTGGAAAAATATGAATACGAATACGATCTGTCAGGGAACCGGACAGCAGTCCGCCGGGAGCGAAGAGTCTCCCCGCTGGTTTCCGACGGCATTCCGGCAGACGTCAAAGAACAGGTGTACAGAGACAATGGGATGTACCGGTATCAGTATGATGATCTGTATCGTCTGACAGAAGTCCGAAAGGATGGCGTCTGTATCCGTCAGTATGAATATGACGCCTTCGGCAACCGGACCCGGAAGCTGGAAGGAAATCAGCAGACCCGTTATTTCTACAACGCGGCGGACCAGCTGATCCGGGAAGAAGGGGATCTCCTGGAACGAACCTGTCAGTATGACGCCCGAGGCAATCTGACTTCGGTATGCCATGGAACTTCCATGGAACACCGGTACCTCTACGATGCAGCCAACCGGCTGTCCCTGTCCATGAATGCAGAAGGAAGAGTATCGGGATACCGGTATAACGGCCTCGGCCAGCGGACCGGCATCCGGGAATATATGCTGACCGGATTTGCTCCGGAGACGCCGTTCTCCGAATATATCATCGCATGTGCCGATCCCGTGCGGGAGGTGGAGTATCTTCTGGATCTGACAAGACCGTACCATAATCTGCTTGAAAAATCCGAACGGGACAAAGAGAGAGCGTCCGTCCAGACCTACATATGGGACACCAACACTGCCTTTCTGAAAGAAGGAAAAGCCACGCATATCTATCTGCAGGATGAACTGGGAAGCCCCGTCCGTCTGATACAGTCCGGCGGGAAGCGGCAGACGCTGTACGGATATGACGAATTCGGAAACGACCGGTACGGGAATCAGGGCGAGCTGCAGCCGTTCGGATATACCGGATATCAGCGGGACAGGACTGCAGGCTCGTATTTTGCGCAGGCGAGAGAGTATCTGCCGGAAGTTGGACGGTTCATGGGAAGGGATCTTATAAAAGGGCTGGCGGATTTCCCATTTACACTGAATGAGTATGGGTACTGTTGGAATAACCCATTGATGTTGATGGACAGAAATGGGGCATTGCCAGAATTTATTGAAAATGTTGGGAAATGGTGTGAAGAAAATATTGATACCACAGCAGCGATAAAATTAGGAATTGCTGGATTAACGGCGGCGGCAGCGGTTGTGCTGACTGTGGGAACGTTTGGTGTTGGTGGTGGGGTTTTTGCTGCCAGTTCTATTTTAGCAAGTGGAGTAATAGGTGGTTGGATTAATACACGTAATGATGAGAATCCAGTAGATGGATTCAGTGGCGGTGCATTAAATGCATCAATAATAGTTTTATCAGCCTGTGTGCCTGGATTATGGAGCGGAAGTTTAGGTATGCAGGTAATGATGGGAATGATTGTAAATACTCAGGCGGCATATTGGGGAACTTTCATGACAGAGGTAGCAAGGGGGAAGAGTTATGAAGAAATAAAAGAGGATGCGGCAGTGTCAATAATGGGACAAAGTTATTTTTCCGGGATTTGGGGTAGTATTGTAGGATCGGTACTTGGCACTTATCATCCAATTGCAGTAGTGATTTCCGCAATATATGGTGCAGCAGCAAGTATTGTATCTGATGCTTTAATCCCATTACTTGTGAATGATCAAAATACAGCATCTGATGGCATAGAGTGTGGAGAATAATGGAGGTTTAGTGGATGAGCGATATAGAACGAATAAGTCCGGCATTAAAATCAAAAAGAAATCCGATTTATAAAAAAACGGACAGAAAAATGGCGTTGATATTGTTGTATACTATGTTGCCGGCATTTACAGTATCATTAGCAGGGGCTGTTGCGTTTAATAATATATTAATGTCTTTAGGAACTGTATTTGCCTGGCTTTATATTATTGCACCATTGACATCAAGAATAATAATAAAAAGATACTGGAGATGTCCAGATTGTAATGATATTTTGCCAAATACGTGGAAAAGTACACTACCTGCAGGACTGTCAACTTTAGCTTGTTTTCCTGTCTATATAGAAGCATGTCCAAAATGTGGTCACAGTCTTGTAAAAGGAAAACCGCCATTGACAGAAGAAGAGATTCTGGCGGACAAACGAAAACAAAGGAGAAAAACAGCATGGATTCTCGGCGTGGCAGGATTAGGGCTGTTTATTGAACTTTTAATCGTTCTTGTGCTGGTCAAAAAGGGGAAGATATAGGATGATCTATAAAACCAAAAATTTGAAAGCACATTTTTAAACAGGGAGAGTCTCCGTCCAGACCTATATATAGGACGCCAACACTGCCTTTCTGAAAGAAGGAAAAGCCACGCATATCTATCTGCAGGACGAACTGGGAAGTCCCGTCCGTCTGATACAGTCCGGCGGGAAGCGGCAGACGCTGTACGGATATGACGAATTCGGAAATGACCGGTACGGAAATCAGGGCGAACTGCAGCCGTTTGGGTATACCGGATATCAGCGGGACAGGACCGCAGGCTCGTATTTTGCGCAGGCGAGAGAGTATCTGCCGGGAACAGGCAGGTTTGCCGGTGAAGATATCAATAAAGGAACGATAATGAAGCCGGGCAGTCTGAATGATTACAGTTACTGTCTGGGTAATCCGCTCACACTGGTAGACAAAAA
>VSND01000111.1 GCA_009774145.1 Lachnospiraceae bacterium | reverse complement strand
ATATAGAAAAGACTGAAAAATATAGAAATATGGCTTTTTATATTTTATTGGCAACTCAAGTGAAATATGATGTTACAGGCGTTGCTATAAGTCCCCAATTGTGGTATCAGATGAGATTAACCGATTTTAATGAAACAGAGGAGATAATTAAAGAGATAAATAATAAATTGGTTTCAGAACTGAATCTTAATACTAAATTCAAGATTTAAAGAAGATACCAACCATCAATATCCGGTGGTTGGTATTTTTATGCGAAAATGGAGAATGGAATATGTTAATATTTGCACCTGAAAGAGAGTATGAGACTCCGCCTGTAAAATGTGTTATAGAAATAAGGGGAAGAATACATAAGGCAGTATTTACGGAATATCACATACATTCATCTAATTTTGATGAAAAAATGAATATGACAAAAAATAAAACGGTAATTAAAAGATTCGATTTGGATAATCCGGTAATCTGTCATGGAATTTATGAGACAGTTTTATTTTTTGGTGAAGAAGTAAATTGTTATTGGTGTAACAATGGGAAAACTTTGATACAGATTTGAGAGCATCAATTTTTTAAAGGAGACCAGAATGCAACCAGTAGAATTTCCAGAACAGAATTGTATATACACAGCAGATAAGTGCCTGCCGCTTCCTGCTTGCAGACAGATGAACGTAGAATTTCAAGCTATTGAGGTCATTTCCTGTCATGAACTGACTGATGAAGAAATCGTGCTTATGTTGAAGCAGATCAAAGCCGGGCAGAGACCAGCAATCTTCTTGTCAGTAGTAGGTGGTCAGCCGCCGGTGGCTTTATGGGTGAGAGAAAATGACGTTACTTGAATATGCCGAAGCGGTATCTCCTGTTCTTCTGTCAGATTGGCAAAAGAGACTTTTTGAAGAGTATGAACAGGCAGAAAAAGAAAATCGACAGTTATTTGTATGTTTCCCACCGAGAGCCGGGCGGAGCATGACCTTGAAAATAATTGAAAAATGGAAGGCAGACGTAAAATGGGCGTTTCGGAAAAAACAAAGAATCTGGCAAATGGAATCAAAGAGGATATTAACCGGTATGGTGTGAACTATAAGGACCTGTCCGATCTTCTGGACATCGCTACTGATGCCATGGAAAGAGAAGGCACCGTCCAGTGGGGATTGAAGGTCACGGAGTATATCAAGGAATGCTGTGAGTATGGTATTGCGCATAAGATTGACAGCATCCCTCTATATGATCTGGAATGGAAAGCGCTGAAATGCGAGGCTCCATATAAGTTCGAGTCGTTTCTTCTGTACATGGAAAAGAACCGGCCGGCAGACGAGAAGTTTTACCAGCCGAGAATAAATCCGTTAAGACAGGTTGCGCAGGCGATCCAGGAACTGGCGGATGATCTTCTGGATGAGATTTTCATTAACATGCCGTCCCGTATTGGAAAGACGCAGATTGTCAAATTTGCTTTTGTGTGGTTTGGCTCCCGGAATCCGGAGTTATCGAATCTGTATACGGCGTATTCGGATAAAATTACAAAGGCATTTTATACGGGCTGTATTGAATTGATGACTGACCCGACCTATACATACAAAGAGATTTTCCCGGATAATAAAATTGTCGCTACAAACGGCGACGACGAGACAATTGATCTGAACAGGAGAAAAAGCTATCCGACCTTTACTTCCAGAAGTATTTACGGAACATTAAACGGCTCCTGTGATTGCAGCGGACTTGGGATTGCGGATGACCTATTCAGCGGCATTGAAGAGGCGGTGAGTACGGACCGACAGGATACGGTATGGGGAAAATTTGATAACAATTTCATGAAGCGTCTGAAGCGCAAGGCAAAACTGATCAATATGGGCACCAGATGGGCGCTGGGGGATTGTCAGGGGCGCAGGAGGGCACTTCTGGAAAACAATAAGGAATATCGCAATCGGCGCCATAAAGTAATCAGTATCCCGGCACTGGATGAAAATGATGAGAGTAATTTTGATTATCCTTACAATCTGGGATACAGCACGGAAGACTATAAAATGTCCAGAGCTTCTTTTGAAGAGAATGATGATATGGCGTCCTGGTATGCGCAGTGTCAGCAGGAACCGGTTGAACGGCAGGGGGCATTGTTTACAAGCGGTGGAATGAGATTTTACGAACCAAATAATCTTCCGGGTGGAGAGCCAGATAGAATCTTTATGGCGGTAGATATCGCATATGGAGGCGGGGACTATGTAGCAGCTCCAATTTGCTATCAATATGCAGATGAATATTATATCGTGGATGTGATTTTTGATGATGGAGATAAATTTGTTACCAGACCAAGAGTCAGAGATAAGATACTGAAACATAAGATCCAAGCAGCACAGTTTGAGGGAACGATTGTAAATTCAGACTATTGCGAATGGATTGATGATGAACTTCGGAAGACAGGATATCGGCTGAACTTGACAATGAAGCCGGCCAGTTCAAGGCAAAAGAAAGAATACAGGATCAGAGATAGAGCGCCGGAAATTCGGCAGATGTATTTTTTAAAGGATGGTTACCGAAGTAAGGAGTATCAGAAATTTATCCAGAATGTCTTTTCTTTTAAATTGAATGGAAAAAATAAGCATGATGATGCTCCGGACAGTTTGGGACAGTTGTGTGACATGAGGATGGGTTCTTATGCAGTATGTGAGGCGGTAGTACGGCCCTGGTGATGGAGGCAGGTATTATGAGAAATCGGTATAGCAAAAAAGATAATCTAAGCCTTTGGTATATTTATCATGGTATGAAAAAGAGATGCCTCAATGCCAACAGTAAGCGATACAAAGATTATGGCGGTAGAGGCATTACGATTTGCGAAGAATGGCTGAAAGGATTTGATTATTTCGCAGACTGGGCGTATTCGCATGGATATGAGCAGGGCCTGACGATTGAGAGAAAAGATGTAAATGGAGATTACTGCCCAGAGAATTGTGAATGGATCACAAGAGCGGAGCAGGCTTATAACAAAAGAGAGTCCATCGTAGTGACTTACCGTGGTGAGTCAAAAGATTTGATGCTCTGGTGTAAAGAACTTGGTTTGAAATATGACACAATTCATCATCGGATCACGCATGGATGGAGTGTGGATCGGGCTTTTGAAACGCCGACAGATACAGTTTCTTTTGCTAAAATCTGTCGGGAAAATGGAATAAATCCAAGAACAGCATATGACCGGATTCGTAAATTGGGATGGGACTATGAGAGGGCTATAAGCACTCCTTCCAAAGGCAGAGGCGCAAATCAAAGATCTTATGGAGTGTAATGTGTGAGCAGGGAGGGATATGAAATGAACAAGAGAAAATTGAGGCTTGATAAATACGGGATCAGCAATAAGCGCTATAAAGAGCTCTGCGGATTCTGTGAACAGTATCCTGAATGGCTGGAGGAACTGAAAAGCAATACAGACACTGTCAAAAGTGCCGGTGTGAGCGGTATGCCGGCGTCCTCTTCGGGAATTGCTGATCCGACATCTGCGCTTGCACGCCGCCGGGCGGAGCTTCAGAAAAGATGTGAACTGATCGAACAGACGGCGATTCAGGCGGATGCAGACTTGTATCCGTATATTATCAGGTCCGTGTGCTATGAAGAACCGGTTCGATATTTGCAGACGATAAAGGGCATGGCCTGCAGTACAGCAGCATTTTATGATATGAGACGCTATTTTTTCTACCTTCTGGATCAAAATAAGAAAATGTGAGAAAAAAAGGACATACTTTCGTGATATTATGATATTGTCGCAAAATGAAAAAACACAGGACAGGAGCGCCGACTTTGAGGATTCATTGCCGGTGCTTTTGTTATGCAGGAAAGGAAGTGAAACGGATGGATTCTCTATGGCATGAAAATCGAAAATCATTCCATGAGGTGTGCAAAGGTCATTATGGCCGAAAAATGATTATCAGCGGACGGTCAAAGATCATGACGGCGGAACAGGCCATTGAGGAACTGAATAAAGCGCTTCCGACTCACAACCAGAATCGCCGGGAGACTGATTATCTATATCACTATGTTTCCGGAGACCAGCCGATCCTGTATCGGGTGAAGGATGTCCGGCCGGAAATTAAGAATGATATTGTTGAGAATCATGCGTTGGAGATCACCCGTTTCATGACAGCCCAGAATTATGGGGAGCCCATTCAATATACCAGTGTTAAGGATACATCTGGAAAGACTGAAGAGATCGACCGGCTGAACAATTACATGAAAACCCGGAACAAAGATTATCATGATGTGGTGCTGGGTGACTGGCAGAGTACCTGCGGGACCTCATACCGGGAGACATGGAGCTGCCGGAGGGATGAGATTGAAGAAGGGGAGCCTGGTTTTGATATCTGTTCGCCAGACCCACGGTATAATTTCATCATTTATTCATTGGCAAAGGGGAATCCGCCGCTTATGTCCGTGTCGATCCAGAAGGACGATAAGGACAGGACAGTCTACTACTGTACTACAAAGTCCTATGTGTATTGCATCCGGGACAATGAAGTGATTGATGAGGAATCTTCAGTCAATGGTCATGGAAGAATCCTTCTGGTGGAGTTTCCGAACAATCCCAGGCGCCTGTCAGATGTGGAAATTGTCATCACCATGTTGGACGGAATCAATAAGGTGCAGTCAAACCGGGTGGATGGTATTGAGCAGTTTGTGCAGGCGTTTATAAAGTTTGTCAATTGCGAGATCGATGAAAAGACTTTCCTGAAGATGTGCAAGATCGGCGCATTAAGTGTGAAAACGGTCAATCCTTCCATGCCAGCGGACGTGAGCAGTGTTTCCAGCGAATTGAATCAGCAGGAGACGCAGACCTTGAAGGATGACATGTATAAAAACATGCTCATCATTGAGGGGATGCCCGGCCGGGAGCAGAATACCGGCGGGGATACTGGTCAGGCGGTATATCTTCGGAATGGTTGGGATTTTGCGGAACAGCGGGCGAAAATCGACGAACCGGTGACAAAGCGGTCAGAACGGGAGTTTTTGAAAATTGTCCTGAATATCCTGAAGACGAAACAGCAGATCGCTCTGGAGCTGACGATTGCGGATATTGATATCAAGATCACCCGCAATAAGACGGACAATATGCTGGTAAAGGCCCAGGCGCTTACTTATTTGCTCCAGAGAGGTATTCACCCCAAGATTGCCATCCATACATGTGATCTCTGGGGAGACCCGGACAAGGTGTATGTTCAGTCTCAGCCTTATTTGGAGGTCTTGTATCAGACAGCGGCGGAGAAACAGAAAGAACTGGAAGCAGAACAGGCGCGTCAACTGGAACTGAAATCTGAGGAAAATAAAGGCGGTGATGGGATTGATTGAGGTAAGATGCAGGGGCTGCGGGCGGCTCCTGGGAAGATTTGGGGGAAAAGGCAGTGTAAAATGTCCAAAGGTCGGCTGTGGGGGGACGAATGTATTTGATACAGATACCGGGGATCATCGCTTCATACCGAAACCAGTCGGAGTTGATCTGAAAGACAGGAAGACATCCAGTGGAGTTACATACTGGAGCAGGTCAGAGCGTTAGACGGCAGTTTGAGAGTAGTGTGATTTTTACGAAACTATGCGGAGCGCACCGTGTGAAAAAAGTGTATGTTTCGAGAAAAGGAGATAAAGAAAATGACAAGAGAAGATATTAAGAAGCAGTTTCCGGATGCGACGGATGAACAGATCTCAGCGCTTCTGGATATCAACGGAAATGATCTGACAGCGGCCAAGAAAAACAATGTGGAGCCGAAAGTCCTGAAGCAGCTGCAGGCGGATTCGGCGGCATATAAGAAACTGCAAGAGGCCGGGTTAAGCGATGAAGAGAAAATCCAGAAGACTCTGGCAGAGGCAGAGGCGACCAAGGCGGATTTTCAGAGGAAATTGAATCGTCTGGATGTGGAAAAGATTCTGGTCGGCGCCGGTCTGACAGAGGAAGATTACAAAGATCTGATCGATGGTCTGGTATCAGAGGATGCAGATGCATCCAAAGCACTGGCAACCAGCCTTGCAACTATGCTGGCAAAGCAGAAAGAGGTTGCTGTCCAGAAGACCAAAGAGGAACTCATGGACGGCACAAAGAAACCGGGAGACAATGGAGGCGGCGGAGGCAATCCGGATGATGAGGACGAGGATGAGTCTGATGCTGCCCAGTTTGCACAGCAGTACAATGCACAGTATGTGACGGAGGTGTAATGATGGCATTCCATAAAGTAGAAAGAACCTATGAAAGACTGAATTTCATTGACAGTGAAGTCGGTCTGGTAAGGAAGACACGGGAAATTCCGCAGAGCATGGGGAAGGATCAGGATAACCGGAAAATCGTGGTCGGCGGTACGCCGTTTCCCAGCAATGATGCAAATGTAGAGGGGCTTGTGTTTGAGACAATCGATATAACTGATGATGAGAAAAGACCGGGCTCTGTCATTGTGGCTGGAAGGATCATCGAAGAGAACCTTCCTGTTACGCTGGCGGAGGAGGCGAAAACGGCGCTGGAAAAGCGCGGTTTTATCTTTGTATGAGTAAAGGAGGGCAAAAGAGATGCCGGAGATTTTAGAACTGATTAAAAATAAAGACAGGCTGGTCTATTCGCAGAATTACTCTGTGAATAGGCCATACAGAGGAAATGTCACGTTTCCGGACGTGAAGACGCAGCATCTGGAGGCGGAGTATTTCCGGCTTTCCCAGGGGTCTAATCTGCCGACGGCAGCAATGGTTCATGCGCTGGACACCGAGGCGGCAATCGGCACCCGGCTGATGCTGGAGAAGGTATCCGTTGAAAAATTCTTCATCAAGGAGAAGATCAACCAGTCGGAAAAGACGCAGATGTATGAGAAGAACGGCGTGGATGAGACCGGGCTGAAAGCCTTCATTTATGATGATATGGGGCGGCTGGCGGATTCCGTTGTGACCAGAGCAGAGTTGATGAAGCAGGGCGTGATGTCCACCGGAAAGCTGATCATCAATGAGAATAAACTTTCCATAAACATTGACCTGGGTGTGCCGAAGGAGAACTTCGTGACTGCTGACTGGGCAGATCCGGAGCATGATATCCTTGGGGATCTGGATGGCTGGAAGAAAATTGCAAAGAAGAATGGGCAGACGATTACCAGAGCCCAGACTTCTGATAAGATTCTCAGTTATATGCAGAAGAATAAAGGCATCCAGACTGCGATCAACAGCGCCCTTGGGGTTGGCACGTTCGTGTCTGTGGCGCAGGTGAACAATCTGATGCAGCAGATGTTTGGCTTTACCATCGAGACGGATGAGGACGTATATGCAACGCTGGAAAAGCAGGAGGACGGCACGCTGAAGCGGAAATCTACCAGATTCTTCCCGGAGGATAAGTTCACCATGTATGTCGCTGGTCCCAGTGGTAAACTGGGTACTGGCCTGTGGGGTGTGACTCCGGAGGAACTGTCCTACGGTCCGTGGACAAAGAAATCCGCAAAACAGTTCGTGACGATCACCCAGTGGGATACGCCCGATCCGGTCGCCACATGGACGAAAGCGTCCGGTCTGTTCGTGCCGGTCCTGCCGGTTCCGGAGGGCATGATAATTGCGACGATTACCTTTATCGGGACAGGCGCTGCCAGTGCCCAGTCGGAAACGGCAGATACTAAGAGCGGTACCGGGGGCGCATCGGCAAAATCGTAAGGAAGGGGATTGAGGTATGGAACCGCTTGTGAATGAGATTCTGGAAGATTTGACAACTGAATTAGGTCTCGCAGAAGATTCTGATCTTGCGGTTCTGTCCTCTAAAGTTCGGAACGCATACAGGGAAGTGAAGCGGACCAGGAATTATCAGAGCGGTCATACTCAGGAGTTCATTGACCGGGATATGGAGAATTTCTATTCCAATATCCGGGAACTGGCTCTGTATGACTTTAATCAGGCAGGCGCAGAAGGGCAGACCAGCCATTCCGAGAACGGAACCAGCCGTGTCTGGAAGGAGCGGAGGGAATGTCTGAATGGTGTGGTTGCCTTTTGCGGAACGATATGAGACATAGTAGTCTGTGCGTGGTGAATAACCGCAGGGCGGCATCCATTGGCGGCGGTGGGCAGGATGCTGATAATAATGAAAAGAGAGGTATTCAGGATGAATTTTGGACAGGCATTGGATCAGGTAAAACAGGGAAAAGGCATGAGATTACCGCAGTGGAAAGAGGATGTTGTTATCAGAGCACAGTTCCCGGATGAGAACAGCAAGATGACGGCTCCTTATCTGTATGTAGAGAGCCGGTTTGGGCGTGTGCCGTGGAAAGAGACCATGATTGAACTGTTTGCAGAAAACTGGGAAATCGTGGAATAAAGGCTTTCATTCGTTCTTCTTTTGTCGTATAATGTCGATGAAAGGAGAGGTTTTATGTTAAGTGTTTTGGATAATGCAAGGGAGGCCATAGGAATGGATCCAAATTATTTTTATACCTGTTGTGTGGCTTTTGTGGCAACAATAATCATTCCAGTTGTTGCAGGTATTTGGAAAATAGTTCGAAACATTAGAAATACAAATGTATGGGATTTGTGCTGTAAAGGAGAGGGAGATTTATTTTATCCATTGGTTATGCTTTTTGAATTGGTTCCTTCTTTTTTTGCATTATTTATAATGGTGATAGCACAAGCGATTTTTGTTATATTAGAATTGTCTTATTGTGTGACATTTATAGTGATGTTGGGTTTAATGCTGCTTCTGACAGTTCTCTCAATGGTATTTGTATCAAGACGTTTTTTTATTAGAAAAAGAATCATTGGAAACAAGAAAGAAAAATATCTTATTTGGGCGCCGGGCATTATCTATAATATGCTTTTTTTCAGTATATGCATGAATATACATATGTTTTTTTATACAGTTCTTTCAATAGTTTTTATGGGAACTGAAATTTTGGGGTTACATGTTTTTAGGGCAAGATATGTTGAATATAAATACTCAAG
>VSND01000110.1 GCA_009774145.1 Lachnospiraceae bacterium | reverse complement strand
ATGATAATGAGAGGGATATATCTGTCCGCTGCCATGATGATGCTGCTCGTCAGCGCATGTGTGAGAATGCCGATGGTCGGCGGGGCAGCGCCGGCGGATCCGGTTGACGTGGAGAAGGAATGCAGCGTGACGGTCAGTCCGGTGGATGCTTCGGACCCGGAGAAGGCGGATTATCTGGCGGATATGGAGAAGACGCATATCACGCTGGAACTGTATAAGGTGGCGGGTGCAGAAAAGGTTACAGGATATGATACGTATCAGTTTGTACCGGAAAGCGCTTATGGAGGGCTTGCGATCTCGGATTATTCCCGTCTGCAGGAGCTTACCGTGGCGGACTGGAAGGCGCTGGCGCAGGATGCAGCCCGGATTGCACTGGCACAGGACAGTTCACAGAGTCCTGCAGCTTCCAGAGAGATTGAGGGAGTTGCAGATGCTGTATTGTCCGGTCAGGATGTGAAAGCAGGCCTGTACCTGCTGGTTGCGAGAGATACAAACCTGACGAAGGAAGAATATGTAAAGACCGTGCAGTTAGAGACAGCAGACGGAAATACTGCGGAGAAGCTGGTGACGATTGCCAATTCGAATCAGTATGAATACATGTTTGAGCCGCAGCTGGTGGCGCTGCCCACGAAGCAGCCGGATGCCAGCGGAGTGATCAGCACGGCAAATCCGGGCCCCTGGTTATATGAGGAGCATGTATATCTGAAGTCGGGACGCGAACCGCGATATGCGCCGCTGGAGATCGTGAAGACACTGAGGAGTTGGGAAACGGTGGAAGGAACCATTGAGCCGGTCACCTTCGTGTTCCGGGTCGTGGCGACTCTGGAAGGGGAAGAGGTCTTCAATGAAGTGACCAGCCTGACCTTTACGGAACCGGGAACCGGCAGGACGACACTGGAGCGGATACCGGCGACGGCGACGGTGACGGTAACGGAGATCTACAACGGTCTCAGTTATACACAGTCTGTTCCGTCAGATAACGGGCCGGTGGTTCTGGACAGCATTTCCGCGGAAACAGAGAATACGGCATCTTTTGAAAATGTGTATAATAACAACCGGACACACGGCCATGGAATCCGGAATCAGTTTGTATATAATGCAGAGACCGGCGGATGGGAGTGGACCCGGGACCCGCAGCCGGCAGGCAGACAGGAGGGTGAATGATGATGAAAAAAGCAGGATATTCGATTGCCGTCCTTGCGTTTCTCATGGTCATGACTGCCGGAGTCGGAAAGGCATGGGCTTATTTTACGACATATGCTTCTGCTGAGGGCGGCATTACGATCACACTGGGTGACGAAACGGAGATTGAGGAGGAATTCTCCAACTGGGAGAAGCGGGTAACCATCACCAGCGACGCAGATTCAGAACCGGTCTATATCCGTGCGAAAGCTTTTGGCAGCGGCAGCTATCCGCTGACTTACAGCGGAGACGGATGGGCGCCGGGAGACGGCGACTATTACTATTACAATGAGATCGTGCCCGGCGGCGGAAAGACCTCTGTACTGTCGGTTAAGATTGAAAACGTTCCGGAAGCGGATCTGGAGAACGGTACCATGTTCAACGTGGTTGTGATCTATGAGAGCACGCCGGTTATGTACCGCGAGGACGGAACGCCTTATGCAGACTGGAATGTGGTGCTGGATAACGGTACTTCACAGTCCGGCAGCGCTGTACAGAAGGAGGGGGAATAGATGGCAGGGAAAATCAAGAAATTTATCACCTCTCCGGCAGGGACCATGGGTGCGTTCGCACTGGCAGTGGGGCTTCTGGCGAGCTCCTCGGTAGGAGGCGCAAGGGCGGCCCTGACCTATTATTCGGAGACCTATACGTCCCGGGTGCAGATGTATGACATCGGAGTGACCCTTCTGGAAAATGACAAAGAGATTTCCTGGCGTAATTACGACAGCCGGAAGGATAACGGAAGCTGGCTGGAAGAAAAGGGTGTTCTTCTGGAAAATATGGTGCCGGAAGGCGAGAAGTTCAAGATCGGCGTCTGGTATCCGGAGGAACTGAAGGTTATGAACAGCGGAACCATCAATCAGTATGTCCGCGTGAGCCTGTATAAGTACTGGCTGGATGAGAACGGAGAGAAGGTACAGACGCTGACCCCGGATCTGATCGACCTGGAGCTTCAGACCGATAACGGCTGGATGATCGATGAGGAATCCAGCACCGACGAGCGTACCATTCTGTATTACAATCGCGTGCTGGAGACCGGAGAGACCAGTCCGGCATTTGCGGGCCGGCTGAAGATCGACCAGAGCGTGACTGCGAAGGTAACGCAGACCACCGAAAAGACGGCCAACGGCAGTAAGATTATTACGACTTATGACTATGACGGCGTTCAGTTCTGTATAGAAGCAACCGTAGATGCAGTTCAGGAGCATAACGTGGAAGACGCGGTCTGGAGTGCGTGGGGACGTAAAGTGACGGTCAACGACGGCATTTTGAGCCTGTAAGAAGGAGGGAGAGAACTATGAAGAGGAAACTGTTTCATCTGCTGCTTCCGGGCGTTCTGCTCGCCTCCATGACCATGAATGTCTGTGCGGAGACCTCCTACGGCGGTTCTGACTGGCGGGTGACTTTTACCGATGAAAAGAAGATGGAGAGCAGCTTTAAGACATCGGATATCAACGATACGATTTACGGAATTCAGCCGGGAGACAACGCGATTGTTGAGCTGTCTCTGAAAAATGAGAACGAAACGCCGACAGACTGGTACATGACCAACAAGGTTCTGTATTCTCTGGAGGACAGAAGCGCCAATTCCGGCGCATCCGGCGGCGCATATACCTATCGTCTGGTTTACACGGATAAGGACAATAACGAGAGCGTACTGTTTGACAGCGACACGGTCGGCGGCGATCAGAACAGCGGAGGCAGAGAAGGTCTCCGGGAAGCAACTGCAGGACTGGAGGATTATTTTTATCTGGATACGCTGGACAACGGCGACAGCGGAAAGATTACGCTGGAGGTAGCGCTGGAAGGCGAGACCCAGGGCAACGACTATCAGAATACACTGGCGGACCTGCAGATGAATTTTGCAGTGGAGCTGAATCCCAATGCCGTGAGGGAGCGAGAGGAGACTTCCAATGACAGCCGGGAGATCGTGAACCGGGAGCAGGACAGAACCAGAACCAGCCGGGCGCAGGGCACTTCGGTGGTCCGGACCGGCGACGAGTCCAATCTGACTCCGTTTGTGGTCGCATCTTCTGTCAGCGGCGTACTGTTTCTGCTGCTGTCCATGTACGGACTGATGGAGAAGAAGAAGGAAGAGAAAAAGGAGGGAACGTGATATGAGACTTCTGAAGAGAATATCCGGACTGTTTTTTTCCTTCTGCCTGATCGGGTCCATGACGCTGCCGGCCATGGCGGCGGAGAAGGAGAGTTATACCTATCAGGTCCGTTTCCTGGCGGGAGCCCAGGGAGAGTTCAATCCCGGCGGAAATCTGAGCAACAACGGGACGCAGTCCCCGAAGCTTGAGAGCAGCGAGTGCCTGGTCTTTGACAATCTGAAGCCGGGACAGCGGGTAAGTTTCAACAACGGAATGATCACGCTGAAGGACAGCGGGAAGTATTATATTCGGGGAATCCGTGAGAGCGGGAAGGATAACAATACCGTTTACTACACGGCATTTACCGTGGAAGGAGATAAAGATTATGTAATTGCATACGGGATCCTGGGGGATGCCGTGGCTTATACGATCAATTATGAGGATGAGGACGGCAACCGTCTGGCGCCCAGTGAGACCTATTACGGCAACGTGGGCGACCGTCCGGTGGTATCCTATCTGTATATCGAGGGCTATCAGCCGCAGGCATATAACCTGATCGGCAGGCTGAGCGAGAATGCGGCGGACAATGTATTCACTTTCGTGTACAGCCGTGTGGAGCCTGGAGAGACGACGACTACCACAACGACCACACCGGGAACAACGACGACGACGACCACGACCGTTGACGGCGGTACCGTGACAGAAGACGGCGGTGTGACGGGAGAAGGAGCAGCGCCCGGCGATGCGGCAGCCGGAGGGGCTGCAGGCGGAGCCGCAGGAGGTGCAGGAGCCGGAGGAGGAGCCGCAGATGCCGGTGACGGCGGTGCGGATGCCGGAGGCGTAGTTGCTCCGGATGAAGAAGTTCCGCAGGGACCTGCAGATATTCTTCCGGTCGATGATGAAGAAGTGCCGCTGGCAAACGGCGAAAATATCATCGGCGACGGTGCGCATGCGCCTTCGGATTTTGCGAAGCTGATGGCAGTGCCCATGTCGGCCAAAGTCGGCATCCTGTCCGGAGTGGTTCTGCTGGCAGGTTTCGGCATCCGGTTCTTCGTATCCCGCAGACGGAAGAAGGAAGGAAATGAATAAGCGTTCAGATGCAAAGGGAGGGAAGCTGATTCCCGCCCTTTGCAATATTGCCGGGACATTGATCCTTTTGAGTGTGATCGCTTCCTGCCTGCCGGTCACAGTGCCGCGTTTTATGGGGTATGAGATCTATAACGTGGTCAGCGGAAGCATGGAGCCGGAGATTCCGGTAGGCAGCGTGATCTATGTGGAAGAAGCTGTGCCGGAGGAGGTGCAGGAGGGCGATGTAATCGCTTTCTGGAGCAATGATTCCGTGGTGGCCCACAGGGTTGTGAAAAATAAAGTGGTGGAAGGCGCCTTTGTTACAAAAGGGGATGCCAATGCCGAAGAAGACATGAATGATATTGACTACGAAGCACTGGTCGGCAGGGTGGCGGCTCACTATCCGATGCTGGGTGAGCTGATGATTTTATATACCAGCTCGGTCGGGAAGGCTTACGTGGTCTGTTTTGCTGCCTGCGGAGCCATGTTCAATATTCTTGCAGGAATGCTGAGAGAACGAAGAAGGAAAAGAAGCGCAGATGCCGGATGAACATGCTCACGAGTATAAAAACGGAGGTACAGGTATGAGTTTTGTCACGGTAGTGAAAAAAGGATCCGAGCAGATGGAACATGTAGGAGAGCATCTCTTTTCGAAGCGCCCTGGAGCTGATGCGGATGATACATGAATATGTGGGCACAGAGATGAGAAAACACGAAGGAAGGACGGACGGGGAGCTGATATGGGGAAGAAGATCAGACGGATCATAATGGCAGCGCTTCTGGTTGTCTTTCTTGGATCGACGGCGGTTATTCTGTATGTACAGAGACAGTACCGAATCAGTGAGGAACTGTACAGCCAGGCCTCCGGACAGTATACGGTCAGCATGCAGGAGGAGCCGGATGCGGATCAGCAGACGTCGGCGCCCATTCAGGTGGATTTTGATGCGCTGCGCGCGGAGAATGCAGACGTGGTGGGATGGATCTACTGTGAAGGGACGCCCATTGATTATCCGGTGGTGCAGTGCGCAGATAATGATTATTATCTGCATCGTTCTTATGACGGGTCCTACAGCGCTTCGGGAGCAATCTTTACAGACGCCAATAACCGGGCGGGTTTTGTGGACTGCAATACGATCATCTATGGTCACCATATGAAGAACGGCTCCATGTTCGCCTGCCTGTCAGAGTGGGAGGAGCAGGAGTTCTATGAGGAGCATCCGGTTATCTGGCTTCTGACGCCGGAACAGGATTACCGGATTGTTCTGCTGAGCGGCTGTACGACATCTGCCCATGCGGATATCTATACGATCTATCCGGAATCCTGCGAAGAGTCTGACCTCTATGTGGAGAAGGTGCTGGCGCAGTCTGATTTTCAGCCGGTTCTGCAGCCGGAGGGAACCGGACGCCATGTCCTTTTGTCTACCTGTGCTTATGTGTTTGACGATGCCAGATATGTGCTGTTTGGAGAACTGGTCCCGGCTGACAGTGCAGGAGGAAGACGGATCAGGGAAGGTGAGGGTCGTAGTCAGGAATAATGGAAGAGAAGGGTTCAGACAATATTTTATATGTACAGACGTTTGGGGAATTTTCCGTAACATGGAACGGAAAGCGGATCGCAGGCAGAAACGGAGCGGGAGAGACGCAGTTTGTCAGTCTGCTGCAGCTGCTCCTGCATGATCAGGGCAGGGGGATTGACCGGAATCTTCTGGAGGAAGTGCTGTTTGCAGGCCGGGATCTTCAGGACCGCGGTCATGCCATGCGGAGCATCCTTTACAATGCGAGAAAAAAGCTGAGGAAGGCATGTCTGCCGGATCTGGAATATATCAGCCAGAAATCGGGTGTCTATTACTGGACGGATGAAATGCAGGTGGAGGAAGACGCTGCCAGGATGGACCGGCTCTATCAGCAGGTTGGAACAGAAGAGGATCCGGAACGGCTTCTTGAGCTTTGTCTGTCGGTCTGTTACTGCTATACCGGTGAATTTCTGGGGACGCAGGCAAAAGCGCTGTGGGCAGAGAAAGAAGCCGGGCGTTACCGGGAGCAGTTCTGCTACTGCATGGAACAGGCAGTGGAGCTTTTAAGAGAGCGGAAGGATTACACCCGTATGGAGGCGCTGGGGCTTCATGGCGCCAGGGTTCATCCTCTGGCGGACTGGGAGACTGTGACCATGGAAGCGCTGGCAGCTTCCGGAAAGGCCCAGGAAGCCAGAAAATTTTATGACGACACAGTGTCCTATTATTTTCAGGAGCAGGGCATGCACCCTTCCGGGCGTCTGACAGAGCTGCTGCACAGTCTGGGCGGCCAGATGGAACACACCTATGCGACGTTTGACGAGATACAGGATCTGCTGTCAGAGGATGGGGAGAAGACAGCCGGAGGATATGTCTGCAACTGGCCGGTGTTTGAAGGAATCTATCAGATGCTGGTACGTATGCTGGAGCGGAGCGGGCAGTCTGTCTATCTGATGCTCTGTACGCTGGTGGACGGCAAAGGAAATCCGGTGGAAGACAATTCTGTGCTGGAACAGCTGACGGAAAGACTCTGTGAATCCATCTGCTGCTCGGTCCGGCGCAGCGATGTAGTCAACCGTTACGGGAAGGGTCAGTATCTGGTGCTGCTGTTCAATACGACCCGGGAAAGCTGTCGGATTCTGCAGAAACGGATCAACACGCAGTTTCGTTCCAAACGGCAGCGCATGGGGATCCGCTATCATGTAAAAAGCGTAATTTGTACACAGGAGATGGAACAAAAGATCATGAACTGGAAATGAGGGCGTACTATGGAGCAATCGCAGTGGTACATAGGGACACCAAACGGTGTGGTAATGTGCGTGGACAGCAGGCAGGAGCATCAGTTCCAGGGCAGACTCTATCATGCCTACAGCAGGGAAGGAAAGCGGTTCGGTACCATGGAACAGCTTCTTACCCTGCTGGAGCAGTTTTATAACTGGATGAATTTCCCTTATCCTGGAACGGACGACCGCTCTTTTACGGAAACCGGAAAGGAAAGGATACGAAGCAATCATGCTGCAGAAAGGACGAAAATTATGAAAGATGAGGAATTGCTGAGCAGACATGGGGAACTGGGGACGTTTGTGATTCGTGTGCAGCACCGTCAGAACAGCAGCTGGCAGGGAAGGATTACATGGATGGACAAAAACAAGACGGTCTGCTTTCGCTCCGTCTGGGAACTGATCAAGCTGGTGGACGGTGCGCTGGATACCGTCTGCAGTGAGGAAGACAGCCAGGATGAGGTGAGCTGGACGGAAGGATAGAGAGTGGGAAGGCAGTCCGTGTATCTTCGGCCTGCGGTCGGTGCACGGAATGACAGAAAATAAAAACAGCAAAGTAAACGGAAGAAACTTTACGGAATCCGGAAAGTTTCTTCCGTTTTCTGATTTGATCTTAACAATAGAAACAGCAATGTATTCAGGCAATTTTGAAATGCCGGATATATATTATAAATCAGATGGTGAAAGGGAACGATCCGGATCTCTGCTGGCGCGGAGGGCTGGTTTTATTTTTATGTAGTTTGCTTTTTGCTTTGATTGCCCCATTGAGACATGAGACCATCGATATGTTCAAAAAGGTTTTCTTTAAGTGCAGTCCACATGGGATCCAGAATAAAGTCAATACCTTCTCTGCGGGCAAGTTTTGCTGCAGGCACAAAATCACTGTCTCCTGCTATCAGGATAATCTGGTCTGTTTGTTTCTTATATGCTAGAGAAGCAATATCTAATCCGATTCTCATATCTACTCCTTTTTGTTTAAAGTTGATGGAGAAATCTTCTTCTTTCAGATCAGAGAGATTTATTTTTTCAGAACACAGATCTTTAATTACGGCAGGACTGATCGTAAAAGCAGCATAATCATCGGACAGTTCTCCCAGTCTTAGAGCAACTTTCCGTTGTTTTCGTAGTTCGTCAAAAAATTTTTCTGTCCACGAAAATGTTTCTGAGTGGCGAAAATCAATACCGCGTTGCAGTAAAGGATGGTATACTGTTTTGCTCAAAGGGGGACAATCATAATAAAAAATTCTGTATAAGCTGTGCTCGTCAAACTTTTTTTCATGTTTGAGATGGGCAGAGCAGTATGCCTATAATTCAGTAGCTCTTTTTTCCGGAGCTTTTTTACCCTACAGATGCTTTGCACGTTTGCGGTAGAATCCGTCGTCTACTAAAAGTGATGGGCGCTTTGATGAGGTGGAAAAGGAGCTGCGTGTTGAAAAAGCAGAGCACAAAGAAGATGTTGACCGTCTCAACGCCTGGATCAGTGAACTGACTTGTGAAAACCAGCTTTTACGTGATAACAACGAGCGGCTTAAGAGTATCATTAACAATGGGGAATGTAACGTCCATATCATCCGATATCTGAAAAAGAACAGTGAAGAGAGCGGGAACAGCCAGTCAGGGGAGATGATATCCCTGCTGTGTGAAATGAACCACATGAAGAGACAGGCCATAAGCAGAGGAGGAGGAATTCCCGGAAGAGCTGGTATAGGAATATGAAGAACATATTGACAAATCTGTTTTGTTTCCCTATACTAAAATCAGAATATGCATTTTATTATATAAAAAGAAGCATACAGTTAATTTTTTGCTGATAAAGGCATATTTGATTTTCTGCAGTTTATG
>VSND01000011.1 GCA_009774145.1 Lachnospiraceae bacterium | reverse complement strand
CAGAGGTGGAAGTACAGTAATGTATGGAGCTGACTGTCACTAATCGGTCGAGGGCTTATCCAGAAGGTTCGGAAGGTGGATGGAAGGTAAGGGAAGTGGAGAAGTGTGTATTTTTTATAACTGTATGTGATTTTGAAGGTATATGGCCCGGTGGCTCAGCTGGTTAGAGCGCCGCCCTGTCACGGCGGAGGTCGTGGGTTCGAACCCCATCCGGGTCGTTGGAAACGAAAGTTTCATAATTAAATATTTATGGGATCTTAGCTCAGCTGGGAGAGCATCTGCCTTACAAGCAGAGGGTCATAGGTTCGAGCCCTATAGGTCCCATTTATGGATGGATTCCCGAGTGGCCAAAGGGGACAGACTGTAAATCTGCTGCAAATTGCTTCGGTGGTTCGAATCCACCTCCATCCATTAAGGTGAAGGTCGATTTTAAATTTGGATCCACCTCCATCCAACTGGATAAGTTTATTATCCACAATTAAATAACATCGCGGGGTGGAGCAGTCTGGAAGCTCGTCGGGCTCATAACCCGAAGGTCGTAGGTTCAAATCCTGCCCCCGCAATTCGAGTAATCTTACTCTTATGCCCAGATAGCTCAGTTGGTAGAGCAGAGGACTGAAAATCCTCGTGTCACTGGTTCGATTCCGGTTCTGGGCATTTTGTGTATGTAGAAATGAAATGCATATGCAGAAATGAATAACCGGGGTATTAGCTCAGTCGGTAGAGCACTTGACTTTTAATCAAGTTGTCCGGGGTTCGAATCCCCGATGCCTCATAAAAAGCACCGTTGTATACAAAAACGGTGCTTTTTATGTTTATAGCGAACGCTGCATAATCGAAGAAATCGTATGTTCTGTGGGTAAGTTTCTTTCCCGATAATTCAAATAGGTAGAAAAATATTTTTATAAGGACAGGGCTGTTATAATACAGATCTTTGCCGGTGTACTTTTTTCCTGTACAGAAGGAAGTGCACAGACAGGATCTTATTTTACAACAGCCCTTTTTATAGTTGGAGTGCAATGTTTTCCATACTGTTGTGAAAGGATTTGTAGTTGAAGATAGTGGCAGAATAAAATTACTCAATGATACAATAATGATACCATAGGGAAAGGAAGTGTGTAAATGCAGCAGGTATATATGAATGCAAGATGCAGAGAAATATTGCGAATGCTTCTGGCAAGCGACACCTGTCTGTCCCAGCAGCAAATTGCAGAAGAGCTGCAGGTTACCAAGAGAAGCATCTATTATGATCTCTGCAGAATTAATGAATGGCTGGATCTTCATCATATTCCGGAACTGGAGATGGTAAGGGGAAAAGGTATTCTGATTGATAAAAAAGTACGCAGACAGATTGAAGCATGTGCCGATGAGATGGAAGGAGATGAAAGTTATATCCTTTCTCCGATGGAACGGGTACATATGATTATCTGTGCAGTTATTTATGCCAGCGAACCGGTTTATATTGATCAGCTTCAGGATTATTGTGCAGTGAGCCGGAATACTGTCTTTAATGATCTGCGGGTGGTGGTAAACCGGCTTCAGGATTACGATCTGAAACTGGAATACGAGTCAAAAAGAGGTTACAGAATCGTTGGGGACATCATTAAGGTCCGGGCAGTATTTCTGATGAGTTTCCAGGAAATCCGACCCATATTTATCAGCGGCGGTCTTAAATTTATTAACAGAGAAAAAGTTGACCATTATATTGAAATACTGCAGATGATAGAAGAAAAACTGAATACACAATATGTGGATGGTATTCTGGAATCTCTGGCAATGCTGCTTCCACTGATGGAAGGAGAAGAAAGTCATGTTTACTTTCCAAATCTGAAGAAGCCGGAACTGGAGAGGACAAAGGAATTTGAAATTATTGAGCATTTTCTTCCGAATCTGGTGGAAAAAGAAAAGATCTATCTTTGCCTGCATTTGCTGGGTGCACGTGTGGCGGTGGCATCCAATGATATTTTTGAGAACAATTGTAACCAGACCGTATATGAGATGACAAAGGCGCTGATTGCAGAGTTTGAGAAAACGGCATGTGTAGTATTCGAAGATAAGGAAGAACTGGGCCGTTCCCTGTTTATTCACATTAATTCTTCTCTTTATCGTTATCAGTACGGAATACAGATCATTAATTCCATAAGCGAAGATATTATCAGAGAATATCCGGATCTGTTTGAAATTACGAAAATTGTAAGTAAATATATTGAACAGCAGATTGGACTGCCGATCAGAGACGGAGAGATTGCTTACCTTGCATTGCATTTTGGAGCACATCTGTCGGTTACACCGGCAAAAAGTCCGGTACTCCGGATCCTGATTGTCTGTGCCAACGGAATTTCCACGGGTAATATGCTCAAAAGAGAACTGCAGAAGATGATTCCGGGAGTGGAGATTGCAGGAACCGTGTCAGCTGACAAAGTGATAAATGCTCAGAATATCTGCGATCTGATTGTATCAACAGTAAACATAAAAAATGTAATCCCGGTAATTCATGTACATCCGATACTGACGGATACTGATCGGGATATAATTTTAAAACGGGTAAAAGACCGGCCTGCTCTTGTAGATGTAGAAAATGTGATGAATATTGTAAAACCGTACATTGAAGAGACAAATTATCAGGATGTACGCAGAGAACTGGAAGCTTACTATGCAGAGAGCGGAAGAAAAGGTCTGGAAAAAAAGGCAAAGAACCGTCTGAAAGGACTCCTGGATGTACTTCCGGCCAGACATATAGGGATTCACGAAGGCGGTCAGGAATACCGTTGGACACAGGCACTGTATGAAGCGGGAAAATGTCTTGAAGAAAGCGGAATCATTGAGAAACGCTATATGGACAGCATTATCTCTTCGCTCCGCTACTATGGGCCGTATATGTTTATATCATCAGGAGTGATTCTGGCACATGCAAAGCCGGAAGAGGGGGTCAGGCATCTGGGTCTGTCGCTGCATATTTTTCGAAATGGCGTAACATTTTCGGAATTTTACAAAGCAAATATCCTTCTTGTTCTGGCAGCTGTGGATCAGGAGAGTCATCTGAAGATTTTAAAGGATATACTGAATATCTTTACCATTGAAACACGGGTGGAGGATCTGATGCAGAAAAAGGGGGCGGAAGAAGTTCTGGCCTATATAGGTAAAGTGCTGGAAACAGAAGAGAAAGATGGATGAGAATACAATATATTTCACAAATGAAAGAAAATACTTGGACTTCTACATGGTAAAACAGAATGCTACAATTGATCTCATCAAAAGCAAAGGAGGGTTGGAAGATGATCTCGGAAATGCTCAAAAGAGAAAATGTCATAATTCTTGACCGGGTGAAGGACTGGAAGCAGGCAATCTATGTAAGTCTGGAACCGCTGGTCCGTGGCGGCTATGTGGAGTCAAGATATGCAGAGGAGATCATTCGGAGTACAGAAGAAATCGGTCCTTATTATGTGCTGACAGAGGATATAGCACTGATTCACGGAAGACCAGAACAGGGTGTTATAAAAAAACAGCTGGCAGTTACCGTAGTAAGAGAACCGGTTCAGTTTTCAGAGGACAGTTTTCCGGTAAGATTACTAATTGCACTTGCAGCCACAGACGCCAACTCGCATCTGGATGTGATGCAGGTGCTGGCAGCCATATTTCTCGATGAGTCGAAAATCAGAGAAATTGCGGAAGCCGAATCAGAAGAAAAAATTTATAATCTTCTGCTGACGGCAGAAAAAGAAAGGAGGAAAGAGGTATGCTGAACATATTAACGGTATGCGGCGCCGGGCTTGGAAGCAGTTTTGCATGTCAGATGAGCGTGGAAGCGGTATTAAAAGAACTGGGTGTGGAGGCAAAGCTGGATCATACGGATATATCCAGTGTATCCGGACAGAAAGCGGACATCATTTTGTCAGGCAGAAATTTTGAGAAGCAGTTTGAGAGAATCACTTATGACTGCCCGGCAATTTTCCTGGATCGCCTGGTAGACAAGAATGAAATCAGAGAGAAACTGACACCTGTATTGAAAGATCTGGGCATACTTTAAGACAAAAGCGAAACAGTAAAAAGAAAGAGGGGGAAATCTTTTTATGGCAGTATTGAATTTTATAATCAACAATATTCTTACGCAGGCGGCAGTAGTCATCGGATTGATTGCCTGCCTTGGTCTGGCCCTGCAGAAAAAATCGCTCGGGACGGTGGTATCCGGAACACTGAAGACAATGCTTGGATTTCTCGTGTTATCAGCCGGTTCTTCTGTCATACAGTCATCCTTAAGTTTTTTTGGAACTGCATTTAATGCTGCGTTCCATATGAAAGAGGGGGCAGTAGTTGCTTCAATTGAAGCAATCAACGGTCAGGCGATGAGTGATCTGGGACTGGGTGGTGAGATTGCAATTACGCTGGCAGGTATCTTTGTCGTAAATGTAATACTTGCGCGTGTTACAAAATTTAAATATATCTTTCTTACCGGTCAGGCACTGCTCTGGGAAGCTACGCTCTGCGTTGTATTTGCATGGTTCACCGGGCTGCGCGGCCTGCCGCTGATCCTTGTCGGAAGCCTTGTGGGCGGTGTCTTTGCAACTCTGATGCCGGCGCTTGCACAGCCGATTGTCCGTCAGATCACAGGAACCGATGACATTGCACTTGGACATCTTTGCACGGTTGGTTATATGGTATCTGCTCTGGTGGCAAAGGTAACCGGTGACAGGACCAAATCCGCAGAGGATATTCAGCTTCCGAAGAGTCTGGAGTTTTTGCAGGATACATACCTGTCCGTTATGACAGTTATGATTCCGTTTTATCTGATTACTGCTGCATTTGCAGGCGCAGAGGCGTGCGCACCGTTTTGCGGAAGCACAAATCATATTGTATATGCATTTCTTCAGGCGCTTCAGTTCGTGACGGGACTGTACGTGCTGATGGCCGGTGTCCGTATGCTTCTGGCAGAAATTGTTCCGGCATTTCAGGGTATCTCCATGAAACTGGTTCCCAGTTCCAGACCTGCACTGGATTGTCCGGTACTGTTTCCGTATGCACCGAATTCGGTTATTCTTGGATTTGTATTTACAACCATAGGATCACTGATCGGTATGCTGATCTCTCCGATGTTTGGTGCATTTGTAATTCCAGGCGTTATGAGCAACTTCTTTGCAGGAGGCACTGCAGGAATTTTTGCCAATCAGATGGGCGGACGCCGCGGTGTTGTGATCGGCTGTATTGTACACGGTATTTTCATCATGATTCTTCCGGCAATGCTCGCTCCGATGCTTGCACAGATCGGTTTTGTAAATATTACCTGTACAGATGTGGATACCATTATCACCGGTTTCTTCTTTATGCTGATTAAGTCAGTGGCAGGATTTTTTTAAAATGATCTGAGTAAGGAAAGAGCAGAGGAAATGAAGGAGGTATTATGTTCTTTTTTGGAAAGAAAAAAGCAGAACCGGACAGGACAAAAGAAGAAGCGGCACCGAAAGCAGACAAAGACGGGCTTTTGGAAAAGGCTTCTGAACTGATCCGAAAACTGGATACTGTACAGGACAAAAAAGAAAAAACGGCGCTTCTCAATGAGATTGGTTCCTGTTATTTTCAGGCAGATGAAAAAGATCAGGCAATTTATTATTATGAACAGAGTCTGGAAGAAGACAGGCAGCTGGGAAAAGCCTATACCGATCTTCTGAAACTGTATAATCAGAAGCGGCAGGAGGCGGCGGAAGCCAAAGATGATGAAAAGCTGAAAGAGTATATGGATAAAGTTCAGGGGCTGATGCAGATGTCCAAGGATGTGCTTCGCGGAAAAATGTAAATTTTCAGAAAAAGAAGTACAGAAAATAAGGATGCGGCATTTCAATTTTAGGAGATGAGAGTAATATGTATAAAAATTTAACGGAACTGTTTAAAGAGAATGAGGGAAAAGGAGCGGTAGGAGCTTTTAATGTACACTGCTTCGAGATGGTGCCCGCAATGATCCAGGCGGCCGAAGAGCTGAATGTACCGATTATCCTTCAGACTTCTCTTGGGACTGCAGAGTATATTGGGTTTGAGCCGCTGATTGCAGCCGTAAAGGCGCTGGCGGAAAAATCTTATGTTGATGTTGCACTTCATATGGACCACTGTAAGAGTGTGGAGGCATTAAAGAAGGCGATTGACTGCGGGTATTCTTCGGTGATGTATGACGGATCTTCTCTTCCGATTGAGGAAAATATTAAGAATACAAAAGAAGTAGTGGCATATGCCCATGCAAAAAATGTGTCCGTGGAAGGAGAAGTTGGATCCATTGGAGGTGCGGAAGAAGGCGTGGTCGTAGCAAAGGATGCAGCAATGTATACGAAACCGGAGGATGCGCTTTATTTTGCGAATGAGACAGGGGTCGATGCACTGGCAGTCTCAATTGGTACGACACATGGACAGTACAAATCCAAAGCAAAGATTAATTATGAACTCCTGAGTGAATTAAAGGAAAAGCTTGGGACGACAGGTCTTGTACTTCATGGAGGTACCGGAGTATCGGATGAGGATATGAGGCGGTGTGTGCGTGAAGGCATGAAAAAGATCAATGTAGGAACGGAACTGAATAAATCTTACATAGAAGTAGTGGGTAAAACGTTTACAGCGGAAGGTGTGACGCCGCTTACTTCTCTGCGTACTCTGCTTGGACCGGCAAATGACCGGATCAGGGAGATCGTAAAAGAAAAGGCTTCTCTGTTTCAATTACAGGCAGCAAAAGAGGAACAATGACAGAATATGGGATGTCCGGAATCGTCGGATATCCCATATTTTATGCACGGACTTCATATTGTCTGTGTTCAGTAAAGAAAAGGAGCGTACATAGAATGAAAAAGACACTGATACTGCTGGCAGGGTATCCTGCTACTGGAAAATCATATCTCTGCAGTCAGATTTGCAGCAAACATCCGGAATTTCGCATTCTGTCCCAGGATGAATTAAAGGAAGGGTTGTGGGATCAATACGGTTTTGATAATATGGAAGAGAAAACAGTGCTTGAAATGAAAAGCTGGGAACTCTATTATGAGAAAATGGATCAGGAGATGGAAGCGGGAGAACAGATTATTTCCGATTATCCCTTCAGCGAAAAGCAAAAGGGAAGGATTTGTGCACTGGCAGAAAAAAACCGTTATCAGGTCGTTACGTTTCGGCTTGTGGGGGATATTGATACACTGTATCAAAGATCCAGAGGAAGAGATCTGGCTCCGGACAGACATCTGGGACATCTTGTAAGCCACTATCACAAGGGAGATTCTATGGAGGACAGAAGCAGAGCGGACTGTCTGGTTACACAGGAAGTTTTCCGGGACAGGTGCCTGAACAGAGGATATGATACATTTGAACTGGGACATCTGCTGGAAATCGATGTGACAGAATATGAAAAGATCGATTATCCGGGGATTTTAAAACAGCTTTGTGATTTACTGGAAGGAGAGGAACAATAAAATGAGTATTTTTTGTATTGGACAGTCTGCATATGATATTACCATTCCCCTGAAAGAACCTCTGATTAAGAACCGAAAATATCGGATTGAAAAATGTCACGAGTGCGGAGGCGGTCCGGCGTTTAATGCAGCCTGTCTGTGTGCGATGTGGGGTGCTCCGGTACAGCTGGTATCCAGAATCGGAGCAGATCATTACGGTGAGATCTTAAGAAAAATTCTTATAACGCAGGGGGTGGGAATGGATTATCTCATACCGGACCGGGAGATTCAGACTCCTTACAGTATGATTGTGGCAGGAGAAACAGATGGAAGCCGTACGCTGTTTAATGTTCCGGGGCAGAAGCATGAGGTCGTCTGGCCCATTCCGCAGGAAACGCCGGATGTGATTCTGACAGACGGACATGAGGAAACAATCAGTCTGGAGCTGATGCATGCTTTCCCGCAGGCCGTTTCCATGATTGATGCGGGGACATTCAGAGACTGTACCTTTGCCGTTGCGAAGGAAGTGGATTATCTTGTCTGTTCGGAAGACTTTGCCAGGCAGTATACAGGGTGCGCACCGGATCTGTCTGACTGGACCGGGTGTCAGAAGATCTTCCGGGAAGTGGAACAGATCAACCGGAAGCATGCGGTGATTACAATGGGAGATCAGGGACTTCTGTACAGGGAAGAGGACGGAACCGTCTGCCATCTTCCGTCATATAAAGTACCGGCAGTGGACTCTACCGGTGCCGGAGATATTTTTCATGGGGCTTTTGCCTTCGGACTGTATCAGAAGATGCCGATTGGAAAAAACGTAAGACAAAGCTCGGCGGCGGCAGCTTTGTCGGTGCAGAAGACAGGAAGCCAGACATCGATTCCCGGCAGAAAGGAGACAGAATGCTTCCAGGAACATCAACCCGTGCAGGGTTGAACGACAGCCCGAATGCGATAAGTAGCCATGAGTCCTTTGATTTTGAAAGAAAAGGTGACAAATCCATAAAAATGGGGTAAAATAAGGTATATCTTGAATCAGAGGAGGAATTCATATGAAGAAGAGAATTATAACAATCAGCAGGCAGAACGGAAGCGGCGGAAGATATATCGGCGAGAAGCTTGCAAAAGCTCTGAATATTCCTTGCTATGATGAAAAACTGATGGATATGGTGGCAAAGGAAAGCGGCTTTGCTCTGGATTTTGTGGAAGAAAAAGGTGAGAGGATCACCGGAAGCCTGCTGTTCAATATTGCAAGCAGCCTTACCTATGCCAATAATGTGTTTACCGGCAGCGGCACGTCCCTGCAGGATGAGATCTACTTTATACAGAATCGGATCATCAAGGATCTGGCAGAGAAGGAACCCTGTGTCATCGTGGGAAGATGTGCAGATTATGTTCTTCGGGACAGACAGGACTGTCTGCATGTGTTTATTGTAGCGGATGAAAAAAGCAAACTGGAACGGGCAGTGAAATACTATGGACTTTCTGAGAAAGATGCAGCTTCGGTATTGAAAAAGAAAGACAAGGCCCGTTACAATCATTATAAATATTATACGGATCTGGACTGGGGCATGGCTTCCAACTATGACCTGTGCCTGAACAGCGGACTTCTGGGCATTGAAGGATGCGTCAAAACGATTCAGGATGTACTTTCCCAGCTGGAACAGTAGGAATCCGGCAGTAAATTGCGGGAAATTTGATAAGAGGGTTTGCAAAAAGCAGATAATTGTTATATAATCCATGGAGAATTTATAATGGCGAACAAACAGAAAAGGATCACAGTTGAATCGTATATTTTTGCAGGAGTGATCCTCCTGCTGTTTGCCGTATTTGTATGGAGACAGTTTTACGGTTTTAACAAAAATGATGAGATATTCTATATCAGTACGGTGTACCGTTTTTTTCAGGGAGATGCCATGCTGGTGGACGAGTGGAATAATGTAGAATTATTTGCGTTTATTACCTATCCTCTGTATTGTCTGGTACGGCTTTTTCTGGATTCGAATGAGGGGATTGTAATTGTTTTCCGGGTGCTCTATCTGGTATTTCAGGTGATGGTATCCGCATACTGTTTCTGCAGGATGAGAAGATTCGGATGGGTGCGGCTTCTTCCGGCGCTTTATTATTTTGTGACAACACCCTATAATATCAATGCTTTATCTTATAATACACTTGCTTTTGGCTTTGTACTGCTTGTCCTGGTCACTCTTGCATGTCCGGAAAAACCGAAGTTTTATGATTTTCTGCTGTCCGGTATTTTCACGGCAGGAGCGGTTTTATCCAATCCGTATGCAGTCATATTATTTGTCCTTTATGGCCTGATCTGTACAGGAGCCTTTTTTTATGGCCTTCGAAGCTGGAATCAGGTTCCTGAAGTGTTAAAGCTTAAAAATTACCTGCTTTCCTGTCTGGGCGCATTTATGATATTTGTTTTGTTTGTCATCTTTCTGTTTTCCAGAGCAGGTCTGGATGAGATCCTGGAATGCATCACTTATATCGTGATGGATTCGGAGCGTCAGAGGTCATTCTGGGAGAAATTTGCCAGATATTTTATAAGGATTCATCGTTATTATAAGTTTCTGGTCTATGTGACCAGTGTACTGCTTCTTTTATGGGCGGCAGACAGGAAAAAGAGAATCGCTCCGTCGGTATACCTTTTGGCAGTCTGCGCAGCGGCTGTTCCGTATATTGTCTATTACGGATTTTTCTGGGAGATGGTAGGAATCAATTATATGCTGGTTCCTCTCGTATTTCCGGGACTGACTGCTTTTCTTGTATCAGAGAAAAAAGATTACAGGCTTTTTTTCTGCTGGTATCTTCCGGGACTTTTCTATACGCTGCTGGCGCATTTTGCCACAAATACGGGGATCCTTACGGTATCTGCTTCCTGTATGATCGCTGCCAGCGTGTCTTTTCTGCTTATTTACAGGGCTGTGAAGGAACAGGGCAGAATCCGGTGGCTGTCCGCTCTTATGGTGGTACTGTTCGGAGTGCAGTTCCTAGGATGTATCTGGCAGAGAGTGGTATATGTATGGGGAGATGAGCACCTTCCTCTGCTGAGTCAGGAGATGACGGAAGGACCTTTAAAGGGAATCCGTACCTCACCGGAGAACAGGAAGCTTTATGAAGAAGTGCTTCTGGATATGGAGGAGCTTGCGCTTACTTCGGAGGATAAGCTGTTTGTAATTGGGATTGCTCCCTGGATGTATCTGAATACAGAGGCAGAGTGTGCGGCGTATTCCACATGGGAGACTCTGGAGACGGATCCGCTGATTCCCGTTTATTATGAGATCCGTCGGGAGAAGCTTCCGACCGTGGTCTACTGTTATGAATATGATGAAAGTATTCTGGAGACAGAATTTGCACATTATTTTATAAATATGGGGTATGAACCCGGCGCCATGAGGCATGGAATCGTACTTTTGAACCGATAGAAAAGAGGATAATCAATGATAGATTTTAATGTACCTCCTTATGTGGGAACCGAGATGAAATATGTAGAAGAAGCTGCGGCAGTCAATCATAAGATCTGCGGAGACGGACCTTTTACCCATCGATGCAATGAGTGGCTGGAAAAGCGGACGAAGACGGCAAAGGCGCTTTTGACGACATCCTGTACACATGCGACGGAGCTGGCAGCGCTTCTTTCGGAGATTAAAGAAGGAGATGAAGTGATCATGCCTTCTTATACGTTTGTCTCTACAGCAGATGCTTTTGTACTGCGGGGGGCGGTTCCGGTATTTGTGGACATCCGTCCGGATACGATGAATATAGATGAGACGAAGATCGAAAAAGCCGTCACGGAGCGTACGAGGGCGATTGTTCCGGTTCATTATGCAGGAGTGTCCTGTGAGATGGATACGATCATGAAGATCGCCGAAACCTGTCATCTGACCGTAATTGAAGATGCGGCGCAGGGAATTCTCAGTACTTATAAAGGAAGAGCCCTCGGCACAATCGGAGATTTTGGATGTTTTTCTTTTCACGAGACTAAAAATTACAGTATGGGAGAAGGCGGAGCGCTTCTGATCCGGGATAAAAAGAATGTGGAGCGTGCAGAGATCATCCGGGAAAAAGGGACGAACCGTGCAAAATTCTTCCGCGGACAGATTGATAAATATACATGGGTGGATGCAGGTTCCTCTTATCTGCCGGGAGATATGAACGCAGCCTATCTGATGGCGCAGCTGGATGCGGCGGATGAGATCTTTGAGGACCGGATGAGAAGCTGGAATCTGTATTACGAACTGTTGAAGCCTCTGGCAGACGAAGGGAAGATCGTTCTTCCGTATATTCCGGAGGAATGTACGCATAATGCGCATATGTTCTATGTCAAGGCCAAAGATCTTGAAGAGCGGAGCGCATTACTCTCGTTTTTAAAAGAAAATGGGATACAGTCCGTATTTCACTACATTCCTCTGCACAGTGCGCCTGCCGGCGAGAAGTTTGGAAGGTTCCACGGAGAGGATGTCTATACGACAAAGGAAAGCGAACGTCTTGCAAGGCTTCCCATGTTCTATGGGCTGAAGGAAGAACAGGTACGATATATAGCAGAGAAAGTTTTGGAGTTTTACCGGTAGAAAGATGAAGGGCACGTTATGAAGAAGATCGTTATTATCGGAGCGAACGATTTTCAGAATCAGTTGATTCTGAAGGCAAAAGAGATGGGGTTTGAAACTCATGTTTTTGCATGGAAGGATGGATCCGTCGGAGAACGGACAGCAGATTATTTTTATCCGATCAGTATTGTGGAGACAGAGCAGATACTGGAAAAATGCAGAGAGATCAAACCGGATGCAGTCGCTTCGATTGCTTCTGATCTGGCAAATATTACGGTAAGCAAAGTGGCGTCGGGACTGGGACTTCCATGCAACAGTCAGGAATGCATCCGGTTATCCACCAATAAATATGCAATGAGGGAAGCCTTTACACAGGCCCGTATCGCAACGCCGAGATTTTACAGAGTAGACCGTATCGAGCCGTATCTGTTCGGTATGAAGCTTCCGATCATTGTAAAGCCTACCGACCGCTCCGGAAGCCGTGCAATCACAAAGATTACGGATTTCGAGAATCTGGAGCAGGCGATCCGGGATGCCGTTGCCCAGTCTTTCTGCAAAGAGGCGATTGTGGAAGAGTATATAGAAGGTGAAGAATACAGCTATGAGACAATCTCGTATCAGGGAAAGCATACGAATCTGGCAGTAACGAAAAAATATACGACCGGCTCTCCCCATTTTATTGAGACCGGACATGTACAGCCGTGCGGCCTGTCGGAAGACATGCTGTATAAGGTGCATTATGTCATGAGACGGGCGCTGGATGCATTGAAGATTACAGACGGCGCTTCTCACGGGGAATTCAAGATCACGCCGGATGGAAACGTCCGGATCATAGAGATCGGTTCCAGGATGGGTGGAGACTGTATCGGATCGGATCTGGTATTCTTATCTACAGGTTATGATTTCATGGAGATGGTGATCGATGTGGCGTGCGGAAAAGAGCCGAAGCTGGTGCGAAAGGCAGATCCTGGAAGAGCAGAGATAAAATTTTTATTTACCATGGAAGATGTGGAGGAACTGCACGCTTTTGAAAAGGAGAATCCAGAAGAGATCTACCGGATCAGCGAGATCGATCTGTCCAATCTCGGAAAAGTAACGGACAGTTCCACGAGGCTTGGGTACTATATTACTTTGAAAAGAGGAGAATGATGCTTTATTCTGTGATTATCCCATGCTACCGGTCGGATCAGACCATAGAGCATGTGGTGGATCTGACAAGGGAAGAGATAAAGAAACTGGACAGAGGAGAAGTGGAATTTGTTCTGGTGAATGACTGTTCTCCGGACGGCGGCAGGACCATTGAAAAGTTAAAGGAGATGGCAGCGGCGCATAAGGATGTGAAGGTCATCGATCTGGCAGCGAATTCCGGGCAGCATAATGCGCTGATGGCGGCGCTCAGACATGCGGACGGAGATGTCATCATCGGCATGGATGATGACGGGCAGACGCATCCGTCTCAGCTTTCGAAGCTTTTGGAAGCACTGGATCAGGGGTATGATCTGGTGTATGGTTATTATCCGGAGAAAAAGCATAACTGGTTCCGAAATCTGGGCAGCCGTTTTAATGACCTGACCGTCAACATGATGATCAAAAAACCGAAGGATGTACGAACCTCCAGTTATTTTGTGGTGAGAAAATTTGTACGGGATTATGCAATTGAATATACAGGAAGCTATACGTATCTTCTTGGGCTTTTTATGCGGTGTACGCAGAATATTGCCAGTGTTCCGGTTCAGCACTTTGACCGGGAAGTCGGGGAATCCGGCTATACGCTGAAGCAGCTGATCCGTTTGTGGTCGAGTATCATCGGTTTTTCCGTGATTCCTCTGCGGGTGGCATCCATCACAGGATTTTTCTTTGCCGGAGTGGGAATTCTGGCGGCGTTCGCAATTGTTGTCCGCAAATTTATAGATCCCACCCTGTCCATGGGCTGGCCGTCTATCATGTGTGCGATTTCCTTTTTCTTCGGACTGAATTTTATGTTTCTGGGGATGATCGGAGAGTATCTGGGAAGAATGTTTCTGGGAATGAACAAAGAGCCTCAATATGTCATACGGGCAACCTATAATGTACGGCCGTATAAGGAAGAGAAAGAGGGACTGTTATGACAGACGAAAAAAGAGCCGGCCGCTCCAGGGTACTGATTCTGCTGTCTCTGTCCCTGGTGATACAGAGCTTAAGCTCTGTGTTTATAAAATATGCAGGAACCTATGAGACATTTTCCAGGGAATTTATTATTTTTTATGTGCTGGCGGTTGGATGTCTTGGTGTTTTTGCAGTCATGTGGCAGATACTTCTGGAGATGATTCCGCTTACCACGGCATACTTAAGAAAAGGGATTCTGTATATTCTGATTCTGATCTGGTCCGTGATCCTGTTTCAGGAGCACGTGACATGGAATAATATCATCGGAAGCATCATTATCATTGTGGGGATCAGTATTCATGGAATGGATGAACATTAGTTACATGCTGGCTTTTCTGTCTGTATTTATTGCGTCGGTTTCACAGATTCTGCTGAAACAGTCGGCACAGACAGAACATAAGAATTTTATATTCAAATTCCTGAACTGGAGAGTGATATTGAGTTACGCGCTTCTGCTTGGGACAACCGTTGTCAATGTATTTGCATATCGGGGAATTGAACTGAAGGTTACTCCGATGATCGAAGCCACCGGAATCATATGGGTCACCATACTGGCAGTATGTTTCCTGGGTGAGAGACCGACGAAGCGTGCAGTTTGCTCCATTCTGATTACGATTATCGGCATTCTTGTATTTTCACTGTAATATGGGTCAGTTATTAAAAAGCTTGAGGGAATATGCGGATTCTGATCATCTGCCCATGCATATGCCTGGCCATAAGCGGTGTATGGGGGAGATCGGAAATCCGTATTTTATTGATATTACGGAGATTGACGGTTTTGATGATCTCCATCATGCAGAAGGAATTCTGGCGGATGCGCAGAAACGGGCAGCAGACTTATACCATGCAGAGGAGACGCACTATCTGGTCAACGGGAGCACGGCAGGAGTCCTGGCAGCAGTATCCGGATGCACGACCTTCGGCGGTAAGCTTCTGATGGCGCGCAACTGCCACCGGTCAGCCTATCACGCTGCGTTTTTAAAAGGGCTTCATGTGGAATATCTTTATCCACAATCCATGGGGTCCATGGGGATAAACGGAAAAATCCTGCCCAAAGATGTGGATAACATGCTGCAGAGCAGTCCGGATACAGAGGCTGTACTGCTGACTTCTCCGACCTATGACGGGATCGTATCGGATATCCGGCAGATTGCAGATTGTGTGCATGGATACGGGATTCCGTTGATTGTAGATGAAGCCCATGGGGCGCATTTTCCGTTTTCTGCACAGTTTCCGGAAGACTGCGTAAGCTGCGGTGCGGATGTGGTGATTCACAGCCTGCACAAAACCCTGCCTGCGCTGACGCAGACCGGCCTGATTCACCTGAACGGGACGCTGGCAGACCGGGAACGGATCAGAAAATATCTTACGGTCTATCAGACCAGCAGTCCGTCCTATGTGCTGATGGCGGGATTGGACAGCTGTGTGGAATGGATCCGTACACATCCGGAAGCCTTTGACCGGTATGTAAAAGATCTCGGTCAGCTGAGAGAGGAACTTCGCCGGCTGAAATATCTGGAGCTTCTCGAAGTTCCGGGAATGGATGAGACAAAGATTCTGATCTCTCTTCGGAAGACAAAGTGGAACGGACAAAAGCTTGCAGAGGTACTCAGGCAGGAGTTTCGGATTGAGCCGGAGATGGCATGCAGCACCTATGTGTGCATGATCACAACAGTGGCAGATACAAAAGAGAGCCTTGAAAGGTTAAAAGAGGCACTGTGCCGGATCGACGGCAGATTTACAGGAGAGGAATCCGCGGGGCGGCGGGAAGCGGAAAAGCTGCATTCGGATGAAGTGCTCCGGACAGAAAGCGTCTGTACGTTTCAGGAGGCGGAAGAATCAGAAAAGGAGTGGATCTTTGTTGCCGATTCCTGCGGAAGGATCAGCGGAGATTTTGTCACGGTATATCCGCCGGGGATTCCGCTTCTTGCGCCGGGAGAGCTAATCACCGCAGAGGTGATCGACAGGCTGTGCCAGTATGAAAAGGACAGACTGGAGATCCATGGAATCAGAGACGGGAGTATAAAGACAGTCAGAGAGGATGGGAAGATCAGTGGCAGGCGTGGTAATTGCATTTGAAGGAATTGATGGAAGCGGGAAGGGCGTACAGGTAAATGAGGTTGCAGCCCGGTTAAGATCCATGGACAAGAAGATACGGATTCAGGATTTTCCGGTCTATTCCGGCTTTTATGGAAAAGAGATCGGGAAAATGCTGTCCGGCGAGTATGCTGTCCGTGCAGATGAGGTGGATCCCAGATCCATGAGCCTCTGGTATGCGCTTGACAGACAGGAAGCGCTGAAGAATATTGACAGGGAAGCTTATGATTATATACTGTTTAACCGCTCGACCCTGTCCAATGCCGCATACCAGAGTTTTCGTGTAAAGCCGGAGGAAAGGGACGAATTTACGAAATGGCTGTTTGAGCTGGAGTATGACAGACTGGGAGTCTGGAAGCCGGATCTGTATTTTATTTTTGACGTGACAGAAGAACAGTCCCGGAAAAATGTGGAAAAGAAGGGACAGAGGGAATATCTTACCCATACACATGATGTATATGAAGAGTCCCGGACGATCATGAGCCATGCGAGAAATGTGTATCTGCGCCAGGCAGAGCTGCATGACAACATTCATATTGTTCCGTGTATGGATGCAGAGGGGAATTTCAGAAGTATCGAAAAGATCACTGCTTATGTCATGGAAAAAATACCGGGCTGTCTGGATGGATGAGATCACAGAAATACTACCGGAAAAAAAGAAAGATGGGAAATGAAGATAGAAAAATACGTAGATCATGATCTTTTACATAAATTTGAATTTTATAATTATGGCCATGCTTTGGAGATCCTTCAGGATGCTTTTAAAACAGAGTGGGATGAGCTGCAGGAATGCCTGCGGAAATTAAAACTTACTTTGGCAGATATAAAAAAATCCGGAGGGAATGAATCACCCATACCGAAAAAATTTGATGACGTGCTGTATCCTTATGGGTGGAGAGAAATCCGGATAAGCGGTGATCTGACGGTAAAAAAATATCCCAGACAAACGGCTCAGAGAAGGGGACGGTTTGCAGAGGAACCTTATGAAGTTGAGACAATCGAGGGATATATTGATGGCCACAATATAGATTTTCTGAAAAACAGAGTGGCTTTTGACCTTGAATGGAACAGCAAGGACCAGACATTCGACCGGGATCTGCTGGCGATGAGAACCTATTTTGAATGCGGGCTGATCGATGTGGGAGTTATAGTCACAAGGTCAGAGACGCTCAATGACATTTTCAAACAGGAGAAAGACGATAACGGTCAGTTATTGATAAAAAAATATGGAGCAAGTACAACATGGATGGGTAAATTATTATACAGACTTGATTCACGGCGTAATGGAGGCTGTCCCATTCTGGCGATCGGGATCGGAAAGGAATGTGTGGAAGAATATGGAAGACTTGGCGAGTACGATACAAAATCTGATGGAATTTACGAACGGGAAGAAATATAATACCATTTATGCAGATCCTCCATGGCAGTTTCAGAACCGGACAGGGAAGGTTGCCCCGGAACATAAACGTCTGACCCGGTATGAGACAATGACCATTTCAGATATTAAAGCGCTGCCGGTTGCTGATATTACAGACGAAAAAGCGCATCTGTATTTATGGGTACCCAATGCTCTGCTTCCGGAAGGCCTGGAGGTAATGGACGCCTGGGGGTTTGAATATAAGGGTAATATTGTATGGGAAAAAGTGCGCAAAGACGGAGGACCTGACGGCAGAGGGGTCGGATTTTATTTTCGGAATGTTACGGAATTGATTTTATTTGGCATTAAGAAAAACAGCGCTCCTAACAGAACATTGCAGCCGGCTCGTTCTCAGGTTAATCTGATCAGAAGTATGAAAAGAGAACACAGCCGTAAGCCGGACGAGATCATACCTGTGATCGAAGCCTGCAGTCAGGGTCCCAGAATTGAACTGTTTGCAAGAGGTATACGGAAAGGCTGGGACATGTGGGGAAATCAGGCGAATGCGGATTATGAACCGACGTGGGATACTTATTCCAATCATACCGTTGCGCAGGCAAAACCGAATGCATAAACAGGCAGAATAACATACGGAAATGATAGGAATTTTCATAAAAATGTGGTATGCTGAAAGGGGAGGTGAAGTGGAATGACAGGTTTTTCGGATGTACTCGGTCATGAGCAGACAATCTTACATATGAAACATGCAATTGAGATGGATAAGGTATCTCATGCCTATATCATAAGCGGGGAGAAGGGTTCCGGCAAGAAGCTTCTGGCAGATCTTTTTGCGCAGACACTGCAGTGTGAGAGGAAAGGGACGGAACCATGTATGGAGTGCCAGTCCTGTAAGCAGGCGCTGAGCCTGAACCAGCCGGATATTATCCGTGTGATTCATGAAAAGCCCAATACCATCAGCGTGGAGGACATAAGGACGCAGATCAATGGGGATATTATGATCAGGCCCTACAGCAGTCCCTATAAGATCTATATTGTGGATGAGGCGGAGAAGCTGAGCGTGCAGGCGCAGAATGCCCTGCTGAAAACCATAGAGGAGCCGCCGGTTTATGCGGTGCTGCTGCTTCTGACAACGAACGCCGGGATGCTTCTTCAGACGATCCGGTCAAGGTGTGTGATACTGGAACTGAAGCCGGTATCTTCACCGATGGTAAAAAACTATCTGATGGAACAGCTTGAGGTGCCGGAATACCATGCGGATATCTGTACTGCGTTTGCCCAGGGAAATGTGGGAAAGGCGAAGAGGCTGGCCCTGTCGGACAGCTTTTCAGAGATGCTGGAACATGCACTCCATCTGGTAAAATATATCCATGACATGGAAGTTGTCGACATGATTTCCGATCTGAAGAGAATCAATACGTATAAGATGGAGATCAATGATTATCTGGATCTTCTGACTGTATGGTACAGGGACGTTCTGATGTTCAAGGCAACCCGCGATGCGGACAGTCTGATTTTTTCCCATGAACTGATCAGCATCCGGGAAAAGGCGCAGAAAAGTTCTTATGAAGGACTTGAATGTATTATAAAATCTCTGGAAAAGGCAAAGATCCGGTTGAATGCCAATGTAAATTTTGATATGGCACTGGAGCTTCTGCTCCTGACCATGAAGGAGAATTAGAATGACAAAAGTAATCGGCGTGCGCTTTCGCCGGGCAGGAAAGATCTATTATTTTTCACCGGGAAAGCTTGAGATTCATGCGAATGACCATGTGATTGTGGAGACTGCAAGAGGCGTGGAATATGGACATGTGGTCATAGGCAGCAAGGATGTGGAGGACGATAAGGTCGTTCAGCCATTAAAATCTGTGATTCGTCTTGCGACTGTGGAGGATGATGAGCAGGAGGACAACAACCGTGAAAAGGAACGGGAGGCATTCCGGATCTGTCAGGAAAAAATCAGGAAGCATAAGCTGGATATGAAGCTGATCGATGCGGAGTATACGTTTGACAATAACAAGGTACTGTTTTATTTTACTGCAGACGGAAGGGTCGATTTCCGGGAGCTGGTGAAAGATCTGGCTTCGGTATTCAAGACCCGCATTGAACTGCGCCAGATCGGAGTCAGGGACGAGACGAAGATTCTGGGAGGAATCGGCATCTGCGGAAGGGCGCTGTGCTGCCATACACACCAGTCGGAGTTTCTTCCGGTATCCATCAAAATGGCAAAGGAACAGAATCTGTCTCTGAATCCGACCAAGATATCCGGCGTGTGCGGAAGGCTGATGTGCTGCCTGAAGCACGAGGAAGATATTTACGAAGAGCTGAACAGCCGGCTTCCGAATACAGGGGATCATGTATCTGCAAGAGACGGCAGCAAAGGAGTGGTCAGCTCGGTCAATGTACTTCGTCAGCTCGTAAAGGTAATTGTGACACTGGAAAATGAAGAAAAGGAGATCCGGGAATACAGGGTAGAGGAACTGAAATTCCGTCCCCGCCGGCGTAAAGAAAAAAACAGCAAACGCCGTGAGGAAGATAAAGACCTGAAAAACCTGGAAGCACTGGAACGCAGGGAAGGGAAATCAAAGCTGGATGATAACTGAAACAGGAGTTCTCTGTCTGTGTGCGACTCCCATTGGAAATCTGGAGGATATGACCTTTCGCGCAGTGCGTATGCTGAAGGAAGCAGACCTGATTGCGGCGGAGGATACAAGGAACAGCATCCGGCTTCTGAATCATTTTGATATCCATACTCCCATGACCAGTTATCATGAGCATAACCGGATCGAGAAGGGACATGCGCTGGTGAAAAAGCTTCTGGAGGGGAAGAATATTGTACTGATCACAGATGCAGGGATGCCCGGTATCTCAGATCCGGGTGAGGATCTGGTACGGATGTGTCATGAAGCCGGCATAACGGTAACGGCGGTTCCCGGGGCCTGTGCCTGCGTGACAGCGCTTGCAGTCTCCGGGCAGCATACCAGAAGGTTCTGCTTTGAAGCATTTCTTCCTTCCGATAAAAAAGAACGGGCAGAGGTTCTGTCAGAGCTTGCAGAAGAGACCAGGACGATTCTTCTGTATGAAGCCCCTCACCGGCTGAAAAAGACGCTGGCTGAGCTTCTGGAGCGTCTGGGAGACCGCAGGCTGTCCATATGCAGGGAACTGACCAAACGATATGAAACCGTATGGGAGACAACGCTTCAGGAGGCCTGCACCCTTTATGAGAGTCAGGAACCAAAGGGAGAATATGTTCTGGTACTGGAGGGGAAGCCGCGCGAAGAGCGGATCCGTAAGCGGCAGCAGGATTTTCAGAAGATGACTCCCGGGGAGCATATGAGACTTTATGAGGAACAGGGTATGGACCGGAAAACAGCCATGAAGCAGGTGGCAAAGGACCGGGGCGTCAGTAAAAGGGAGATCTATCAGGCGCTGCTTTTGGAGGAATGAAAAGATGGATATACAGCTGAAGGATGGAGAACGTCTGGACGAACTTGATCGGAACGGATATCGGATCATTCAGGACCCGAAACGGTTCTGCTTCGGGATGGATGCGGTTCTGCTTGCCGGTTTTGCAAAAGTAAAGCCGGGGGAAAAGGTACTGGATCTGGGGACCGGGACCGGTATTCTGCCCATCCTTCTGGAAGCCAGAACGAAAGGAGTATCCTTTACCGGTCTGGAGATTCAGCCGGAGAGTGCGGACATGGCCGCCCGAAGCGTCCGTCTGAATCATCTGGAGAACAAAGTCCATATTGTGAACGGAGATATCAGGGAAGCGGACCGGCTCTTTGGAGCCGGTTCTTACCATGTGGTCACAAGCAATCCTCCTTATATGACGGATCTGCACGGCATTAAGAATCCAAATGAGGCAAAAGCGATTGCCAGACATGAGATCCTGTGCACCCTGGAGGATGTGGTATCACAGGCAGCAAAGCTTCTGGCGCCGTGCGGCCGTTTTTATCTGGTGCACCGTCCTTTTCGCCTGGCAGAGATTCTGACCTGTTTGTGTTCGCACGGACTGGAGCCGAAGCGAATGCGTCTGGTGCATTCATATGAAGACCGGGAACCGAATATGGTGCTGATTGAGGCGTTAAAAGGAGGCCGGTCCGGGATGACAGTGGAAAAACCGCTGATTATTTTCGAGAAACCGGGAGTATACAGAAGCGAGATCCGGGAAGTGTATGGATATTAGGCACGGGATGTCAGAATTCCTGTATGGAATCCTTTAGTTTTGGAAAAAAGTGCCGATATAGTGTGTAAAGGAATCTTTTTTAGACCACACAAGGAGGAGGTTAAGTATGCAGGTTAATGTGAATCAGGATACTGCCGTCAGACAGTATACCCAGAATGTACAGAGCGCAAGGACAGTGACTGCGCCTGTCACAGACACGAAGGAAGAGGCTTCCGCAAGCGCAGTCCAAAAGGATGTGGACCGTGCGGAGTTCAGCAAGGATACTGCAGTTACTGGTAAAATGAGTGATTCCGAGAGATCCGCTCTCGTACAGAGCTTAAAGGATGATCTGAACAATCAGATGTCCCGTTTCACCAACATGATGACGCAGATGTTCCAGAAACAGGGGATTACAGCGAACCTGTCTCAGGGAAATGATTTCTGGAAATTCATGGCAAGCGGCAACTATTCAGTAGATGCCAAGACCAAAGCGGATGCGCAGGCTGCAATTTCCGAGGATGGATACTGGGGTGTATCTCAGACGTCCCAGAGAATCTTTGATTTTGCCAAAGCGCTTGCAGGAGATGATCCGGAAAAGATGAAAGAGATGCAGGCAGCAGTGGAAAAGGGCTTTAAGCAGGCTGAAGATGCATGGGGCGGCAGCCTTCCGTCTATCTGCGGCGATACCCATACGGCAATCGGTAAGCTGTTTGATGACTATTATGCAGAAAAAGGAGCAACTGCATAAGCTGAATCTGCAGAAGATTCAGAGACGAAAACAGAGGATTCCCGGTACTTGATTAAAAAGTGCCGGGAATTTTTTATAGATTTTATCAGCGAATGCGAAAAACCCGCCGACAGAACAGTATCTGTTCTGTCGGCGGGTTTTTTGCGTGACCGTTTTCTTTAGTGTCTGTAGTCGAAGAAAGCATTGCAGTCTAAGATAGAAAGGACAGAATCAATGACCAGACAAAGGAGGAGACAAATGAAACATACTTATGGATATGCCCGTGTCAGCACAAGGGAACAGAAGGAGGACCGACAGATGATCGCGCTTATGGAGATGCAGGTGCCGGAAAAGAATATCTATATGGACAGACAGTCCGGAAAGGATTTTAAGCGCCCTATGTATCAGTGTATGGTAGAACAGCTGCAGGAGGAAGATCTTCTGTACGTCAAAAGCATCGACCGCCTGGGGAGAAATTACGAAGAGATACTGGAGCAGTGGAGGATGCTGACCAGGGAGAAGAAGGTGGATATTGTGGTTCTGGATATGCCGCTTCTGGATACCCGGAGAGGAAAGGATCTGATGGGAACTTTTCTGAGCGATATCGTGCTGCAGGTGCTTTCTTTTGTGGCGGAAAATGAGCGCAGCAATATCCGTCAGAGGCAGCGGGAAGGGATCGAGGCAGCCAGAAGAAAAGGAGTCCGGTTCGGCCGGCCGAAAAAGGAGCTTCCGGATAATTTTGATACAGCCTTTGCCGGATGGCTGTCCGGAGAACTGTCCTGCCGGAAGGCGGCAGAACTGTGCGGCATGCCTGTCTCATCCTTCTGTCGCAGGGGTAAGGAAAAAAGGGGGAATGGTGTGATGGAGGAGATGAACTGAAAAGTGTACTTTGTTGTACATGGAATATTCAGCATGTGTCTATCTGAAATATCGGCTTTATTTATGTAACCATAAGAAATTCTAGCATAATTTTATCTAAAAAGCAAGGACTGCGGATTTTCTTCGCTGGTAATTTCTTCACAGGAGTGAGCGCTCCAAAAAGTACACTATCTGGTACAAAATTACATTCTGGACAAAAGTTCAGCAGGATATGGCAGAAGAAAGGCAGGCAGATATGCCGCAGGAGACGGTGTGCAGGATCATCCGCCAGTATAATCAGGAGCCGCTGTCTCCGGAAGACATGCAGAGGCTTCAGGAAATCGCAGCGGATTTCATGACAGTAAAAAATTATGTGTACCGGCGTTATGGCGGAATTAAAAGCCTTGCCAGGCTTTATCCAGGCTATACCATACAGAATGAGATGACGCGAAGCGGTCTTCGGGAGCAGATGGATATGCCGTCTGTCTACTTTTATCTCGCTGTTTTTGACGCGGTGCGGGAGATTAAAATCCACTGGACCGGGGTCAGAGCCCGGATTTTGAAGCGCGTCAATGCCCATGAAGGACTGAACGGGGAAGAGAAGCATTTTCTGCGGTATCTTCTGAAAGTGAATAATGCTTTTGAGTCGGCGCTGAATGGTACGCCGTTAAAGCTTCCGAAAGAGATTCAAAAGCAGTATGATCTGCTTGCCTTTGGTGTGGATATGAAAAAGCTGAAAAATTATCTGCGAAGACAGGTACGAAAATACAGGAAATACCTGCATGTAGACCATGCAGATGGTTTTTTTGCAACGGAGCGGGCCTATCGGTATGACGACCATGGAATCTATCTTTCTGTAAAAGAAAAAAGAAAGCGCGTCTACATTCCATTGACGGATGGAAACCGGTATACAAGACAGCTGTACATCCGTCTGTTTCCGGAAGAGAAAAATGTGGAAATTCATGTGCCGGTGGATGTTGCCGTAAAGAAGTATGCAGATCATATCCAGAAAATCGGATTGTCCCTGGGGATGCAGATTATGCTGGTAACGGATGAAGGGCATCTGTATGGTGAAAAATACGGCATGTATCAGACACAGCTGTCGGAATGGCTTCGGGAGCAGGCGGGTGTCTACCGCCGCAACCGTACCGCCAATTCGGGCCGAAAAAAATACCAGACAAAGAAACACCGGCTGGAAGCGCAGCTTCATGATTATATCAATCAGGAACTGAACCGCTTTTTGAAAGAGGAAAGACCAAAGACGGTGTATCTGCCCAGGCTTCCAAAGGCAGGGGTGTCTGGTCCGGTCCGTAAGATCAACTATATCGCATCTACGTGGCAGAGAGGCTATATCCGCAGCAGACTGAAGCAGAAATGTCAGGAACAGTCTGTGGAATTTGTGGAAGTCTTTGGAAAGGGCATCAGCATGGAATGCAGCAGGTGCGGTGCCATGGGGAGTAAGCAGGAAGGGCGTTTTTTCTGTACATGCTGTGGGTATGAGGCGGAACAGAAGCAGAACGCAGCGCAGAATGCAAAAAAGCGCGGCCTGCAGACAGAGTCAGAGGAAAAAAGTTCTTCTGATCAGCCAGACGGCGGAATTTATGGAAGAGATCATAAAAACAAAGTTCCGGATAAATGAAGGCGATGAGCCCTGATTTGACCGAAAGGACCGGAAGTGCGTTCATGATATAAAAAAGCCCTGTGGGGCGGAGTTGTGAAATCATCAGGATTTCATGGCTTACGGCATTAGAAGGCAGGTTCTCATAAGGGATCTGCGGATTGGGTATGCCAGGACCCTGTGAACCTGCCGGAATCCTGCGTCGGTCTTCCGGCTGAACGCAGAAAAAGCAGGAGGTAGCAGGGAGCGAAGCGGCAGAGTTCCGCATCGTCCGTAAGGATGACCAATATTCCTTATTTTATATATTTAGGAGAAAAGTATAATGAAAGTGGTGATTTTAGCCGGGGGACTTGGAACGCGTATCAGTGAAGAAAGTCATTTAAAGCCGAAACCAATGATTACTATTGGTGAACAACCGATTTTGTGGCATATAATGAAATACTATTCTCATTTTGGATTTTATGATTTTGTGGTTTGCTGCGGATATAAAGGGCATGCCATAAAAGAATATTTTGCAGACTATTATCTCCATTGTTCCGATGTGACATTTGATTTTTCAGAAAAAAATAAAATGGTTATTCATGAAAATATAGCAGAGCCATGGCGTGTAACGCTTGTGGATACTGGTCTATATGCCCAGACCGGCGCCAGGGTGAAACGCATACAGAGGTATATAAAGGATGAAGCTTTTTTACTGACATATGGCGACGGTGTCAGTAATGTAGATCTGAATGCATTGTTGAAAAGACATCGGGAAACTGGTGTGGCAGTAACATTGACAGCGATACAGCCAGGCAGCCGTTTCGGCGTACTGGATATAGATTCCTCAGGAGAAAGAATCATCAGTTTCAGGGAAAAGAGCAAAGAAGACGGTAACTGGATCAATGGCGGTTTTATGGTGATGGAGCCGGAAGTTTTTCAATACCTCAATAGTGATGACAATTGCGTTTTGGAACGGGTTCCGCTGGAAACGCTGGCAAAAGAAGGAAAGCTTGGCATCTATAAACATTATGGTTACTGGCAGTGCATGGATACGCAGCGAGACAGATACTTTCTGGAGTCTCACTGGAATAATGGCACTGCGCCTTGGAAAGTGTGGTAAAGAATGCGAAAATTATATATAAAGCAGTTATATGATCTGACAAAAACACTGGATACTGCCTGCAGAGAACTGGAAAAACAAAAGAATGGCTGTTTTTTGGATTTATGTGCTGTGACACAGGAATTCGTATCCGGTATGTATGATTATATGGAAACTGTAGCAGATGAAGGTTCAAAACTGTCAGAACTTTTAAGAAGACTTTATGAATTGCTTTATGATGCTTCTCAGGATAGAAACTATATAAAACAGATACTGGAAACAGTCAATGATTTGAAAGAAGAAGTTGACAGTTTCAAAGCAGATAAGATAGAGGTTGTCTTTTTCTGCTATAGGGCCAGCATGTCGGATTCATTGGAAAGCGTATATTTTGCTGCAAAAGAAGATCCTTCTTGTGATGCATATTTTATACCCGTTCCGTATTTTGACCGTGGTTCAAATGGAAATATTAACCAGATACATTTCGAGGGAGAGGGGTATTATTCTGACCAATACGAGTTGACTGACTGGAAACAATATGATGTGCAAGCCAGGCATCCCGATGTGATATTTATTATGAATCCCTATGATAATCGAAATCTGGTAACCTCTCTGCATCCGGATTTCTACAGCAGCCATCTGAAAAACCATACAGATATGCTGGTATATATAGAATATGGACTGCCATATTGGCTGTACCGGGATCCTTGTGCAAAAGAACTTCAGGAAGAATATGAAAAAAACGGTATTGTACTTCCAGCGCATATTTATTCCGATTATGACATCAGATATGCAAAAGAACTGGCGGAAGTACATAAGCCGATATTTGCTGCCAATCCGGAGATCTCACAGAGCTATAATATAACTCCGGAAAAAATTCAGGAGAAATTCGTTCCTCTTGGTTCGCCAAAATTTGATAAGATTCTGAATACAGGCAGGGAGGATTATGTTTTGCCTGAAAAATGGAAAAGGAAAACAGAAGGTAAAAAGATTATTCTGTATAACACAGGCCTGGCAGAACTTTTGAAATCCAGTGAGCGGGATAAGGAATCTGAAAAAGATTATGTTCCCCATGGCAGTCGTTATTTTGAAAAGCTGTGTTCGATTATAGAATCTTTTGGAAAGCATGAAGATGTGATACTTTGGTGGCGTCCGCATCCGTTGCTTGAAGCAACGCTTCGTTCCATGCGGCCTGTCCTTTTGCAGGAGTATTTGGAAATTGTAAATAATTTTAAAAATTCTGGAAAAGGGATTTTTGATGATACGGAAGATCTGCATCGGGCGATTGCGTGGAGCGACGGGATGATTTCAGATGAAAGTTCACTGCTTCTGCTTTATACTGCGACAGGAAAGCCCTTTTACATTCCTTCTATTACAAAGGCACTTTCGCAGCCGGTATATGATGATGGTGAAGGCTTCTATGCGCCGTTGGCAGGACGCCTGAAAAATATGCGGGCGGCAAAGGGTGCGAATGTCGGAGACTGGAACTGCTGTATCTGGTGGGATAATTTTCTGGAAGAAGATGTAATGCGGAATACCCATTTTAATAACTATACAGAACGGTTTATGGATTTTGTACTGCATCCGGAGAAGTATCCGGATGCAGAAGAGTACAGGCAGCTGCAGATAAAGATGTTTAAAGATTTTGTAGTAAATCCAGATGGTACAGCAGGACGGAAAATTTATGAATTCGTAAAAAAGAAAGCTATGGGACAGAAGGAGGTGAGGCTGTGAGAGAAAATAAAATGCCGAAGATCAGTGTGATCATGCTGACATACAATCGGGAAAATCTTGTTTCCAAAGCAATAGAAAGCATTCTTGCGCAGACAGAGACCGGTTTTGAATTTATTATTGTGGATAATGGTTCATGTGACCGCAGCGGGGATATTGCAGATGAGTATGCCAGGAAAGATGGCCGAATCCGGGTGCTTCACCGGGAGCGGGGGAATATTGGATCTGGCAGGAATGCAGGACTGGATATGATTCAGGGAGAATATGTTGCGTTTATCGATGACGATGACTGGGCAGAGCCGGATTTTCTGGAATTTTTATATAAACTTGCAATTCAAAATCATGCCGATGTTTCCATTTGCGGAGCGGCAGACAAAATATTTGATGAGAAAAAGGTGATGACTGCGGAGGAAGCGCTTATTGAACTGATGTGGCGGAGAAAATATAATATGGCTTTTCCAACGAAATTGTTCAGCCGGAGGCTGGCTGACAGGTTTCGGTTTCCGGAGGAAGGCGCGTATGATGACATTGCTTTGATGTACCGCCTGCTGGCAGACGCAAATAGAGTTGTCTATCATGGGCTTCCCAAGTATACATTTTATCGGCATGGGGGCAATAACTCTGCATGGACGACGAATCATAAACTGCTTAATGCGGCCACGCTGGATGAGTATCTGCATGCTTATCGCACAAGAACAAAATGGCTGAGCGAAAGATTTCCGGACAGTGCCCCGGCCTTCCGTTATTTTGAGTGGTCGTTTATGATTTCCATGGTGGAAAAGATCTGTCGTCTGGGAATTTCGGATTGTGAGCGGCAGTTAAAGAATATGACGCAGGAACTCAGGGAGCATAGGGAAGAATTTTTAGAGTCGTCAAAAATTTTGGAGTTTGAAAAAGAATGGATGGAGGCTTATATTGAAGCAACAGATTGTGAAAGTAATTGTTTTTACAATGGCATATAATGCACAGGAGACAATAGGTCGTACTATTGAAAGCATATTAAACCAGACATTTGGTAATTTTGAATACTACATTTTGGATAATGCCTCTACTGATGCTACAGAAGATATTATATCTGATTATGGAAGAAAAGATAACCGTATTATCCCATTACATATCAATAAAAATGATCCACTTAATGGAAGTACTATTTTTAATACATTGGTTTGGTCTACAGATGCAGATTACATTGTATGGTGTGATGCAGATGATTCCTACACACAAGATTTTTTGAAAAACATGATTGATTTTTCGAAAGATAATAATCTGGATATAGCTGCTTGCGGATATGACAAAATTGATGGTGCGACGGGTGAAGTTATTAAGCATCGTGCACTGAAAGAAAATTTAGTGATATACGATTATTTGTTTGCCGATGCATTTATCCAGTATAGAGGTTTTATTTCTTATTTGTGGGGAAAATTATATTCGATTTCATTTTTGAAAGCAAAATCGACAACTTATACACCTAAAAAAGAACGAATCTGTAATGATTCTATAGGGGTATTAGAATTATTCCGGAAAGCGGACCGTGTAGGAATTTATGGAAAAGCAATGTATCAGTATTACCAGTATCCCCGTTCTCTTTCACATACGAATATTGAAACAAGTTTGAGCAGTTATCGAGAACTTTGGAGTGCTACGAAGGAATATCTGGAGTATTACGGATCGGTTTCCAGGTTGAATGAGGATTTTCTTTATGCAATTCATCTTTCACTTGTGGATGAAATGGTTGGAAATGTATTTTGTGCAGAATTAGATGCAGATAAAAAGCTGGATTTATTGATTGAAATTTTCAGTGATCCGGTATGGGCAGATACATGGAAACGGAATGCAGATCCGATGTTTCGAAATCTTGCAGCTAGGAAAGAATTTGCTTCTGATATAAAAAAGAAAGTTTTATCTATGCCGGAGATTGGACAATATTCTGAAAAAAGAAAGCAATTGTTTACATATTTTGGAAGCTCAAAAGAAACTTAATATCATTTTTAAGAGAAGAGTATAGAACTGACACTACGAAACAAAAATGCATTTATAAAGGAGAGAAACAATGAATAAAAAATTAAGTGCCCGCCGGCTGGCCATTGTGCCGACAACCCATTGCAGCCTCAACTGTAAATTATGTGGAGATTTTTTATATGGGCCGGTAAAGCGGCGGCATATTCCGATTGAAGATGTCTGCTGCGATATTGATGCCTGCTTTGACCTGTTTGACGAAGTGGTCTGGCTGCAGTTTGTGGGAGGAGAGGTTTTCATCTATCCTGATTTTGCGAAGCTGCTTCATTATGCGCTGAAGTATATGGACCGTTTTGAGAGACTGGTCATCGAAACGAATGCCACGGTATTTCCGAATCCTGAGGAGCAGGAGGCGCTGTTGCAGTATGAAGATAAACTCAGTATCTATATCAGCGATTATGGAAAACTTTCCAGGTCAAAAGATCAGTTTGTAAAGTTTTGTGAGGAACACAAGATTCACTGCGTCCTGAAAAAATACCATGATGAAGATCAATATTTCGGCGGCTGGATTGATAATACGAATCCGCATGATCTGAAAGAACCGGGATATGTGCTGGAGGCGAATGCGCGCAACTGTCCTCAGAACCGTATTAAAAACATGCATGTGTATGACGGAAAGCTGCACCGCTGTGCGAACTCCTGTTTTATGCTTGAGATGGGACTGTTTCCGCCGAAAGATAGAGATTTTGTAATGCTTCGGGACAACAGCCTGAGCCGTGATGAGAAGCGTGAAATCATTTCTCAGTTTTATGAACACGCCCGCCGTTCCTGCCGTTACTGCAAACAGAAATATATGGATATCCTGCCCAGATATCCTGCGGCAGAACAGATGTAACGGGAGGATGATTTATGAGTATTTTCAGCAGACATTTTCCGCTTGGACTTGGAACTTCCAGATTTCCGATATCGGGACCGGATGATACAGAAGGTATTGAGAAATCCATTAAGTTGGTATCTGAAGCGCTGGAGAGCGGAATCACTTACATAGACCTTGGCTACAACTATTCCGCAGGCATGACCCCATTTGTACTGAAGGAAGCGTTTCAACAGACGAAAAAGACATTTTCAGTAACAGCCAAAGTAATGTATGGACAGGACAGTACGGCAGATGATGCCCGCAGGCGCGTAGAGCTATATCTGAAGACAATGGGGCTTGAGAAGGCTCAATATTTTACATGCTGGACCATATGGAATTATGGAATATTTGAAAACATTATGAAAAAGGGGGGCATTTATGAAGGCGCTTTGCGGATGAAAGAAGAGGGTCTGATCGATCATATCTGCTGCTCGCTTCATGCAGTTCCGGAAGACATACAGAAAATTATCGAAAGCAGGGCATTTGAAGGAATTACCGTTTCCTATTCCATGCTCAGTGCGGCAAATATGATTCCGGTGTTGAATACCGCTTATGCATATGATACGGGAGTAGCGGTTATGAATCCTCTGGGGGGAGGCGTTATTGCCCAGAATAAGGATTATTTTTCTTTTGCCTGCGGAGATAAAGATGAAGGTAATACGATCCACGCTGCTTTGCGGTTTGTCAAGGCGCACCCTGCTGTGGACATTGTGCTGGGCGGCGTGAAAAGCATTGAAGAATTAAAGGACAGTCTGAGCGTGTTTTCTGAGTCTGACCCGGAGCCTCCGGCAGAGCGGCTTGAACGTGTCATGAACAGCGTGTCAGGGCTGAAGGACTTCTGTACGGGATGCAAATATTGTAATGGATGTCCCCAGGGGATTCCGACATCGGCGATTATGCAGGCGCGGAATGCGCTTTTATTTGAGCCTGCGGCGGCTTATAACCGTACAGAACCGGAAGAGTTGCTTTATCATATTCAGATGTTCCGTCCTTTGCTGCACGATGCAGGATGGCTTCCTGAAACTGCGGAGAATCCGTGTCTCAGATGCGGGAAATGTGAGAAGCAGTGTACGCAGAAGCTGGGGATCATAGAGGCTGTGGAGGATACTTACCGTCGTGCGGGTAAGGCGTATTTTACAAAAGAAGCCCATAAGGAGCGGTTGAAAGAGCTGCTGTACCAAAGGGGATATAAGAAAGTAGGTCTTTATCCAAACGGCGGTTTTTCCAATCTGATTATCAGGCTTTATCAGGAATTCTTTGGAGAGCCGGAATTTGAATGGGTGCAGTTTAACAGTGATCCTAAAATGTGGGGGCAGACGGCGGATGAGAGAATTGTGCATGGTCCTGCAGAAATCCCTGAGTTAAAACCGGATCTGATACTGATCTGCACTTACAAATATGATCAGGATATTTTAAACAGCCTGCATCCATATGAGGAGTGTGGGGTGAGATTTGAAAAACTGCACAGAGAAGAAGAAATGCCATGGGTATTTTGAGAGTAATTTGACAGGTAAATTACGGTGAAAGAAAGTAAACTTTCATTACTCATTGTGCCGCCGACTTGGCGGCACAATGAAGATTATTATGAAGGTGAATGTTTTCACAATGGCATATAATGCGCAGGAAACCATAGACAGGACATTGGAAAAAATCTGATTATCCACGGGAATCTGTTTACAGAGAAATTTATTGAATATCGGGGATTTATTTCCTATATGGGGAAAGCTGTATTCTTCTGCATTTCTGAAAGCGGCAGATTATCCAGGACCTCCTGGAAAAGGAAGAATTTTCAATGATACAATATGGACACTCAGCATGTTTCAGAAAGCAGAGCATACTGGCATTTACGGAAAAGCAATGTATCAGTATTACCAGTATGAAGACTTTTTGTCACATAGAAATATTGAAGAAGGCCTGGACAGTTATATAGATTTGTGGGAAGCAACGAAAAAATATCTGGAATATTACGAACCGATTTCTAAACGAAATGAAGAGTTTCTTTATGCGATTTATTTATCCCTTGTAGAAGAGGCGGTCGGAAATATATTTACAGCAGAATTAAATACAGAAAAGAAGCTGGAACTGTTAATAAAAATTTTTAGTCATTCTGTATGGACAGATGAGCTGAGACGGGATGCCGATCTAATGTTTCGCAATCTGACAGTAAGAAAAATGTTTATTTCCGAGATAAAACAAAAGATTTTATTTTTGTTGGAAAATGAATCATATCCTGCAGAAAAAAAGTGCATTTTTGCATATTTGGATATTTTATGAGGAGATGATGAATCGTATGAAATTTGCCGTAATTTATTCTATATATCTTGTGATTATATATTGCCAGAAAGTATAGAATATTAGAGTTTCATGGCATAATTACAGAGTCGGTGGATCATATTCTTCGTCAAGATTATGGATTTTTGATTGCCTGTCCTATGTTGGATACAATCAGACTGGAAATGGACGCTTTTTTAAAGGAGACATATTGGCCAGATGCTGGTTATATGATTGCCTCTCCTGTAGTTTAAACAGCACGATTTCGAAAATAATATTCTCCATTGAACCAGCAGCCGGAAGTTGTTATACTATAGACAACGGAGGCTGCTGTTGTTTTTGGGAAGAGAAACCGGCATATGCATTTTGAGCAAAGCATTGGATTTTGGATAAAATCCGGTTTTTTGGCTGGTATTTTGCCGCAGAATCTGGTATATTGTGACTATGATGCTTCGAATATTTGCAATGAATGTGACAGGAGAGGATTTTACTGCAGAGAGGTGGAAGAGTTGTCTGTCAGAAAGCCGAAGGAATGAGGCAAAAAAAATGCGCAGAGAAAAAGACAGACAGCTTTTTCTGGGAGCAGAGGCGCTTTTAAACCGAAGCTTAAAGCTGGTCGATGCGCCGGTGTCCCTGCCTGCAGTTTATACAAGGAATCGGTACGGGAAACCATATCTTGATAAGACATCGGGAATTTATGTGAACTGGTCTCATTCAGGCTCTTTTGCGATCTGCGCATTGTCTGACCGGGAGGTTGGTATTGATCTGCAGAATACCTTTAAGACTCCCAAAAGCGCGCTGGTTCGTAGAGTTTTGCAGCCGGAAGAGCAGATATACTATGACCAGACGCCAAAGGAGCAGAGAAGGCAGCTTTTTTACAGCTACTGGACAGTGAAGGAAAGTTTTCTGAAAGCGCTGGGAACGGGTTTCGGGACTCCGATAGACAATTTTTATGTAAGGATGGAAGGACCTTATCCGGAAGTCATTCAGAGAGAGGGAAGAGATGTGTATGCATGCCGTCTGCTGGATTTTAAAGAAAAGGATTATATGGCAGCAGTTTGTGTAAAGGGAGAGAATCCAGAGGCAAAGATGCGTCCGGAAGTGGAAATTATATCGTTGTGACGAAGGTAAATATATTCGCACTGGGCTACCTGAGGGCACAATGCAACAGATACTGCATTACAGAATAACCGGTGACAGGAAACAGAACAGCAGTATGGGGCTATGAGGAGACGGGAATATGACAAAAGAACTGGATATATTAAAAAAATGGGTGAACGAAAGCGATAACATTGTATTTTTCGGCGGCGCAGGTGTCTCAACAGAGAGCGGCATCCCGGATTTTCGGAGTGTGGACGGGCTGTATCATCAGCAGTATGACTATCCGCCGGAGACGATTTTAAGCCATACTTTTTATCGTAAGAAGACAGAAGAGTTCTACCGCTTTTATCGTGCGAAAATGCTGGCGCTGGATGCAAAGCCCAATGCGGCGCATAAAAAGCTTGCCCGGTGGGAGCAGGAAGGAAAGCTCCGCGCCGTTGTGACCCAGAATATTGACGGGCTTCATCAGGCAGCAGGCAGCCGGACGGTCTATGAACTTCATGGATCCGTACACCGGAATTACTGCGAGAAATGTAGAGCTTTCTATGACGCAGAGTATATTCTGCAGGCGGCAGGCGTACCGGTCTGTGAAAAATGCGGAGGTACGATCAAGCCGGATGTGGTCCTGTATGAAGAGGGACTGGATACAGCGACCGTGCAGGGCGCCATTCGTGCCATCAGCCATGCGGATATCCTGATCATCGGCGGGACGTCTCTGACGGTTTATCCGGCGGCAGGACTCATTGATTATTATAATGGAAAGAAGCTGGTGCTGATCAACAAGTCCGTGACCCCCATGGATTCCCGGGCGGATCTGCTTTTGCAGGGAAGTATTGGGGAGATTTTCAGCCGGTTGTAAGGGCTGTTTTCCGGACCGGATACCGGCGAACCGGCAATCTGACAGAGAGGTAACAGGAGTCATAAATGGATTATCAGGTAGGAGATATTGTAAAACTGAAAAAGCCCCATCCCTGCGGAAGCCAGGAGTGGGAGATTCTGCGGGTCGGAGCGGATTTTCGTCTGAAGTGTGAAGGATGCGGCCATCAGGTCATGGTGACGAGGAAGCTGGTAGAAAAAAACGCCCGCGGACTGCGAAAAAAAGCTTGAAAATAAAGGAAAAATGTGCTATAGTTTTATCTTGTGATATATTATGGCTTCGTACATGGAGCATTCCTTGCGCATATCCCTGAATATGCGCCAGAGACCAAAAGGAGGTAAAGAGCATGAACAAATATGAACTGGCATTGATTGTGAGTGCAAAAATCGAAGATGACGAGAGAGCGGCTGCCGTAGAGAAGGCAAAAGAGATCATTACCCGTTTCGGCGGTGTTGTGACAGAAGTAGAAGACGGCGGCAAGAAGAGGCTCGCATATGAGATCCAGAAGATGAGAGAAGGATTTTACTATTTCATCCAGTTCGATGCACCGGCTACCTGTCCGGCAGAAGTAGAGAAACGCGTGCGTATTCTGGACAATGTCATCCGTTATCTGTGCGTTCGCAAAGATGCATAAGGAAAGCAGATTAAGAGGTGATTGTTAATGAATAGAGTAGTTTTGATGGGACGCCTTACCAGAGATCCGGAGATCCGTTATTCCAATGGTGAGAATGCACTGGCAATCGCAAGATTTACACTGGCGGTAGACCGCAGGTTTAATCGAAGAGATGATCAGACTGCAGATTTTATAACCTGTAAGGCTTTTGGGAAACAGGCAGAGTTTGCAGAGCGTTTTCTGCACCAGGGAATCAAAGTGGCTGCAAGCGGCAGAATTGAGACAGGAAGTTATACCAATCGTGACGGACAGAAGGTCTATACGACAGAGGTGATTCTGGACGAGATCGAGTTTGCAGAGAGCAAAGCGGCCAATGAAGCTGCCCGCGGCAGTATGGGCGGCGGCTATCAGTCTGCACCGGCGCCTGCGCCGATGCCTGGTCCGATGGGCGCGGCAGGAGACGGCTTTATGAATATCCCGGACGGGATTGATGAAGAATTGCCCTTCAATTAACAATCAGATTTGATACAGGAATGTGAAAAGGAGGAATCATCATGGCTTACACCAAAAATGAAAAAGGCGACGCTCCGAAGATGAGAAGAGGCGGGCGCAGAAGAAAAAAAGTTTGCGTATTCTGTGGAAAAGAGAACAATGAGATCGATTACAAAGATGTAAATAAATTAAAAAGATATGTTTCCGAGAGAGGCAAGATCCTTCCGAGAAGGATCACCGGAAACTGTGCAAAGCATCAGAGAGCTCTTACAGTAGCGATCAAGAGAGCAAGACACGTGGCTCTTATGCCCTACACAGCAGAATAAGAACAACTTTTTGGGCACCGCTTGCGCGGTGCTCTTTTTTTCCTTGTCCCGGGGAAGAGTTAATGGTATAATATTCAGGTAGGCATGAAAGCGAAATCAGGCTGCACTATGGTATAATTTCTGCATAGCAAGGAAATCCAACATGAAAAAGAATGTAAAACTCAACGGCCAGTTACGGCTCTATGTACGCTGGCCACTGTATTTGACGCTGCTTTTGATCGGCATGAATATATGGATTTATTTTATTTCTCATGAAGCAGGTATGGTCATGGCAGTTTTTGTGGCGGTTTATGCGGTCGCTGCCGGAATTTTGTATGTCAGCAACCAGCCGGTCCTTTATACGGAGCTGGTTTCCTTTGCCACGCATTACGGACAGATTCAGAAAAATCTGCTGAAAGAGCTGATTCTCCCGTATGCTCTTCTGACAGAAGAGGGGAAAATCATCTGGATGAACCGGAGATTTATGGAGATCACCGGAAAGGGGCGGGAGTACAGCCGGAACATCAGCACGATCATTCCGGAGCTGTCCAGGAAGCTCCTTCCTGCAGGCGAGCAGTCTCATACTTCCATGGAATTCCGTTATGGAGAATCCGATTACCGCGCAGATATGAAGCTGATCCGTATGGATGAGGATATGAAGGGCGCCCATCTGACCAGTACGGTTGAATTTGAGGGCAGTCTGATCGCATTGTATCTGTTTGATATTACGGAGATCAATCATTATATCCGGGAAAATCAGGAGCAGCGTATGGCGGCAGGCCTTGTCTATATTGACAATTATGATGAGGCGCTGGAAGACGTGGAGGAAGTAAGAAGTCCTCTTCTGGTTGCGCTGATTGAACGTAAGATCAACAAGTATTTTAATGCATACGACGGAATTGTCCGGAAGCTGGAAAAGGACCGTTTTTTTGTCATCATGAAGGAAAAGGCGCTGGCGCAGATCCGGGAAAATAAATTTGATCTTCTGCAGGACATCAAAACGGTCAATATCGGAAATGAACTGCCGATCACTCTGAGTATCAGTATCGGTTCCGGAGGCGCGTCCTATATGGACTGCATGGAGTATGCCCGCAGCGCCATGGATCTGGCGCTGGCAAGAGGCGGGGACCAGGCAGTTGTGAAGACGAAGGAGCAGATCACCTATTACGGCGGCAAAACGCAGCAGGTGGAGAAGAATACAAGGGTTAAGGCGAGAGTGAAAGCGCAGGCCCTGCGGGAGATTATTGAAGCGAAAGACAAGGTCGTTGTCATGGGACACCGGCTTACGGATGCGGATTCCTTTGGCGCAGCGGTGGGGATCTACCGCGCTGCAAAGGCTCTGAACAAAAAAGCGCATATTGTTGTGAATGAAGTGACGACTTCTGTGCGCCCCATGCTGGAGGAATTCAACGCGGCCAACAGTCCGGAGACCGGTATCGTCATAAACAGCAGCCAGGCGCGGGAGATGGTAGACCGCAGTACGGCTGTGGTGGTGGTCGATACCGACCGCCCCAGTTATACGGAGTGTGAAGAGATCCTGTCCATGACGCCGACGGTTGTGGTGTTTGACCACCACAGAAGGGGAAATGAGTCGATTAGTCAGGCAGTCCTGTCCTATATTGAACCCAATGCCTCTTCTGCCTGTGAGATGGTTGCAGAGATTCTGCAGTATTTTGCAGACAATATAAGGCTGAAAAGCGGTGAAGCGGACTGTATGTTTGGCGGCATGGTAATTGATACAAATAATTTTATGACCAAGACGGGAGTCCGTACCTTTGAAGCAGCAGCATTTCTGAGAAGATGCGGGGCAGATGTAACCCGTGTGAGGAAAATGTTTCGGGATGATATGGCAGAGTACAAGGCGCGGGCGGAATCTGTCCGGCATGCAGAAGTGTACAGAGGTTTCGCGCTCTCCATCTGTCCGGGTAAGGGGCTGGAAAGCCCGACGATTGTCGGCGCACAGGCGGCAAATGAGCTGTTGAACATCGTCGGAGTCCGTGCTTCGATCGTCCTGACGGAATACAATGGAAAAATCTATGTAAGCGCGCGTTCCATCGATGAAGTGAATGTGCAGGTCATTATGGAGAAAATCGGCGGAGGAGGTCATCTGAATGTGGCGGGCGCACAGCTGCAGTGTTCGGTTGAGGAGGCTATGAAGATCATACGCCAGACGCTGGATCATATGTTGGAGGAAGGAGAACTGGAATGAAAGTAATCTTACTTGAGGATGTAAAGTCACTTGGAAAAAAGGGTGACCTTGTGGAAGTAAACGATGGCTATGCGAGGAATTTTATCCTTGCCAAAAAGCTGGGAATCGAGGCAACACCGAAGAATATGAACGACCTGAAGCTGAAAAGAGCCCATGAGGATAAGCTGGCGGCTCAGAGGCTGGAGGAAGCGAAAGCTTTTGCAGAGAACCTGAAACATGTGCAGGTGACGCTGAAGATCAAGGCGGGGGAAGGCGGCAGGCTGTTTGGCTCCATTTCTTCCAAAGAGATCGCTCAGGCGGCAAAAGAACAGCTGGATCTGGAGATTGACAAGAAGAAACTGGTTCTTTCCAATCCCATCAGGGCAGTGGGAACAACGATGGTTCCCATCAAGCTGCATCCGAAAGTGACAGGGGAACTGAAAGTCATCGTGCAGGAAGCGTAATCCGGGAGCAGGGCGAAAGATGGATGAAACACTCATAAAACGTATTATGCCCCATGATGAGGAAGCAGAACGCTCCGTCATCGGCGCCATGCTCATAGACAATGAACAGATCATGACTGCCTCTGAAATGATCACAGGGGCGGATTTTTACCAAAAGCAGATGGGCATGGTCTATGACACCATGGTTGCACTTTATAATGAAGGGAAACCGGTGGAACCGGTGATCCTGCATGCAAGTCTGAAGGAAAAAGGAATGCCGGAGGAGGCATGCAGTATTGAGTTGCTCATGCGCTGGATGAACCAGACTTTTACCTCTGCCAATATCAAATATTATGCGGAGATTGTAGCAGAAAAGGCGGTTGCAAGGCGCCTGATCCGACTGAATGAGGAAATTGCCAATACCTGCTACACGGGTGCCGAGAAGGTAAGCGATACGCTGGCGGAGGCAGAAAAGAGGGTCTTTGACCTGGCGCAGAGAGGCGGGGGGAGCGAGTTTGTTCCGATTCGTCAGGTGGTCATCAATGTAATGAAAAAGATTGATGCTGCTTCCAGGGCAAGGGGAAGAATAACCGGCCTGGAGACCGGGTTTATGGATCTGGATTATAAGACTTCCGGGCTTCAGCCTTCGGATCTGGTGCTGATTGCGGCAAGGCCATCCATGGGTAAGACGGCATTTGTGCTGAATCTGGCACAGCATATGGCATTTAAACGGGAACAGCCGGTGGCGATCTTCAGCCTGGAGATGTCCAAAGAACAGCTTGTAAACCGGATGCTTTCTCTGGAATCTCATGTAGATGCTCAGAAGATCCGGACCGGCCGGTTAAATGATGAGGAATGGATGAATCTGGTGGAGGGTTCTGCGAATATTGCCAATTCCAGGCTTTTTATCGACGATACCCCAGGCATTACCCTGCCGGTCATGCGTTCCAAATGCCGGAAGCTGAAGATGGAACACGATATCCAGATCGTAATCATTGACTATCTGCAGCTTATGAGCGGAGACGGCAGCAGCAATGCTTCTTCCAGACAGCAGGAGATCTCGGATATCTCGAGAGGATTAAAGGCGCTGGCCCGTGAACTGAACGTTCCGGTGGTGGCCCTGTCCCAGTTAAGCCGTGCAGTGGAGCAGCGGCCGGACCATCGTCCCATGCTGTCGGATCTGCGGGAGTCGGGAGCCATTGAGCAGGATGCAGATGTGGTTATGTTCCTCTATCGGGAAGGCTATTATAACCGCGATCTGTCAGAAGCGGAGCAGAGAGTGGCAGAGGTTATCATCGCAAAGCAGCGGAACGGCCCGATTGGTACGGTGAACCTTCTGTGGATACCGGAGCTTACCAAATTTACGGATATGGAACGGGAGCCTGCCTGAATCATAAGTATTCTCAAGAAGTGTATTTGGAAGCGATTTGCGCTTGCATATTACGGGCATTTATATTAAAATAGATGCAGAACCTGAAGGGGTATCAAAAATAATAAAGGAGGATCATGTACCATGGCATATGTAATTTCCGGTGACTGCGTAGGATGCGGTTCCTGTGCAGAGGTCTGTCCGGCAGATGCAATTTCTGAGGCTGATGGAAAGTATGTAATCGATGCGGATGCTTGCCTGGAGTGCGGCACCTGCGAAGCAGAATGTCCAAACGAGGCAATCTCTGCGGAATAATTGAGATTACCTACATAGTCTGTAAAAAGACATAGTCCTAAAGGACTATGTCTTTTTTTGGCTGTGTGCCGAAAAACCAGGGTTTTCTGCGTTCTTCTTTTGTTTCTGGTTCTTTATTCTCAGGTTTTCTGACTTTCATTTCCTTTACTTTGGGTGCTTTCACTTTCTTCTCGCGTTTTTTGCCAAGAGCCAGCAGTTTCCGCTGCTTTTGGGAAGAGCGGATGAGTTCGTCCAGCTTCTTGTAATGTGTCTCTTCCCGTTCTTCCTGAAGACGGAAGAGATAGTCCATCTCCTTTACGACCTGGGTGGATACCTGATGGCTTAATTCCTTACCCATCTCCCTCTGGTTCTCCCGAATCGCCTGTGAGACGACTTTTCCGAGGATCATCTGAAACTGCTCCATCTTGTCGCCGGACGGCGGTTCCGGTTCCCGGACGATTGCAGGAGGTACATTCCCCTGTTCCATCTCCGGCACCAGCGCCTTGATCGCTTTGAGCTGAAAGCCCTGTTCCTTCAGATCCTTAATGTGGTGAAACATCTGGATGTTATCTTCTGTATAGCAGCGATGACCCATTTCGTTGCGTTCGATCGGCAGTTCAAGCTCGTCCTCCCAGTATCTGAGGACGTGGGACTCTACATCCACCATCTTGGCAGCGTCGGAGATCATGTAGCGCTTTTGCTCCATATACATCCCTCCACCTGTGAAATTGTCAATGGTCCTGCCATGTCCGGACGGTGAATCGTAAAATGCTGCTTTTCACGCGTCTGCCGGCATCCTGATCGACATGAGTGTGAAAGTACCCCGGACATAGTTGAACTGGTTAAATTATATCATACTCCCTTGATTTTGCAAGTGAAAGGGCTTATAATATGTTCATGTGCAGTGAAATAGAAGCTGTTTTTCATAAAAAATGAAAAGAAAAGCTGCAGCATGGTGTTAAAATACAATAGGAGGTTACCTGAGATGGCTAAGATTTCAAAAGATATGATCATCGCAGATCTGGTGAAGATGGATCAGAATATCGTTCCGATTCTTATGCGGGAAGGCATGCACTGCATTGGATGTCCGTCTGCGCAGGCAGAGAGTCTGGAAGAAGCGGCGCTGGTTCATGGCATGGATCCGGATGTACTGGTTGCAAGACTGAATAATTTCCTTGGAGCATAATAAGAAGGAATTATGGGGTAAAAAGGCAGATCCTGGAGGGGCTGCTGCAGAATATTTCTCTGCCTGTGTGTTCCGCATTCGCATGGAATGGAGCGTACAGGCAGGGGCATATCCTGCAGAAGCCCTTTTCGTTTTGGCGTTCATAAAAAGCCTGCTCTCCAAAAATCTCAGAAAGCAGGCCGAAGCTGTCAAAATATGGATGCCGTCAGATCATGGCAAGCTGCTGCAGCGCGCTGCCATCCATCAGGAGGGTAAAGTGCTCGTTCATGTATGCTTCATGGGAAGCGGAGTATTTGCCGTTTGCCCCATATTCGGACAGAATATTGCATACCTTGTTGAACTGCTCCGGCGTATGGTCTGATTTGGTGATGACCAGATGGTACTGTGCCGTATCCGGATTCTTATAGAGACGGTTTTCCCCGTGGTAGGTATCTTTCAGTACCAGAGAAGCCTCTATGATGGAATCCAGGCGCTGGAAAAGATAGAGCTTTCGCATATCCAGCTCGCTGGCAAGCGTGGCGGCCTGCTCTTCCCGCGCTTCCTTGGGAGCGTTCTTCAGGCGGTGCTCTAAAAGCTTCTGGAAGAGATCCAGCACCTCGTCTGCGCCGTCAGGCAGGAAGTCTCTGGAAGCGTCGGGCGTATCCCCTGCACCCTGAGAAAACCTGGAAAATCTGGTATCCAGCTCTTCCGGGTCAGAGACTTTGGTAATATCAAGGATAATGCATTCGTTGGGCATCGGGATCGCTTCAATCATCAGCGGAATGTTGTCGGCTTCAAAGCCAAACTGGTGAGCCGCCTGCTCCATCATGTCACGGAACAGAGAACGGGCCTTCTCCGATCCATAGGCGATCTCGCTGAGTTTAATATGACGGACCTCCAGATCATCGCGTGTCAGAAGACAGCGTATTTTGTTTTCATTTATTTTTTCTATTTTCATGTGATCACAACCTGTTTAAATTTATTTGTAGTTTAGTATAGTATAAACAAAAATCGGGAAGATGTAAAGCCTGACAGGTTGTGAAATAGAGGAAAATATTCTGAAATTTTTGTGAAAAATGCTTGAAAAAGGGCGAGCATCATGTATAATGGAACTGTAAGTCTAAGTTTCTGATTCTTTTCACAGTATCAGTGATCAAATTCCAGTTGTTTTTTGAAGTATAAGGGGGGGATGCAGAGCCAGATGGGCATATGCATGTTTGCTTTTTTACCGGATGTCGGAATTCTGTAAACATAATATATCACACAATCTTCTTTTGGAAATATGCATATGCCATGAATGAAAACAGCGGCAGCCGGGAAATCTGATAAAACAGGTATCCAGGAAGAAAAGTCTCTATGTCCCGAGATTTATGGTGGTGAGAACGGCTGTCATATGATATAATGTCGGCAGACATTATATTGTGCTGACTTCTGGTGTACGGTGCCATTCATATTCTGTGAAAATATTCTGCAGAATTTTTGTGGAAATGAATGGTACAATACACTGGAGGCAACAAAAGCCGGGAGAAAGAGAACCGGACCGGCAGTATGATGGTACGAGGGGATAAAGAAGTCAGGAGGACGTTTATGACAAGAGACGAAAAGGAAGAGCGAGAGGAACTGGAGGAGAAGGAAGAACGTCAGGAAAAACGTGCGAAGAATGCGGGAAAAAGAAAGAGACGTTCCAGAAAACGGAGACGGAGAAGGAATCCGCAGATGATTCCGGTTGTGATTATTGTCCTGCTGATCCTGGCTGTGGGCGCAGGCCTGACCGGAAAAATTCTGTATGATAAATATTCGCCGTCGAAAGAGCTGGCGGATACAACGGAATATTTTCATCTGGAGAATGATCAGGAGATTGCAGTCTTGGTGAACGATGTGATGCTGGAGGATAAAGGAAGGCTCATAGACGGGAGAGTCTATCTGAATGTGGAGACTGTATTTCAGCACCTGAATGCAAGATTTTACTGGGATGCATCGGAAAATACCTATCTGTATGCGCTTCCGACAGAACTGGTCAGTGCGCAGGTGGGAAGCAGTGAATATACAGTGGCAAAAGCGAAGCAGAGCACGGATTATGTGATTCTGCGGGCAGATGGAGAGGATGTTTTTGTCGCGCTTGATTTTGTGGGTCAATATACGAATTTTACGTATGAATACTGGGAGGACCCCAACCATGTGCACATTGTGGACACGTTTGGAGAATGGGATGTGGTGACTGCACAGAAAAAGGTGCAGGTCCGCTACCAGGCGGGGATTAAAAGCCCGATTCTGACCACTGCTGAAAAAGGCAGTACGATGTTCGTACTGGAGGAAGAGGAAGAGATCGACGAGTGGACACGGGTTTTGACAAAGGATGGATATATCGGCTATGTACGGGACAAACAGATCTCGGGCATATCGCAGGAGATGCTGCAGGAGCCGGAATTTGCAGAGCCGGTATACACAAGCATAGCAAAGGATTATACCGTCAATCTGTCCTGGCACCAGGTGACAAATAAGGATGCCAATGATAATATTTACCGGGTACTGGCAAATACCAAGGGGCTTACGACGGTTTCTCCCACCTGGTTTTTCTTAAGTGACAACGACGGCAATATCGAATCTCTGGCAGATCAGGATTATGTCAACTACTGTCATCAGAACAACGTGGAAGTATGGGGGCTTGTGGAAGATATCACATATAAAGACACCATCCTGGACTATGAGATCTTCTCAAAGACAACCAGCCGCCAGAGGCTGGTCAATAACCTGATCGCTCAGGCGATTCAGTATGGTCTGGACGGGCTGAACCTGGACATGGAATTTATCAATGAAGACAGTGCGAGAGGGTATCTGCAGTTTATCAGAGAGCTGTCCATTATGTGCCGTCTGAACGGGATCATACTTTCCGTGGATAATTATGTACCTGCACCGTACAATAAATTTTATAACCGGGCTGAGCAGGGGGTATTTGCGGATTATGTGATCATTATGGGTTATGATGAGACTCCGCGGAATTCTGATACGCCGGGTTCCGTTGCTTCGATCGGTTTTGTGGAAAGCGGGATTCAGAATACACTGGAGGAGGTTCCGAAGGAAAAGGTAATCAATGCCATGCCGTTTTATACCCGTTTCTGGAGGACGGATGAGAATGGGGAAGTGACCAGCGAGGCTCTGGGGATGGACAGTGCAGACCAGAAAGCAGTAAATAACAGTGTGGAGCCGGTATGGGACGAGACGACCGGGCAATATTATATTGAACTGGAGTATGAAGGCAGCATCTATCAGATGTGGATGGAGGAAGAGCGTTCCATTGAAGAAAAGCTGAAGCTTGTCAGACAGTACGGGCTGGCAGGTGTTGCATCCTGGAGGCTTGGGTTCGAAAGGGCAGGAATCTGGGATATTATTCTCCGGTATGTGAACTGACAGAGAAGGTCATCAGGTATCAGAAAATAAGCCGCCGCATATATTTTATGGAAAATATATGCGGTGGTTTTTATTTTGGAGAGAAAAAAACTGGAATTATTGATGTCTGTGGTCCTGATTTTTTGCGCATGTATTCTGGCTGAAAGAGGCTGGGAGCGCGTTATGAGCAGCCAGGTACAGGCGGAGGAGAAGAAATGGACCGTTGTGATTGATGCAGGGCATGGAGGGACGCCGGACAGACCGGAAAAATAATTCCGCAGGCTGGTCAAACGGCGTATGATTTGACGGCAGCTTTACTTTCTGTTTGGCTTTCTTTTGATTCTCAACAGTCTGATGAAATCCTGGAACAGAGAAGTATCCACAGGCTCAAACATGATCCATTTCCCATTATGGTAAGTTTGCGCTTCCTCATAGATTTCCTGAACTTCTTCTGCATAATTTTCTCTTTCTGTTTCAAATTTCAACCGTTCATCTTTTCCAAGGATTATCATAAAACCCATACCGTTTTTTCTTACGTATAATGCGCACAGCGTTTTGCCGCTCCGGCGATATTTATATTCATATTTCCATGCTTTGCCGCCTTTCCCCCACAAACGGTCCATATCATATTTTTCATCAATGGAAGCACATAACTGATTCCATACATCATATAGAGTTTTCCCAGTAAAGCGGTCATTTCTTCTTTGTCAGGTATCTGATTAAGCATATGAGTCCTCCTGTACAGCTTCTGATTTATTTTTATGTAATTTCCCAATTCATACTTCCCGAATCAATAAGTTCCTTTGTCTGTTTTTCAGACCTGTAAATCCTGATGGTTGTTCCAAATAACTCTCTGATAAACAGGAATTTAGAGGCTGCATTCCAAATCAGCAAGCCATTTTTTATATGCTGTGGGAGGATTTAATCTTTGACCGCATTTATAAAACTCTTCGCTTTCATCATCTGGAGGGGATTCTTCCGAAAAAATAAAAATTTCATCACGATTTTTTCCCTTGCCAAAAATGCCTTTTTGGTCAAGCATTTTCATAACTGTTTCCATAGCTTCAAGCCATGTTTTATACTCATTTTCATATTGGCAATTATCACTTTCTGCATCAGCGAATCGTTCCTTAAAAAGCTCTTCGACCTTGTTAAAATACTCATCATAGCCATATGCGAAATATGGTGAATCTGCCCACGACCATTTGCAGTCCGCTTTATCCTCATCACTCATGCCGTTCTCTTTGATATATTTATCAAGTGATTCATAGGATTGTGCTGAAATACATGGTGTTCCTGCCTCTGTCATAACAATAGTGCAATAATAAAAATGTTCATCACCATGGTCAGTAAACAAAGATAGAAAGCTCTTCTCTACAGCTTCATATAGCACTTCTATTATTTCGTTTTTTGATTTACTGTTCATGTATTATTCCTTTCACGTAAATTCTGATTTGTTGTTCCCTTTATTATACCTCTCTTTCCTGAAAAATGAAACAGGTTTCTGATACTTCCTGTGTCTGATGCCCAATTCATATTCTGTCGACGAAGAGAATATGTTGTTAGAAAACAGAATGGACTCTGACGGAATGCCCCATCAGATCAGTGCAAAAAGTAAGAAGAAAAAATGGAGAGTTGTCAGAAGTTACAGATCAAAGTTCTCCTGCATGGAGGCGGTTGAGAAATTGATTGAGATTCACAGCCATACAAAGGAGAGATAATCATGAATAATGAAAAAGGCAGATTTTCTGTACATAACTCGCTGTATGAGGACAGGTGGAGTGTTGGCATCTATGTCCGTCTGTCTGATGAGGACAGAGACAAGAAGGAAAAGACAGATATGAGTCAAAGCATTGTCAATCAGATCGCTTATATCAGGAATTATATGGAAATGCTGAATGGCAGTTCCGAGGAAGAGTTCAGGATGCAGGAATATAAGGTATATTGCGATGACGATCGTACAGGCATGAATTTTGACAGGGATGGTTTTCAGAGTATGATGCGGGATGCCAAAGCAGGCCTGATTGACTGTATTATTGTAAAAAATTTATCAAGACTGGGCAGACATGATAAGGAAATGCAGCAGTACTTGGAAGATGAGTTTGAGCAGTATGGTAAGCAGATTCGTCTGATCGCCATAGGGGATACTTATGACAGCCTGTATAAGAGGATCGAGCTTCGTGATAAGATAATTCTGTTGGTGAACCATGAGTATTCGGAACAGCAGCACCGCAATGTCTGCATCGGCATGTATTCCATGCAGAAAAAAGGGCTGTTTGTGGGTGCATTTCCTCCCTATGGTTATATCAGGGATCCAAAGAACCGGCATCATTTGATTCCAGATCCCACCGCTTCTGAGGTTGTGAAACGCATTTATGAAGAGTATCTGTCAGGTATATCTCCAAAAGAGATTGCCGCAGGACTGACTGTAGATGGGATTGTTAATCCGTCCACTTATAAAAAACTGCATGGATCGAATTATAAATGCGGTACAAAAATCTCTGAAGAGGAGGTACACTGGCGGGGCGACAGCATCAAACGCATCCTGATGAATGAGGTCTACACAGGCACATTGGTTCAGCATAAGCAGGTAAAGCGAAAGCTTACCGACAGCAGACCTTCTCAGCTCCCAAAGAATCAGTGGATACGCTGTGAAGGCACCCATGAGGCGATTATATCGAAGGAGAGATGGGAGATCGCTCAGTCCATGATGAAGACGGTTCAGCGTGATACGACAAAGAAAGATGAGGTTACGATTTTTAAAGGTCTGTTAAAGTGCGGCGACTGCGGGCATGCCATGCGGAAAAAACAGGATAAATATATTCATGCGTCAAACGGCGGGACATCCAGATATCTGTATTATAATTGTGGTACTTATCGTGATTACAGTCAGAATCATAAGAGACTGGGAGAGAATGCCCCCAGGTGTACCAGTCATTATATATCAGACAAAGTGATCAGGGATATCGTAATAGATGATATCAATAAAATCATCAGCCAGGTGGAAAATTTAAGTAAGATGGTAGAAAAGCATCAGAATAAAACATTTTCTGGCAAAGCTGATCACATGCAACGTGAGTTGGATAACAAAAATAAGGAAATTCAGAAGAATCAGGAGCGTATGAAAAGAGCCAGGTGTATGCTTTATGACGGCATTATTACGAAATCGGACTATGAGAGTGACATTGCAGACATTCAGAATAATATAAAACGGCTTGAGACGGAGATTCGTTTTCTGGCTGATCGGACCGCATCTGTCTCGGCGGTGCTTTCGAACCATTGGATACAGAAGCTTTTGGAGAATGGTAAGATTACGGAGCTTGACCGGGCGACCGTGGTGGAATTTATTGAGAAGATATATATATATGAGGATAAGCATATCGAGATTGTCTATAAGTTCAGCAGTGAGTTTGATCATCTGTTTACAGAGTTTGTCTGAACTGGTGCTGGAGGTGGTATGGATTATTTTCATGCTTTATGATAAGATAAATCATAACAGATCGATAGAAGGGGAGAGAAGCAAAAAGGGCATCTTACATTGACAAGGTGGAAAAGAGGAGTATAACATGACAGATTACGAAAAGGCAGTTGCGCTTTGGCAGCAGAAAAAAATCACTACAGATGCGGAACTGGCGGAAGCTCTGAATGGTCACAGTATTGCATTTGCATATCACTCCGGCAGGATAGAAAACGAGAAAATCACCTATCATGATACCAGAGAGATATTTGAGCATGATGGAGTAACTGCTTACACAGGAGATTTAAAGACTCTGTTTGAAATACGAAACGCAAAAGAAGCATATGAGTTGTTTTTAACAGCCTTTCAGGAGAAGCGTCTTCTGGATGAGGGTCTGATAAAAGAGTTTCAGAGAATTTTGACGCAAAATACGTACGATTCACGGAGATGGCAGCTGGGAGAACGTCCGGGAGAATACAGGCATCATGATTATGTGACCGGCAGAGAAGAGGTGGGAGCGTCTCCGGAAGATGTGTCAGAAGAGATGTCAGAATTATTAGAAGGGCTTGCGGACGTAGCGGACAAAAATGCCCTTACTGCGGCAGCTTATTTTCATGCAAAGTTTGAGAATATTCATCCATTTGCTGATGGGAATGGTCGTGCAGGCAGGATGACCATGAATTATTTTCTGGTCATGCATATGCATCCGCCGATTACGGTTCATGAAGAGGACCGAAGGGCGTACTATGATGCATTGGAGGCGTGGGACTCTGTTCAGGATTTAAAGCCATTACAGACTTTTCTAAAAGCGCAGACAGTAAAAACATGGCGCAGGCAGATGGAGCGTGCAAAGAAAAAGTCCAATATTGAGTGAGAAAAGCGGAAAATGATACGGAGGAAATGATGCCGGAAGGAATTGCATATCAGAATAAGGATATTTTGTTTAAGATTCTTAGTCAAACTTATAAAGAGAAAAGCTTTGCAGCATATGGAATGGATCTTCCACCTATACGGGAGTTGCTTCCGACCAATCTGCCTAAAATTTCAGCGAACGAAAAGGACATTGACAACCTGTTTTTGTTAGAAGATGGAACATATGCTATTGTTGATTATGAGGCTGAATATAAAAGGCAGAATAAGATAAAATATCTAAATTATATTGCACGGGTTATGGAAAGATACTATAAAGAGGAGGAAAAATTCGATCTGCGTTTGATTGTTATCTATACCGGTGATGTGAAAAGTGCAGAGTCAACTTTGGAAACCAACTGTTTTACATTACGCACAGAACAGGCGTTTCTATCTCATATAGATGGTGAGGCGTCGTTTAAGACCATCCAACAGAAACTTCATTCTGACATACCACTTGAAGATGATGATTTGATGAAACTGGTCATCCTTCCTTTGACGATGCCAGGCTCTGAAGGAAAGCGGGTTATGCTGGAGAAAGTGGTAGATTTGGCAGAACAAATAACGAATGAAAAACAGCGGATTTTTGCCTTGTCAGGTGTAATTGTTGCAAGTGATAAGTTTATCAGCAGAGAATATCTGGAGCAGATAAGAAGGAGGATTAATATGACTCAGTTAGGGCAGCTTTATGAAAAAGAAAAAGTGGAATATGCAAATCAAAAGACTAAGGAGAGGATCACCGAAATGGCTCTGAAAATGCTGAAACGCAATATTGATATCACAGATATCATGGAAGTTACCGGTTTTACAGAGGCAGAACTTATTCGCCTTCAGAATGACAATGTATCAGTGTGATAAAATAATTATGATTTCAGGGGAGGGAGTTCTTCCCCTGATTTTTTACATAAAAATGATTAAGTGCTACTTTTTCGGTCTGCAATCACTCCCTCCACATGGGGGAAACGATCCCGGGAAGATCGGAGTGGATGATTCTCTGGAAAAGGATCTGAATCTGATCATTGCAAAAAAGGTACAGAAGCTTCTGGAACAGCAGGATGTAAAAGTTGTAATGACCAGAGAAACAGATGCGGGATTATATGAAGAACAGACATCGAATAAAAAAGTTCAGGATATGAAGAACCGCTGTACGCTGATAAATGATACGCAGCCGGACTGTGTGGTCAGCATCCATCAGAACAGTTACCATGAAGAATATGTAACCGGGGCGCAGGTTTTTTATTACGGAACCTCTCAGGAGGGGCAGCGGCTGGCAGAGACTCTTCAGAAAAAACTGGTCGCCTATGTGGACCCGGAGAATCATCGGCAGGCGAAAGCAAACGAGAGTTATTATTTGCTGAAGAAAACAGAAGTGCCGATTGTAATTGTGGAATGCGGGTTCTTAAGCAACTGGGAGGAGGCTAAAAAACTGCAGGAGGACAACTATCAGAATCAAATCGCCTGGGCGGTGAGTATGGGGATTTTGTCGTATCTGGAAGAAGGGGAGGAGTAATAACTGTCTCTTTGTGTAAAAACTGTTTCAAATCTCTTAAAACAAGCACCTTTTTTGAAAAAGTGAATGAAGAAAATGTACAGAAAAGAAGCAAAAGAGCCATTTGATGGTAGATACATCAGGCGGCTCTTTTCGGCTGGAAGATATTTTATGCAGGACTGTTCTGTCCAATAATAATGGAAAGTCTGGTATATACTGGATTGGCAGGCGGCCGAATCCCCATGGCGAGGTGATTGAAAAGAATCTCCAACGGGAGGCTGCCCTGGCGCAGCGGTTCCTGATCAATGGTGGCGGAGATCAGACCGGACTGAAGCATTGGTATCTGCTCTTCCATCAGGTCGTTGGTGATAATTCGGATCTTTCGCTTTCCGACTGCTTTGCTGATGGCATGGCAGGCACTGTAGTCACCGGGATTTACCAGATAGATAATGCAGATATCAGGATGACGGGCAATGATTTTCCGGATAGTGTCATAACAGTCAAACTGGTCACCGTCAAGAAGTGTATTTTCTACAATTTCCATATGAGGGTAATGGGCGGAAAGTTCTTCACGAAAGCCGGCTACGCGATCTTCAAAACTGGGAAGGTTAGCGACTTTTGAGGATAAAATACAGATCTTTCCTTCATCTTTGCTGGCAAAGGCGGCGAGACCGGCGGCGATTCTGCCGGCTTTCACATAATCACAGCCTACAAAGCTGAGTCGGGAACAGTTCGGCTGATCTACATTATAAAAGACCATGGGGACTCGTTTTTTTTCCGCCCATTCAATTATTTCCGTAATGCCTGGAATATTGACGGGCGAGATGGCAATACCGTCGCAGTCCAGAGTGTTAATCAGGAGACGGAGTTCCTCACGGGTATATGGGTGTTCCCGGTCTATGAATGTTCTGAACGGACAGGTTGGAGACTGGCTGAAGGAGAAAGTGCTGAAGAATACGAATACTGGCTGGATGGGATACCTGATGTGTTATTTCCGGTGGATGAATACTTCCACAAAAATCAGTACGCTGGAAGACTGCCAGAATGTACTGATCCGGGTTCCCACCACGCAAATCACCATAGATACATTTGACAAAATGGGATTCAGCACTGTGCCGCTTCCATTTTCCGATATCTATACGGCCATGAGTACCGGCGTGGTAAATGGGGTAGAGACTTCTGGTGAAAGTATCTATAATCAGGATTTCTGGAACGGACTTCCGGAGGTATACCGTCAGATCATGATGGACGCAATGAAGGACATGTTGGCAGAAGAGTGGACGGCAAGCGAGAGCAAGGAAGAAAGTTTCAGTGATCTGCTGGCCAGTGAAAAAGAAGTCACGGTTACGGAATTCTCGGAGGAAGCCATGAAAGAGATTCAGGAAGCTTTTACTGATTACTGGTATGATAAGGCAAAAGCCATCAGTGAGGAAACTTCAGACATGCTGACATGGGAGATAGATGTAGTAAACAATAATTAAAACCTGAAAAGCACGAGAAGGGGCGGGGCAGTATTGCTGTCCTGCCTTGCTGAAAGGATGGATGTGCACAGGAAAGAAATGCGGTATACTGAAAAAGTAAAAGAGGAGCCATAAAGCTGGTACCACCTGATTTTTTACAGGGAGGTAAAATAAAATGTCACACATGTATTTTCCGGTTGAAGTATTGGAGCGATTCTGCGGGGATGCTTTTCGGAAGTTTGGATTTCCAGAGAATGAGAGCAGGATTATCACAGAGGTGCTGCTGGCATCGGACCAGTTCGGCATCTTGGAATGGATTTCGAAATGCTTCCTGATAATACTATTATGCCACAGGTTTTCAGATGATTCGGTTTTGTTATGTGCTGATTAAAAGACAGAGAGCCTGATGGGCCCTCTGTCTGATCTGGAAGAACGGAAGGATTTATATTGTGGAACCCATTCAGCCTTCAATCAGGATGGTTCTGCTTTCATTCACCTTTGGCTGTACTTCCTTCTTCGGGACGGACAGCTTCAGGACGCCGTTTTCAAAGGCTGCATGAACATCTTCCTGAGTGATATCATCACCTACATAAAAGCTTCTCTGGTAATGGCCGGTGTACCGTTCCTGACGGATATATCTGCCTTTGGCATCTTTCTGTTCTTCCGTGTTCTGGTGGGTGGCTTTGATCGTGAGATAACCATCCTTCAGTTCTGCATGCAGGTCTTCCTTCTGGAATCCAGGAAGCTCCAGATCAATCTGGTAAGCGTTGTCAAGTTCCTGTACATCTGCCTTCATTGCAGGAGCACTTCCGATCCGGTTTGGACGGTAGAAAGAGGAATTTGCAAAATCTTCAAAAAAGTCATCCATAAAGCTTCTTCCAAAAATATCAGTTAATAACATAATTCATACCTCCTTGTGTATGTGGCGGATTTCTGTAAAATCCGTTGCTGTTTTATTTGTTATATATGTTATATAACAAAATATTAGCAATGTCAAGAGGTGAGTGCTAATTTTTTGTGAAAAAAGTGTGAAATCGGCGGAGATACGGGATTTCTCGGTATCAGGATTTCCGTAAGAGCCTGATTTTATGACGATTTTATGACAAATCCCAAAAGAAAATACGAACCACCATGGAAAACAGTGCTCCGTAATGTTTCATCCGTATTTTATGACATCCTCCGCCTTCTCCATCTCATTTTTTACTCGGGCAGTGTCTACATGATTGTAAATATCCATGGTAACGGCGATGCTGGAATGTCCCATGATATACTGCAATGTCTTTGGATCGATTCCGGATTCTGCCAGTCTGGTACAGGCAGTATGCCGTAAGATGTGGGCGGAGATGTGGGGGAGCAGTTTCATTTCCCGATCTTCCCGGGCAGCCGTTGCCCGCTCGGATCTGTTATATGCCTCTACGACATTTTTCAGCATAAAGTTAACTGCATTTGCAGCATATGGATTTCCCAGTGAATTGAGAAAAACAAAATCCGTGATTCCATCAATCTCCTTCCTTTGTTTGGTACCCAGCACAAGAGAAAGTTCTTTCTGCTTTATCAGGCTTTTCCTTGCGCTGGCCGTCAGTGGAATGTCCCGTCGTCCGGCTTCGGTCTTTAAGTCCTGTACATGGAACCGGCAGCCGTCGCCCAGATTGCGGTATATAAGCTGTTGGCGGATATGTATGATATTTTCTTTCAGATCCACGTCAGACCACCGCAGGCCTGTTAATTCGCCGACTCGGAGGGCAGTAGACAGGGCGAACACCATCATAGGATAGTAGATGCGGTATCTGTCACTGCCTTTGATAAAATCCAGCAGTTTCCCCTGTTCGGCTATGGTCATGGCTGTGCGCTCCTTCTTTGTGCCGCCGATTCCCTTCTTTGCATCCTTTGCGGGATTCTTGCGAATGATATCAGAATCAACGGCAAGCTCCAGCGCTGGATAAATCAGATTGTGATACAGTTTGACCATGTTCGCAGAAAGCCCTTTCTTTACCAGTTCGGAATAAAAGGAGCGTATATGAATCTGCCTGATCTGCGCAATCTTCATATTTCCAAGGACAGAATCTTTCAGGCCGTTGTTCCAGACGGATATATAGTTGCATCTGGTGCTTTCCCGGAGATCGGTTTTGTTGTCCATGTACATTTGAAAAAGCTGATTCAATGTCATGTCGCTCCGGCTGATGTCAATGCCGTCTTGCAGATCGCGCTGAATCTGCTTTTCTTTTTCCCGAAGTTCTGACAGAGTAAGTGCATAGATTATCCTTCTCTTTCCGGTCGAATCAAAATAGCGATACAAATATCGATTATCTTCTGGACGCTGCCTTTCTCCTGTGCAGAGTATCCGCCCTTTATTGTCTGCTCTCTTTTTTCCTGCCATAAAAGCATCCTCCTTTCGCTTAATTCAGGAATCCCGGCGGCAGTACAAACCGCCGTCTTTTCTCCGATGTTACTTCGTGAACATAATCAGAAGCCCTGCCTTTCTTCTCTCCGTTCGTCGCTCTCCCGGTGATTCCACACGTCTACCGCTTTTCTTATTGCTTCCTCCGGCGGGACAATTCTGCCCAGATGTCCATGAAAAGCCATTGTCGGACCATCAAGGAACATTCTCCGGAATATTGTTCGGGGAAATTCGGATATTTCGAGAAAGTGCGAACGAAAAAAAGAACAGAACACCGACGACATGCTGGCGTACATGGCTTCCCGGAAGGAGCAGGCAAAGCCGGTTCCTGATACCTGCCTGAATGCCCTGTCAGATCAGAAGAAGATAGATGCCGCGAAGCTTTCAGAGATTGCTGCGGTTATGGGAACTGTAATTGACAAGTTCGTGAACAGTCCCGCTGATAACAGAATGAAGGAAAAAAGGCTGGAAATCGAATTGCTGAAGCTGGAAAGCCGAATAAACGACAGCGCTCCATAGGAAGAGTCGGAGGAAAGCTTCCTCGAAGCTCTGAACGCTTCCGCGCGGGAGGTATGGGAAGAATCAAATATACAGTGACAGACCTGCATCCGGACACATGTCCTGCTGCCGAAAGTGCCTCTCTGACGCGCTGTGCGGCTCGTGGGCGGGTTTTGGAGCCTTTGGCAATAAACGGAAAGGAAAAAAGATAATATGGCTTATTCACTGTTGCAATATAAACAGGAGGTAATCATCAATTTCAATGCGGAGGAAGATACAGCGGCACTGTACACGGCGAATCCGTCATGGATACAAAAGCTTGACAGGCTGGTGGAGCCGAACCCGAAGCAGTTCGAGATGTACCGGCAGGAGAAAATGGACGGGCGGGTGATCTCGAAGGCCTACCGGTTCCCGAAAAAATTTGTTTCCATCAGGTCGAAGGATGCCAAACGGGAATTGACGGACGAACAGCGGGCGGAACTTGCGCAGAGAATGAGAGAACAGCATAAAATCAATTCTGCCGCGAGAAATGAAGAACAGGAACCACAAAACGGACATTGAAAGCCTGCAAGGGTCTATTTGTCTGCCCGCGGACATAAAAACGGAAATTTAAGATACAGAATTGAAGAAAAAGCGTCTGTATGGTAGAATGTGAGTCAGGGAAAACCAGAGAGCCGGGCGGCTTACCCTCCGCAACTGAAAATTCGGAGGGGCTAACCCTCCAGACTTCAGCAGGAAGGAGGGAACGCCAATGACGATTACATATTCTGACCTTGTTCAGACTGGAATTTTCATTGTGTCCCTGATAAGTCTGTGTTATCAGATATTCAGGGGAAAACGAAGATAGCCGCCATTACTGCGAATAATGACGGCTGACATTGATAGTTAGTCAAAACATTTTCGGGTAAGCCGTGCGTCTTTGGCTTTCCTTTTCTCAATCTTACCATATCCCGCGGCAGGACGCAAGGGCAAACTGCTGTTCATTTCCCACAAACTTACACAACCATTACAATTCGCGGCCTAACCGATAAAGAAAAACCTCGCAGATACTGACTGCGGAGTTTGCATCTCTTATCCCTCTCATTTCTGAAAATCAACCCTTTCCTGCCTATTCGCTATTGAGTTTCCGAGACTGCTCAACGAGTGCCATTCTTCAAGATATGTCATATTATTACTGCGAGGCTGTTTCAGGATTTCCTGATAAAACATCAGTTTCCTTTGGGGCAAAGCAAGGGTATTTTTAAGTCTGACATTTAAGATTCAATATCCTTCCGGCTGCTGATGTTTGCAGCAGCTTTCCGGCTGTTTACAAAAGCTTCTCTGCTGACCGGTATTTACCCGGCCAGTCCATTTACCTTTATGCGGTAAGTGCACTCAGGTGCAGCTGTAATAAATACTTCGATACTGTGGCAGGCAAAAAAGTCCGGTTCCGTGTCAAGAAACAGCTCAAAAGTGATTTTGTTTTCTTCACAGTATGCATGGATTCCGCCAATATGCAGACTGCTCAGGAATAATTCTTCGGTGACGGGAGCAGGCAGCAGACTGCCGTCTTCCAGTTCATAACAGCTTTTTCCGTTTTCCCCTGTCCGCTCATACTCCTCCATCCATTCACATGCCAGTGAAACCATATCTTCATCCAGAACTGCTTTTTGAATCTGTTTTTTCTGCTCATGAATCCACTGGATATGGGAATTCAGGTATTTCGACAGTTTGCTCCGCATTTTGTTCGTCTGCCCCGATTTTTCGGAACAGACGGCATAGATCTCTGCTCTGTCTCCCCACAGTTCTGCGGTGAAGTTACATACATAGTCTCCGTTTTCATTCCGATAAAAATTATCTGCTTTTGCCGTCCGGTTGTTCCTGCCGGATAAGAAAAGCTTCTCCTGTTCCGCTTTTTTCAGATAGTTTTGATGGTCTTCTGTGAGATATTCATAGCAGCACTTGAGAAGGGTCTCTTCGCTGACTCCTTTTTCACTGCAGTAAAGCGATTCTGCCAGGGTCAAAGCCTCGCGCATAACCGGAAAGGTTCCTGCAAGATCACCCTGTTCCGAATCTGAACGAATGGTAAAAACATGATCCTGACATATGATTTCTTTTACCGAAAAGCCACAGGGCAGGGGGACTTCTGTCTGAAAAGCGGTTTTGGGTCCCGTAAAGATCAATACCATTCTTTCCTGCTTTTTTTCGGACAGATTTTCCCGCGGGGTTCCATCCCGAAGAAACGGCCATATGGCGTTGCCGTCCTGTGTCAGGCAGACCTCCTTTCTGCAGGCGGCCAGCAGATAACCTTCTTCGCTGAACGCATAAGAAAGTCCCTGCTCTTTTGCCCATTTGCATATATCAGGGTTGCCGCTTTGCAGTTCCTCCCTTTTCTCAAGCAGTTGTTTCATAATCTCCATATGCCTGTCCATATATTTTTCCGTATGTTTCTTCATGTACTTCTCCATATACTTCTTTCTCCTGTATCGGCTGCATGTTCCATATAAACGGCGCTGAATTTCTGCACTTACAGAATGCGGGTTTCCGTACCGTTTATCATACTTTTCCGATGGTTGACAAACACCGGATCGGTAAATTCATTATACAGAACGGACATTCGTTTTTCAAGCAGATATACAAAACGGATAAATTTGACGGACAGTAAGAATTTTGCTATAATTTCCTGATATCAGGCTGTTTTCTGCGAGGGGAGAATGAGATTATGAACAAAAAAACAGGAGCGTTTATATTGGCAGTGCTTATGGCCGGTATGCTGGCAGCATGCGGGCAGAATGAGGATGCGAAGACCGGGGAAGAGGGGATCGTGGAAAATGATTCTGCCGGGGAACAAAAGAACGAAGATGCGGACAGTGAGTCAAAAGAAGAGGATCTCCCGACTGCGGAAGACGCCGCCGGCGGAACTTCGATTACAGAAAAGGATACGGATGAAACCGCACAGTCCGATGAATGGAAGCAGCAGTTTGGTGAAAACTGTATTGCAGAGCAGACTTTTGAAGTGGAGCTGAGCGAGTACAGCGGGAAAGTGGTGTTTGTTCCTTATATGCCGTCTGCGGATGAAGAGAACTTCCATATGCAGATCGTTCAGGATGGGAAGGTTCTTTCTGAAGTACAGGGATATGTTCCGAGAGAACTATCCGGGGAGACATTTAAAAGTCTGGACGCGGTTTCATTTTATGACATAAACTATGACGGGAATACAGATATCCTGCTGATCGAGACGTATGGAGATACCGGTTTTGCGGCAGTTTATTATGGGTATATGGATATTCTGGAAGGGCAGAAGGCATATTTTACGTCACAGGAGGAGCTGTCGGAAAATATCACCAGACAGGCGGAAGCGCTTACGGTTCCTGCGATTCGGGAACTTTTGTCAGCCGGAAAAAAGAACGGGGAATTTTCCGGTTATCAGGAAGCGTATGAGGCGGCAGGCAGATTGAGCGATCTGGAAAGCTCAGGAATGAGAACCTATGGGCTGATCTATGTGGATGAAGACGAGACGCCGGAGCTGGCGGCAGGTCTGGCGGGCTATTACACATGCCTGTATACCTTTCACGACGGAAAGATTTATACACTGATGGATCACTGGGCGTACGGCGCCATGGGAAATGCGGGCTATGAATATGCGCCGCGGAAGAACAATATAAGGAACTGTAACTCGGATTACGCCGGAGCCATTCTGTATACGACTTACATGGAGATCAGCGGTTCGTATACACTGGATATCAAAGCGGAGATCAAGACCGTTAATTTTGACGATGTAAACGGAAACGGGATGCCGGATGAGGAGGAGATGGACTCTCTGGGGCTGTATGGAGCAGATTATATAGATGGGAAGGAAATATCTTCTCAGGAATGGAAAGTCTTCGATGCCGGGGAATATGAAATGATTACAGGGACCATGAGTCTGGAGGAACTGCAGGCGGCGCTTTAAAAAACAGGTTGAATCTGCAGGCAGATTCCTGTAATATGGTGAGGGGGTATCATGCTGTATGGTAGCCCCTTACATCGTGCAAAAAGGAAGGACAGGATTATGATAAAAGTGATCGCAAGTGATATGGACGGAACGTTGCTGAATGATGCTCATGAGATAGCGCCCCGGACGGCGGAGGCGGTCAGACGGGCCTGTGCGCATGGGATTCGGTTTATCATTGCGACCGGGCGGAATCTGACACAGGCGATGGAGCAGCTGAAGGGGTTTGATCTGACCTGTGACTATATTCTGGCCAGCGGTGCAGAAGTGAGAGATTCCGCTCAGCAGCTTGTGAGCCGGATTCATATGGATCTGAATCTGTGCGAAGAAATATATGAAGAATTGAAAAAATGGTCTGTGTCGGTTATTTTTTCCACCGATCAGTATGATTACCGGATCGGGACCCCTGAGCAGGTAAAAGAGAGCATTATCCTGCAGGCGCAGATCTTTCATGCGAATACGACCAGAGAGGAGATTTTAAATTCCCCGTTATATCAGAGGATAAAAGCGAACACCAGGGGAATTCTCAGCATGAAAGAGCTCAGAGAAGCAGCAGTTCCGGTCTATAAAATCTTTCTGTTTTCTGATGATTTTGCCAGGCTGAAGAGACTGGAACAGGTGCTTTCCAGAGACCCGAGGATCGCAGCAGCCTCTTCTTTTGTGGACAATCTGGAGATCACGGATGTCCGGGCACAGAAGGGTCCGGTCCTGAAGGCCTACATAGAATCTCTTGGATATACGATGGATGAGGTTCTGGTGCTGGGTGACAGTATGAACGATTATTCCATGCTGTCCATGGATTTTGGTGCAACCGTCGCCATGGGGAATGCAGTACCGGAGATTAAAAAGGCGGCGAAATATGTCACAAAGACCAATGAAGAAGCAGGTGTCGCCTATGTGATCGAGCAGTTGCTTTCGCAGAGATAGAGATTTCAGAAACATACGGACTGCCGCAGAGCGTGTTGCTTTTTGCTCTGCGGCAGCTTTTTTCATTTATTCCGTAATGGCCCAGACTCTTGCAGGAAGTCCGGTGGCGCCTTCGATCCTCGGATAGGATACGATGAGAACGGCCCCTGCAGGAGCCACCTGATCCAGGTTGGTGAGGACTTCCACCTGCAGTTTGCCCCTGTCCAGCACATACCGCTCGCATGCCAGATCACCGGCTTTGGCGGCTTCTGCGGAAGCGTCCGTATCCAGAGTTTCGTGTCCGTTGGCAGCGGCATTCCGCTCTTCGTAGATGTATTTCAGGGCATCCATGGACCATCCGGGGAAATTTTCACCGCCGTCTGCATCCGTGCCGGAGAGTGCGTCCATATCCGGCCATTTCTTCGACCAGTCCGTGCGCAGCGCCACAAAGGCTCCGTCAGGGATCGGGCCATATGTTGCTTCGTATTCTTTCAGATCTGCAGAAGTGACCACATAAGTGGGATCTGCTTTTACTTTTTCCGTAACATCGATGACACAGAGCGGGAAAATGAGATCCTTCACGCCGTATCGCTCGGATAATTCCCGATCCTTGACAAAATGTCCCGGAAAATCGATGTGGGTGCCGAACTGCCCCGGGAATTTGAAAGTCTGGATCAGGCAGTCCAGCATCTCATTGCCCCAGTCAAAACAGGTGGTCCCCAGTTCTACGGAGCCTTCCGGGATGCCGGACCAATAGGGGCTGTCATTGTTCAGTGAGTGGGAAAGCTCTACCCAGCGGTATTTTTTTGCTTCCTTTAATGCTTCCCATAATTTGTACATGTGCGGTTTCCTCCTTGTGTTATGCGGTTTCTCTGCCGGATTCAAATCAAAATCCGGCTGTTGAACGTGGATGGCGCCTGCATGGGCGAAGATATTCCGGCGCCGACGTTTTGCCTGCTGCAGGAGTCCGGAGTCATGCAGGAACCGGACAGGACGCGGTGCAGCTTCGGTCTATGATGCAGGCATGTTGTAGACAACTGCTTCATAGGGCATAAGCTCCATGGTCCGCCCGGCGGCGGTCCGGCAGCAGTTGCCGATCAGGCGCTCCATCCGTTCCGGTATCCATCCGTCGGGAAGAGAGAAGTTCTTTGACTGGTCCGTAAAATTACAGATGACCAGCAGCTTTTCTCCGTTCTGTTCCCGGGTATAGACATAGAGATCCGGGTCGTCCGGCAGCAGGAGTTCATAAGAGCCGTATACGATGATCTCGTGGGATTTCCGCAGGCGGATCAGTTTCTGATAATAGTGGAAGACAGAATCCTCACGTGCCAGCTGCTCTCTGGCGTTGATCCGGGTATAGTTGGGATTTACCATGATCCAGGGGGCGACGGTACTGAAACCTGCGTGGTCGCTGTCATCCCACTGCATGGGCGTTCTGGAGTTGTCGCGGCCCTTATAGCGAAGGTAGCGCATCATATCGTCAGGAGCGATCTGTCCGCTTCCTGTGTATTCATGAAAAGCGTTGATACTCTCGATATCCCGGAAATCCGTAAGAGACGGGAAGGGTACATTGGTCATGCCAAGCTCTTCTCCCTGATAGATATAGGGTGTGCCCTGCATCATATGGAGACAGGTCGCCAGCATCTTCGCAGAACGCTCCCGGTAAACGTCGCTGTCGTTGCCCAGCCTTGACACGATCCGGGGCTGGTCGTGGTTGCACCAGTACAGGCTGTTCCACGCTTTGCCGTACAGCTCCGTCTGCCATTTGGAAAGAGTTGCCTTCAGTTCCACAAGGCTGATCTTCCGGTCATTCCATTTGAAGGTCTCGCCGCCGTCCAGATCCATATGTTCAAACTGGAAGACCATGTTCAGTTCCGTTCCGTCCTGATTTGCATATCTCTTTGCCTCTTCGACCGTCACGCCGGCGCATTCGCCAACGGTCAGAAGGTCATAGCGGGAGAGGACTTTTCGGTTCATCTCCTGCAGATATTCATGTACCCTGGGACCGTTGCATACATAGGGGCCGTAATCTCCGTAACCGGTTTCTTTTAAAGCTCCGTCCGGATATGCCGGATCTTTGGAGATCATGCTGATTACGTCCATCCGAAAGCCGTCGATGCCTTTCTGACACCACCAGTCCATCATGTCGAACACTTCCCGGCGGACGGTCTCATTTTCCCAGTTCAGGTCCGGCTGTTTCTGCGAAAACATGTGCAGGAAATACATGTCCGTCGTCTCATCATATTTCCAGGCGGATCCGCCGAAACAGGAGCCCCAGTTGTTGGGTACGCCGCCGTTCTTTGCCTCTTTCCAGATATAATAGTTCCGGTAAGGATTGTCCTTTGATTTCCGGCTCTCTACAAACCATGGATGCTCGTCAGAGGTGTGATTGACGACCAGATCCATGACGATCCGGATCTTCCGCTCGTGGGCGGCGGCCAGCATCCGGTCAAAATCCTCCATGGTACCGAATTCTTTCATGATGCCCTGATAGTTGCTGATATCATATCCATTATCGTCATTGGGCGATTCATAGACCGGGGAGAGCCAGATGACGTCGATTCCAAGTTCTTTCAGATAGTCCATCTTCTCCGTGATGCCGTTCAGATCTCCGATGCCGTCTCCGTTGCTGTCGTTGAAGCTTCGAGGATAGATCTGGTAGACAACGCTTTCTTTCCACCATGTTTTTTCCATATGGTTCACCTGCTTTCTGCATATAGTTGCTTTTTCCCATTTTACAATGGATAGAACAGAAGTGCAACGTGTTTTTGACATACAAAAAAGAGCGTTTAAAAGGAAAAACAGGCAATGCCATAATTGCGGCAGAACAGGAAGGCAGGGGGCGCCATGGCGAGAACAGCAGGAATCGGAATCCGGAGCTTTGAGAAGAACCGAAAATACGGGTTTGCTTTTGAAGGAAAGACAGTGCTGATCGGACAGCGGATGCAGTAAGTCTGAAGTAAGAGGGAAAAAAGCTTCTCTTCCTTATATCAGGGAGAGAAGCTTTTTTCATGGTTTCCGATAAAATACGGAGATTCTATGGTACCGGATCAATTATGATATCTCCGCTGTCGCATAAGATCTCAATGGTTTTTCCATTGGTTCCGGCGGAGGTATAATGGATTTCGTCTTCCTCTTCGTCGCTGTTTGCAAGGCTTTTTCCACCCAGAAGGACAGAGCCGTATTCGGTCTGCAGCTGGTAGCCATAGTCGGACAGTGTTCCGGGAAGCAGGATGCGAACCGACCCATATTCATTCACCACTTTCAGAGCCGGGACGTCCAGGCTTCCGGCCAGAAAGGAGCCGGAACTTAAATTCGCAGTCAGACTGTCAGCGAACGCCTGTTCGATCTGGACGGTTCCATACTCATTTTGAATCTCTGTCTGTTCTGCCGTCACAGAGCCAAGAAAAAGATCGCCGCTGGACATACGGATATCCAGTGTGTTTCCGGTATAGTCTTTCAGAGAGACGTCTCCATATTCGCTCAGAATATTTGTCTGTTCGGCGGTCACTGATCCGGCAGCCAGATTTCCGCTGGACATGTAAAGGTTCCATGCGGTTCCGGTAAACCCGTCCAGAGAGACATCTCCGTAGTCATCCTGGATGTCCAGTGTATCGGCCTGTATAAACGGAAGCTTCAGATCTCCGCATTCCATCCGGATTTTGACATCAGTGAAAATCTGGTCTGCAGGATATTCGATTTTCACATAATAAGGTCCGGGTTCTCTGATGTATTCAGAACGGGGGCTGGCATACAGAAACCAGATTCCGGGATCATTGTACACAGTAGAGGTTTCACGGAAGATCAGTCTGCCGTCTTCTGCCTGACAGACGGGTTTTTCGTAAATACCGGTAATACGGTATTCGACTGCATAACGGTCTGAGGGGATAAGCGTTACATCCTCCGCATTATAAATATTCAGTTCCATGCTGTCAAATGGATCCAGTTCGATGGTATCCTGAAATACGTTCATCGTTTGACTTGCCGTTTCCCTTGAAGTATGAATGCCGTTTTTATCCAGATAGAAGCCGGGGATTCCGCCCAACAGGGTTCCCAGAAGTACAAAGAGTCCTCCCGACAGAAGGCATAAAAGAGACAGGAAAAACCATATTTTCTTATTTTTCATAATATTTACCACCTTTCACGATCAGTCCAAACAGACGGGTCATGCCGTGCAGGCACCATCTGGTAATTAAGATGCTGAGCATGGTCATAAGGATTCCCACACCCAGAATGAGGAGCCCGTATCCCAGCGTGGCCAGTCCGTCTGCAAAAGAAGTGAAAACAAGCCAGAGACTGACCAGAATGCAGGGGAGCGCGGACAGGACCAGGGAAACGGCGATCAGGAATACAGAGAAGATCAGGGCGGCCACCACCAGTATCATGGCAAGGATCACCGCGCCGAACGCCAGTGCCAGCGGCAGAGCCACCGGTGCGGCAAAAATCGCCAGAATGCCGATCCACAGGGCAGAAAATCCTTTTTTGACATTTTTCGCAGGGCCGTCGGCATTCTCCACTGCAAAATCGCGGATGATCTGATCTGCTGCCAGCTCCGGGCTTCCCAGATCCTCTATGGCCTGCGCTTCCCGTTCTGGACCGGCTTCCTCAAAATATTCGATAAAATAGGCGATCGCCCGGTTGTAATCTTCTTTGGGCAGTCTCCTCAGTCTGTGCTGCAGGAGCTTCATGTATTCTTCACGGTTCATTCTTCGCTTCCTCCTTTCAAAATCCGGTCAATGGCTTCTTTGTGGAGCTGCCATTCCTCCATAAGCTCCTGGTATCGTTCTCTGCCAGAGTCTGTGATCCGGTAGTATCTTCGGTTCCTTCCCTGAAAGGGCTGGTCATATACGGTCAGGAATCCCTGTTCCTGCAGCCTTTTCAGAATCGGGTAAAGGGTGGAATCCTTGACGCCGGAGACGTTCTTGATCTTCTGGCTTAACTGATAACCATAGGAATCTTCCTGTTCAGTAATGGAAAGGATCAGCAGGTCAAACATGGGTGGACTTAAAGGAAATATCATCTTTGTGCTCCTTTCTTATGTATCAGTTTTGTATATTATACAATATATAATATACTGTGTCAATCCATATATAAAAATCAGAAATATAAAACCGGCGCCCTTCCATGGGTCTTTCAGGAACATATGTCCATAACAGGCGGAAGGCCTGCAGTTATCTGAGCAGTAACAGAGACTCGGAATAAATACAGAAAGTAAGAGTTTTCAGTAACGGCCACACATGGTATAATCAGGTAAAGAGACAAAGGAGCGGTTGAAAATGAGAAGATTTGGAAGAACATGTCTGCTGATTCTGCTGACCCTGTTTCTCGGCATGGGTGCAGGAATCTGCGGTTATATGTATTATACCACCCCGGAGGAACCGGAACTCACCTCTGCTTTCGTCAGCAGCAGGCTGGAAGCAGTCCGTGAGCTGACCACTGCCCGGCTTACCTATACAGGTCTGATCAGATATTCCGAAGGGAAGATTCCGTTTCTTACCAGAAACAGCTTTTCCATGATCTATACGGCCGGTGTCCGGGCCGGGATCGATATTCAGAAAGCAGTCATCGATGTTCAGGAAGACCAGGTAGTGATTACATTGCCGGAGTGCGAAGTGCAGTCTGTGGAGATTGACGAAGGCTCGATCGAATTTTATGATGAAAAATGGGCGCTGTTTAACCGGATGGAAAAAGAGGATGTGATTGACATGGTTGCGGCAGCGAAGGCGGATGTTATGGAAAAGGCGGATCTGGAGAGTCTGCTTCAAAATGCCAGAGTTCAGACAGAGAGCATCATTCAGGGATTTCTGGAGGATATGGTAGGAGAACGGACGCTGGTGATTCAATAACAGATGCTTCGGTCAGTCAAAGCAGCATGCAGGCCATAGGCCGGAAGAAAGAAAAAGGAGGTCAAATCTATGTTTTATGAGAAAGTAAAAGAATCGGCGCAGTTTATTCAGGGCAGGACGTCATTGCGTCCGACCACGGGCATCATATTAGGAAGCGGTCTGGGGAGCCTGGTGGACATCATGGAGGAACGGGCGGTCATCCCCTACACGGAGATCCCGAATTTCCCCCGGTCTCACGTGGCAGGGCATGCGGGAAATCTGGTGATCGGCAGGATCGGGCAGGAGATCATTGCTGCCATGCAGGGACGTTTTCACTATTACGAAGGTTTTACCATGAAGGAAGTGACCTATCCCATCTATGTGATGAAGCTTCTGGGTATTGAGAATCTGATCGTAACCAATGCCTGCGGCGGGATTAACCGGGATTTCGAGCCGGGAGACCTGATGATCCTGACCGATTACATCAACATGCTGGGAAACAACTCGCTGATCGGAGAAAATGACGAACGTTTCGGCGTCCGTTTTCCGGATATGTCGGAGGCGTATGCGAAAGAACTGATTCGGAAGGCGGAAAAGACAGCAGAGAAGCTGGGGATCTCCTGTAAAAAAGGCGTCTATGCCATTTTCTCCGGTCCCTGTTATGAAACCGCGGCAGAGATCCGCGCATATGAACGTCTCGGCGCGGATGCCATCGGCATGTCCACCGTGCCGGAAACCATCGCAGCCAACTATCTGGGAATGAAGGTACTGGGGATTGCCTGCATCACCAACATGGCAACCGGGATCGCGAAGACGAAACACAGCCATGAGGAAGTGATGCGGATCGCAGGTGAGAGCAGTGAAAAGCTGTGCAGCTGGGTCAGACAGCTTCTGCTGGACTGGCATACGGCAGAGGCGTAAAGGGCTGCAGGCAGTATTGAGAACAGGCGATCAGCCTGTATGGTGTTACCGGTGTGCATTTTCAGCTTCCATTTATCCCGCTTTTCTGCAAAATGCGCACCGGCAACACCGTTCATGGTCTGCAAACTGTTTGGTTCCTGCGTACAGACAGCAGAAGGTTATTTGAAATAAACGGATCCGTGTTGCTTCTTTTTTATCTGTCATTTCGCACAAAAATCACACATGAAATATGTATAAAATGCCGAATATGAGAAAAAGCATTGACATTCTTTTGTCATTATGATATATAGTACGTATAACATCCTACAAAGGATGAAAACAAAAGGAAGGAGAAATGCTTGATGAAGCAGAAGATGGCAGGGTTGATCCTTGCGGCGGTACTGGCATCTGTATTGCTGTCGGGATGCGGTTCTGGTACGGAACAGACATCCACAGGATCGGGTGACAGTTACCAGGAGATCGAACTGGTGATGGCGGTCAATGGAACGGATATTCAGATTGATACCAAAGTGGCGAAGAAATTTGCGGAACTGGTGGAAGAAGAGTCCGGCGGCAGAGTCACCGTTGCGGTATTTCCCAATGATCAGCTTGCAGGGGGGAACTCCACAAAGGGAATCGAGATGATTGCAGTGGGAGGCGCGGACCTGGCGGCCTATGCCACATCCGTCATGTCGGTGCTGGACGGTCAGATGTCCATTGCAACGATCCCGTGGAGCTTTGACAACTATACGGAGGCCAGAACCGTGATCGATGAGACCGGGGGAGATTACTACGCAAAGGTTCTGGAGGAAAAAGGAATTACCTATCTGGGCTCTTTTCACAACGGATTCCGGCAGATCAGCAACAGCAGGCATGAAGTGCGTACGCCGGAGGACGTACAGGGCCTGAAGATCCGGGTGCCGGGCAGCGAGGTCTATATGGACTTTTTCCGGGAACTGAAAGCGGATCCCATCTCCATGAGCTGGAGCGAAGTGTTCACCGCCATTCAGCAGGGGGCCATTGACGGGCAGGAAAACGGGGTGAGCATTACGGATTCGGCGAAAATGTATGAGGTGCAGGACTATATGACGCTGTGGAACTACACTTACGAGAATGATCTGTTTGTGGCAAATACCGAGATCTGGAACAGCCTGGAGCCAGAGACGCAGGAACTCTTAAGAGAAAAGGCAAAAGAGGCATGCGACTGGGGACGGGATCAGGTAGAAGCAGAAGAAGCGGCGATTATACAGAAATTTCGGGACGGCGGTATGGTTGTGACGGAACTGACACCGGAAGAGCTTCAGGCTTTCAAGGAAGCGGTCCAGCCGGTCCGGAAAAAATTTATGGAAAAATACGGAGAAGAAGCCTGTACAGCGTTTCAGATTGAATAGCAGAGCAGGCGGAAAGGGGAAATCTATGCATATATTAGACAGAATTGAGGAGATTGTGGCAGCTGCCTGCCTGTCGGTCATGACGATCCTGGCATTTGCCAATGTGGTGGCCAGATATGTGTTCAGCGCTTCCTTCTCCTTCTCAGAAGAGATCACAACCTACCTGTTCGTGCTTCTGAGCCTGCTGGGCACCGCCATTGCAGCCAGAAGAAGAGCGCATCTGGGTCTGACCATTCTGACGGATGTGGTGAGCCCGAAGGTCCGCAGAATCTTCCATATCATTGGTTATCTGTTTGCTGTGGCATTTACGGGAGCAATCTTTTACTACGGCATTCGGATGGTTTTAAGCCAGAGACAGCTGCATCAGGTGACGGCCAACATGCAGTGGCCGGAATGGATCTTCGGTTCCTTTGTACCCATCGGAGCGCTGTTTGCCGCCATTCGGTTTGTGCAGGTGCTGATTGAAGAAATCCGGGAAACCGTTGAGAAAGGAGGAGAGAACTGATGGTTGCAGCTGTATTGTTTCTCGTATTTGCGGTTCTGCTGCTGATTGGCACGCCCATTGCGGTCTGTCTCGGAGCGTCCAGTGTACTGGCCATGATCGTTCAGGGAGCAGGGCGGCCTCTGGACACCATCATGAGCAGTCTCCCCAGACTGGTGTCGTCCTCCACGAGCAAATTCGTACTTCTGGCGATTCCGTTCTTCATCCTTGCCGGGAATATCATGGAGAAAGCGGGCATCTCCGGAAAGCTGATCCGGCTGGCGGAAGTCTGCGTGGGACATTTAAAAGGGGGCCTTGCCATTGTATGCGTCATCGTGTCCTGCTTCTTCGCGGCGATCTCCGGTTCGGGCCCGGCGACCGTGGCGGCTCTGGGACTGATCATGATCCCGGCCATGATCAAAGCAGGGTACAGGCCGGCCTTTGCGGCGGCGCTCATGGGAGCTTCCGGAGCCATTGGTGTGGTCATCCCGCCCTCTATTACCTTTGTGGTGTACGGTTCCATTGCGGATGCATCCATCGGGACGCTGTTTCTGGCAGGTATCCTTCCGGGGCTTCTCATGGGTCTGGGGCTGATGGTGACCGCGCTTCTGGTGGGAAGCAAAAGCGAACTGGAGACACTGCCCAAAGCATCCGCAAAAGAACGCTGGACGGCATTCCGGGATGCATTCTGGGGCCTGCTGATGCCGGTCATTATTCTGGGAGGGATCTACGGCGGAATCTTTACGCCTACGGAAGCGGCGGCAGTGTCCGTCATCTACGGACTGTTTGTGGGAATCTTTATCTACAGACAGATCCGGTTCAGGGAACTGTACACCCTCCTGCTGGATTCCGTATCCACCACGGCGACCGTTATGTTTATTACGGCAGCGGCCAGCCTGTTTGCCTATGTGCTGACCCGTGCAAGGCTGGATGTGGCCATCAGTACGGCGCTTCAGCAGGTAACCGGAGGAAGCACGATGATTTTCTTCATCATTGTGAACATTATCCTTCTGATCGCCGGATGCTTCCTGGACTCCACGTCAGCGCTGTATATCTTCACACCGCTGTTTGTGCCGGTGGCAAATGCCCTGGGCATTGATCTGGTGCATCTGGGGGTGGTCATGATTGTAAACCTGGCCATCGGACTTTTTACACCGCCGGTCGGCGTCAACCTGTATGTGGCCTGCGGAGTGGCGGATGTGAACCTGAAAGATATTTCAAAAGCGGTAATTCCGCTGCTGATTGCATCGATCCTTGTACTTTTGATTGTGACTTACGTGCCTGCAGTATCGCTGGCCTTTGTATAGACACAGGAAATCAGACCACAGTGCCGTCTCGAACCATATCCGAAAGAAACAGAACATCTGTCTGGTATCCGGAAGCTGGAGGGACGGAAGCAACATTATAAAATCAAGAGGTGAAATCATTATGAGAGAAGCAAGTGTAAAAGAATTACAGAAACAGTGTATTGAACTGAAGAAAAAGGTAATCCGCATGATCCACAAGGCGCAGTCCGGCCATCCGGGCGGCTCCCTGTCAGCGGCTGATTTTGTGACCGCCCTGTATTTCCGGGAGATGAATCTGGATCCGAAAAATCCAAAATGGGAAGACAGAGACCGTTTCGTCCTTTCCAAAGGCCATGTGTGCCCGATCCAGTACGCGGCGCTGGCGACCAGAGGTTTTTTTGATGAAGCGGTGCTGGATACGCTTCGTCAGGAGGGTTCGATCCTTCAGGGCCATCCGGATATGAAGAAATGCCCGGGCATCGACATTTCCACCGGTTCCCTGGGACAGGGATTTGCCTGCGGCGTCGGCATGGGCATCGTGGCAAAAGCGGATCGGAAAGACTATCGGGTATTCGTGGTGCTGGGCGACGGCGAGTGCCAGGAGGGCGAGATCTGGGAGGCTGCGCAGACAGCAAACAAGTATCAACTGGATAATCTGGTGGTATTCGTGGACAACAACAACCTGCAGCTGGACGGAACCACCGATGAGGTCATGCCGAATATCAATCTTGGAAAGAAGTTTGAGGCATTCGGGTTTGAGACCTTCGATGTGGACGGACACAATATGGAGGAGATTCTGGCGGTGCTGGATAAGACGAGGGCGTCCAGAAACGGAAAGCCCAAATGCATCTTTGCGCACACGGTTAAAGGAAAGGGTGTGTCCTTTATGGAAAATCAGTGCGGCTGGCACGGAGTGGCGCCCAATGACGAGCAGTATGCGCAGGCAATGAAGGAGCTGGATGAGCAGCTGGCAGCGCTGGCGTAACGCAGGTTCATGCAGGAACGGATACCTTTTCAGAATTTCGGCAGTCAAAATTCGTAAGGAGCGGTGATCCGCAGCAGCCGGAGCAAAATAAGAGCCGATGCGGAATCAGGTGAGATAACGCCGGAATATCAGGGAAACAGATTAGTCGAATGTAAAATGACAGACAGGAGCGTATAAGATGAGCGAAGTAAAAAAGGCAACCAGAGACGGATTTGGTGAAGAGATCGTGAAACTCGGGAAAAAAGACAATAAGATCTATGTGGTGGATGTGGATATCGGAAAATCCTGTAAGACCGGGCAGTTCCGGGCAGAACTTCCGGATCAGTACTTTAATGTGGGCATTGCGGAGCAGAATGCGGCAGGCGTGGCGGCAGGCATGGCAACCTGCGGAAAGATTCCCTTTGTTGTCACCTATGCGGTGTTCGGTTCCCTCCGAATGTGTGAGATGATCCGCCAGGAGATCTGCTATCCGAACCTGAATGTGAAGATCGCCTGCTCCCATGGAGGTGTAACCCCGGCCAATGACGGCGCCAGCCATCAGTGTATCGAGGACCTGGGCGTACTGCGGACGCTTCCGAATATGACGGTGATCATGCCGGCAGATTATTACGCAGCAAGGAAACTGGTGGCAAAAGCGGCAGAGATGTATGGGCCCTGTTATCTCCGGTTTACCAGAGATGCAGTTCCGGTGATCTATGATGAAAATACGGAATTTGAGATCGGAAAGGCAAATGTTCTTCGGGAAGGCGGAGACGTGGCAGTGATCGCCAACGGAGATACCGTCTGCATCGCGCTGAAAGCGGCAGAGTTACTGGAGGCAAAGGGTATTCAGGCAAGGGTGCTGGACATGCATACGATCAAACCGCTGGACAGGGACGCAGTCACGGCCTGTGTGGACCAGATCGGAAAGATTATCACAGTAGAAGACCATAATATCCTGAACGGGCTGGGAAGCGCCGTCAGCGATGTGGTGGCAGAGACCGGAAAGGCAGTGGTCAGAAGAGTCGGCATTCAGGACCAGTTTGGACAGTCGGCGCCTTATGAAAGGCTGCTGGAGATGAATGGAATCACGGCGGAGCATATTGTGGAACTGGCAGAGGAACTGGTTCGATAGACCGGCGCCAGGTATTGGCTTTACATAACAGCATGCAAATATACATCCTATGTTTTACATAGGATAAATAAAGAAACACGAAAAAAATGGAGGAATATAAAATGTTTGAATTTCATGATCAGGTAGTCATTGTAACAGGAAGCGGCTCTCCGAAGGGAATTGGAAGAACCATCGCCCGTACATTCGCAAAACAGGGCGCAACGGTAATCATTGCAGATATGAATGAAGAAGGCATCAAGGATACGGTAGCAGCGATCGAAGGAGAAGGCGGAAAGGCCATGGGAGTTACAGTAAATGTAACATCTCCGGAGTCCGTGCAGCAGATGGTGGATACGATTATGGAAAAATACGGCCGGATCGACGTACTGGTAAACAATGCGGGCATCTCTCAGAAGGTGACAGTGGAAGATATGAAACTGGAGGATATGAGAAGGATCTTTGAGGTCAATATGTTCGGACTGTTCCTTTGCACCCAGGCCTGCATGAAGCCCATGCGTGCGGCAAAATACGGCAGAATCGTGAACCTGTCCTCCGTATCCGGGAAGCGAGGCGGCGGGGTATTCGGCGGAGCGCATTATTCCGCTTCCAAAGCGGCGGTACTGGCATTTTCCAAAAATCTTTCCAGAGAAATATCGGCAGAAGGCATTACCATCAACAGTGTGTGCCCGGGTCTGATCAATACAGAGATCTGGAAATCGCTTCCGAAAGAGGACGCAGACAAGGTCATCGACGGCATCCCCATGGGACGTCCCGGCGAGACGCAGGAGGTTGCCAATGCGATTCTGTTCCTGGCTTCCAGAGAAGCTTCCTATATAACAGGCGAGGAGATCGACATCAACGGCGGATCTCATATGGACTAAGCCCTTCTGAAATTTGAATATAAAATGGAAAACAGCCCTGCAGATGATTCTGCGGGCTGTTTTCCGGTATGGACGGCGTGCTGTACAAAGGCGGCAGTTCAATCCGCTATGGTCTCGCACAGCGCCGCGTTTTTCCATACCCGTCGGATTTCGCCGCGTACTTCCATCAGAGCAAAACCAAGCAGATTCTGTCCTTTCCATTTCAGCGGATTCAAAACGTGTTCGTTTTTCCGTCCCATCCGGATTCCCCAGATTCCGTCCAGAGGGCTGGCTTCCACAAGGATCCGGTCTCCGGTCGACAACAGGTAATCCCGAAGTTCGGGATTCTGGGTGAATTTCAGGAAATTGCCGTTGAGGACGATGGAATATTTCACCTTATTCCACACGTCTTCGTCAAAATTCTGCACCTTTCGTCCCAGCGCCTTGATGGTCTTCGGATCGCTGCAGGCAAGGATCTCTTCGCGGATTTTGTCGTCGCCGAATAATTCTGCTTTCTGCGCCATCATAAACTGTTCCATACAGCAGTAGGTATGGGCGACAGACCAGAAGTCGGATTTCCACCACTGTCCGAGACAGCTTTCCGTGATAAGCCCGTCGGGGGAAGGTTCCGGTTTCCAGAACAGTGTATAGCGAAACACACGTCCCTGTGAATATGCGCTGTGAATCTGTTCGACGGAACAGGACGGCGTTCCGGTTTCATTCCAGAGTTGGATCAGGTACTCGCCCCGCTGGTAGTAGAAACATTCATCTGCGTTGTTCCAGTAGCCTTTCCAGGTGACCGGTTCCGGGAAAAGTTCCTGATATGTTTTCTTTTCGGTTTCTGTAAGGGCACGGAACCATGTGCTCCAGCGAATGATATAGTATTCCCCGTACCCCATTCTCCAGCCAATGGAATACCGTTCCATCTCAGGATACGCGATCCATGGCGGTGGGAGGAACTTTCCGGTGTTAAATTCCATAGATTCTCCTTTCTGCTGTTCAGGCGTTTTTGATCTCATTTTCAAAATAGGTATCCCGGATCTTCTGACTCAGATTGCTGCTGTTTCGATCCTTTAACATTCGCCAGATCTTCTCATGGGCTTCATACAGTTCCTGCCCGCGGCCCGTCTCCACCATATGGGTAACGGTCTCCAGGCGGATGGACCAGGTCAGCATCTGTACGACCCGGTTGATCTTGTCAATCAGGGGATTGTGCCCCATGCTGGATACCGCATCGTGAAATGCATTGTCTGCTTCAAAGGTCGCCCGGGTATTTTGCGGTCCTTTTCCGATCTCTGTCTTCATAAGTGCGAGCTTTTCTTCCAGATTCTGCATGTCTTCTTCGGTGTATTTGGTCATGGCAAGCCGGACAACTCCGGATTCCATCATTTCCCGCAGTTCCATCAGGTTGTCATAGGAGTCGGCTTTGTCCAGGATGATGCCGTAGATCATGGGGTCGATCATGCTTTCACTGAAGCCTTCGCACACAAAAGTACCTTCGGCCCGCTGGATTTCCAGAACGCCCAGATAGACCAGAATTTTGATGGCTTCGCGTATGGAATTCCTTCCAACGCCCAGCGTCTCCGACAGCTCCAGTTCGGTTGGAATCTTGTCTCCGGGACGCAGTTCTTTATGGATCATGGCGTCTGTCAGGCAGTTGATAACCCGCTGTACAACCGATTCATTGCTTAATTTTTTCAGATAGCTGCTGTTCTGATTCATTGTTTTCTCCTTGTACTCTTAAAATCCAATATCCTACATAATACTTTAGTACAGGGAGGAGAAAATGTCAAATGCGAAGAAAGAAGACATGAACAACTCTTATCAGGAATACGAAAATGCAAGAATTTCGGAGTGTGGTCACACCTGAATGGCCTGCTGAAAACGTGCGGCTTCGAAGGTGTCCGCATCCAAAAATATCGTCCTTATGACATTTCACGCTTGCATTATGCTATCATAATATGTTAAAATAAAATCAAGTTTTGGAATTTGTTTTTATTTCCGGGAAGGAGGTGACGGGATGCCAAAGGTAGCTTATTCGGAGGAGGATAAAGAGCGCATCAAAACGGAACTTGTTACCGTTGGTCTTGAATTGATGGCAAAACAGGGCATACAGCATACTACTGTGGAGCAAATATATAAAAAAGTCGGCATTTCACGAACTTTCTTTTATTCTTTCTTTGCAACGAAAGAAGATTTGATCGTTGAAACGCTGTACTTGCAGCAACCTAAAATTATTGAGCAGGTGCAAAGACTGATGGCGGATCCTGCTTTAAGCTGGCGTGATGCCGTGAAACAATTTCTCTATGCCTGTTGTTACGGAGAGAAAAATGGAATTGCTGTTTTAACGATTGAAGAACAGCAGCTTATTTTCAAACGTCTGTCAAAGGAAAGCTATCAAATATTCCGCCAGAAACAGCTTCGCCTTTTTGGAGAGATTTTAGAAAACTTTGGCATAAAGGCAGATGCGGCAAGGATCCATTTATTCACGAATTTGAGTCTGACTGTGATGATTGTACGCAAGGCGATCCCTGATACGTTACCTTTGTTTGTTCCCGAAGCTGCCGATGAAACAGTTGACTTTCAAATAAACGCTATTGTGGATGCTCTGGAGAAATTAAAAACAGTGCCTGCATCTTGAGGAATGGGAAAATCCGTCTGAATATCTGTTTTGGCCTTATATTCGGACGGAGTTCATTTTAGCTGAAATAAGAACAAATTTAACGGTTTATCTTTATTTTGACTGATGGAAATCAAACAAAAGGCAAAAGAGAAAACACGATTCATTTATGATGCTGTGGGGACTGCCCTGTTCAGTTTCATATAAAAACATCTGAACATTCAGGAGGAAAAAATTATGGGATTTTTCAGTAAGTTATTTAAGGGGCCGGAAATTGACATGGAAAAGAGCAACGCAAATGCGAAGAAAATGCGTGCCCTGTTTAACCAGGTCGTTGAAGATGGGGACGAGTACAGGCTGATTTTCGGATATACCGAGGATGTGAGCCGTTTCAACTATGGATTTGTGCATGGAAGCAAAACCAAAATCGGCAATCTGATTGTTGGCTGGAATGAAGCCGGCCAGACGATTGTGGTCGTTCCCACAGTCCCTGACCTTTCCGGCTGCGGCGATCCTGCTTACTATCGCCGCTCTGAAATTTTGAAAGCCTGTCGCAACAAGTATCCTACCGATGCGTTCCTCATTTACCCGGACAAAAAAGGATACATTGGCATTAATGCTTATGACTGGCTGGAAGATGAAAAGCTGTATGTTTATGTATCACAGGATGATGAGCTGGCTGCTTTTACCGACTTCTTTATGAACCGTTTTGCAACGAAGTGAGGGAAAAAATACCTGTTGGAGAAATGGGAGCGTTCCTGCTGTTCCTTATGATTGTGTTTCTGTTTGGCAATCTCTGGTTTCATTTTATAGAAACAATACTGCGGCAGATTAAAAAGTTGTTTACACGTCACAAAAATTCGGCATGGCATCCGCTCCCCCCGGACAAGGAGGATTAAAAATGTTCGATATAAACGAGATTATGAAACAGGCACAGCAGACAAAGGAGCAGGCGCTCGATGCTGTGAAAGAAACCATGGAAAAAAACGAGGAACGAATCAATGAAATCGAAGTTCCCGGCTCTGAAAAAAGCGCGTCTATATCTGCCTCTAAAGTGGAAGAACAGATTTCCGCCAATACTCAGCGTCAGGTAGAAATTCTCGGACAGATGTTTGGACCGGACAGTATGGCTCAGACGGCTGTCAATGAGGAACGGCTGCAAGAGATGGTAAATGACAAAGTTGCCAAAGCCGCTTCATCTGCTGCCGGGGACCTGCTGGAACATCTTTTCGGAGAAGATATGGGCGTGCTTGCGGCGGCCCTGGAAACGCTGGAAATGGAAGACGCAGACGATGAGGAAGAACTTTCGTTCAGCCTGGAACTGGAAGAAAACCTTTATTCTACTTTGGAAGAAACAATGGCCCGGCTGGAGTCCATGCCTGAGCCGGAAGCGGTCCCATACCAGAAAGACGATGTAAAATGGGAGCATTTTGGCATTCTGCTGTCCGGTATTTTATCCACTCTGAACAGCCACCATCTGGACCGTATGGATGTGGAGGAACATATCCCTGTTATGGAACAGAAAATCGTGTCTCTGGTACGCCGCTCCTGGGGGATAGACGGCCGGAGCGACTTGCTGGACAGGATCCGTGATCTGGCGCGGGATGGGTATATCCTGCGGTATCAACTTTATAGCGAGGCATCTTCGCCGGAAGAACTGATGGACGAAACTATGGACGAGGAGGATCGTGAGTCTGTCAGCCGGGCATGGAGATTTTCCCGGCGGTATAAAAGCCAATATGCGCCTGGCTTTATGGCTGGGTGGGATGTTGGCCGGGCGGCGATGCTGACGCGTTGGGGATGCTATTTAGGCTGGATCACAGAAAGCGAGGCTGTTGGCATTCTATGGGAGCTCTCCCGGAAGGTTGTGGAAGAACTGCACAGTTGGCGCGAGTTCGCCCAGTCTTATCTTTTTGGTGGTCTGATGTGGAAATTATTGTGTGGCGACAGCTCCGCAGGAAGTTATCTGGGCTATCTTGCAGATGCCGCTACAGACCTGCTGACTGGAAAAAAAGAACAGAACAATGGACAATGGCGTGATTGTCCCTGGCCTGCAAAAAGAAAAATCGGCTTTCTACCATGATCTTTTTTGAAAATTTACTGTTATTCACCAGTCGCCAACGACATATAAAAACCGTTGGCGGCTGCTTCCGCACCGTTTTCTGTGCAGGCGTCAGCGCCCATATGCTCCGCTGCCTGCCGGCGCAAGAATCCGGAGCATATCCGTCTCCTCGTTTTTGTACCGTTCTCCTGCACTGCGCATGGCGGGCATCATGGCTTCCTCCACAATCCGAAGAGGATCCATTCCGCCGTCCAGTGCATCTGCAGCCAGCTTTTCTGCCTCGCCTGGATGTCCTTTTTTCCACTGCCTGCTGTATGTTTTCTCATATCCCCATAGAAGCCCCCTGTCAGTCCTCATCCCAGCAGATAGCAGCTTGTGTAAGTGATCGTGCAGGGGCCGTAATAATAAGCCAGCCCATTGGCCTGGCAGATCTGTGTGACCACCATTCCATAGGCTTCCATGGAAGAAAAAGCTTCCTTTGGAAAACGGCAGGGTTCATCCGGGTACGTGCATTCTGCGCATTTCGTGCAGCAGCCGGCACCGATGGCCAGTATGTCCGGATACTGCTTCCGGAGGACCCGCTCAAATGCGTAGAAATGCTCCTTATGTAATGCTTCGGTTTCCATCATGGTCTCTCCGTCCAGATCGTCCTCCAGCTGTCCCGTGGTCTGCACGAGGACGCCGTACCGGTAGCCGGCGATTTTTTCCCGGCACGTTTCCAGGGAACCGCATCCCGGCGGACAGCTCCAGCACTTGCCGTACATATGGCAGGTGTTGGCTTCGCACATCTGCCGGACCTCCGGCTTCAATTCGATGGTGCGGCAGTCCAGAAGAGCAGCCTGGGAGAATCCCTGCGCCTTTGCCAGTTCTGTGATTTTGTTTCTGTCTGTTATCATGTTCTCCATTTTATGGCTCCTTACGGAAGTATCTTTCATGTGCAGTTACCGGGCCGGAAGAGGGAATTCCAGTTCATCCACAAAGCAGTCCTGAAATTCGGGCAGAGCAGCCAGTTCTACGAATTCCACGGTCTTTGCCAGCCGGTCGGCCAGTCTCCATTCCTCCGTGTTCAGCAGGGCAATCTTGGCGCCTTCTCCCGCTGCGTTTCCAACAGGCCGGATCCGTTTGGTCAGGGACGGAGGAATCAGGCCGATGGCGCCTGCACTGACCGGATCCATATAGTTGCCGAAAGCGCCTGCGATATACAGGCAGCGGATATCTTCTTCCGTAATGGAAAGTGTATTCATCAGGATCCGGATCCCGGCAGCGATGGCGGCTTTTGCCAGCTGTACCTCCCGGATATCCTTCTGGGTCAGGTAGACTCCTTTATCATTTCCGGCGTCTTCCGGGTGTACCAGCAGAAAGGTTCCGGGATCTTCCTGACCGCTTTCAAGCGTCCCGTTTTCGTCGATAAAGCCGTGCTTCAGAAGCTGAGCCGTCAGATCCAGAAGGCCGGAGCCGCACAGCCCTGCTGCAGGCCGGTTTCCGATGGTTGTATAGTTCCAGACACCGTTCTCAAAAGAGACGTGGTCAACAGCGCCGTCGGTTCCCCGCATGCCGCATTCGATCTTTGCCCCTTCGAAGGCGGGTCCTGCAGCTGTGGAACAGGTGGCCAGACGGTCCCGGTTTCCCAGAATCATCTCTCCGTTGGTACCAATATCCAGAAGGAGCGTGATCTCTTCCTTCTGATCCGGACGGATCGCCAGCAGACAGCCGCTGGTGTCCGCACCCACATATCCGGCAATATTCGGCAGCATCAGAAGCTGGCCCTTTGGATGGACATTCAGCCCGTGCGGCACAGCCGGAAGCGTCAGCGCCTGACTGATGGCAGGAGTATAAGGCGCATGCACCAGTGATGCAGGGGAGAGATTCAGAAACAGATGATGCATACAGGTATTTCCCACCATGCAGATCTGCAGGATGTCGGTCCGCTCCCGGTGCGCCTGCGCGGCAAGACATCCGATCATCGCATCCAGTTCCTGACGGATGCATCGGCTTAAGGCCTCCGTCCCGTGGGCGAGCGCATGGTCCGCCCGCATGATTACATCCGCTCCGTACTGTGCCTGAGGGTTCATCCGGCTCTCTACGGCCAGCACCCGCCCGTCCGCCGCATCCAGAAGATATCCGGCCAGTGTCGTGGTTCCGATATCAAAGGCAGCAAAGCAGAATGCTCTTTTTTCCGCGCGGATATCCAGGATCTCCCGGTCAGTGTGGGCGATATACCAGATTCCGCCCTGCCGGCACCGTTCATAAAGAGAAGAAGCCAGTTCGGGATCCGGCCGGAAAGTTTCCGCTCCTTCTGCTCCGGCTTTTGACAGAGCAGAGAGCATCCGTTCCCAGTCCGACCGCCTGTCTCCGGGTACGGTCTTTTTTAATTCAACGGCATGGACAGCGATTCCCGGCCGGAAAGACACCGGTCTGGAAAATCCTTCCGTCAATATGACAGCGTCTTCCAGAGAAGAGGAGACGGCGGTGTCTATCTGAAAATCTTTCGTGATTCTGGTCTGACAGGCACGTACGTTCTGTCCGTCTGCGATCACCCGGCATTTTCCGCAGGTGCCTGCTCCGCCGCAGGGAGCATCCGGAAGAAGTCCTGCCAGCCGCTCTGCCTCCAGGACGGTAGTCCCCTCCGGTACTTCGATCTGCTTTTTCTCTCTGATAAAATATACGTGATGCACTGGTATCCCCCTCTGTTTCGTTATTGTCCAAAGCTTTGAATGCCGCCTGGAAAGGGCGGACGGTATCACATGGCTGCCGGTTTTGCCTTTCCTGTCTATGATACAATTATAGCATTGTTTTGCTGCTTTGAAAATGTTTAAATGGCGCTGAAATACAGAAAGCAGTTTCTGGCTGTATATCATAAACAATGGATGAAATCGCCGGGAACAGTTGACAAAACAGGAAAAAACAGGTATTATTTTTATTGAATAAATTTAATAAAAACAATAAAACGCTTTTGTATGCTGAAAGCAGAAAAATACAGGAAAAGGGATATCGCATATATGTTTCACAATCTTCTTCTTGTCATGTCATTATCGGGAAGCGCTGTACTGGCTGTTTATCTGCTGGTCAGTCTGGTTGCCCACAAATATGTTTTTCTGAAATGGCAGTACCGGATTCTGAAGATTGCGGTTGTTTTTTATCTGTTTCCGTTTTCAAAATGCAAATATCTTGTTACCGGCATGCTGCATCGATGCTTTCCGTGTTTTCAGGAGCAGAACGGTTTTTTACCGGGCAGGATCAGCACCGAGTATGCAGTTATTGTCGACCATGGCGTAATCCATCTGTCAACAAAGCTAAAATTTATGTGGATTATCATATCTTTGGCTGTGATTATTTCATTTATTTTTGTCATAAAGCAGGGATTTCTGTACTGGAAAATGAAGAAAACATATTTTACCGGGGACGGCGGCAAAGGGACTGAAAGCCTGGAATGGGCGCAGTTGCTGGCAGAGTCAAAACGGGAACTGAAAATGAAACGAAATGTAAAGTTTGTCTGTTCCGTTTACTGCAGAGCTCCAATGACCAGCGGCATCTTAAATCCTTTGATCGTTTTTCCGATATGGAATAAGAAAACTGCTGATCGGGAGTTGTATGGATATATGGCTAAACACGAACTGGTTCATATCATGCACAGGGATCTGCTGGTAAAATTTCTGGGAGTGCTGGTGATTGCTGTTCACTGGTTCAATCCGTTCAGTTATGTGTTGTTTCGCGAGCTGACTAACATCAGTGAAATGTATTGTGATGAAGCAGTAATGGACGGCAAAGATGAAGCGGCGCGCAGAAAATACGGGGAATTGATTTTGGGTCTTGCACAAGATAAAAATTATCTGGAAAAAGGAAGATTCCTGGCAGGACTCGCAGACAGCAGAAATAAAAAGGTATACAGAAGGAGGATTTTGGAATTGAAAGTAATCAGAAAACACGGGCTGATGTTATCACTGTTACTGGCAGGTCTTGCAGGTGCAGCAGGGGGAATTACTGCATTTGCATATGATGAGCCTAAAACAATATCTATATATGATGAACATCAGGCAGGAGAAGACGTAAGATTTACAGAGCAGATGGGAGATGCAGAGAAAGCATATGATTTTTCTTTTGTTGACAGTGAGGGGAATGTATATGACTTAAATGATTGTAATTTAAATCTTGAGGCTTTGTGTTTCCATAATTATGTAACAGGTACTCTAATGGACCATGAAAAAGATAATTCTGGAGGATGTAAAATATATAAATATAAAGGAAGTATGTGCTCATATTGTGGAAATGTCAGATATGGAGATTTGATAAGTATAGAGAGTTTTCCAGTATGTCCGCATTGAAGTATAGAAAGGCGTTGGTGACATGAAAAAAATTATGCCTTGACCAATGCAGAACTGCAGATCATGGAATTATTGTGGGATGCAGATGAACCGATGACATTCAGAGAAATCATGAATGTTGCAACAACTGAGTGGAAGAAAACGTGGAAAGTGCAGACATTGAACACTTTTTTGACTGGTCTGCAGAAAATGGGAAATTGTCAGGGGAAGATGCAAAAGAGCTGAGAAAAGTGCTTTAGAATTTTTTCCTGATTTATTTTCTGTACTTTAATTTTGCTTATTTTTATTAGAATTATCTGGTAAAAATAGATAAAATTGCAGAGAAACACATATATTTTAAGGGATTTGGAAAGGAGGGGAACAGGAAAATAAATCTCGTGTTTCTTATAATAAATTAATTTTTGGAGGAACGTATGAAAAAAAGAACAAAGAAACTCTTCTGAAAATACGAATTATGCAGTTCGGTTATATATTGTTAATTATGAAACGGGTGATGTTACCCCAACAAATATCAGTGGAACTGTTGGGAACCTGATTGGACTTAATGGGCTTCCGGCAGATGATTATGTACTTGCTGTTTATTCAAATGACGGTATGACAGGAGATTCTTATACATTAAAACTCAATGCAGCGAATCCATCGGGCAATCTTGCATCTACGGTTAAGATTACGAGTGATTTCAGACTTATTCTGCGTTATACAAACGGCGATATATATGGTGATGGAACTTATATTTACAATGTGTCCAAAATGAATCAGGAAAACTCACAGATGGAATGGACGAGAAATGAAGATCTTTCATGGGGCAGCGGTTATATCCATAGAAGTCATGATGTATATAATGTGAATATCAAGGAAGTTGTGGGCCCCGCTTCCTATAGCTCCAGTTACGCAAAGTCTGACAATGTTATGCTGGTGTACTGTGATGTAAATACTGGTTTTGCATATATGGAATCTGCATATCAGTCAGGACCAGATCATGAATATGAGCGTTCATTTGTAGATACTTTTGGAAAAACAACACCAAGGTCTCTTACAGCAGATGATTTTGAAATATTCAGTCATATTCTGGTATATGATCTGAACGCAGGTAAGGCGATCGATTTTTACAGCCCGTTGAATTACTATTATGCATGTGGGGCGGAAAGCGCTCCGCATGTAACGTTTTATCAATAAAGAATTTTAAGTGTTTGAAAGATTCCGGAGGAGATAAGATGCCGCAGGTATCTCCTTTGGAATTTATTGAAAGGAGAGTGTGTAGTATGACAGTTGGAGGATGCAGCATTTTTATGGGGGCATATGCCGAACGGATGTATGGCAGAATGGCTCAGGAGAAAACCGGAGTACAGCCGGACGAAAACAGACTGAGGGAAATGACAGCCAGAATCGCAGAGGCGGCAAAGGAGTTTCGGGCGGACAGAGAGAACCGTGATTCGGTATCCATTTCAAAGGAAGGCAGAGACTGGCTTTGCAGTGACTCGGTCTATGAGAACATGAAAGATGTGGATTTGCTTTTTGCAAATATGTATACAGACAATGTCCGTCAGCAGGAAAAACTTCAGCAGACCAATCCGGATGATCCGTTTTGGGGAAATACGGGAAATCAGTGGCTGGTTTTCAGCCAGAAGCTGTATGAAAGCGGTTTTTATGAAAATATGTCAGATCAAGAAGTGCAGGCAATGGAAAACATACTTGACCGGATTACCGGGGGTATGGATGGATTGAGCAGTGTTTTGTACAACACAGGTCTCAGTTTTCATGCACATGGGAACGCGGAAGAAAACAGTGCGGGAGAATTTGATTTCTTTAATGAGACCAGTGAGACACTCAGCATGGACCTGGAATCTTCCGTTGCTGCGCTGCAATACTTTTCCGAGAAATATATCGGGGACGATAAACTGAAAGAAGAGTTTCGCGGTCTGATCGATCAATATCATTCTCATAATACAGAGATTCTGAAAAATTACCAGTCGCCTTCGGAGAAAATGCAGGCATTTACTGCAGGCGTGTATGCCGGAAAGTATCAGGGTTCTGCACTGCTCCACCGATTTGGGCAGGCCGTGGCAGGCAGAAGTGAGGAAGAGAGAGATGCCGGAAAATATCTGGGCAGTGTTACGCATACGGATGATGAGAAGGAGAACTTTAAGAAGGAATCGGCGCTTTTGTTTGAGCAGCTGAAGCAGGGAATTTCGGACTGGAACACCGTCTGGGAAAGGCTGGAAAAAACGCTTGTGGACTATACCTCTGGAAACAGTCAGAAAGAAAGTGTCCGGTCCGAAGTGATAAACCAGGCTGCATCGGGATTTGATCGAATGCAGAATTACTGGTCCATGCTTTTACAGAATGAAAAGAAAGAACTGTAAAAGTGGAGAAGACTGCAGCAGAAGAAAAGAGGAGCAGCCGCAGAGTGAGAAAATCTCACGTTCTGCGGCTGCTTTTGGATGTTCATGTTCTGCGGATACCGACCAAAAGTTTGGAACGGCTTTTATGCTGCTCCTGCCAGCTTTGCCTTGCCTTTTTCCACTGATTCTGCTGCTTCTTTGATTTTCGACATTCTGTTCTGCCTCCTGATTTATGGTCGTGAGTATTTTTATCGGTCATTTTCCGCACTGCACGGCAGAATGTCCACGTGTGCTGTATTTTTATGTTATTTTCTGACAGGTCCAATCAGGCCTTCGCTGTAAGCTCCGATGTATTCCATACAATAGTCGTCCTGCCCCGGCAGTGCTTCGGTGGCATATGCCAGCCCCGGTATATCCCGGTTGGTGGGATCCATGATGGCGCTGTCGAGTCTGACGCTCATGGCCAGTACCAGAAAACCGTAGTGGCTCAGCTTTCGTACCGGCAGATTGAGGGAAAACAGGGGTGAACGGTAATTCCCGAATGGCCGTGACGGAATAAGGTTGGCAGGTATATGGTCAATAATTGAAAAATATGGTAGACTCATACACAGAGAATATACAGAACAGAGGCGGAACAACGTGGAACAGAAAAACAATTTTGCAGAAGGCAGTGTGGCAAAAAATATTATAAACATGGCAGTTCCCATGACGGTGGCGCAGATTCTGAACCTCTTGTACAACCTGGTGGACCGGATCTACATCGGGCATATTCCGGGGGCGGATTCGCTGGCTCTTACAGGAGTGGGGCTGACTTTTCCAATTGTAAGCATGATGGTTGCATTTACCGGACTGTTCGGTATGGGAGGCGCGCCGCTGTGCTCGATTGCCAGAGGAAAGAACGATCTGAAGCAGGCACAGGCAGTCATGCAGAATGCCTATGCGATGCTGGTTGTGACCGGGCTTCTGCTCACAGTCGTCGGTTATGCGGTGGAGCGCCCGCTTTTATATGCACTGGGAGCCAGCGATGCTACTTATGGGTATGCCAGTGCGTATCTGAAGATCTATCTGTCAGGGAGTCTGTTCGTCATGATCGGACTGGGACTGAATCCCTACATCAACTCGCAGGGCTTTGGGAGGACCGGCATGGTAACCGTGATTCTGGGTGCGGTGATCAACCTGGTGCTGGATCCGCTCTTTATCTTCGGCTTCCATATGGGGGTCCAGGGCGCCGCTCTGGCAACGGTTATCGCCCAGTTCTGTTCTGCCGTCTGGGTGCTGCTCTTTTTGACCGGAAACAGACCGGTTCTGCGGCTGGAATGGAAACCGGGGTTACCGGACCGGAGGATCGTAGCACAGATCATGACGCTTGGCATTTCCAGCTTTATCATGAATTTTACCAACAGCGTGGTGCAGATTACCTGTAACCGGCAGCTGCAGATGTACGGCGGCGATCGGTACGTGGGGGTTATGACCGTCCTGAATTCCATCCGGGAGGTACTGACCATGGTGGTCATCGGAACAGCCAACGGAGCGCAGCCGGTCATCAGTTTTAATTATGGAGCAGGAAAAAAGGACCGGGTGAAGCAGGGCATCCGTTTCATGACGGTTGCATGTACCGTCTATACCAGTATCGCCTGGGCGGTGACTCTGGCATTTCCGGAAGCTTTCATCCGGATGTTCAATTCTGAGCCGGAGCTTTTGCAGGCCGGGGTTCCTGCCATGCATATTTATTTTTTCGGCTTCTGTTTTATGGCACTGCAGTTTTCCGGGCAAACAACCTTTCAGGCGCTGGGGCAGGCGAGATATGCGATTACTTTTTCCCTGTTCCGCAAGATCGTGATCGTGGTGCCGCTGACGTACCTGCTTCCGCTCCTGCCGGGCGTGGGGATTTACGGAGTCTTTCTGGCAGAGCCGATCTCCAATCTGGTGGGCGGATGTGCCTGCTTTTTCACGATGCTGATGGTGATCTGGCGCGGAAAACCAGGCGAAGATGGTACGGGGCATGCATAAGAGCTTATGTAAAATAAACAATATAGTAGACAGCCGGATGGAGGAATCGGAAAATGAAGATTATCGCACATATCCATACGGATTTTCCGGATAAATTCGGAATCCCGAGACAGAGCGGACTTGTGAAAGAATTAAAAGGACAGATTATCTTTGAACCGGAGTACAACAATCCGGAGGCGGTGCGCGGACTGGAGCGATTTTCCCATATCTGGCTTTTGTGGAAATTTTCAGAATCAAAGAAGGAACACTGGTCGGCAACGGTGAAACCGCCGCGGCTGGGAGGAAAGAAGCGGGTTGGAGTATTTGCCAGCCGTTCGCCTTTCCGTCCGAATGATATCGGCCTGTCTTCCGTCCGGCTGGAACGGATTGAACTGGATGAGAGACTTGGGCCGGTGCTGCACGTATCGGGAATTGATCTGATGGACAAAACGCCGATCTATGATATCAAGCCCTATGTTCCTGTGTCGGACTGTCATCCGGAGGCGTCAGAAGGTTATACAAAAGAGACCAAACAGCACAGGCTGAAGGTGGAATTTCCGGAGGAACTGCTTTGGAATTATCCGGAAGACAGGAGAAAGGCACTGATCGGTGTGCTGGCGGAAGACCCGAGGCCGGCATATGTGCAGGACGAGGAACGGATCTACGGAATCACGTTTGCCGGATCGGATGTGAGATTCCGGGTTGTGGGGGACGTTCTTCGGGTATGCGCAGTGGAAAAGCTGGCGGGAAAAGGGAAGAAGTAAATACAGCTGTCAGCTGTTCTGCTCGGCAGAAATAATCAGCGGAAGCCGGTTGCCGGCCATATCGGGGATATAGACGGTCATTTTCCTGCTGACTGGAGACCAGCCGGGGCGCTTCCCGGTCTGCAGAATCTATCAGAATGTCCCTGGTCAGATACTGTCTGTTGGGGAGGGTATTGGGTTCCCTGCCGCATTCTTCATATACCTGCTGGCAGATCCCGGGCCGGTTCTGTCGGTGGGGAGGATCGGGAATCAGGAATGGAACAGGCGGCCATCCCATAAGATATAGAGACAGATTTTATGGGAGGTTTTATATGAATTATCTGTGGGCGGGGATGATGCTGGTGGCAATTGTATACGGGGCTGTGCATGGGACGATTCCGGAGGTGACGCAGGCAGCTCTGGATTCTTCCAAAGAGGCGGTGACACTCTGTATTACAATGCTGGGTATTCTGTCCTTCTGGATGGGGCTGATGCAGGTGGCCAGTGCATCCGGACTGATTGAGAGGATGACGCGTGGGATCCGGCCGGTTCTTCAGTGGCTGTTCCCCAGGATACCAAAAGGACATCCGGCGATGGAACAGATTGCGGTGAACTGTATTGCGAACATCCTGGGTTTGGGCTGGGCAGCGACACCGGCGGGGTTAAAAGCCATGGAGGAACTGAAGAATCTGGAGGAGGAGCGGCGGGCAGCAGGCGGCATGTCCGGGAATCTTCCGGCAGTGCCAAAAGGCGTGGCAAGCGATGAGATGTGCGTGTTTTTGATCCTGAATATTTCGTCCTTACAGTTGATCCCCATGAATGTGGTGGCGTACAGGAGCCAGTACGGGAGCGTGAATCCCACGGCGATTGTGGGGCCTGCGATCCTGGCGACGGCGGTGAGTACGCTGGCAGGGGTTATCTTTTGTAAGGTGATGGACGGAAAGCGGAGAGCGTGAATGTGAGCTCTCCGCTTTTATAATTCATATATTACACTAAAGTGTGTTTCTGATAAAATATGTAAAACATAATATATAAAAATATTGTTTTATTGGAAAATCTGTTGTATGATAATGAAAAATAAAGGAGCACATATAAAGAATGGATTATCTTTGTATTACAGACTGTTTTTTAGAAGAGT
>VSND01000109.1 GCA_009774145.1 Lachnospiraceae bacterium | reverse complement strand
AACAGTGTTGCAACTTAAAGATACCACAGATTGCCATGAAAGGGTTATTCTTTTTTATAAAACTTTTTACTGTCCAGCTTCCTTATATTTGAAATTATTTCATTCCGGCTGTTTTCGCAGTCTGTATCCGGTCTGTCGCCGTTTTCTGAAAGAGCGATATGTTTTCTGCACCTGTACACACAAAAACCGACCGTAACCCATTGTTACGGTCGGTAAAAAAAGCGCTAATAAGTACCAGTACACGGGCTGCACCCCCGCACACTGACACGGCAAACCACTGAGCTTTCCTATCTTCCGTAAGAATCTCAAAATACAAAGAACAAGCAGGTCTCCTGACTTATGTTCCACACTTACCGCGTCTTCCCAAAGCAGATACTTCAGTGACATCCTGCGGCTTGCTCACAATTACAGTGACGGGATCGTCCCGGACTTGCACCGGGTTCTCTTTCAATCCATTGCTGGAACTTGTTCCCACGACAAAAACTGCCAGAATATGAACTTGATTATCATACTATAATATCTTTTTTCATTTTGTCAACTTTTTTACTTTTCCGTCCTATTCTGATTTGTTATATGGCGCTGCCAGACAGGCCGACGGTTATCCGGTCGTTTTTTTCACATATTCCACGAAGCTTTCTGCATCCGGAGATAAAACTCCCCGTTCGCGCTGCACGCATCCAAAGATAATGCTGCCTTCCGTTCCCCGGATCGGAATCCTTCGGATTGTTCCGTCTCCGGACAGCTCCGGACAGAAACCGCAGCTGATGCTGCAAAGCTTTGTATCGGTGATGATGCGGACCAGCATCTGTCTGCTGCTGGTCGTCAGCACCCGGCCGCGCCGTCTGTGATACTGATAATCCTCGCTTCTCTGCAAAAGCTGAATGCTCAGCGTATCCTCCTCATCCTGCATCTGTACATAGTCCAGATCTCTCAGTTCCTTCATTGTCACAGACCGCGCTTTATACACCGGACTTTGAGGTCCTGCAAAAAGCTGCGGCTCTGCCTTTCCAAGTTCTTCAAATATCAGATGGCGGTACTCCAGCATCTGCCGGAATGCGGTCATCTGCTTTTCATCCACATAGACAAAACCAAGTTCCGCCGTATGCCGGTGTACAAGCCGGAAGATCTCCTCCGTTTTGCATTCCATATACCGGGCGTGAATTCTGGCCTTCATCTTCTCTGCATAAAAAGTCTGGAACAGGCATGCCAGGCGATCGCTGGAATTGGCAGCCACACACAGAACCTGAATATCTTCTTCCTCCTGGACATTCTGGATCCGGCCGGCTTCCATAAGAACCCGGCAGGCATGCTCGTATACCTTTCGGCCTGCCTTTGTGACTTCCACGCCTCTCGGCCTGCGCTTCAGAAGCTCTACCTGCAGCTCCGTTTCCAGCGACTTGATCGTCTTACTGACATGGGGCTGAGAAGTGTACAGTATCTCCGAAGCTCTTTTCAAACTGCCACTGTCCACACTGACCACAAAGTACTGCAACTGTTTCAGATCCATCTTTCCTCCTTTCGTGGTCAAAAAAACAGCCTGTAATCTTACAGGCCGTCTCACTCTTTATGCATACTGACAAGTACCGGAAATCCGTTTCCCGGTTTTCTCTTTTCCCACTGCTATGTAAGAGTTCCTATCTGCCGTAAGACACACTCATTCATTGCAGGCAGTTCTCCTGACTCCAGCTCATCATCCCTGCAGGTCTTCCCAACCGGAAGCGGTCAGTGACATCTTCTGCACGAACTCCCTGTCACAGTGGCGGGACCGTACCGGATTTACACCGGTTTCTCTATGAATCCTTTCGGAACCTGCAACATCCGGAATCCGCCTGAATCGTATTCCGGGATTGTAATACTGAAATTATACGGCAAATCTGCCCTTTTGTCCATATGTTCCGCTTCTTTGTACATATTCCATTTTTTTATATATGACCTCTTTGGCCGTTTATATTTTCCGCTGAGCTTCACCATCCAGACCGGTTTTACCATCTCCGGGCGTATCATCCTCCCGTTTGCAGGATACAGAAGCCACACCCGGTCTCCCGGCTGAAAATCTCCCGATTCACAAGTTCTCCTGTTCTGATCATGAGCCACTCATGGGAAATAAAGAAGTACCAGTATCTCACTGTCTCTGGCAGAAAAATGCCTCTCCTTCCATATCAGCATACGGTAAATGAGGAATCAGAACAAGAAAGTCTTCATCTCCTACGGTTCCTGGAACCAGGCGTCCAGTATCCGGGTACTTTTTCCCACCACATAGCCGCTTCCGCCTCTTTCCTTTACGTCTTCCACCATGGTCAAAAGCAGGATCGGATGTTCCGTGTCCTTTTCCGGGGTGAAGACCGCAAACCATCCAAGTTCCGTGCCGGTGGTGTCGGTCTGAGACGCCTTGATCTCTGCTGTCCCGGTCTTTCCCGCCAGAAGCACATCCTCCCTGTGGGCCTGGTATCCGGTACCGTGCGGGTCATTTACCACTTTCTTCAGCCCCTCCAGTATCTGAACCGCCACCTCTGACGGAACCGCTTCCGGTATCCAGTATGCCGTCTCTGCATCCTGCTGCCAGAGCAGATGCGGTTTTTGCATATTCCCGCCGTTTAAGAACGCCGAATAAATGCACGCCAGATGCAGCGGATTGACCAGGATCTGTCCCTGTCCGTATCCGCTGTCCGCCAGCTGGATCTCCGTCTCGATCTGATCAGAATTGGAATACTGAGACTGTCCCATCCGGATCTCAAAGGGCAGTACTTCCTGAAATCCCAGCCGGTCCAGAGAATCTGCAAACTCCTGCGCCCCAATCTTCAGCGCCGCCTTTGCAAAATAGATATTATCCGAATAGATCAGTGCATTCTCCAGAATGACCGGTTCATATGCATGAAGCGTCGTTACATGATAATTGCCCCAGGAGCTGTCCTTCTGCCAGCTTAGACCTTCCTGCCCGAAATTCTCTGACGGATCAACCGCTCCGGATGCGAGCCCGATGGCCGCAGTCACCGGCTTGAAGGCGGAACCAGGGCACCAGGTCTGGCGAAACCGGTTGTACATGGGCCTCGCCTCGTCTTCATTGAGGGTATTCCACTGTTCTGCAGACAAACCGCTGATAAACAGATTGTTATCATAGGACGGGGTGCTGACCAGCGCCAGCACCTCCCCGGTATACGGGTCCATGGCGGCCGTGCAGCTTTTGTCCTCCCAGTACTGCCCGTAAACCGCCTGCTGAAGCCCGGCATCCATGGTCAGCCGGATATCCGCCCCATGCTGTACCGGGCGTTCCGCCAGCACTTCCTGCACCTTTCCTTCCGCATTGGCAATATAGATCCTGCATCCGTCTTCGCCTTTCAGCTCCTTTTCAAACAACCCTTCCATGCCGGTGCGTCCGATGACGCTGGACGCCGTGTATCCTTCTCCTTCGTGCTCCTCCAGGTCTTCTGCCGTTACATTCTGCACATATCCGATCAGATGCGCCGCTGCCTCTCCCAGCGGATACTGGCGTATTTCAATGTCCGTGATCTGTACGCCCGGAATCCGCAGAAGCTCTTCCTGACGCTCCTTTTCCCTCTCGATCGTTTCATCCGGCTGAAGCGAAATCAGCCATTCGATCTCATCCACCTTCGGAATCGTCTTCACCGGTACAAAATAATCATCCTTTACCCATCCGGCAGACAGCTTTTTTTCCACTTCCTCCGGGGTGATCTCCAGAAGCCCGGCAACTGCCTGAATCGATACTTCCCGGTCCTCCAGTTTTCCGGGAACGATGCCGACCGAGGAAGCAGTCCCCGGTCCTGCCAGCACCTGTCCGTTCCAGTCCAGGATCTGCCCCCGTTTCGCAGATGTGGAAGCAACCCGGACTTTATAAGCAGGACGCAGCCCCGGAAAGATCAGAGAATCCTCCCATATAAGCCCGTACCCGTCCTCTCCCTTCAGAAAAAACGCCTCATTGGTAAAGCTGACCGCGCCTGCCGATGTATCAAAGGAAGTCTCATACGTGACTGCTTCCCGCTTCTGATCGTATGCCGTCACCGTCACGGTCATATTCTGCATGCCAATTCCTTCGTAGATCGCAGAATTGCGTTTAATAAAATCTTCCTCACTGATGTTGCCGGAAGCTGACACATCGAGCAATGCGTACATCTTATCATATTCCTCCTGCTCAATGTATCCCATATAGGATACCAGCAGTTCTTCCGGCAGTATGATTTTCTGCTTTACGCGCAGAAGCCATACTGCATGAATCCCTGCGCCGGCGGCTGCCAGCCCGGCCAGAAAGAAAAATGCAGACAGCACTGTTCTTCTGACTCCTCTTCTTCGGTTCCTTCTTCCCTTGTTTCTTCTTTGCATGACAACCCTCCGGTTTCTGTGTTTTTCAAATGATTACATATGTAGTATTTAAGTCCAAAAAAATCCGTCAAATTACTGCAATGATCCCGTATACCTGCTTCATTGACTCTTCAATAATATATTACATTCGTAATATTATAAAGTCAAGCCATATTTTCCTGTCCGCAATCATGACCGTTGATTTTGCGTTACTGCTCCACTGTTCTGCCCCCGGACGCCTGCCATGAGCATACGTTTCAACATATAAAACCGACATCCGGTCCGTTTGAAAATCACCTTCACCGAAAGCATTCCGTCTACTTCCAGTATTTTCGCACCTGTTCTCTTGATACCTTCTGATAAGTCTCTGTTTTAATAATCGCCTGATATGCAGAATCAAAGTCAAGACCCATTTCCTTTAAAACATCCGCAAGCGCTTTCAGTCCTTTTTCTGCGCCTTTTTCCTCGCCCCGCTTTTTGCCTATTTCTTCGCCCCGCTTCTCTCCCATGGCTATGCCTGCATTGAACTCTGCCTTGATCTCATCTGCCATTAATTCTTTTAAAACCTCAAACATGTCTGCATCCTCCTTCACATTTCCAAACAAGGCATGGTTCGCTTTAACGCTTACCGCCAATACTGCATCCGCCAGTCTCTGGTCACCCAACGTTTTACAGCTCTGCGCCTGCCGGATCAGGTTCCCTGCATTCTCCTGATCCAGATTTTTCGTTAATGCCTGCAGCCAGATATGCTGCTCGCCTTCCAGTTCCTTTGACACTACAATCTGCGTCGAAAAATAGGTTTTGCTTCCTGTATAGTATATCCCCTTATATGGATTTCTGATGATAAAACCTTCTTTTTCAAGTTCCCGCAGCAGTTTCTCCGGTTTGGATTCCCGTATCAGAGTAATTGTCACATTGTCAGATTTTATCTCATTGACACGTCTGCCGGATGCTTTATACAAACAGGCATAAGCATTCACCTTATAAAAGGTATCTATGTTCATTTTATCCTCTGGTGACTTGTATTCAATTATATTATGTTCTTTAAAAATCCTGCCGATTTCATCTGAAACCATGTATCCTGCAGGCTTTTTAATAATCATCAAATCCACTTCCAGAGGTTTGGTATTCAGGTTATATTCCCGAATAAATTCCAAATGTTCCCTGTCACGCTCCAGGATCAGCTCCATGGCAGAGCAAAAAGCAGAATGCCATTGTATCTTCAATTCATCCATCATGATATAATGTCTCTTTATTTTTATTATACCGCGATATGATTTTTCCCGCAATCAGATATCAGAAAAAAGCCACACAGGACAGGGAAAAATCCCCTGCCCTGTGCGGCTTTCTACATGTAAACGTTTTACATGATTCTTTCATCTGTTGTTACAGTATCACCCGTTCAATCTCAGGTCCCTCATACCCCTTTTTCTGAAGCGCCTCTGTCAGAATGTCATTCCATTCATTTGGATCAAATTCTACCACCGTCTGGTTCTTGAGGAGAACCCGGCAGCCGTTCTGTCCTCCTGCGGAAACCGGATCCACCAGCCGGTAAGGCACATTTGTCTGAAATACTCCCAGATCGGCCAGCGCGTTCACCATCCGGTATACCGTAGCAATTCCTACATTCTTATCTTTTTTCAGGGCCTGGTAATAGATCTCCTTGCAGCAGATACAGTCATGCTCAAACACGATATCCAGAATCAGCCTTCTCTGTTTTGTAATGCGCATTCCTTTCTGCCGGAACAGTTCCAGAATCTTATCTTTTTCACGGGCAACACGAATCAGTTTTTCGTCCTGCACCCGGAGCACCCTCCACATCCGCCGCCGCAGCCCGAGCAGCTCTTTCCGGATTTCTTATCCTTCCAGATGCAGCGCACTGCATTGGCAGCAATCAGCAATACCAGAAGTCCTACAATAAAGGTTCCCATTATACCTTTGCCATTCCTTTCATGTCTACCCTTAATTTTCCGTCGTTCTTACAGGGGCGCACCAGAAGCCATACAAAGCCTGCCACAATAACCAGCGCCGCGATCAGGCCAATACCGAATGCGCCTGTAGTCAGGAATGTTCCGATCTGATAAACACACAGGGATACGCAGTATGCAAGCAGACACTGATAACCAATGGCAAACCAAGTCCATTTTGCATTGTTCATCTCTCTTTTGATGGCGCCGATGGCCGCAAAGCACGGCGCACACAGCAGATTGAACACCAGGAAGCTGTAAGCCGCAGCCGTTGTATAGGTTCCTGCCAGCGTTCCCCAGATCTCTTCTCCTTCTTCGGATACTTCTGCAAATCCATACAGAATACCGAACGTGCCGACTACATTTTCTTTTGCTACCAGACCGGTGATGGCTGCCACAGCCGCTCTCCAGTCACCCCATCCAAGCGGAAGGAAGATCCATGCAAAAAGATTGCCGATCCCGGCCAGGATGCTGTGATCCATCTCCAGATCCCCCAGCATGCGGAACTGTCCGTCTACCCAGCCGAAGTAAGTCGCAAACCATACAAGTATGGTGGATAACAGAATAATGGTACCGGCTTTTTTCATAAATGACCAGCCTCTCTCCCACATACTGCGCAGAACGTTGATAACAGTCGGCATATGGTATGCAGGAAGCTCCATAACGAAGGGAGCCGGATCACCGGCGAACATCTTTGTCTTCTTCAGGATGATGCCGGAGCATACAATCGCTGCAATGCCAACGAAATACGCACTGGGCGCCACCCAAGAAGCTCCGTCAAACAGTGCGCCTGCAATCAGTGCGATGATCGGGAGTTTCGCGCCGCAGGGGATAAAGGTCGTCGTCATGATCGTCATCTTGCGGTCCCTGTCATTTTCAATGGTACGGGATGCCATGACGCCGGGAACTCCACAGCCCGTGCCGATCAGCATGGGGATAAAGGATTTTCCGGACAAACCGAATTTTCGGAAAATACGGTCCATGATAAATGCAACCCGGGCCATATAACCGCATGCCTCGAGGAATGCCAGGAAGATAAACAGCACCAGCATCTGCGGCACAAAGCCAAGCACAGCGCCCACACCGCCGACGATACCGTCAAGGATCAGCCCCTGCAGCCAGTCTGCGCAGTTCATGCTCACCAGAACTCCTTCCACCGCCGGCGGAATGATATCGCCGAACAGTACATCATTGGTCCAGTCCGTCACAAAAGTTCCCACTGTAGTTACAGATACATAATATACAATCCACATGATCACTGCAAAGATCGGCAGTGCCAGAAACCGGTTGGTCACGATCTGGTCAATCTTGTCAGAGGTGGTCAGACCGCCTCTGTTCGCCTTTTTGCAGCATTTTCCAATCATGGAGGCAATAAAGCTGTATCGCTCATTGGTGATGATGCTTTCAGAATCATCATCCATCTCACTTTCCAGATCACCGATGATGCTCTCCACATTGGGAACGCCTGTCATCTGTGCACCGATCTTGTCATCCCGTTCGAACAGCTTGATGGCAAAGAAACGCTGCTGCTCTTCTGGTACGCCGGTAAGCTGGTTCTCGATGGCGGACAGGGCCTCCTCCACTTTTTTATCAAAGGTATGTACCACCCTCTGCGCCTGTCCTGCGGATGCCGCCTGTACAGCCAGCTCTGCCGCTTCCTTGATGCCGGTGCCCTTCAGAGCGGAAATCTCCATCACCTTGCAGCCCAGCTCCCTGCTCAGCCTGTCGATATCGATCTGGTCGCCGTTCTTCTGTACAAGGTCCATCATGTTCACTGCCATGACTACCGGGATCCCAAGTTCCATCAGCTGTGTGGACAGGTACAGATTTCTCTCCAGATTCGTACCGTCCACGATATTCAGGATCGCATCCGGACGTTCTCCGATCAGATAATTTCTTGCCACCACTTCCTCCAGCGTATAGGGCGACAGAGAATAGATGCCCGGCAGGTCCATAATGACCACGTCCTGATGTCCCTTTAACTTTCCTTCTTTCTTCTCCACCGTAACACCCGGCCAGTTTCCAACGAACTGGTTGGAGCCGGTCAGTGCATTAAATAATGTAGTTTTGCCGCTGTTCGGGTTCCCGGCAAGTGCGATTTTCAATGACATTTTCTCCTCCTCGTGGTTAGTTTTTCCTAACCAATATTCTTAAAAATAAGCTGCCATCGCAGCTTTTCGCTCCCTACTGCACCTCAACCATCTGAGCGTCTTCTTTTCTCAGAGAAAGCTCATATCCGCGAACGGTAACTTCCACCGGATCGCCCAGAGGCGCCACCTTGCGCACATAAACCTGTGTTCCCTTCGTAAGCCCCATATCCATGATTCTGCGCTTTACCGCACCTTCCCCGTGGAGCTTCACGACCGAGACGGTCTTTCCTGTTTCTGTGTCTCTCAAAGTCTGCATATTTCATTCTCCTTTATTAAACTTCCAATTATGAAATCCAAAGCCGCCGCACCGTATCTATGCCACCAGGATCTTGCCGGCAAGCCCTCTGTCCAGCGCAATACGGACTCCCTTTACCAAAAGGATCATACCTGCAGCATTCTCGCCAAGCACCTGAACTTCCGAACCCGGTGCAAATCCCAGATCCTGCAGATGCCGGACCACTTCATCTTTTCCACGAAGCTTCGTGACCTTACGTTTCTCGCCAATACTCATCAGTGCCAATGCCATTATGCTTCCTCCTCTCGCGTGTGGTACCATCATCCTTCTAAATGAAAATGAATATCATTTACGATTCTATTATATACAGCGCATATGTTATTGTCAACTAACTTTTTTAAAATATATCGCCTGTTTATTGAGAACTTTTATCAATCTGGACAGTAAAAAGTTTTATAAAAAAGAATAACCCTTTCATGGCAATCTGTGGTATCTTTAAGTTGCAACACTGTT
>VSND01000108.1 GCA_009774145.1 Lachnospiraceae bacterium | reverse complement strand
GCATATGATTTCTGCATGGATGAGCAGTCAATCTATTATATTTCCAGGACGGACGGCGGAGACTTGTATTCCTGCGGCAAGGACGGGAATAACAGGGAATGGATCAGTCACATACCTGCAATGTCGGTTACCTGTGATACAGGCAATATTTATGTGTTATCAAAAGAAAGTGGTGAGGAAATCGTTTTACCAAAAAGCCATTGATTCCCGCGGGGATATTGACTTATTCCAGATTGAGGAACAAATGCGGCAATGAACAGGAAACAATGCGGAAAGAGGAAAAAACTCAGGAAGCGAAAGATGAAGCGGCTTATGACTGCGTACCTGCTGAGGGCAATCCTCATACTGATACCAATGATAATGATGATACTTATGGTTTGCGGATGTCTTTACATATACGAGAGATTTACAAAGGAAGATGAAAAGGTAAATACATACACGGATCTATACACAGATAGAAACGCAGGCAACGATGCTGCTCCTGTTGCTTCAGCAGAGAATAATGCCCCGGAGTTTTGTGTTGTCGTGGATGCAGGGCATGGAGGAAGTGACGGAGGTACGGTCAGCGGCAAGGCAGTCGAAAAGGATATTAACCTTTCCGTTGCATGGAAGCTGAAAGCTATTCTGGAGAATAACAAGATAGAAGTTATTCTGACCAGAAGCTCCGATGAAAAGATAAGCCTTGCAGAGCGTACTTCCGTTGCAAATGGCTCCAATGCAGATTTTTTTATCAGTCTTCATTGCAATTTCTATGAGAAAGATGCCCGGATAGCAGGCCTGGAATGTTATTACAACAATTCAAATGAGACAGAAAGCAAAGGATATGCAGAAAGTATCATCGACGCAGTTTCGCTGAGTGAGGATATTGAAACGCGGTATGCAAAAACAGAGGGCTATTATGTTTTGCGAAACACGCAAATGCCCGCTGTTCTGGTAGAAATGGGATTTCTCTCAAATGATTCTGAGAGTCAAAAGCTGTTGGATGACGATTATCAGGAAAGTTTGGCACAGAGAATTGCAGAAGGAATTTCCAATGAAATAAAGAGAGGAGAGAATCTGTGAAGAACAATAAAAAAGGCGACAGAACCAAAATTGGGATAGAGCTGTTGCTCCGAAAAGCACTTAGAGTACAACAGGAACCCGGTCAGCAATTAAATGATTCGATTATCCGTCAATGCGAAAAAAGAATGGAAGCAGGTACAAAATCGGGGATTCACACAGATGGAAACTGAATACGGCAGAAAGATAAAAGCATAAGGGTCATACACTTTTTTTCTGCTGTTTTCCCTGCCGTCCCATGGCTTCAGCAAAAAAGGACAGTTGACATGCCCGGAATATTTCCCATATAATGAAAGAAATATATTTTACGGGAAATATCAATGGATAAACAGTAAAAGAAGCGGCTGCCGGGAAAGATATGGCAGTCAGAATACGGGAGTATCTTATCTATGGAGAAAGAATATGAGGAAGAAGAGCTGCGCCGAATGCGCAGGGAGCAGAGAAGGCGGGAGATCAGGCGCAGAAAAAAGCAGCAGCAGCTGTTTCAGCGTATGATTGCAGCAGGAACTTTCGTAGTGATTCTTACTGTGCTCCTGATCATTGCTGCCGGGCGCATGGGGAAAGAAGAGGCGGGGCAGAAAGAAAGCAGCAGAGAAGATATGGCTCAGGAATCTCCGGCAGCAGAAAAGCAGAAGGGCAGACCGGAGACGGAAGCTGACAAAGAACAGGAAGATGCGGAGGAGGAACCGGAATCCGGATCGGACGCTGCAGAAACAGAAAAAGGTCCATACCGTTTTCAGGAGACAGAGGATACCATACAGCCGGGAGAGGAGATCGTCAGTACCAATGCCATACTGGTAGATGTGGAAAAGAAAACGATTCTGGCAGGGCGGAACGAAAAGGAGCGGACGGTTCCGGCTTCCATGACAAAGGTGCTGACGCTTCTGGTTGCGGTGGAAAACATAGAAGATTTGGACGAAACATACACGGTCAGAGCAGATGCGGCGGAATATGCGCTCGCACACGACTGCAGCAGCGCCGGATTTGAAAAGGAGGAAACGGTGACCATACGGGATCTGCTGTATGGTGCGATTCTGCCTTCCGGTGCGGACGCAGCGCTGAGTCTTGCAGTTTGTGTATCCGGGTCGCAGGAAGCCTTTGTGGAAAAGATGAACGGGAAACTGGAGGAACTGGGATTATCCGGAACCGCTCATTTTACCAACTGTGTGGGAATCTATGAGGAGGACCATTACTGTACGGTGTATGATATGGCAGTCATCATGAATGCTGCCATCGACAATGAAGTCTGCAGGGAGGTATTGTCTGCCCATACCTATACGACTTCCGGAACCGACCAGCATCCGGACGGAATCCTTCTGTCCAACTGGTTTTTGAGACGGATCGAGGACAAGGATACCGGCGGAGAGGTTCTGTGCGGAAAGACCGGGTATGTGGATCAGTCAGGCAACTGTGCAGTCAGTTACGGAAAAGGAGAAAACGGCGGTTCCTATATCTGCGTTACCGCGAATGCGTTTAATAAGTGGAAATGCATCTATGATCATGCCGCTTTGTATCGGCGTTTTGGACAGGGAAATCAAAATTCTGAAAATCTGTAAAGGGGGAAACTGTATGACAGGAGAAAAGGCGCCTTCCATGGATCAGTGGCTTCAGGAGGCAAAAGAAGATCCGCAGGCTTTATCCTGCGGCATGTATCTGTTTCACGCCGGGGTCGTGAGACAGTCGGCCAGAGCCAGCGTCCGGGAAGGAGAAAAGGATGTGCCGCCGGTGAGAGGGCTGGTATTGTCGTATGAGGAGCAGAAGGTCTCGGAAGCGATCCGGAGGGCGGAGGAAATGCCGGGAATCTGTTATGTAAGAGTATGGCTGAATCAGGGAGAACTGGAACCGGGGGATGATATGATGAGGGTTCTTGTAGGGGGAGACATTCGCCCTCATGTGATCGATGCCCTTCAGGCACTGGTAGAAGAGATCAAATCAAACTGCGTGAAAGAGAAAGAGATATTTTAAGGGGGATAACATGAAGAAAAAAGATCCTGTATACATTACCGGGCATCGTCATCCGGATACCGATTCCATTGCGTCTTCCATCGCCTACGCATTTTTCAAGCGTTCCATGGGTGTGCATGCGGTTCCATGTCGTCTGGGCGCGCTGAATCAGGAGACGCGTTATCTGCTTTCCCGTTTCGGCTTTCCGGAACCGGTGCTTTTGCAGGATGCCCGGATGAAGCTGTCCGAGATCGATATGGATGCACCGGTCTCCATTACGCCGGATACGACGATCTATGAGACGCTGAAGATCATGCAGAAGGATAATCATGCCTACTGCGGCATTGTGGATGAAAAACAGCATCTGACAGGTATGGTGACGAAATCCGATCTTGCGGTGGTCGGCCTTGATGACACAGCCATGTCCATTGATATTCTGGCACATACGCCGACGGAAAATATCCGGAAAACGATACAGGGCACCATGGTATATGATGATGAACAGTCCTGCATCAATGGGAAAGTCAGCATCATTGCCATGACGGAGCTGGAGCGTCTGGAAAATTTTGACGTAAAAGACCGGATCGTCATTGTGGGGGCGAATACAGAAGCGCAGCTGAAGCTCATCCGGCGGGGCGCAGGCATGCTGATCGTTGTGTGGACGGATCAGGTAGAGGACAGAGTCGTTGATGCTGCAAGAGAATGCCACTGTCCGATCATCCGTTCCGGATACGGAAGCATGAATACGTCCCGCTATCTGTATTTTGCGCCGTCTGTAGAGCGCATCATGAAGACGAAGCTGGTTTCTTTCCATTCCAACGAACTGGCAGAGGATGTGGGGAACAAGATGCTCCGGAGCCGTTACCGCGTCTATCCGGTCGTGGATCAGGAAGACCGGCTGGTGGGATATATTTCCAGATATCATATTATGGATTCCAGGAAGCGTAAACTGATTCTGGTGGATCACAATGAATTTTCCCAGTCGGTCAATGCGGTGGAAAAGGGCAAGGTGCTGGAGGTCATCGATCATCACAGGATCAATGATTTTACCACCTCACAGCCGGTTTCCTTTCGAAATGAGATCGTGGGTTCCACAGCTACGATCATTGCGACAATCTTCCGGGAGAATCAGATGCTGATTCCGTCCGCCCTGGCCGGACTGCTTCTCGGCGCGATTTTGTCGGATACCATGAATTTTCATTCACCGACGACCACGGACCGGGACAGGTCTACAGCCAATATTCTGGCGGCTCTTGCGGATCTGGATATGGAAGAGTTTGCGGAAGAATTATTTACCGTTACGGCCAGTCAGGAGAAAGTGAGCTTTCCGGATATGATCAATCAGGATCGGAAGATCTATGACATCCATTCCTGCAAACTTTCCATCTCTCAGGTCATCGTTCCGTCTGCAAAGGAGACACGGACCGATGCGCAGGAGATTGCAGGGGCGCTGGAGCGTTTCTGCAGGAAGAAACAGATCGACCTGGCAGTGCTTGTATTTACCAGCATTCTGGAAAATGGTTCCGTTGTCTATGCAGGCGGAGACCGTTCTTCCTGGGCGGCAGAGGCATTTCCTGACCGCGGGGGAGAAGAACATACGTTCCAGGAGAATCTGCTCTCCCGAAAGCAGCAGATCCTTCCGGCGCTTTCTCAGGTAATCAGCGATTACATGGGAGGCTGACCGGGTATCTGTGTTTCCGCTTTCAGCATGCGGGTTGGAAATGACAGACAAAAGAATCTGAAATCTGTTTTCCATAAGGAGGCATTCGGAATCGAAAAATCTTTGGAAAAAATTTAAAAATATCCGTCTGCCGACTCCAGCAGACGGAGCGAAAGAAGCAGATAAAGCCGTTCCTCCGGGTCATCCAGATTGATACTGGTCATGGACTGGATCTTCTTCAGCCGGTAGACCAGCGTCGTACGATGGATGATCATGGCTTTTGATGTTCTGGAAATATTGCGCTCATTCAGAAGAAAAGCACGCAGAGTAGGAAAATACTGCGTGTTTTTTTCACGGTCATATTCCATCAGAGCAAGCAGTTCCGGAGCGGTCAGATATCCGGGAGGCAGTTCTGGCGGGATATGCTTCAGCAGATAGTCAAGGACACAGGCAGAGAAGGGAACCGCCCACTGTTCATTATGCAGATAAAATGCCTTTTCCAGTGCCAGTTCCGCCTGCAGGAAGGCAAATTTCAGTTCTTCGATGCTGCGGACAGGAGAAGAGATCCCGGCATAGAGAAAATAGTCCCGGCACAGAGGGGCGAGAAGGTGGCGCACCTGGGAAGCGGGAATCTTTTCTCTGCTTAAGTTCAGAACGATGCACTGCTGATGTTCCACGTACATAATATAGCTGTTCGGAAACCGCAGAAACAGATCGCTGTGCAGAACGTGTCCTAATATCTCTGTGGCGTCCGGGGACTGGCTCCGGAACCGAACGCACAGATACTGATCCGATTTCTTCCATTTCAGTGTCTCCAGAAGCAGGGCAATATCTGCGGCATCCGGCGCCTGCCCGCTTAAAAGCGAATATACGATGTCGTCGATGCTGTGGTATTCCTGATGCCGGTCATAGAAATGAGTATTTTATAAAGAGGTTCACACGATGATTATCATTGGCGAGAAAATCAACGGTTCCATTCCGGCGGTTGCAGAGGCGATTGCCAGACGGGATGCAGCGTTCATCAAAGAGCGTGCGCTTGCTCAGGAAAAAGCCGGGGCAACTTTTATCGACTGCTGTGCATCCGTACCGGAGACAGAAGAAGTTGAGACGCTGCACTGGATGATTGACTGCATTCAGGAGGTTACGGATCTTCCCATTGCAGTGGACAGTCCCAGCGCGGATGTTCTGACGAAGGCATGGAAATTCTGCAAAAAACCGGGCCTGATCAATTCCGTATCGGGAGAAGGCGACAAGATCGACAAGATCTTTCCGGTTCTGGCGGAAAATAAAGGGTGGCAGGTCATTGCGCTGTTATCGGACGACACGGGAATTCCGAAAAATGCTGCGGACCGTCTGAAGGTGCCGGGCTGGACAGCGCGATTCTGGATCCGACCAACCGGGACATGATGGGACTGATCTATGCGACAGAAGCGCTGCTGGGACTGGATGATTATTGTATGGAATATATCAGCGCTTATCGGGAAGGCCTGTTCGGACCGGTCAAAAAATAAGTATACTGCAGTGGGCTGAGAATCCATTGTGAGAGGAATAGATGACAAACAGAAAGGGGAAACAAAAATGAGTATGGAAAAAGTAAATGATCTGGTTACCCGGGGGAAAGCGAAACTGGTTCCGGCGGCGGTGCAGGAAGCGCTGGATGAGGGATGCGAAGCCGGCGCTTTGCTGGATACGATGATCGCTGCGATGGATGTGGTCGGCGAAAATTTTAAAAATGGTGTGATTTTTGTTCCGGAGATGCTCATTGCTGCCAAAGCGATGAAAAAGGGGGTTGAGGTCTTAAAGCCTCATCTGGCATCTGGTGCGTCTGGCGCACTGGGAAAGGTAATCATCGGTACAGTAGCCGGAGACCTGCATGACATCGGAAAGAATCTGGTGGCCATGATGATCGAATCCGCCGGTTTTGAGGTCATTGACCTGGGAGTTGACGTTCCTGTTGAGAATTTCCTGCGTACTTACGAGGAAAATCCGGATACGAAGATCATCGCCTGCTCTGCCCTGCTGACGACGACCATGCCTGCGCTGCAGCAGACCGTGGCGGCGATCAATGAGGCTTCCTGGCGTTCGAAAGTCCGGGTTATGGTCGGCGGCGCTCCGATCACGCAGGAATTTGCGGATACCATCGGTGCAGACGCATATACGCCGGATGCTGCTTCCGCTGCAAAGAAAGCAAAAGAATTAGCCGCATAGGCAGGAGGAGGTTACTATGCTCACAAAAAGGCAGAATTTTTTGGAAACAATCCGCGGCGGCAGCCCGGACCGCTATGTGAACCAGTATGAATATCTGAATATTGTCATGGGGACTCCGTTCCTTGCCAAATATCCGGTGGTCGCTTATGGGCAGGAGAATGTCGTAGGGGCATGGGGAGTCACATGGACCTGGCCGGAAGGATTTCCGGGAGGCTTTCCGGTACATACGCCTGATAAGATCGTCATTAAAGATATTGAAAACTGGCGTGATTATATTCAGGAGCCGGATCTGAATTATACGGAGGAAGACTGGGCGCCTTATGTTGCCATGGCGGAGAAGATTGACCGTAACGAAGAATATGTTACTGCGATTCTGGCGCCTGGAATTTTCGAGATGTGCCATCATCTGCTGGAGATCCAGAACTGTCTGGTGGCGTTTTATGAATATCCGGATGAGATGCATGAGCTCATTGATTTTCTGACAGAATGGGAACTGAAGTATGCCGAACAGATCTGCAGATATCTGAAGCCGGATGCGGTGTTCCATCATGATGACTGGGGCAGCCAGATATCGACTTTTGTCTCACCGGAGATGTTCCGCGAATTTATAAAGCCCGCATATGAGAAGATATACGGATATTTCAAGTCGCACGGCGTGGAGATCATTGTGCACCATTCCGATTCCTATGCAGCCACTCTGGTGCCGGATATGATCGATATGGGGATCGATGTGTGGCAGGGTGTGATGAATACCAATAACATTCCGGAACTGATCGAAAAATATGGCGGAAAGATCACATTTATGGGAGGTATTGATTCTGCGTCCGTTGACCGTCCGGACTGGACGCCAAAGCTGGCTGCAGAAGAGGTGCAAAAGACATGCAAAAACTGCGGAACCAGATATTTTATACCGAATTTGAGCCAGGGACTGGCCGTATCTACATTCCCGGGTGTGTATGAGGCTGTTTCCGCAGAGATTGATAAGATGAGTAAAGAAATGTTTTAATAAAATTTTGTCTGGCCATTCCCTACAGGGGAAACAGAGATGTGAGTGTTGTTTTATCACATCTCTGTTTTTTGCGGCCGGCGTTTTGAAATGAAATGAAAATAATTCCACCTGTGCGGTTGGGATATGAAAAATAACATTATTCGTGACGGAAGTAAAGATGGATTTCAAGTGATGATCCTGAAGATGAAAAACATCATAGAAAAAGCGAACGCAAACAAGACTGCTATCTGTTTTTACTCCGCAGTCTGTGTTGGAAATGCTATACGATTTGCAGGCTTGGGTTATGCTGCTTTTTTTGTGTTTTCAAGTAAAGGTGAGAACAGATACAGCTCTTTTCTGTGAAACCATAGATCAGGCTGGTTGTTCAGGTAGATCATCTGCAAAGCGGCAAGTGCTCCGCTTCCCTCTGGAGACCAGGCCATTCCATTGTGCTTTTGCCGTCCGGCTACGACCAGATCGTTTGCTTTTTCGACAGGATTGCTGGAATTCCTGAGTCCGAGTTTCGCCCTTAACGCATAACAGGTGATGGCGTCGCCTTTTTTCTGGAAGTATCCGAGGAGATTATCAAGCCATTTCCTGTTCTTGATGTCTGCAGGATCCAGGGATGAAAGGTATTCTGAAGCACCCGCCACATCACCTGCCCAAAGGTAGCGCAGCGCTTTTTCAAGAATGGCGTTGCGCCTGTCCTTTCCGCGGATTGCCATACTGAGCCATTCCTGGCATCTTTTCTTGAGATGGAACCAGTCAAGGATGACCATATAGGGATGGAATTGAAAGACTGACTGGATATGGCTCCTGATATCTTGTGCGCCATCGGTCAGAAATACGAGTTCCCGTGAGAGGAGATTGTTCACCAGCAGAAATGCAAGGACAGATTTGAAGACATTCCTCATGCCTGTTCCTGTCAGTATGTATGACTCATCACCATACTGGATATGAGCGACTGTATTTTCTACATACTTATAGTCCCTTACGGAGCCTTCTTTGCGGGAATCCTTTTGGTGCTTGACACCAATGTCATCAATGGAAACATAGACGCATTCCTCCGGAACCGATTCGATTTTTATTTCTGCTGCTGAAAACGGAATCTTCTCCTCGCGGGAATCATTCACCGCAGCAATGGCCTCATTGATCCCAGGCTTATCTGGTCCTGCATCCTGAGAGGCCGAGACAGTCGTTATGTTGTCAGAGAGCACCACACCCTCTAATGGAAGGGCGCTTTCAGCGTCAAAACCGTACATGGACAGAATGTGTGCGGTAACATCGGAAAGTTCTTCGGAAATCTCAGCACCGATGCGGCCTATGCTGTCCGATAATGTGCGGAGTTTAATTGAAT
>VSND01000107.1 GCA_009774145.1 Lachnospiraceae bacterium | reverse complement strand
AGATTGTCAGTTACTAATATATAATATATCCGTTTTTTTCAGCGACGCATAGACATAAAATCATGCGTTTACCGTGTTGATATTTCCTCTTTGTATGTGTTCCTTAATGATCCGGTCTGTTACTTCATACAGTCTTTCAGAGCCTGCTTCAGTTTTTGACTGACGCCCATATACCTGCTCGGCAGTTACCTGATGCTCCCTCCAGTCTGCCCCGTCGTTGCTGTTGTTCAGAAGCAGAGGCTGCAGATTATCCATCGCACGGGCAAATTTTGCTTCTGCCGTCCGGCATTCCTCAAACTCGTCAAACAGCGCAGTGAATTCCTGTTTCTGATCTTCTGGAAGCATTGAATACAGTTTCTCCTTCGCCACATCTTCCCTGAGCTTCTGCGTCTTTTTCTCCTCCTCGTCGTAAGCATAGGTATCCCCTGCCTCGATCTCCACAATATCATGAATCAGGCACATGAGCATGACCCTCGTAATGTCAATCTCTTCATTGGCATATTCTCTCAGCAGATACGCCATGACCGCCATATGCCATGCATGTTCTGCATCATTTTCCCTTCTGCCGTGTCCGGACAGATGAGTCTGACGAAATATATTTTTTTCCTTATCAATCTCCAGTGCAAACTCCAGCTGCCGCTTTAATCTTTCATCCATATGAGCCTCCTGTTATACATTTTACAGTCTGTACCGTTTCTTAATATCTTTTTCATCACTGCAAACATACAGTTCTAACCTGTCCATGTTCTTATAATAATAAAGAATGCCGCATGTATGTCCCGTACTCAGCCACCTTTCTTTTTTTTCTTCTTCTACATGCGGTCCCCGCCTGTTCTGCCCTGTATACCTGCTGCTCTTCACTTCACAATAATATGTAGTCCCGTGAAATCTGATCATAACATCCAGATCATAATCATCAAAAAGAAGTTGATATTCGATCTGTTTTTCATCCAGCTTTTTTAAAACGGAATACAGTTCTTCTCCGGCTTTCGAAATGCCGCAGCGAAATTCATCGCTGTTTTCATCCTGATATCCATCCATCTCCAACATACTTTCAAGGTTTACAGCTACCTCCGGCTGCTCATCTGCCTTTATATCCTCCAGCAATGCACGGATTGCATTTCTCAGCTCCAGATTCTCAGCCTGTTTCCTTCTCATTTTGCGGTAAAAACGGGAGTTTAACTGCAAGCTGTCAATAAACATCTGTCCTTTGCAGGTAAGTGCATGAAGACGATACTGACCTTCCATCCCCAGTTTTTCTATATGCGGAGACTCTCCGCCATAAATATCATCTTTACATGGATCGAGTATCAGGTTTATGTTCTGATCTGTCTTTGTTCCATTGCATACGCAGCAGGCATATACCATGTTATCATAATCATTCAGATCCTGTCTTGATTCTGTTTTTTTGGAAATAAAATGGTCTTTTTCAAAAATTTTCTCTCCGGCGGCATTATCCTGTTCACGCATCCTGCAATATGCACATTCAAAATGAAAATCATTACGAAGGTACATCTTACATTTATCTGAATCATACTTCGCCCAGTGTCTGGTCCTTTTATAGTCCATCCCTTAATCCTTTTTCAAAGCTGTCCTCATCTGCCAAAGCAGATTCTGTAACTCATTCTGTTTTTCATCCATGGAAAGCAAAAGCGCATTATCCTGCCGCAGCCCGCAGCCGCGTTTGATTTTAGCAACCAGTTCTTTCATTTTTTCAGGTTTTGACAGTTCCTCTTTATTTAACTGAAAATCGTATTCTCCCAGCTCATCCCTATAGTCATCCAGATTGTAATTCGTCAGCAGAACTGCATAAATATGACTGTCATGCTTCCGCACCTCTCTCAGAACATCGATACCTTTATAATCCACCAGAGCCTTATCCAGCTCATGATCCACCAGCAGAAAATCAACATTATGCTCAATCACAATATCATAAAATCCGTTCAGAGTCCGGGGATAACTGTCAAGCCCGATCAGATTGATTCCCTGATACAGACTGAATCTCCCTTTCATTATTGTGACATTTTTTGGTTCATCCTCAATATACAATCCCACCAGCATCTGCATTAAGATGATCCCTCCTTTTTTACAAAATGAACAACAAATTTGGCTCCTCCCAGTTTTTCTGATTCTGTTACAAATATCGCTCCCCCATAAGATGTCACAATATCCTTTACAATATTTAACCCCAGACCAATTCCATCCTCTTTGGATGTGCGGAAAGCTCTGAATATGTCTTCCCGCTGATCCTCTGGAACTCCGTTCCCGCTGTCTTCAAAATACAGATAAATATCATTGTCCCTCTGTTCAAATTTTATGAAAATCTCCCGTTCCCGTTTTGTCTTAACCTGCTCAAAAGCATTCGTGATCATATTGATTATGACCGATTCCAGATCAATCTGACGCATTGTCAGACAGATACTGTCTTCCGATTCCCATGTAAAATGAATATGAAAAGCTTCCAGCATTCCAACATACAGAGCACTTACCACATCCAGAACTTCCCCAAACTCCAGATTCTTTTTGGGAGTTCTTTTTCTCTTCCTCAGAAATTCGACAATCATGGAACTGTATCCGGAAATTCTGGAAAAATCGGATACAATATTTTCTGTTATTTCTCCAAAATACGGATTATTAATATAAGGAGCCAATTCACTGTAAAATGCAAGTGTATTATTGATCCGGGAAATGATATCCTGTGTTTCATGGCCAAAGTTACCTGCCAGAATTCCCAGAGTTGCCAGATTTTTATACATTGATAATTCTGTCTCCTGATATTCCAGATAACTTTGATAGGCTTCTTCTGTTTTTTCATATTGTTTCTTTGTCTCTTTTTGAAACTGTTCTTCTTCTTCTCTCCAGTGGTCCAGAGAAAGTTTTATGGAGTCATAAGATGCACCTGTCTGTATCAGTTCCAGAGAATTTTTATATCGTGATTCCTGCTCTTTTCTGTGCTCCGCTGCTTTTTTCTGATACTTCTTCCGTTCCGCTTTTGCTCTTTCCAGTTCCGACTGCCGCTTCCTGCTCTCTTCTCTTCTGATCTCAGATATCACATTAATGCATTCCAGTATAAATTCGCGCAGATCTTCGAACGCTTCATTTTCGATGATTCCTTCCCGGTTTGTTGCATCGATCAGCAATGGATTTTTTTCATCTGATATCCGAATCACACCAATCGTCTGGTTATTCCCGACCCGATAACTATGTGTATCGCTGATTTTTTTGCGGTCCAGTCCAAGCCAGTCATTATCCAGATCACCATATGGCTTTACCCGAAAACTGTCCCGGTATATTTTTATGCCGCAATAAATATCCAGTATCTTTACAGCCAGACGATAATTATATGTTTCATTGGCCATATGTGCCGAATCACGCAGAAAATAATATAACTCGAAAGTAAGATCTCCGCAGAGCAGCGGTCTGTCATACCTGGTTGTAAATGTCTCTTCTCTGCCGTCAATATCCGAATATATCATTTCTGAACTGCTGCCTTCTTCTGATATCTGTGCTGTTAATCTGGCAAATCTCAGATCCAGAATGGAATTCACAGAAATTTCTTCCGGTATTTCAAACTGATCTGCTGCCAGTTCAATATGAAACGGATCTTTTTCTATAAATTCGGGTGCGACCAGCAGCTGCAGCTCTTTTTGCAGTTTATCGATATCTTTTTGTCTCCAGTTATCCCGAAGATGCTCCAGTACCATAACAATTCCTGTATATGGCATCTGTTTTAATTCCGGGCCTGACTGATACAGTTCTTTCAGGATCCGATAGCTCTCTTCTTTCTCTCTGTCGACAATCTCCTCCAGCAGATTGTCAACATCTTCCAGCTTCAGCTCTACCATTTCCTGTTTTTTAATAACAGGCAGACATTGATTTTCCAGCACCTCCAAAAAAGAAGACTCATATGCAAGTTCATAATTATTTATAATATCCCCGATCTGTTCTCTTATGTACTTCTGTTCCTTTTCGCTGTTCCCTTCCAGATTCAGAGATAAATAATACTCAATCTGATTTGATATATATCTTGCAGCATCTGCATCCTCCTTACTGCGCAAAATCTTAATCCGCTGTTTCAGGCCTGAAGCCGATATTTCTTCATACAGATTCCAGTTTATGGAAACTTTACAGGCATCTGAATCCGTATAGGAATATATCCGTACCTTTTCTGCCAGCCGTTCTACCGAAAAACGTCCAATCCCCTTTTTTCCCGCTTTCTTTCTTCCTTTTGGCGTATACGGAGAAGCCAGTTTATTGCCGGTACCAATAACCATCCAACGATTTTCAAATTCCGACGGTGTCATTCCGCAACCGGTATCTGCAATAATAATACGGCTTTCTGGTGTATTTGCTGCTTCTATTCTTATCTGGACGCTTCCGGCATCTGCATCATATGAATTTTTCACAAGTTCAACCAGCGCGGTAACAAAATCTGTCACCAGCTCCCGCCCCAACTGTCCGATGTGCCTTGAATTGGTTTTAAAATGAAGATTTTTCGTCATAGAAAGCAGTCCCTCACCCAAATCTATAGTCCTTAATATCATTTACGGAGATACGATAAGATGTTTCTGTTGTCGGTGTTCCAACTTCTTTCACATACTGATAAAACACCGGACTCTGTAATATCCTTTCCGCATCCTTCAATGTATAACCGGTGTTTTCTTTCAGCGTTACAAAATATCCTGCATATGGAATCGTATCTGCATCCGCCCAGTAAACTTTTGCCTGTTTTGTAATTACCATCGGCAGTATCAGTTTTTCTTTCCATACAGAATCAAGCGCCTGTCCCCGGCCATATTCGAACCACTTTACATGCTGATCCACCTTTCTCGCTGACAGTTTTTTCTCAAACTGTCTGATATGCTGATATGCGTATGGATATAATTCCCGAAATTCGTTTTCCGTATATCTGCTGACGCCTTTCCGGTTTCTTTTATATGGAAAAATAATATACTGCTTTTTCTCCTTTTTCTTTGCACTTCTGGTACTGACTGCCTGCAGGCAGATCTCTCTCTCAACCTTTCCATCACCCACCAGAAAAGCTGCTTCATCTTCTGCCTTTGGGCTGATCAAAAATGCCTCATTCAACAAGGTGGCGATACTGTTATGAACGCAAAAGTAATCACCAAACCGTTTCGTCTTTTCTGTGGTATCGCTAAAAACCCATTTTCCTCCATCACTGGCCAAAATGTTCCGTTCAAAAATTCTTGTAATCTTCTCTTCTATATTTTGGTACACTACCTTTTTTTGTCCTGCTTCTTTTTCATAAAGCAGAAAAGCTGCCGAACAGGTGATTCCCGGAAACACATTCCGGCCGCTGAAATCGAGAATCCCCGTCGTTCCGGATCTGATAAACTTCCGCAGATCCTGAGCATATCGATTACGAAATATACTGAAGGGAATCAGATAGACCATTTTTCCACCGGCATCCATAGCCTTTATACTTGCTTCAATAAAAGCATAACAGTAATCAAACCTTCCCTTTTTACATACTGTAAAATGTTCTTTGAGAAACTTCCGTTCCTCTTCTTCAATATCATGATATGTTATATAGGGCGGATTACCTATAACATAGGATGCCTGGATTCCGTTCACATCATATTTGAGAAAATCCTGGTTTTTTATATTCCATACTGGTCTGCAAAGACCTTCTCTGTCACATATTTCGTCAAGCCGCCTGATACAGCTCTCCATCTGGTTCCTGTCAATTTCAAAAGCCGTTATATCATTTTCAAGTCCTTTTACAATATCCGACTTTGACAGGCCCTGTTTTTTTGCGTCTGCGATATATCTGTTTACTATGGAGCCCAGTATATTCCCCTGTCCACAGGAATTTTCCAGAACAGTCTCTCCAACCACATGATCCCTGTATCCTATTCTGTCCAGCATCTCCTCTACATAAGCAGTCGGAGTGGAAACCTGATCATTCCTATTCTTCTTTGCCATAACCTTCCTGTCGTCTCACCGTTTCTATTCCAAGTTCATCCTTTATTATATAATAACTGCTTATCCAATGAAAGATATTTTGTAAAAAATACGGCAGGGATATCTTCGGATATCCCTGCCTGCTATACCGAACCCGTTTTCGGATCCGGCTGTTTTCCGTCTTCAGATCTCAACCAGCTCATATTCTCGGCTGCCGATGCCAATCTCCACCGCTGTCTCCACAATATGGATGCCGTTTCTGGACTCCATGCGTTCGATCAGATGACTCTTTCCCGGATCCTCAGACCTGTATACCAGATCCACACATGCCTGATCCAGCGCTGCCGGATCGAGGGAAGCCAGTATGCCAATATCCGCCATCTTCGGATCTTCTGCCACGGCACAGCAGTCACAGTCTACGGACATGTTTTTCATGACATTGATGTAAGCCATCTTTCCGCCGAAAAACTGTACGATGGACTTTGCCGCATCTGCCATGGATTCCAGAAAGGAATCATGGTCTGCATTCCAGAATGCTTCCACGTCACCCGCGCCATGGATATAGGCTTTGCCGTGAGACGATGCGATCCCGATAGAGATATTTTTCAGAGAACCGCCGAACCCGCCCATGGGATGCCCTTTAAAATGCGTCAGCACCAGCATGGAATCGTAATTTTTCAGATGGTCTCCCACATAGTTCTTCCGGATCATCTTTCCGTCCTCCACGGACAGTTCCATCTCACCTTCTGCATCCAGAATGTCCACATCCGCAATCTCTGTCCACCCATGCTGCTTCATGGTCTCCCAGTGCAGCTCTGTGGTGTTGCGTTTTCCCTCGTAGGCGGTATTGCACTCCACAATCGTACCGTTCACCTTTGCGATCACAGGCTGCCAGAAATCAGGACGGATAAAGTTCTGATTTCCCACCTCTCCCGAATGCAGTTTCACTGCCACCTTACCGGGAAGGGTTATTCCCAATGCATCGTACAGCTTCCGTACTGCTTCCGGTGTGATGTCTTTTGTAAAATACACTTTGGATTTTCCCATATTCTCTGTCCTCCTATATCTTCCGCGTCCGCTCATCCGTCTGTATGCTGTCCGGGCTTTTGCTGTCTTAACGATGATCATCCCAGGATAACCTGCCGGTTTTCACTGCAGCCTGATATCTGGATATCTTAAAATCCAGGCGGTCCATGGCGTCCTGAAGCTTCCTCTGCTGCATTTTCAGATTCTCTTTCTGTTCCTTCAGCAGTTCCAGCCGCTCCGAAAAGGTATCGTCTCCCTGCTGAGACAGCCGCAGGTACTCCACCAGAGATTCCACCGGCATCCCGGCGTTTCTCAGACAGACCACATGTTCGATCCATCCCAGATCCTCCGGCTGGTAATCTCTGGCCCCTCCCGGGGTTCTGGCGATCCTGGGAATGATTCCCGCCTTTTCATAATAGCGCAGCGTATCCTGCGTGATTCCAAATTTCTCACTGACTTCGCTGATCGTCATTCTGCGACATCTCCATGAACAGCATTTCACACGGCAGAAAGTTTTCTTCCCCGCGCCCGCTCCCCGGCAGGAGCAGCCCGCTTTCCGGCAGTGTGACGGTTGATAAACAGATTATACTCCCTGGAGTCCACTCCAGGTCAAGAGATATTTATCCGAATCACTCCTTCAAAAGCAGCCCCACCGGACAGTGATCGCTTCCGGTCTGCTCTGCATAGATCAGGCTGTCTGCAATATGCCCCTCATATCCGGAGGATACCAGAAAATAGTCGATCCGCCATCCTGTATTCCGCTCTCTGGCTTTAAAACGGTAAGACCACCAGGTATATGCATCTGTTCTGTCCGGATACAGATACCGGAAAGCATCCACGAAACCGGAAGCCAGAAGCTCTCGCATCTTTCCTCTCTCTTCATCCGAAAATCCGGCATTTCCCTGGTTGCTCTTTGGATTTTTCAGATCGATCTCTTCTTTTGCCACATTAAAATCCCCGGTTACGATGACCGGCTTTCTCTCTTTCAGCGTTCCCAGATATGTCCGGAAATCATCCTCCCACTCCATCCGGTAATCAATGCGCGCCAGCTCATTCTGGGCATTGGGTACATAGACATTGACCAGATAATAATCCGGATACTCCAACGTCAATGTCCGTCCTTCCGTATTGTGCCGGTCAATCCCCAGATCCGCCGCCACGGACAAAGGCGTTTCCCTGGTCAGTACAGCAGTCCCGGAATATCCTTTTTTCACCGCACTGTTCCAGTACACTTCATATCCGGGAAAAGTAAAGTCCGCCTGCTCCGGCTGCATCTTCGTCTCCTGAATACACATCACATCCGGAGCTTCTTTGGTCAGAAAATCCATAAAACCCTTATTCATGCAGGCCCGCAGCCCGTTTACGTTCCATGAGCATATTTTTTTCATCTTCCCGTCCTTTCCACATCGTTAAATTTTAATCATTCTGCCCTTTCCCGGTCCTTATTCATGCCTCACCAGAACCGGAATATTATAAGTACTTCCTTATAATCTCTATTTTCCCCACGATATGCCGGTTGAATTCCGAAAGCTCCTCTGCCGGAATCCAGAATTCCTGATGATATACATCGCCCACCGTCTGAATCTCATACCCGGAGATATATTTATCCTCCACTTCAAACCGCGTCACATATCCCTGATACCCTGACCTCGCATCTTTCGTATTCCACCGTTCTGCAATCTCGCAGGCATACCGCTCATTGAGTACCGGATAAAAGATCGGCTGCTCCGGCAGCCTCGGCGGAAATGCCGTATACCCGCTTTCTTCAATCAAAATCTTCTCTTTCTCTCCAACCGGACGATACAGAATCATCTCTTACACTCCCTTTCTTTCTCACTGTCTGAACAGCCGTAAAATAATCAATCCATAAACCTGATCTGTCCATACCATGATTGACTGCCTTTCGAACTGTCATAAAAGGAGCGCCCGATATCCAGATACAACAACCTGCGGACTGGTGCGGACACTTCCCAATGTCTGATACACTCCATGCAGAATTTCTGAATACCGGGCGCCCCGTCGTGGCAATCCATCCCCGTGAACCATCAAAAAAACAGCAAGCAAAACGATAAGCCGGGTTATGTCGTTGGACAATCATCTATCTAGGCGTATCGTTGCCGATACGCTCAAGCGACCTACCTGAAGCTGACGGGCCGCCATATGCTTCTGCTTGGTCTTGCTTCGGATGGGGTTTACATGTGCCCCGCCTGTTACCAGCCGGGCGGTAGTCTCTTACACTGCCTTTCCACCCTTACCGGAAACCCTTCGTCTCCGGCGGTTTATTTCTGTTGCACTGGCCTTGGAGTCACCTCCACCGGACGTTATCCGGCATCCTGCCCTGTGAAGCCCGGACTTTC
>VSND01000106.1 GCA_009774145.1 Lachnospiraceae bacterium | reverse complement strand
GACCTTTTTTCGAGGAAATGGCGCAAATACAACATTCTTGATAAAAAGTCATGATACCAAAAAAGTCGGGATAACTATTCTTATCAAGAATTATTGACAAGAATAGCAAGCACTGCCCATGTCCGGACACATGGGCGAAATTCCCCCTACTTCCCTACCGTCCGTATGATGAAATTTCCATAGGGAAGTATCCCTAACCCTCTTTGGTTTTCTTTGCGTTTTTCTCTGCAAGTCCTTGACCTTCCCACGCAGATTTGCTACAATAACACATGGATAATTCTATCCAAAACAACTGAACAGACACGAAACCAGACTGTTGTAAACCGAACAAGTTACAGCAGTTTTTTTATGCCCAAATTTAGAAAGGACGATGTAAAAATGGCAAACAGGACACGCACCAACCGGAATGAATTTCACTTAGATGACAAGGAGCAATATATCCTTGACGAGAAGTTTAAGCTGTCCGGCATGAAAAGCAAATCGGCTTTTATCCGGAAACTGATTCTATACGGATATGTCTATGACGTGGATTACAGTTTTTTACGGGAATACAATACGGAGCTTGGGCGGATCAGTTCAAGTCTGAACCAGATTGCAAAGAGGATTAACAGCACAAACCACGTCTATCAGGAAGATATGGACGAAGTAAAGGAGTTGATGAAACAGGTATGGCAGTCACAAAAATCCATGCTGTCACAGCAACCGTTGATAAAGCGGTAGCCTACATATGCAACCCGGACAAAACAGACGGAAGCATCTACATTTCTTCCTACGCCTGTGCGCCGGAAACCGCAGCGATTGACTTCAAATACACCTTAGACCACTGCCGGGAAAACAGCCCCCATAAAGCCTATCATCTGATACAGGCTTTCGCTCCCGGTGAGGTCAGCTTTGACGAAGCGCACCAGATCGGGAAGGAACTTGCGGACAAGGTTTTAGAGGGGAAATATTCTTATGTTGTCACCACACATATTGATAAAGGTCACGTCCATAACCATATCATTTTCTGTGCCGCCGACAACATAGAGCATGATAAATATCACGACTGTAAGCTTTACATGAAGCCGCTTCTCTGCCGCCAGGATCTCATCCTCTGAATAACATTTCCATTTTTTCAAGCCCTCCATATGCTTCGGGCTGATAAACTGCCGGAGTATCCTCAGTTCCTTTTCAATTACATACATCGTTTTCACCTTTTAAACAGGCCCGCTTCCTGCATTTCCCTTTCTTTATCCTCCACCCGTTTCCTGCCCTGCCCGTTCCATGACCAGAACAGCATCCCGGTTTTTTCTTCTACCCGTTCCGCAAAGGAATAAGGAACCGGCTCCTTAGTAATCAGCCCATATTTCTGCTGAGCGCTAAAGGATAGAATCATCAGGTTTTTTTCTGAATCCGTATAAGCATAGACCACATAATCCTCCGGCCCTACATTCTTTCCAAATATGTCCACCCTTAGAAGCTCCGCCTTTGACGAGATGGGAACCAGCCACTCTTCCATTCTTTGGCGGACTTTCCGCAATTCGTCCAGTTTCTTTGGCAGAGGGCAGCCGATATAAAAAGGAGACAGTTCCTCCGTCATCCGGGACTGGTGCAGCTCCCACCAATCCCGCATTACCTTATCCAACACATGATGGATAATAAAAATATCCCAATAAAAGCAGGCTTTTGAGAAATACTGATTACGTGCGCTGTTTCTTATCACCTCTGATTTTGGCTTTTTCTCCTGCTCTTCGCCGTATATGTTAACCTCGCTTCGCCTCCACTCATAAACCGAAGCATAGGGGTCTTTTCGGTAAATCCCCAACCCCCGATTGGTTCTTTCCATAGCTTCAACCAGCAGATACCCGCCGCTCCAGTGGAGTTCCTCCGGACGGCAGAAATAGGTGTCTTTCTTTTCACATGCGTAGTCGCCCAGCACCAGATAAAGCTCTCTTAAAGGCTGCGGCAGCTTATAGTTCAGCCGCTGTTCCACTGCATCGATTTCTTCCTCCGTGTAGATCTTGCCTGCGGCCAGTTTAGGCTGCCAGCAGAACTCCTTTATTAGTTCCAATTCTTCACGGATGGAGTACAATGGGCGTATTTCAAATTCAGGTTTTTCTTTTTTCAAAAACATAGTCCAACTCTCCCTCATATGTTTTTAAAGATCACAAACATCCTAACAGTTTCACAGCATATTCTTCCGGGAGAATCGTATACTGGCGATATTCTTCCCGGAGAGCCGGATACTGCTCCGGTGTAGCCGACAGCGCAGCTTTCAGCCCATTTTGAATGCGTTCTATAAACTGCCGGAACAGCGGTGTCTGGTAAACCTGTTCCTGTGCGTTCATTACGTCTACTGCTTTATTGGATTGGAGTGGCGTATCGGTAAGATCAATAAAGACATCCACCAGCATATTCAGCATTTCTTCCATTTCCACAAAATCCACGTCCTGTTCATATTCTTCAAAATCCAGCCATCCACCACTGATTGCAACCACTTCCATCAAAAGGACAGAAAGCCATGTGAGTATCTGCCATTCACTGTTTTTCCCCCAGGGAATGTCTACATATTTCCTGGAAAATTCCGCCTGTGCATCGGTTATTTCTTCCCCCACATTATAATCAAGGGCAGCGGCGTAAAGGTTATTGGCAAAATCCTGAAAATCGGACGGTGCTTTCCTGCCTTCCAGATAATCCCAAAGTATGTCAAGGGCCTCCTGAAGAATGGCCGGAACCGTCCTGCCCCTGTCTGCCAGCCCCTGGCGAATCGTATGTAAATATGGTTCCAGAATCAGAAGATTCCCCAAAAGCCGTGAATGGCTGCTGCTGTCCGCAAAAGCATCCTCAGTCATATCCTGAAAGCCTATGATCCAGTTGACTGCCTTTGGCCCGTTCAGTGATGAAAAATCTGTATCGAGAGTGTATTTCATAGGTTCCTCCTTGCAATCCTTTCTTTTTCCATAAAAATTCCTCTTCGTCAAATTTGCTTTATCAACTCATATGTTTATCTTGCACCCTTGCACAGTCTTTACAACGCCCTAACTCATCTAATTCCAGTTTACAAAGTGTTTTTGATAGTTCTCTGTAAATCGCTTTATTTTCAAGAGTACTGCAAAAATCACCCTGTTCTATTACAGGACTATAGCCTTTATGTCCACATATACAACAAATATTTATGTACTTTTTAGCAGATCGGTTCCAATTTTCGATATATAAAGAATAACCCCGCTTTGTATGTTTGCTATGTGACATCTTTTCCCCTTATTTCATAAGTTCAATATACGGATATGGTGGTTCTATTTCATACTGCGCTTGAAAAGTATTAAGCTTTTTTAACACTTCCATATGTCATATTCAGCCTGTTTCTGATTGTTTTATCTTTGACCGGATATATCCTCTCTACTGGCAGATTTTTAGAGTTTAGTTTTCCGTTTTTTCTTTGTTCATTCCATTTTTTCACCAGCGGTGTTAAGTCCTCTATTCTGCAAATACCTGTATCTAAAAACTCTCTTAATGTATTTCTTTTTAACCCTATTTGGATTGCTGCGCGATTGATTGCATTTCCATTTATATTTCGATCCGAATCCCATTGACAGTATACTGTTGTTTCATCAAAAGCTTTTTCCCACTGTATACCGGTATAACTTTTAGAGTCCGGCGATGTCAGCACTGCTTTTTGCAGTATTTCATTAAACTTTGACTGATATACGTCTATGGCTAAAATACATTCCTGATTTTTTTAGTTCCCCAGTTAGAGCGATGCATGAGCCATAAAAAAGATGGCTTTATCCATGTCATGCGATTAACATCAAAATTTTCTCCAAATGTCTGCAAAGAAATTGCTTCTTTTGCGATTATAGGATTATATGCTTGATAAACTCGAATACATTGCCTGTCATATTGTGCAAATATTTCTCTTACATATTCCACACACTTCACCTCTTTTTTTCTTTTCAACTTCCGATTTGTTAGTGTAACTATAATCGTTTTTAACGGGTAATCCTCCACAATTTTCTCAATAGACAGAAATCAGTCCGAATTTAATTACTATGATTTTGGGTTATCTCTGTTAAAGACATTTGTAACTGATATACACTTTCTTTACCATTCTTATCTTTCACAGCAAGTTCAAAATAAAGGGTGTTTTCCAAATCATTTGCATCATCTATATTTATTCTCCTAATTGTACTATCTCCCGATATTTGTCCCAAATCACCGGAAACATTGACCGTTCCTCCTGTCATATCTACTACACTATTTGAAAGGATAATGTCCTTTTCACTACCAGACATAGTGTAAAATGTAGTAGAGTAGGATGTGATGTCATCGAAAAAATCACCAGTTACCTTTAAATCACCACCAACAAATGTTTCTTCTGTGCCATTCAGAACAATAATGCCATTTGAAACTGCAAGCTGTTCATTCTCTCCACTGAAAGAATATATTATTAGGCGTTCCTGACCTGCTTTTCCGCATCCAGTTAATGTCAGTATAAGTATTGCCATAAAGATTAGCACTTTCATTTTTATCATAATCATTATCCCCGCAGATTCCTTAATACATATTCATATTTGCAATCGCTGAAATTTCAGCCACTTAACAATTCTCTAAGTCGAAATAAAATATATATTATTCAATCAGTTTTTTTCTTCAATTTCTTTCAAGCATGTAGCTATATCCCTGCATATTTTATGCAGGCAAATGTCAACTATAAACGCAAAGATGCTCATTGATAAAAAGAACAAAAACCACGCATTATATGTTGTAAAATAGAAATCATCATCTATTAGTGGCAAATATCCGCCCTTAAATAGAAAAAAACATGAAATAACCGCAGTAATAATTCCTATTGCCAATAATATTTTCTCCATGCTTCCGCATTCCCCAAAATAATAATAGCCTTTTTTCATCATGATGCCTCCATGCTGTTCTTACAATTCCACTTTCTGTACCTGCCTGCAAAATGACAGAGTAGTCTGCATTCCATATTGCTTGCCTAAAAATACAAAAAGCCGTAAATAAATATAGCCGAAACAATCACTTGTGCTATCGTTAACAGACTTATTTTCCATGTTTCGGGAGTATATCCCAATACAATTCTATTCCATATCGAAACAACAAAAAAATATATGACTAAGCAAACAACGATACCGATACCTGCCTTTAATGCACCATATTGTGCTATCTTACGCAAAAGGCATTGATAACCAAAGAATACGAACAATACTGGTGAAATTGCATGGCAGATGCCAAAAACAGCGCTAAGGATTTTATACCCCGTATTTTCTATCAGGCTGCATATTACTATAAAGGCATAAAAAAGTTGAAAAAGTGTAAAGATAATTCCAAGTATAATCGCAATCCAATGTAACATATGGATTCTCCTCCTTACCTAACTGATTCATTCTATAATCAGGAATTGCTGATGCTTTATTTGCCGGTACCACACAAACAGGTAACACAATTCAAAAAACAATGTCATTGAAATATAATTGGCCTGTTTTCTTGAATTGCCAAATCACATAATTGAATCAACCTGTCGATTAAAAACTCACAATCAGAATCAATAAAGCATTCAAATAGATTTTCAGGTTTTACTCCATAAAACTTAAATATATCCTGCTTCAATTCAATTATTGATAAATCTGGTGGTTCATTTATGAATATCTGTTTTATTTCCTGTAACTCCATTTTTAAATGGACGCACTCATCAACATTCCAGCTGCCATCGCAATCTGAATGATTTAATAAAGTAGTCATCGGTAATGAAAATTTGCTCTTACGCTTAAGAACTCTGGAAAGAAAATCTTTGTTTGTAAATTTGGAAACTAAATCCCTGAATTCTCCAAAATAACTATATAATCCAACTTCTACTCCGCAAATGTCGTCTCCATTCTGATCAAATATACATAAATATAGTCCCATTCTGGCTAATCCCTCCTAATAACCTTTACATATTTATGCTCCTTCAAAAAATCTGTTAACTCTGGACTTAATTTGCATTTTTGAGGAATGATCAGCCGAAGAATAGCTTTTTGCTGTTCTGCTTCCTCAGCAAGATTATATATTTGATATGTTAAGTGCAGTGTTAAACATGACTTTCCAAGTATCCAGCCATTCCCGCTTTTCTTTTGATCCGGAAGGCTTCTCCTTCTTGTTTGCCAACGGGTATATTGAGCTTCCACTCTTCAACATCTCCTTTATCCAATATTTTTAATCCATATTACATTGATAGCTTTCGCCATTTATAATTTCCGCACACCCAACTACGCAAGCCAGCTCTGCAGTTTCTTTACCGGAAAGCCTTTGATGTTTTCCAATGGCAGATCCATATCCAATGCAGGCCAAGTCCCTGCCGGTAAAAGGCCAGTGGCTGCTCCGCGCTGTATTCTTGTTTAATATGACAATCTGCACTCCTACTGTTTTAACTAATTTTCCTCCGCCTGCTCACCGCAATAGTCCAAATCATACCATTTACGCAGAATATCCACCACGTCGCCCTCGTCTTTTTCTTCCCATTCTTCGCGGCACACCTCTGCCATGTGCCCATCCATCAAATCTTTCACCACAATCATTTTGGTAAAGTCAATATCTATCTCCCGCACAAGAACCAGTTCTCCATCCATCCAACGATAAAAAGAATGGGTTCCGCCTGCCGCCCAACTGCGGGCCCAGCCAGTCACGATTTGGCGGTCTGCGTCGAATCCAGGTGACGAAACGCTGCCTAAAGGTGCATAATATATAAACTGTGCCTGTTCTTCGTCCCAAAGCCAGTAACGCCAGTAATTTGGCTGGTTCCCCGCATGAAAGAGATAACCGAAATCCTGAAAACCATCAAAATCAGCGTCAACTACATTATGAAACTCCGGTGCAATACCCATCATAAATTCCTCGGAAAATGTCTGGATAGGCTGCTCCATTTCCACTGGGTTCCAGACGGAAAAAGTGATGTCCCGAGCGCCAAACTCATCTTTGTGTTCCTTTGCCAGCTCTGCCGTCACCAGCAGTGTTCCCAGTCTGCCGCCAGTGCTCACCAGAAATGCATCGTGGATATCATCTACAGGCTGCTGCTGAAAAATGTCATAGATTCCACCCGGCTCGCCGTGATAGTCCAGATTGTACCATATCATTTCCGCATCCAGCCATCCGCCGGATTCCGAAGGAAAATCTTCATGGTATATCTCAGCCAGCCCACCGGCAACGCGATCCTGGATGGACATGCGGATCGTATCCCCCTGATCGGTCCCATAAATATCAATCCGCCGCATACAGAGCAGCTTTCCCTCTACCCATTGATAAAAGCTATGTTCTCCTGTCCCGCCGGCGCTGCTGCGGTTGAATCCGTAAACCGTCTCTGTTTCCTCGTCCAACGTGGGTACGGAGATCTTGTCATATTCCGGAATGCTGTCAAACCGTTTGTCATATTCGTTCCAAATCCAAAGATGATCATAATAAGGCTGGTTTCCCCGTAGATAGGTGCAGGCAAAATCCATATATCCGTCAAAATTGGCGTCTATGATGCTCCAATCCAGGAAAATATCCGTACCCGCTGTCAGGGTTTGAAGAGGTTCGTCCATGGAGTACGGGTCCCAAACAGTAAACTGTATGGTGGCGCGGCAATCCTCTGTCGGGGTTTCCTCATCCAATTCTGCCGTCACCAGCAGCGTCCCCAGTTCTCCCCCTGTATCTACCAGAAAAGCATCGTGGGTATCGTCAACGAGCTGTTCCAAAAGCACTTGTTCCGGTTTTTTTGCTGTCTCCTCAGGCAGCATATCGGGTTCTTCCGACTGAGCGGCATACTCTGGTGTGACGGTTTCAGGATCATCTGCTCGACAGGCACAGAGGAGCAGGCATAGTGATGTTATGAGGGCTGATTGGAAAATCATCTTAAACTTTATCATGCACATCATAAATTCCTCCTGTCATCCACATCCATGAAACGCTCATCCCTGTGACACTTCCTAAAATGCCCTACAGAATACTTCTCTGTGATTCAGAGCTGGCTTCATTGTGAAGTGTATTGTAATAGTTTGACATATAGCCGCCCTCTTAGTTCTCTTGATAGTACACTATGGAAATACCTACATTATCCCGCCCCCAAGTACAGTATCCTTTATAAACCTCATCCTCATATTCCGGGTCTTCTCCGGGGTAGAGAGCAGGAAAAACGGAAACACTGGAAACGCCAACATCCGCCGGGGCTCTGCTTTCCAGCACCTCCCGGATATCACAGCGGTACAGCCCGTTGTCCGTATGCAGATAGAAGAACATTTCCCGTTCCTTTATCCTTTTTTCTGCTTCCTGTTTTTCTTCTGCTGCTCCGCTCATACAGACCTTCCCTTCCCACGCAGTTTCCCGGCCAGCTCTTCCAGTTCCGCTTTTGTCATAGGCGGGATCAGGATGTGATCTCCATCAAACTGCCGAACATCATATCCTCTCAGTTCCTCCACGAACTGCTCATAAGAGAACATTCCTTCCAGCACACGCTGCTCACTATAAAGCACAAACTGTACAAACCCCTCTGTCACTTTCAGTTCACTCAGATTCAGAAACCCGTCAGCACGAACAGGAAAGACACTCTCACATTCCTCCGTGAAGGCATAAAAGGCCCCGATCTCTTTTGTATCGTTTTTCTGCAGAAGTCTTGGCTTTGCGTAATAGACATCCAGTGCCTGAAGGCCATGCAGAGTCCGCTCAAAATCGGAAAGATCCGTACATGCCTCCCATAAGGCTACCTTGTCCTCAGTCAGTGTATAAGGCCACCGTGCCAGAGTAAGGATATGACTCCTGAATTCCTTATTTCCGCAAAACTGGTTCAGCGACTTCCGATTGAACATGACAAAATTCTCAATCCTCTGCTCCAGTTCCCTGATGCTGAAAGCCCTCTCTTCCTCCACACAGTACATTTCCACTCTGCCCAGACGCCTTTCCATCTCACCTGCAAGCCTGGTAAAATCCATAATGTCTGCTTTGGTGGTAGGGATATTATAACTTATCTCATAATATCCTTCCCTGGCTTTGCTGCCATCAAAAAAAATCCCACGTCCTATACGCCCAGGATTATAAAAAACAGCGGTTCCCTGGCTCTCCTCATTTTCCTGAAGTATATAAAAATCATTATTGGAACCATAGCAAAAGCCGCAGGCGTGAGCCAGCGATGAGATATCAAGTACCGTCTTTCCAAATAGTTTCTTCTGTCTAATCTGCAAAGTAAATGCCATAACAAAATCTCCCTGTTTATTTATACAAATGAAAGTGTTTTCAGCTTTTCGTATCTCCTTTTTTCGGAAAAATGCAGTCGAGTAGACAAGCGGCTCACGCCGCAAGCCCCTCACAGAACCGTGCGTGCGCCTTTCACGCACACGGCTCCTC
>VSND01000105.1 GCA_009774145.1 Lachnospiraceae bacterium | reverse complement strand
TAGAACTTTTCCTTTCCAGGAAAAGCCTTGTATTTATCAATAGATTTCTAATTCCTGTTTACTCACACTTTCGGACAGCCCATATTAAATACAAAAGATTTGGGCAGGCGGCCGTTTTTCTGTTCAAAATCCTTCACCCATCTGCGGCATTTTGCCATAAAATAGTACTGCCTGGCTGGCTCCTCTGTGGGCGGTTCTGAATTTATATCTATTTTATCCAGATCAATTTCATTATACATTTCTCTTGACTTTTTTCCCTTTCCAGCATGTAATTTCAGACAAAGAAATGAGTTTTTAACCGTACAGCCTTATGCTCAGGCGGGGTACTCGTTTCTTTTTTTATGTTTATAATATCATATAAATACAGCCTTCCTGACACGCATATGTTTCTTTTCACATATGTATATCTATTTTATCCAAATCCGTTTCATTATATATATTCACAGGTTTCTTTTCATAAAATACCGTCAGCTGTTTTACTATACTTCCGAAGCGCATTTCTCCAGATACTGTACCGGCACCTCTTTCGTCAGCCACACCCCGTTGACCGAACGGTAGAACAGGTATCCGTCCGCCGCCATCTCTGCACTCTTTACTCTGTATACCACCGGTTTTCCGTGACGGCTGCCTACTTTAACCGCGGTCTCTGTATCTTTTGACAGGTGTACATAGAGCCTGCCCTTTGGAAGCAGTCCCTTCCGGTCAATGGACTCCACATATTTCTGCCCGGTCCCGTGCCACAGTATCTCCGGCGGTTCTGTCACCGGAAGTTCCACGTCTACCGGTATGGAATGCCCCTGATTCGCCCGGATCAGCGTCCGGTCCTCATTAAAGGAATAACGCTGCTTGTTGTCGGTCCGGACGATCTCCTCCAGCATTTCCATATTGAATTTCTGCGTCTTTCTGATCCCTGCAATCAGTTCATCCACCCTGGCCCAGCCATGCTCATCCAGACAGATTCCCGCAGCCTCCGGCCTGTGGCGGAGAATCATGCTCAGATATTTACTTGTTTTTGTCAGATTCATTATCCCTCCTTAAACGAAACAGGCTTGTACTCGCTTTTGTCCACCACCAGCTTCCGGTCAAAGAAGTCCATAAAGATCTGTACGCATTCCTCATCTGTACACATCCTGTAATACAGATGAGTCCCGTCTTCTTCCTCAACTGCAATCTCCGTGTGAACATCATCCTCTCCATCATTGATACATGCCTGCACATAACGAATCTGCTGTCCCTGCGCTTTTGGCGCGGTCAGCACTACAAACTGATCCGGCGTCACAAACATGTCATCCAGAAATTCTTCAATCTCCTCTTTTCCAAAATCCATCAGATCCTGCTCCTGATTCTGAATGGTAAAAGTCGTCCCTTCTTCAATATTTTCAAAAACCATCTTTGTCTCCTCCTGCCATTTCCCTGTCAGCTTTGCGACAGTATTTTTAAAAATTATATCCTCTGACACCGTTTTCGTCAACTCAAATGCCACAATGGAGGGGCCATCCGCCTGCCGCATGGTAACTGTTCACTCCTGTTCTGTTCCGGACGCCTGCCATGGGCATATATTCCTTCCAGACAGGCGATCAGGACTCCCCCCACTGTGTGGGTCCCCCCTCACCGCAAATCCCGCTTTCGCTTAGTGAAGGGCAGCGCCACATAAGACCCTCCCGACACAGTTAACCTCCGGTTAATTATCTCCCCCTGCTGTTTAAAAGCTGCTCAATTGTGTCTTTTTTCTCCAGCTGCTATAATAAACACAAACAAAAAGGAGGACCCGCATATGCCGTTAAGCACCGTAATACGTGAAAAAAGAAAAGAACTGGGGCTGACACAGGAACAGATTGCCGAACGTCTCGGCGTCTCTACTCCGGCAGTAAGTAAATGGGAATCAGGCGTCACTTACCCGGATATCACACTGCTCTCTGCCCTTGCAAGGCTTCTGAAAGCAGATCCCAATACCCTGCTCTGTTTTCAGGAAGAACCATCCGAACAGGAGATCTCCGGTTTCTGCAGGGAAATTGCACAGATTTTGAAGGAGAAAGGATATAGCGAAGGGCTGGAAGAAAGCTGCCGTTTCATGAAACAGAAAATCCGGGAATATCCCCGCTGCTCCTCCATGATCCATACCTTCGCTCTGACACTGGACGGAACACTTGTCATGTCCACTCTCACACCGGCAGAAAAACGGCCCTACGAGGAGCTGGCCCTGTCCTGGTATCATCAGGTCCTGGAAAGCAGCGACGAGAGCCTGCGGATTCGATCCGTCTTCATGCTCGCCTCCAAATACATACAGCAGGGGGAATATGAAAAAGCTCAGAAAATGATCGATCTTATGCCGGAGCACAATCTGCCGGACAAACGGCTGATGCAGGCCGATCTCTGCCTGCAGAAAAAAGAAAACCTGGCGGAAGCAGAAACACTGATACAGCGAAAACTCCTCCACACAGCCATGGACCTGAACGGAATCCTGTTCCGTCTTACAAAAGCCTGCATAACTGCCGGGGAGATGGAAAAGGCATCCCGGATCGCAGAACTTGCCGGACGAGCCGCAGACGTTCTGGGGCTTGGGGAATACTTTACCTGTATCGCACCTCTGGAAATTGCACTTGCAAAACAGGATGTCAAAGAAAGCATCCGTCTGATCAGAGCGCTTCTTAATACCTGTACACATCTGTGGGAACCCGGCAGCTGTCCGCTCTATGACCGTATCATCAGCGCTTCCGGACTGCAGCCTTCCTCCACGATTCTGCCTCCGCTTCTTGCCAGCCTTGAACGATCGCCCGAATTTGAATTTCTCCGCACGGAGGAGGAATTTCAGGCACTGCTGAAACACCTGCAGGCAAAAAAACCGGACACATAAAAAATACCTTCTGAGCAGGTCAGGGGAACTGCCCCTGTCTGCCCGGAAGGTATTCTGATCTTCTGTCCGGCCTTCGTCTGCGCGCCTGTCCGTTTACAGCGGAATATTCCCGTGCTTCTTCGGTATCGGTGCCACCTGCTTGTTCTTCAGCATCTTCAGCGCCGCCGTAAGCCGTTTTCTCGTCTCATCCGGCTTGATGACTTCCGTAACAAATCCTCTCGATGCCGCAACATAAGGATTCATAAACTTTTCCTTATATTCCTGTACCAGATGTTCTCTTGTCTCCTCCTTGTTGTCGGATTCATTGATTGCACGTTTAAAGGCAATGTTCACAGCGCCCTCCGCACCCATAACGGCGATCTCGGCGCCCGGCCATGCATAGACAATGTCCGCACCCATATTCTTGCTGTTCATGGCAATATAGGCGCCGCCGTATGCCTTCCGCATGATCACGGAGATCTTCGGTACTGTCGCCTCGGAAAATGCATACAGCATCTTTGCCCCATGGCGGATGATACCCTTATGCTCCTGCGCCGTACCCGGCATAAATGCCGGCACATCCACAAGAACAACCAGCGGTACATTGTAGCAGTCACAGGTCCTGATAAAACGGGCTGCTTTATCAGAAGCGTCATAATCCAGGCTTCCTGCCAGCGCCATGGGCTGATTCGCCACAATCCCGACACTTTGTCCTTCGATCCTTCCGTAGCCTACCACGACATTTTTGGCAAAATCCTTCTGTACCTCAAAGAAACTGTCTCTGTCACAGATCCGTGTAATAACCTCCAGCACATCATAGGCTTTTCTGGAATTATCCGGCACGATCTCCGTAAGTTCTGCACAACGGTCCGCATCGTTCTGCCGGTTCCGCCTGTTTACAAGACTGTTCAGAGAGTATAAAAGTGATTTTCTGCCTGTAGACTCCTCTTTTTCCCGGATCACCGGAGGCTTCTCAAGATAACTGCCCGGCAGATAAGACAGCAGCTTCCTTACGCCTTCAAAGCAGGTCTGCTCGTCCTTATATGTAAAATGGGTCACTCCGCTTTTGGAAGCATGAATGGACGCTCCGCCCAGTTCATCAACGGTACACTCTTCATTTACCACCGTCTTCACTACCTGCGGACCGGTAATAAACATCTTGCCGATCTTGTCTACCATAAAAATATAGTCGCAGATGGCCGGCGAATAGCACGCCCCGCCGGAGCATGGCCCCACGATGACTGCGATCTGGGGAATCACGCCGGAAGCCTTCGTATTGCGCAGGAAAATATTGGCATAACCGCTCAGAGAGTCAATCCCCTCTTCGATTCTCGCCCCGCCGCTGTCATTGATCATGATAATCGGAGCCTTCATATCATATGCCATATCCTGAATACGGGCAATCTTCATGGAATGATATTCTCCAAGTGAACCTCCGATTACCGTAAAATCCTCCGAAGATACAAATACGGTCCGGCCGTTGATCTCCCCGTAGCCAGTCACCACACCGTCACCCGGCACTCTTTTCTTGTCCAGCCCGAAATCATCAATCCTGGATTCTATAAAATTATCTACTTCCACAAATGTCCCCGGATCAAAGAGTATATCGATCCGCTCACGAGCTGTCAGCTTACCGCTCTTATGCTGCTTCTCAATCTTGTCGCGTCCTCCTGCCTGCAGGATCCGGCTGCGCTTTTTATCAAGTGCGCTGATACTGTCTCTCCACATAAATGAACACCTCTGAAAAACTGTTTTTATTAGTTTGATTATCAAAGTATATATCAATCGTATCTCTTTGTCAATATGTTTTGATTATCAAAATTCAAGATTCAAAAACAGCACTGAATTCCGGCAGTTTTAAAAATACACGTATTGTCTGTAGACTTTTTGTATGCTTTCTGTATATCATCCCATCGTCAGCGTAAAGGAGGATGACATTTTGGACATTGTAAAAGTATTTGGCACCAATGTGCGAAAATACAGAACCGAGCTTGCAGTTTCGCAGGAAAAGTTTGCAGAAATGTGCGGGCTGCATCGCACATACATCAGCGATATCGAAAGGTTTCAACGCAGTATTTCACTTGATAACATTCAGAAAATTGCAGACGCACCTGGCATTGAAACTTACAAACTTTTTGTAGAACATCATTGATATTTCCAAATGAGTAGGGTAAAAAATGGAGTACATAATTTCAGCAACATACCCACGACGGAAAAAAAGAGTTTTCTGGTTTCTACAGTTGGTAATATTTTCCCCAGTTTAACCCAGTTTCTTCCCGTAGCGGTCGAAATGGATCATTCTGTACATAACTCAGATAACGAGATCAAATCCATAAAGCATCCTCTCTTTACACTGCGGTAAATCCTTTCGCCCGCAGGCAGCTCTCCACCTCAAAAATATCGTCATCTTTCACATGCATGATCAAAATCGGCTGGCTGGTATTGCGGTTAAAGGACAGATAAATATAATCCACATTGATATAGCTGTCCGTCAGCGCACTGAGCAGGCGATGCAGGCTTCCTGATTCATCTGCAATCTCGATTCCCATAACATCCACCATTCTGCACAGATAGCCTGCTTTTTTCAACCGTTCACAGGCCCGCTCCGGCTCCGATACCACCATCCGGATAATACCAAACTCCGGGCCGTCATTGTTCACAGAACCCAGAATATTGATCTGCTCGTCCTTCAGGATTCCTGTAATATCCGTCATGGTTCCCTTTTTGTTCTCAACATACAATGATAACTGCTTTAACATAGGTCTCTTCCTCTCTCCCTCACACAGAAACTGCCGAACTGTAATTTCATCCATTCCTGTCCTGAAATGGCTGTACATGGCATTTCTTTGATATTTTCAGCTTCCTCTATCTTATACACTGCGCAGAAAATTGTCAACTGATGCTTTTCTTTCACATCTGCCGAAAGACAGGGGCTGCTGCAGAAGGTATTCCCCTGCCTGTGTGCTCAGCAACGCTGTACGATCCACTCCATACAAGTGCTGAACACACAGGCACAGGGGTACCTTCTGCAGCAGCCCCGTCCCCTTCCCGTTTTCATTTTCATTTCCCGTCCGGCAGTTCATCAATTCCTCCGAAGCGCCTCAATCGGACTTAGATGCGCCGCTTTCCTTGCCGGATAGATCCCGAAGAAAATACCCACGCTGCACGAAAACAGGGTGGCAAATACCACTGCGGAGATACTGACCTCCGGCGGAAATGTGACAATCGGAAGAGAGCAGACTCCGTAAGCACCTGCGATCCCCAGCGTGATCCCGATCATCCCGCCGATTCCGGTGATGATCGCCGACTCAGCCAGAAACTGAACCAGAATCGATTTGGTCCTCGCTCCCAACGCTTTACGGATACCGATCTCTCTGGTCCGCTCGGTCACAGATACCAGCATGATATTCATGACGCCGATGCCGCCGACCAGAAGGGAAATGCCTGCCACCAGCATGATAAAGATCGTAATCATATCCAGCACCTGCATAATCGATGCCATCTGGCTGTCAAAATCCTCGGACATAAATGCATCTTCTCCGAAAATCTCATGGCGGCTCTCCAGAAGGGAGATTGCCCGCTCCGTAACCTCCTTCGCATATCCCGTCTCTGCGAAAATATAGACGGAGTCAAAATCATTGTATTCCGCCCAGTACCAGTCTGCCGTCATGGGCATGGAGATATCCAGATAAGAACCATACCCGGAACTGACGAAGGTGCCTTCAATCGCCTTTTTTACGCCTACAATCCGTACATCCTGAATGCCGCTCCCGTCATCCAGCTCAAAAGTCAGACCCACCACATTCGACGTGCCGAACATACGTATGGCATCCATCTCCGCTATGACCGCCACCGCCCGGTGAGCATTGTAATCGTCCCAGGTAAACCACTGTCCGTACAGCATCTCCGGACTGGTGCTGTATTCACTGTCCGGATTGCCGTAATCAATGATCGCGTCAAAAGTTCCCTTTTCCGTGGCAACAGAACTCCACTGGTTCATAACCGACGTGGCGCCTTTTACATGCTCCATCTCTCTTAAGGCATCCCTGTCCTCCTCTGTGATGGACGGAGTCTCTCCGTCCAGATTGCTGTTGACAGAGATATAGATCTGCCCTCCTGCCACACTGGTCAGTTCCTCTTCCATCTCCGCCTTTGCACCGTTTCCGATGGACATGATCAGGATCACGGAGGAAACGCCGATGATGATGCCGAGCATGGTCAGAAAAGACCGCCCGCGGTTCATCCGGATGTTGCTGACCGCCATCTTTATATATTCCCAAAGCTGTGCCATCTGTCAGCCCTCCACCGGGGTCACCTGCGCACCCTCCTGAAGTCCCATACTGTTATTCAATACGATCTGTTCATCGCCTGTAAGGCCGCTTTTGATCTCCACCAGTTCCATGGAAGAGATACCGGTCTCCACGTTCCGTACCGCCATGACGCCGTTTTCCACAATATAGACAAAGCTTCCGTCCCTGCCCACATTGACTGCCTCAATGGGAACTGCAACGGCATTTTCTACCACTGTTCCCTGAATCTTGACCTTCGCCTCAACTCCAAGGAAAATATCCTCATCCGGGTTGTCAATGTGAACCTCTCCTGCAACTACAGACGCGCCTTTCTCATTCTTCGTGGCAGATTTGCTGACTCTTGTAACGGTTCCTTCGTATTCCTTACCCACAACCGTGATCACAGCCTTCTGGCCTTCATGCACCTTCTCCAGATCGCTTTTACTGAGGGAAATTTCCACACAGACATCTTCATTGCTCTCAATGGTCAGAAGTTCTCCTCCCTCTTCAATGACGCTGCCCTCCACTGCCTTCACGTCTGTGACAATACCGCCGAAATCCGCTTTCAGGCCTTCTGCCACCTGTGCCACTGCTGTTTTGACTTTTTCCGCTTTCAGAGCTGCCAGTTCCTTTGTGGCTTCGATCTGCTTTTTCCCATTGGCCGTCAGCATGGAATCCTCTGTAGAGCTTTTGATCCCCTTCTGTTCTGCCAGATCACTCTGGAAATCCGCCAGCTCCTCTTCTCTCTGCGCCAGTTCATTGGTTGCCTGATCGATCCTGTTCTGATATTCCTCCGCATCATTTTCATGCCCGTCATTTACCGCTTCTCTGAGAAAGCAGTTCATATCTGTAATATACTGCTTCAGTGCGCGTACATTTGCCTTCCAGTCCTCCACCTGCTGCTCCAGAATCTCCACGTCATGGCTGGAACGTCCGTATTCTGCAGCATCTGTATTGCTCTTCCCGACGGTGTCCTGATATGTATAATAGGCTTCATCATTCTGAAGACTCGCCTCTGTTTCCCGGCTCTTTAAATCTTCCGCATCATAGGCCAGAAGCACATCGCCCGCAGACACTGCGTCGCCCAGCGCCACCCTGCACTCGGCCACCTGTGCGCTCAGCGGGGAAAAGTAAGTCTTTTTCACTTCTGTTTTGACTGTTCCGCTTGTATCTACGGTCTGTTCCAGCGTCGCTGTCTGTGCCTGACGCACAAATACAACAGGAAGTACCTCCGGCGCAAACATCCGGCTGACAAAAAACAGCGCCAGACATACAGCGACTGCACCGAGCAGAATTTTCTTTCTTCTCTTTTTCTTTTCCGCCGGAGTCAGTATTTTTTTCTCTTTCTTTACGGTCGCCGGTACCTCGTCTTTATTTTTCTTCCATTTCATTTTCATTGTGATCTGTCTCTCCTTCATTCATAAAATCTGCTTCGATTCTTCCGTCCTTGATCCGGATCACCCGCTTTACCTGTGCGGCGATCTCGTCGTCATGCGTAATCAGTATGACCGTCCTCCCGCTCCTGTGCAGCTCCTTCAACACGTTCATGATCTCCTGCGTGGATCTGGAGTCCAGATTTCCGGTCGGCTCATCGGCAAGAATGACCGGCGGCTTTGCTGCAATCGCCCGTGCGATTGCCACCCTCTGCTGCTGTCCTCCCGACATCTCACTGGGCTTATGGTCCATTCTGTGCGAAAGCCCGACGATCTCCAGCGATTCCGTTGCCAGAGCAGAGCGCTCCTTTCTTGGGACTCCGCGGTAGATCAGCGGAAGTTCCACATTTTCCTGCGCAGTCAGATTCGGGATCAGGTTGAAGCCCTGGAAGATAAATCCGATCTCTATATTCCGGATATCCGAAAGTTCATCATCCGTCATATTGGATACGTCTTTTCCATTCAGATAGTATCTGCCGGAAGTCGGAACATCCAGACACCCCAGCATATTCATCAGTGTGGATTTACCGGAACCGGAATGTCCGATGATCGCCACAAATTCTCCTTTCTGAATCTTCAGGCTCACATGATCCAGTGCCCGCACTTCGTTCTCACCAGGATTATAGATCTTGCACATATCCTGTACTTCCACCAGTGTCTCCACTGTATTGATCAACTCCTCTCCTCATTAGATGTTCCACTGTATTAGTTGTTTATTGTTCTAGTTTCTTAATACAATAATATATTTTTACTGTTTTGTCAATATGGCCGTAACTAACATATCACATTTTTTCAAAAAAATGTGGCACTTTGGAAAATCTTAAGAAAAGTTCAGGGGTTTTTAAGACCGGCGCAAAACGGATCCGTACGATCAGCCGGCAGCATGTTGAATACCGGCCTGCTCTGTGCTATACTTCTGGACAGAAAAAAATCTGATGATCCGTAAAGCAAAGGAGTATAAGCATGGACTACAGACTGGACTGGAATAAACTGATTGATTTTGAGGAAAATAATACAATGGATATACCGAAACTGAGCATTCCATTTTTCCTGGATACTTCCTGTCTCAAGCGGGAATTTACTCTGGATATCGTTGTCTGGAACCTCACGGCTGCGAACCTGGAACAGACAAAAAAAGTGGTATATTACATACACTACTTTACAACTTTTTGATTAACCCATTTGTTTTAGACACAGATGTTTCAAGGCTTTGATGATGGCACTGGA
>VSND01000104.1 GCA_009774145.1 Lachnospiraceae bacterium | reverse complement strand
AAAAAACAGACAGAAAAATGGCGTTAATATTATTTTATACTATGTTACCGGCATTAACAGTATCATTAGCATGGGCTGTTGTGTTTAATAGTATGGTTATGTCTTTGGGAACTTTATTTGCCTGTCTTTGGATTGTTGCTCCATTGACATCAAGAATAATAATAAAAAGATACTGGAGATGTCCAGATTGTAATGACATTTTGCCAAATACGTGGAAAAGCACACTTCCTACGGGACTGTCAACTTTAGCTTGTTTTCCTGTTTATATAGAAACATGTCCCAAATGTGGTCACAGTCTTGTAGGAGGAAAACCGCCATTAACAGAAGAAGAGATCCTGGAAGACAAACGAAAACAAAGGAGAAAAACAGCATGGATTCTCGGCGTAGCAGGATTAGGACTGTTTATTGAACTTTTAATCGTTCTTGTGCTGGTCAAAAAAGGGAAGATATAGGTAAAGAGATTCAAAGTCAAACATCGGAAACTATTGAAATAAAACAAAGGAATAAGAAATCATGCGGAAACAAAACAGTACATTTAAGACAGGCTTTCTGTCCGAAGCCGGTTCCGAACTGGAGAACAACGACTACTTTGCTTTTGTGGAACTGGATCAATATGCGTGCTATGTGATCGCGGACGGACTGAATGATCTGCCGGACGCGGACAGTGCAAGGCTGGCGACTCAGACGATCATTCTGGCATTTCAGGATCATCCGTCCATAAAAAAACGGGCGCTTCGGTCTTATCTGAAGGCGGCGAATCAGGCGCTGGCAGAGGCAGACAGCCGGAACCGGCTGAAGGCATCCGTGACGGTACTGGTAACGGATTATGCCAGTGTCCGTTATGGCTATGCCGGGAATACAAGACTTCGTCTTTACCGAAACGGGGAAGTGGCAGAACAGACTTTTGATACTTCTCTGGGGACCGATATGCTGAAGAAGCTGGATCTTACCGAAGATGCTCTTGCCAGACATGAGGAACGGAACAATCTGTACTCTTATCTGGGGCAGGGGAGGGGCTTCTGTCCGCAGGTATCGGACAAGATCCGCCTGAACGACGGAGACATCCTGACTCTGTATACCAGAGGCGTGTGGGAAAATCTGGACGGCGGAGAACTGGATGACGTATTCTCGGAGGCAAAGGACGATCCGCAGGAAAGCCTGGACATGGTGGAAGATCTGCTTCTGTCCAGACAGCCGGAGAAACTGGAGAATTACACCTTTGCAGCTGTCTTTGTGGACAAAGTATATCTGGATCCGAACCGGAAACGCAGGATAAAAAGAATCATTTTGATCTGTGCGGTGATTCTGGCGGCGCTGATCGTGCTTTTTGCGGTTCTGTGGTTTTTGACAAAACGGCGCAGGGAGCGAACGGAAGAGCTGGAACGCCGATATACAGGGATGATCGAATATATGCAGGATGCCAATTTCATCCGGGCAGGAGAAGAATGCAGCGAAGCGCTGGCGCTGGCGGAAAAGCTGAGACGGAAAGAGGAGATCAGTGACCTTGCCGATTATCAGAAGCTGATCGAAGCGGTAAATGCGGCGGAAGAACTGTTCGGGGATCAGAACTATCAGGAAGCACAGGCCGCTTATGTGACTGCCAGGGAACGCTCCCGCTATGCGGACCGGATCGCAGATGAATACATAGAAAAAAGGCTCGGAGTCATCACCGATTATCTGTCAGTCTTTGATTATATCCAGCTGGGCGATACACTGACCGCGCAGGGAGAATATGACCGGGCGGAGGAAAAATATCTGCAGGCCAAAAGGCTTGCTACAGGAACTTATTTTGAAGAAGGCAGAAAAGAGGCTATGGATGCACTGGAAAATCTGTATGCCAGCCGGAACGAAGCCGAGGAAGAAAAACGGCAGGAAGCGCAGGAACGGGCGGAAAGCGAAGCGGGTGCGGTTCAGCTGGCTGCAGACGGAGACAGGGCTTTTGCGGAAGGCGATTACAGCAGCGCTGACGCCTACTATGCCATGGCGCTGGAAAAATATCAGGAGATGGGAGATGATGTCCATGCGGAACTGATCCGGACGAAGATCAGCTCCAGCGATCAGAAAGGACAGGAAGCAGAAACGAAGAAACAGCAGGCGGAAGCTTATATGGAGGCGGCAAAGGCGCGGGAAGCGGAAGGAAACCGTCTGGAGGCAAAGAAACAGTATCTGTTTGCCAAAAATATCTACCGGGAATTGAAGATGGATGAAAAGGTGGCTGAGATCGACGGTCTGCTGGAAATACTGGAGACAGGAATGGAGCAGGAAGAAGCCGCTGTGATACCAGTAGAATAAGAAAAAAGAACAGAGACAAAACAGCAGATAAAGAGGAGAAGATGATGTCAGGATGGGCAGAAGACAACCGGTCGGCCGTACAGGACTATCCCTTTGATTTTGAGCGGTATATCGAGGAACAGCTGCGGAAGATCGATGATCTGGAGGAACGGAAATATGCAAAAGAGGCGCTGCTTCACGGACTTGGCAGAATTCTGGTATGTACGGAAGAAAAATATAAAAAGCTGGAGCGCCGCATCTATGAAGAAACGGAGATTGCAGCGAACCGGTATGAGACAGCGATGACCGTTATTCAGAAAAAACATTATGATCCGACCAATGAGACGCTGTTCCCGGTGGAGCCGCTGGACCTTCAGGAGGATGATCTGGCGGAGAAGCTGACCACGGACAGGAAACGGTTTCTCGGAACCATTTTTCTGGAAGCAGATGATGGCATGCAGGAACGGTTTTTAAAAGAAGGAAGCTTTTTCGGAAGTCTCACGCAAAGAGAAGTCCGGGTAGAGATTCGGCAGGCAGAGCGGTATCAGAAGATCATGGAACAGTTTTACCATATCTTTCTGGATAACCATATCCCGTGGCAGACGGTTCATACCGGGTATCTGGACAAATTTTATGATATTTATCTGGAATTTTCAGAAACCGGAGATGAGGGCAGCGCACAGAGACATGAGAAAACAGACAGGATGACTCTGAAAGAAATACAGATCCGGTACGGCGAATATGAACGCTTTGTGAAAACGGACATTCTTCCGCTCTGGAATGTGGAATGGCTCACTTTTGACAGTGCAGATTTTATGCTTCCGGGCATGGACGGCATCTGTTATGAACATGAATTTTCTCTGGAGGATCAGGAAGAACAGGACGGATATCTGATCTCCTCCAACGAGGAGATTCTGGAGATCCGGCATGAAAAGAAGAAGATTGTGATCCGTTCCCGGAAAGAAACCTTTGAGGGCTGGAAAGCACTGCATATCATACGGCTGCCTGCAGTACGCTCTCTGGATTACGATGCACCGTTTCTGACCAACCGGAGAAGGGATTCTTTTCTCAGAAGGTATGCGGCAGGCTGCGGCGTGCCGCTGCTGACGAAAGCGGAGCTGTTCCGGCGGATCATGGAACTGGATGTCGGGGATTATATTGAAGCAGAAGGCTATGAAATCTGTGAACATACAGAAGATTTTCCGGCGGTCCGGGGAATGAACCGGTTCGTCAGGGATGAACTTTTCCCCATGGAGAGCCGCCGGATCCTTCTGATCCGGTTCCGGGAAGTGAAGGCAGGCCATTATCTGAACGGGTGCATGGTGCGGTTTGTGATCTCACAGATCCAGATGGAGATCAGTGAATACCGATGCGTGGGGGTGATCGCGTGAATTATGCATGGGAAGCGGCGCTGGAGGCGGACCGCTGCGGGATCCCAAGAGAAGAACTCCGTTATACTCCGGTGCGGGACGGCAGTCCTTATACGGAGGTGGTGCAGGAGGAGATCAACAACAGGGAAATTAAAAAGAAAGAAATAGAGATCAATCCGCTGTACCGGTATGCGAAAGAATTTTCGGAGGTTCTGGATATCAATCTGAAAGGATATGAGAAGACAAGGCTGATTTTTTTTGATATCTGCATGCAGTATCTGGTACAGCTGGATCTCAGACAGGGTATGTCCAGACAGGAGTATGCGTTGCGGTTTTTGTTCGCCGATTTACTGGACGGCGTGTGCGGGAGCCAGGCTTCCGAAGTGGTGCGGGGCTTTGAGAAAAGAAAGCTTCATCAGCTTCTGCGCCTGATCCTGAAGCTGTACCGGTGCGGCAGTTCCATCAGCCTGTTCCGGGAAGTCATGCGGTGCCTGTATCCGGACTCCCTGGTCTATGCCGGCAACGAAGCCGTATGCCAGGTACTGATCTATGTGGGCGTGAGAGAAGAAAAAGAAGAACAGAACCGCCTGAAATTCCTGCAGGACATGTTTCTGCCGCTGAACTGTGAAGTGTTCCTGTTCTGGGAACACCACTTTGGCATTATTGATGTAAAAGAGACGATGGAGCTGGATGAGATGGTGCTGTTCTGAAGAAAGCTGACAGGTGAGGAGGATTGACCATGACAACAAAATCAATGGATGAACTAATACTGGCAGAACAGAAGAAACTGGCAGAATATGATGAGAAGTCAAAAGAACTTATGGAACAGATGCACAGCCAGGTGGATACAGACAAAGGAATAGATGCTGAAAGTGAAGAAGAGGCAACGGAAAAGATCACCGAGTATCTTGCCAATCACAGTGAAACGGGCAGTCTTGAGTATCTGGTCAGAGGTGCAACGCTGGTATGCCGGAACGGAAGTCATAAAAGGCGGATCAACCTGAAAAAATGTCATGGCGTTTATATTGGCAGTCATCCACTGATACACGAACTGGACTGTGTGCCGGGTGATAATTACAATATTGCCATGTTTGGTGTATGTCAACCAACCGGCGGGCCGGGAGTATCTAGGGAGACAGTTTCTTATGTGAAAACAGAAGAGAACAGCCGGGACGGATCAAGCGGAACTGTGACAGGAGAAAAATGTACGCCGGTTATCATTGGCGTATGGCAGGATACGTATCCGAGTACCCGCATTGTTGATAATGGATTGAAAAATCCGGAAGACAGGGCCAGAGCGTGGTCCAGGATGGAGACGCCCTGCGGCGAGGCAACGGTCACATGCAATTCATTTCTGGTTTGTAAATATGGTGGCCTGATTGAGCCGATAGATTCCGGACAGAATGTGGAGAATGAAGATGAGCATGTGTGTGATGGAGAGACAGGTCAGACAGGAGCTCCTGCCCCGCATGAGCATCAGCGTAAAACAAATGTCGGCTTATCTGATTTTCCTGAATTCTATGTGGATGGAAAAATGATGCTGGGTGGAAATCAGAGATGGTTCAAAAATGAGGCATGGTATTCAGGGGCAACACAGGACGATATTATCAGTAAATGCGGATGCGGTCTGATTGCAGTTGGCAATCTGCTACTGAGTTTGTCCATGCAGGATAAAAAATACGAGACAGCTTTTACAGACATTGTGAAGCCGGATACAGTTAATGGAGGATATAATTACGAAAGCTATAAAAATTATATTTATGCATTAAACAATGTGTTTTCTCCAGTAGTGCGGAATTTTGGGCTGAATGGATTTTTAATGGCAAAAAATATTAATAACTATTCGGATCAGTTTGATCTTGGCCTGTCCGCAAAATGGGGTGGAGTGAAAGGTGATGAGATGATAACAAAAATGGCAGAGATGCTGGATAATGATTTGCCGGTGATTCTGTGTATTGGTCCTAAGCTTGGATTTGGAGAAAGGGAAGGAGTTGATTTTTATGCATATAATAAAGCGAAAGGAAAATATGAAAATAGTGGTACGGTAAATAATCACTACATTACTATTTTGGGAATAGAAGATTCATGGGATAATCCGCCCCGAACTATGTTGAGATTGTCATCATGGGGGAAAGAGTATCTTATATATTATGACGATTATATTTCTTATGCGAATGAACAACTGGATGACTACTCTTTTTGCAACATGCTTTATATAACAAAGGAGTGAGAAATGAAAAAAAGGAAAAGAGCAGTGGTGGTTTTCACGGTGATCTTTGTAGTTGTATTTATGTATTGCTGTTCGCCATATCGTAATGGTTGGGAATGTAAAAAATTCCTGTGGGGTATGAAACGGGAAGGGTCTGATTGTTTGAGATTGAAAAGTGTAGGGCTTCATCATGAGAGTCGGAAATTTTTTCTCTGGTATGACGTACCTGGAGGAATTGAAAATCATGTAGAGGAAATATTATCTACAAAAGCATTGATAGAGAAACTGTTAACCGAGACGGGTGAGATTCCGGAGGAGTATGATGTTTGGATACAGTTCACATATTTAGGAGATGTGATATCATTCTCCAATACGACGTATGACTATATGGTAGAAGAAACCGGAGGTCCCGGTTTTGGGGGACATCATTTGTTTAAAGTATGTGTTTTTGTGAACTGTAATCTGTCAGAACTTTCTGCTCTGGAAAATGTAAAGTATCTGACTTTACAATATGGAACAATAATGGATGACATTTCTGGACTGGAAAATATGAGAGAATTGATATATATGCATATGATGGGGGAACCATATGAAGTCACTCCGGACAAAACTTTTACAGAAGATGAGATACAGGAGATTAAAAAGATGTATCCCAATTGTTATATAGACTGTTATCCAGTAGATACTTACTAAACAAAGAAGGGAAAACATATGGAGTTTTTAGATGAGAAGATACTCGAATTTCGGAGAAGAGCCAGAAATGAGGAACATATGGACTTGGAATCCGGAATGTATATTGATGGAGAGTTGATGGAATTTGAGCGGGTAAAACTGTTTGACGGAAAGATGGATATTATGCTGCCATCCAGTTTTATAGATCTGCCATCCAATCTGGCGAGGATCAAATATCCGTCTGAACAGCGTCCGCATATTATTAAAACAAGTCTGGATACTTCTGTTAATATGACTTTCAGTCTGTATGGCATGAAGATACGCTGTGATCAGACGAAAAAAGCAGCGGAAGAATTCCGGATGGTTATTAAGAAAGTAAATCCGGCATATGTGTTTTACGATCTTGAGGAAGAAGAGCTGGGAAATTCTTCTGTGAGCTGGTTTGATTTCAAGGGATTCTGTGTGGATGATCCGATCTATTACATGATGTATGTGACTCCGGTCGGAGGATATCTTATGCATGGAATCTTCAACTGCCCTTACAAAAAGCTGGCGGAATGGAGAGATGCGGCCGGACGTATGATGCGTTCCATACATGACTGTACAGGGGAGGAAACACGAATATGAGAGAAACGTTTATAAAAGTAAGGCCGTTTGAATTTATAGATATATTATCTTATGAAATGAACTGCAGAATGTAATGGCAGAATGTACTGCAGAATGCAGAAAGTCGAATAAAAAGATAAATTATGTAATTCTGTCTCCATTGGAAAGCAGTATCATTACAAAAAGTTATGAACTGATGGTTGCTGTTTATGATGAAAACATGTATCTGGATCAGAGCCCGGTCAGGCGATACTGGAAGCCGGATTTTCTCTTTCAATACATAGAGGAGGACTTCGGCGCGCTTATGTCATACCTTCATAAGAAAGTGATAAGGCTGAAGGACTTTGAGACGGCAGAAGTAAGAAGAATGTATGTGCTTACCGGAGGCGATTCCTCGTTTATAATGAATTATGAGTTTCATGCGCTTGGAGACGGGGGGATTCTGTGCGGAACCGATTTTGTGGAGTATGAACCGTTTCCAGATGCACCGGAGCAGGTTCCGGTTGAGGAAGAAAGCGGATTTTCCGGTCTTTGGGGAAATATACTTGCAGGACTGGCTGTAGTGGCTGTCGTATCTCTGGCGGCTGCTTATCTGGCTTCTCTGGTTTTTACTGCGGGAGCATCTGCTGCGATTGCACCAATGGTAGTGGGGGGACTGGCTGCGGCAGTCGGCGCTGCTGCCGTTCTTGGAACAGCGGCAAAGGATGCAGAAAACGGAACCAACAGCGGAGCAGCCAGCTATATCATGAATGGATTGACCGGGGCCTTGACCGGGGCGCTTGCTGGATTTGAACTATGCCTGGCGCCATATGCAGCAGAAACAGTAATAGCCGCTTCTGCACCATTTGGAATGAGTATCTTTGGCCAGTTTGTAAGCGCAGGCGCACTGGTAGACCTGACGGCAAGCGGCTTTTTTGCCATAACCGGAGCAAATACTCTGTTTAAGCTGACGAATGCCATAGAACAGGTGAGCGGAGTTAACTGGATGAAGTCCATGGGAATGTCCGATGAAAGCTACAGCAGTTATGAAGAATTTTCAGACCTGATGTCTCTTCAAATTGGATTTTGGGGAATGATGAATCCACGGCTTTGGGAAAAACCAAAAGATCCGCCCGGAAAGATTACGCAAAGTGCAGGATATCAGAATCCAGAAACAGAGTTAACTACTTTGAAAAACGATAAGTTTGTTAATCATAACCCAGAAGCAACAGATATCGAAAACAAGGTAGGGGAGTTAATGTGGGAAAATGGTATTTATCTTGAAGGAAAAATACCAGAAGGCCAAAGAGGACCTGGAACTGCAGACTATACTAATTTGACTACAGGTGGAACGGCTGAGTTGAAGACTTTGGTTGGAAGTAGTTCTAATAATATAGTAAGTGAAATAACAAAGGCCCAATCAGATTTTGTTATTGTTGTCCTAAAAGAGGGGCAGTTGACAGAAACAGAATTGATGAGATTACCAGGAAGAATTTTTAGTCCCAATGCGCCTGGAAGTCCTAAAAATCTTGTGCAGATTATATATCAAATCGGAGAAGAACTTAAAATGGGTGAATTGTTGGAAAGAATTATCGATTAGCGGAAGGAGAACAATATGATACTGAATGTTGATGCATACAATTCTCTGTTTCCAACGGTTGAAGCAGAAAACATGCAAATTAATACCTGGTATTTATCCAGAGACATAATTGGATATTTTAAGTGCAGCAATTTGTCGGTTGACCTGATTCTCGAGGTAATAGATTTTATTAACAACCAGAATAAAATAACGGAATTGTCAATGGTGACCGGCAGCGGCAAAAATTATAAATATCGGCTTCTTTATAACAGCAGAGATAGAGAAAGTGTACTGAATAAAAATGTACTCAAAGAAAATGCCCATATATTGAAGACAGTAGATTTGACAATGAAATATTTATTAAAGGTATATAATATAAAAGGCATGTTGATTGACGAATACCTTTATAATTCTACAGTACTTCATTTTTCACTGATTGATAATACGATAGAAATAATGCTGGACTATGGATCTGTTTTTAATCCGGATAACAGATTATATCTATCATTGATTTATTTGTATCATACAGGACTGGTTAAAAAAGGAAGCGAAAATGCCATTGACGAACTGCTTTTAATGCTGGAGAAAAATATGGATATGGACATCATTATACAAAAAATAAAGTCAAAGGGAGGAATTGCAGTATCTGATGGTATGTATCAATATATTGAGAACTGTGTCATAGTGCTTCATGACGATCATTTACGATTCTTTTCGGAAAATCCTGTGCTTTCTGAAATTAATAAAACAGAATTTAATGGTGTTATAAGTGGTCTGGAAAAAATTATAGGTGAAAGGTTTAGAAAAATTGAGACAGAGGGAGGACAAATAAAATGTCGAAAATAATGTCGCTGATGTTGGAAAGAAAAACTTCAAAAGATGAAATGTTTTCACTGCTGCAATTAATGGGCGGGAATATACAGACAAATGCAGCAGATCAGGTAGTTCTTGAGGATAGTGAGGGGGCTGTATGGTGTTATTATCGCGGAGAAAATTTTAATCTGGACGAAAAAGAACAGCTGGAATTAAAAAAATACAGTGCTGGATGTAATACAGAACTTGCACTGGAACTCAGCAGCGATGAGAACAGCGGCAGGCTTGCTGAAAAAATATGTAAAAAAATCATGGAAGAATTCGGGGTGTGCATTATTTACAGTGATGATGGCAGTTTCCATGAGATGGATCAATTACATGAAGCTGTTTATTCATGAATAAGAACTTTGCAGGACAGGATATGAATATTTGGAAATTAGGTTTTGAAGTGGATTTGTATGATAATTTAATTGCCAGGCCAGAAATGGGGGTTGATGAATTTCAATCGTTTGATGGAAGAAGTAAAAAGAATCAATGGACATCCAAAGTCCTTACCAGAATGGAACCGGAAAAAAATCTGCTTTTGAGTAATGCGCCAGGTTTTTTTCCGCATATTCCGGTTTTTGATAAAAAAGCGGTAGATATTTTAAACAAATATTTAAAACATACAGCTGAAATTTTACCTGTTTACAGCAAAGATGGTGAGTTTTATAT
>VSND01000103.1 GCA_009774145.1 Lachnospiraceae bacterium | reverse complement strand
CCGGTGGCTTATTACCGGGGCATCAAACCGGGTGGGGGGGCGGATATCGGGCCGTGAGCCGGCTGTTATGGCCGCCGCCCATCCGTTTATGCTCTGTTTTTGTGTCAAAGTTTGTAAGGCTGGTTCTTTTCTGGCATGATCAAGATATTCCTTCCTGATTCCGGTGATTTTTCTTTACAATATCAATAAAAAAATATTGATATTATTTTTTAAATATGTTACTATTGACAGTGTAAAAAAAATACAAACAATATTTTTGACATTATTATATAAAATGCACATTCAGGAAAATGATTATCTGCCGATGAGGCATTTAATAAATTTTATGCAATGGAAGATTGCGGGAAAGGAGGAAGAGCATGAGTTCTTTAAAAAAGAAAGCATATGCTAAAATGGCAACGGTAGAATCCTGCGGTTATGTCAGAGGGGTCAGCTGCCGATGTGATCATGAATACTGCAGCTGCGGAAGCAATCCCGGTGAGTATGTTGCAGCGGACAAGATCCATTACTGGTCGGATGAATCAGATGCAATCAGGTGGTAAGTCAATTTGGCACAAGGAAAAGGTGCGCAGTTTTCATTGTGCACCTTTTTAACTGGAGAGAAGACGATGAGGATTATTAAGAGAGTTTTTCGGTCATTTCAGTATCACAAAGTAAAAAACGGAATGCTGTTCCTCCTGTACAGCGTATGCTTCACGCTGCTGATGGTGATGGTCCTGTTAAATATCTCGTCCGGGCAGCAGCTGAAGGACACGCAGAAAGCGATCGGCAACGCCGTATATGTAAGAAAGCTTCGGACAGTCGATCTGGGAAAACGGAACAATCTGGCTCCGCTTAACACCAGAGAGATTCAGGAACTGACTTCGGACGAGCGGGTGGAATCCTATAATATTCTGGTATATGCAGAAGGGAGTCTGGTGAGCGGAACGCCTTACTACCGTGACTGGGAACGGTATCAGGAGTATCTGGAAATGCTGGCGGAACGATCGGTAGATGCGAGTCTGCAGGAAAACTGCACCTTTGTGGGTGTGGATAACAGCCGGTTTTCTGTTTTTTTTGCAGGAACAGGACTTCGGCTGACAGAAGGGGACGGTATTACAGAGGAAGACGCGGGGGAGAAGGTCGCCCTGGTGTCAGAGGCTCTGGCAAGGCAGAATGGCTGGAAACCGGGAGACACCATCGATCTGAGGACGGATCGGGATTCGGGATTTCAGAAGGGAACGGAATTTCAGGCTGTCATCAAGGGGATCTATTCCCTGCCGGAGAAAACCTTTGACAGTGATAAGGCCAGGCCGAAGGAGGTGCTGGAAAATTATATTTTTCTGCCGGAGAGTACGCTGTATCAGCTGAATATGACGATATATCAACCATATATGCTGTATGTATATCTGAAAGATCCAAAGCAGATTGAGTCTTATGCGGCAGATATGGAGGAACTCCTTGGAAACAGCCTTGTGGACGAGACGACAGAAGGACGGCCCCAGACGAGGCTGATGATGAGCTGGAACAGCGAGTGGAATCAGATGGTGAGCATGCCGCTGAAGGAGATCTACGGGATTACGAATGTGGCGTTGTGGATCACACTGGCAGGCGTATTTGCGATCGTGTTCTTCATTTCCTCTGCCGATCTGCTGAAGAACAGCCGGGAACTGGGCGTCTGGATTGCATGCGGAGAAAAGAGATCCGTGCTGCTGGTGCAGATGCTGCTGGAAAAACTGCTTCCGATTGTACTGGCCTGTGCTGTTGCGCTTCTGATCAGTGTTTCTACGGCGGATCAGATCGGCGGGATGCTGGGGAGCGGCATATATGCCGAGATGAACGAAGAGATGGAAAGGGATCGGGAAGAGACACTTTTCTGGGAGCAGTATTACGATATCGATCAGGAGCTGCGGGCGGGAAATTATGACTATTATTACATGTCCGGTGAGCTGGCTCTGCATCAGTACAGAATGGAAATTGCCACGGCTCTGGGCACCGGACTGCTGATTCTGACAGGGTTGTTTTCCCTGCAGATCTGGGGAACCATGCGAAAACAGACGGCGGAGCTTTTGCAGATGCGGGAATAGGAGGAAAGATGAGAAGTTTACATTTGGGTTTGAAGAGTATCCGTTACCACTGGAAACGCAGCGCCCTGATCGGAGCAGTCTTTCTGATTTTGATGATACTGCTGCAGCTCACGGTCTCTCTGCATCAAAATGTGGGGACTGCTTCCGAACGTCTGGAAAGCGATATCGGCGCGGATCTGAATCTGCGGAAAGCGGAAGCCGTTCCCTTCAGTTATTATTCGGGAAACTATTTTAAGCTTGGCGACGCGGAGGCCATGCTGGAGATCGACGGAATCGAAAGCCTGGAATACATGACTTTGAGCAATGTGTCCGGAGTCACGGTGGAGGGGGTATTTGATGAGTATCGCTCCATGTCGCAGCAGGCGAAGGAAGGGCGCGGAGAAGACTACTGGGGGGAGTATGACGCAGAGGGGCTTGGAGAGGCCAGAACAGCGGGAAATATCACGCTGGTTGGGGTAGAGAATCTGGAGGACGCCTGGGAGTTTGAAAAGTGGAAGGATCAGGTTGTGGAAGGCACGGGTTTTTCAAAAGCCGATGCAGACCGGGCAATTGCTGTGGTCAGCGAACGGTTTATGCACTGGAATTTTCTGAAGGTGGGGCAGGAGATCACATTGAGGGATCCGCTGGATGCTTCCAGGGAAATCACCCTGCAGGTGGTGGGAGTCCACTCCAGTAATATGGAGAGCAGTCTTGTTGCGCACAGTTCCATGAATTTTATCTATATCCCGGCAAAGCAGGGGCTCCTTTTCTCTGACGGGATGGTTATGGAGGTGAAGTACCATACGACAGATCCCGGAAATACAGCAATGCTGAAACAGGAGCTGGAAACGAAGATGCGGCAGGCCACAGGAGAAGACTTTAGAGTGACGGAAGAAAAGCTGACTTACCTCATGGCACTTTCCCCGCTGAACACGGTCAGAAAGGTGTGTCTCTGGATGCTTGGCACGATTTTTGCAGTGTCTGTGTTTCTGCTGATTCTGCTGACCGGACACCAGCTGCTGGGGCGAAGAACGGAGATCGGGCTCTGGATTGCCATGGGTGAACAGAAGAAACGGGTGATTTCGCAAATGACATGGGAGCTGATCCTTCCGGCGCTGACAGGCATTGCAGGGAGCGGACTGCTGACGGGAATCTTTGAAAAAAGCATTGGGGATGCAATGACAGCATACTTTCCGTTTTTTCAGGGACTGTCTTTTCAGGCGGATATGAGAGTGCTTCTGGGAGGCGTTCTGGCTTCGGCGGTTTTGCTGCCTGGAATCGTTCTGCTGATCGTCAGCTTTATGACCAGAAATAATCCAAAAGAGCTGTTATAAATGATTTTTACTGGAGGGCTTATGGAAAACAGGGAAATTTTAAAAATGGAAAAAGTTACTTATTATTATACGTCCAGGACGGAACGGATCGAGATTCTGGAAGACGCCGGTTTTGCCTTTGAGACAGGGAAGCTGTATGCGGTCATGGGGCCGTCGGGGTCGGGAAAGACGACGACGCTGATGCTGCTGGGAGGCCTGGATACGCCGAAGGAGGGGGAGATTCTGTTTCAGAACAGACCGATTCGGGAGATCGGCCTGCAGAAGTTCAGAGCCCTGCACTCAGGTGTTGTGTTTCAGTCCTGCAATCTGTTTCCCTATCTGTCCGCCTGTGAAAACGTAGAGATTCCCATGGAAATTTCGGGAAAAACAGCGAACAAAAAGGAACGGGCGAAGGAGCTTCTGGAGAAGGTGGGACTGGGTTCCGACAAGCATGGCAAGCTGATCCAGAAGCTCTCAGGAGGAGAGCAGCAGAGGGTGGCCATTGCCAGGGCGCTGGCGGCGGACACGGATATTCTGCTGGCGGACGAACCGACCGGAAACTTGGACGAGAAGAATGCGGCGCTTGTCCAGGAGATCTTTTCGCAGATTGCCCGGGAAATGGGGAAGTGCGTGATCGTGGTGACGCACTCGGAGGAATTTGCAAAGAAAGCGGACGTGATGCTTCATTTAAAGGACAGGCGTCTGGAAGTGGTACAGGGGGAGTAGGAGATGGAAGGAAAAGTATATGACAGTCCGTTTATACATCTTTTTCAAACGGTTTCAGGAACTTATTTTTATGATGTAAATAAAGACAAGTGCGTTCCTGTTCCAGGGGAGATCTATGAGTATCTTGAAAAGGGGAATGACGAACTGGAACCGGAGGAAAAGCCAGAATATATCCGTCAGTTGGAAAAGGATGGTTTTCTGAAAATAAAACGGGTAGAAAGAATCAAACATTCCAATAGCGAGATTTTGCCATATCATCTGAAGAATAAAATCCGGCATCTAATTCTGCAGGTGACACAGAACTGTAATCTGAGATGCGAATACTGCGTGTATTCGGGAGATTATCAGAACCGAACGCATTCCCAGAAGAAAATGTCGTTTGACGTGGCGAAAAAGGCAATGGACTATTATCTGTCTCATTCCAGGGATAACAACAGCTTGTCGATGGGTTTTTATGGAGGAGAACCCTGCTTAAATTTTGAGCTGGTCAAGAAGTGTGTAGAATATTTTGAGGAAAAGGCGGAAGGAAGAACCACTGCATACAATATGACGACAAATGCGACGCTGCTTTCAGAGGATATCATCGATTATATTGTAAAACATGATTTCAGCCTGATGATCAGCCTTGACGGTCCCCGGGAGGTTCATGACAAACATCGAAAACTGGCGTTTTCGGAAGAGGGTTCTTTCGACAGAGTAATGAAAAAAGTGGAGTATTTAAAAGAGCGTTATCCGGAATACTGCAGAAGTCACGTGTCTTTTAACTGTGTGCTTGATACGGAAAATGATTTTGAGATCATTGATCATTTTATAAAGAGTTCTCCGCTGATTTCTGATATGAAGATTCGATCTTCTGTTATAGACACTCGAAATACAGATAAAAGTTATGGATTAAATGAAAAATTCCTGGAGGAGATGAATTACGAAAGATTTAAAATACAGTTGGAACTTTTGGGAGAGCTTCCGACCTGCAGCGGTTCCCGTCTGTTGTCCGGCTATAAATCGTCATTAACAAAAGCGCTGGAACGTGCGGATGGTGCAGGAAGCCTTGAACTTCCCGACGAATGGCATCATGGGGGACCGTGTATGCCTGGGGCGATGAGGCTTTTTGTAAATGCAGAAGGGATATTCTATCCATGTGAACGGGTCAATGAAGAAAACTGCATGCTCCAGATTGGAAATGTTGAGGAAGGGATTGATGTCCAAAAGGCGGAGCATATTTTGAATTTTGACGAAAAACGGAAAGACATTTGTAGAAACTGCTGGGCTTTCAGAAGATGCAGCCAGTGCGTGTCGTACTTTGAAGGAGACGATGTGTCATCAGCAGAGAAACGCGAAAATCATTGCAAAATAACACGGAAGAGCGTGGAAGAAGACATGAAGGACGTATGTGTCTTACAGGCTTTAAAATGTAATTATCTCGTCACTTTAAACGCATGAAAATACGAAGGATACAACAATGAAGAAGAAAAAACTGCTGGTTTATCCATATAGCAGATCAACAGAACCATTTATTAAATATCATTATTTGATAAAAGACTATGAAATTCAGGCTTTGGTAAGCCCGAAGGGCTGGGGAATAGCAGGGGATACTGTAGATACCTTAGACGGCGCATTTGCTGTAACAGACAAATTTGAAGAAGAGCTGAAACGGTGTGACGTGGTTTGGTTTGTGGAAGACGGTACCTGCACTTTATCACAGACTATACTGGATCAAAGAATGGATGAAGCAAAACGGGCGGGCAGAGAAATGCTGTTTTTCCAAAAAGAAAGGACATTAAAATATCAGATCGATGCGCCCTATTTAAACCGTATGCTGGGAAATGAAGTTCCGGTTATTTCGGTGATCGGTAATTTCAGAGATACGAACAAAATGGAGGTACAATTAGGACTTCGATATGAATTTATGAAAAGGGGATATCGGGTATCATCGATTTTTTCCTCGTCAGGAGGAGAACTGGCAGGAGGATATTCTTTTCCAGATTTTATGGAGGACCCGGAACTGTCGGCCGCTCAGAAAACAGTGCGTTATAATCAGCTTGTAAAGCTGATTTCCGTTGAAGAAAATCCGGATGTGATCATTATTGGCGTTCCCGGGGGAGTCATTCCCTACTCAGATGAACTTCACAATGACTTTGGAATCTATGCTTTTGAAATTTCCAATGCGGTTGCCAGCGATTTTACGATTCTATGCTCCCTGTACAGTCCGAATCTGTCCTGGGCACTGGAAAGTGAAAAAGAAATCATAGAGAGAAAATTTTCATGGGAAATTGGGGCAGTACATGTCGCACCGTATATATGGGATCGGGACGATGATATTGGAAATAACAATGGCGGAATGACGATTGAGGTAGACGATGCATTCTTGTACAAAAAACTGCCTGATTTAGATCAGGGCGAGATCTGGAATTTGAGAAAATATCACAATATTCAAAGACTTGCGGATAAAATCATGGAAGAACTTGGCGGAGGAGACTGAGTGATGGACGGTATGGAAAAATTAGAAAGAGAAATCAATGAGATTTTTAAAAAATATGCGAGAGTAGACTTTATCAGCAGGCCGGAACTGAAAGACGAGAAACTCATGGGAAAGATAACAGGATTGGCGCCGAGGACACTAACCTTTATCTATATGCAGATCAAAAAAGATATTTGTGAAAACATTCCAAAAGAAGAAATTACAGAGGGAAGGTTTGATACATTTAATAATGTCTGCAAAACGGTGTTCGCAGGGATGAAAAAAGAGGATGAAAAGTGGAGAAGCGGGGGAAATTAAGGGGATTTATAAATAGTTTCTGGTATTGCGGAAAACTGTCCTGGAAAGCGGCCCCATTTTATACGCTTTTACAGCTGCTGTTTAAGAGTGTGCAGGCGATACTGCCTGTGGCGGTTGTCTGGCTGACAAAAGAAATACTCAACTGCCTCATGAATCATGACAAAAGAAGCGGTGGTATGCTGCAGGGTCTGTTCTGCCTTTTACTTCTGGTATATATTCTTCAGGCGGTTTCCAGACATGTGATCAATTACCTGGATGGAATGCAGAGAGATGTGATCATACATTATATAGAGTCCATCATTGCGCAAAAAGCGGCGGCAATGGACGTTGAGTATTATGATAATCCAAAGTATTATGACATTTTTGAAAATGTCAAAAGGAACAGTCATGTAATGGCTGGGGTAATAGACAACTGCATGATGTGCATTGGCTTTGCTGTGTCAGTAATAAGCTGCATCTGTTTCCTTAAGGAAGTGCTTCCGTTCTATGCGGCGCTTATCATGATTGCCACAATACCTGTGGCGGTTTCTCAGCACAGATATACCAGAAAAATCTACCGATGGGGCCTGGAGCATACGACTTCGGAACGCCGAAAGGGATATCTGTATGGTGTTCTGACAGAGCGTTCTTATGCGCAGACAGTCAGACTGTTTGGTATTGGGGATTACTTTACCGAAAAATATGAGTTGCTGTGGAAAAAGCTGTTTGAAAAGAAACGGAATATTATCAGGAAAAAATTAGTATGGAATCTGCTGTTTTCCATTATGCCGGAGATCATTCTGATCTGCGCAACTGTCAGCATAAGCAGAAGTGTTCTGGCAGGAAAGAATACAATCGGTGATTTCAGCCTTTGTCTGGGATTGATAGCGCAGCTGACAGGAATGATCCATGGTATGGTATCAGCGGTGATGAATGTATATGAAAATAATCTGAAGGTAGAATATTTCATGAGTTTTGACCGATTTCGCTTAAACAAAATTGTTTCAGGAAATAAAATGTTGGAAACACCTGTAAAGATTGAATTTCAGAATGTAAGCTTTCAATATCCGGGAACCAGAGAATATGTTCTGAAAAATATCAGCTTTTGCTTGGAGCCTTATAAAAAGCTGTGTATTGTCGGAGAAAATGGTTCGGGCAAATCCACGCTTCTCAAACTGCTTCTGCGTTTCTATGAGGTTTCGGAAGGGACTGTTTATCTCAACGATTTACCGATCAAAGAATATGATGTGAACAGCCTTAGAACGGCATTCAGCTGTTTTTTTCAGAACAGTCCCAATTTTGCGTTTACCATAAAGGAGAACATTCGTCTGGGCGAGTATGATATGCCCGCTGAAGATTGTGATGTGAGAGGGCGTCACGCGCTGCGTCTGGCCGGGGCGGACGGATTTGTAGATAAGCTCTCACATAAGGAGAATACATATATTACGAAGATATATGAGGAAGATGGAATTGAGTTGTCTGGCGGTCAGAGTCAAAAGGTGGCTTTGGCCAGGATGTTTTATAAAAGGGCATCGGTTCTGTTGCTGGATGAACCGACTGCCGCACTCGATCCAAAGGGGGAGCATGAACTGTTTGAATCTCTGAAAAGAGAGTGCTCCGGGCAGTCGGTTATCTTTATATCACATCGATTGTCGAATGTATTCTTGGCGGATGAGATCATGGTTTTGGACAACGGAAAGATCTGTGCTCAGGGGAAACATGAGGAACTGCTGCGTTCCTGTATGCTTTATAAACAATTGTATGATTATCAGGCGGATAAATATTTATAACAGGCACGAGTGTCCGCTCCTAAAAAATGCAGGGAATTGAAACGAGCTGGTATCGCAGGGATACCAGCTCTGATTTGGTTCAAGGAACTGGTTCCCAGTCGCCGATCCATTTATATTGCGTTTCGTTGTAAAGTCGCCGATACCATTTTCCGCCAATGTTTTGATAACGCCAGACAGTATTGTCTGCTCTGGGAGAAATCAGTTCCTCTGTCCCTACGTGCCGTTCCATTGCCTCTGTACGGCAGGGAACGGCAGAGACAGTAAACGCAGCGGCAAACAGGAACGTCAGCAAAAATTTTCGTGTTTTTTTCATGGATTTTTGTCCTCCTTTATCGGTATCTCTTCGTCAAATATACAGCTTGTAGTGAAAAGAAATTGGCCGTCATGGATCACATCATAGGTTCCGTCTCCATTGGGGCGGTAATAAGAGTCCGACGCATCCATGGTAAAACTGTCCTCAGCCTCGGAAGGAGGTGTTTCGTATTCTGGCTCTAATATAACCATATAAGAAAACAGAAACAGAATCGCAGTTCCGGCCAGAATGGCACGGTTGATGCGGGATGCGTTTGGCGACGGTTCTGTATTTATAATTCGTTTGATCCGGTCTGCAAAACCGGAAGAGCCAAAAGAGATCCCATATGTATGGACAGCGGGGGGAACTTTGGATCTGGACTTCATAACTTTGAGCAGGCATTCGGAGTAGCTGATTCGATGGAGCAAAGACAGAGGAGAGACAGCTTCCTCGTCTGCGCTGAATTCAAGCAGCCGGTAAAACTGCTTTTTCAGAAGATACAGCAGCGGATTCCAGAAATACAGGTCTGTCAGCAGTTCAAAGAAAATACGAAACAGCAGGTGTCCTCTGTAATAGTGCGAGAGCTCATGGCGGAAGATAAAACTCCACTCGGACTGCGTCAGCTCCAGAACCGGTATGATGATAACCGGGGTCCGAACGCCGACAATCAGCGGACCGGAGATATCAGGAGACGTAAGCAGCCTGACAGGCACCGGCTTTTGGAAAGCGGCGTTGCACTCGTTCAGAGCCTGAAGAGCGGTCCGGTTACCGGACTTTGGAAGGCTTTTTATCGTACGCATGGTCTTTTTCCAGCTGTAAAACGAAAAAAAAAGCTTTACGGAGGCGCCGGCAAACCACAGAATCGGCAGCAGATGCATGTAGTCAATGCGGATATGAGAAATCTGCGCATAATGGTGATTCAGAAAGGCGTGCAGTCCATACCACAGATTTGGGATATAAAAAGAGTGAGTGAATGAAAATTCAAACGGAAGAAACAGGCGCAGCATGGCGGCCGCACATAGAAAAAAGACAGTGTACAGTTTGATGCGGCGGTTTGTTGCACAGCGGCAGATCAAAAGAACGGCAATGACTGCAAACAGGCTGCTGCCGACCAGGGTATTGAGCACGGTGGAAAGAGAAAAATTCATGGTTTATTCTCCTTTGTTTTTTAAAAGTTCCTGTTTTTTCTGTGCCAGAAGCAGTTCGAGCTGGTCGATTTCCTGTTGTATTTTCTGGCGGTTTTTTTCCTGCCCAAGGAAGCAGGCGACGAACTGGGAGCAGGAAAAGTCGTTTCCCTGGATTCGTTTCATGTTGCTTACATATCTTTTCAGTTCAAAATCTTCCTGTGACACGGAAGGACGGTAGGCGCGGGACAGGACCGTGCCGCTGTAGACGATCTGGTCCACATGGATCAGATCCCGCTTCAGTAACTTTTTCAGAGTGGCCTGAACGGTATTGATGGATATTCCGTCTCCCTGTTCAGAAATGCCGGATGCGGTCAAAGCGTCCTCGGATGTCCACAGGATTTT
>VSND01000102.1 GCA_009774145.1 Lachnospiraceae bacterium | reverse complement strand
ATTATCATTGCCTTGATTTGTGATGTGATCTGTTCATAAATCGGTTTATTGGCATTGTTACTGATAATGATTTCCACGATTCACCACCTCACTTCCTAAATGTACTTATTGTACTTATTGTGCAAGTACATTATATCACCTTTGCTGTTATAGTCAATCCCCAAAATAAAAACAGCAACAACTCAATCGGGTTGTTGCCAGATAAAAAATACAGATCTGTGTAAAGTGGGATTCCGTAGTAATCGGCATCGTGGAAAATTCAAATAGCGGAGGTCTCTGCGGAAGGAGTGCTGCGATCCTGAGGGACGGAAGGAAACCCTGTACCCCCGGCCGGCCTTCTAAGGCTTCTGCCCTTCTGCGGGCGACTGTACCGCTCCCCCGGAATTTCCCAGGGATGCAGGATCCGCATGGTACATAAACGAACCACCCACAATGTAAGAATATTTCATATGCACAGCGGTGCTGTCAATTCCAGATGAATTTCAATAGCCGGGAACGGCGGCGCCCAGCGGATATGCCGTAATATCCACATAAAAAATACACTGCTTTTAAAAAGATATAAGACCTCGGAATATTCCTGGGTCTTATTGTTGTACCGTATTTTCTGATTGTGTTGGGATTATCACATTTCTACGTGCAAAAGAACCGAACGAGCCGGAAAATCCGGACGGCAACTGTTTCAATGCCCTTAGGCGGGCTTATCACATTTCTACAGACGAAGGAAATCCGAACCCGGATGATGTTATCGAGGTGTGTCAATGCCCTTAATCGGGCTTATCCCATTTCTACCTCTGGCCGCCCTTGCGGACAGTTGGACGACTCCTTTGTGTGTCAATGCCCTTAATCGGGCTTATCCCATTTCTACTATAGATGAAACTAAATTAACGCTTCTGCCAAGCTGTGTCAATGCCCTTACTCGGGCTTATCCCATTTCTACCGACACCAGATCCTGAGCCGACACCAGATCCTGAGCTGTGTCAATGCCCTTACTCGGGCTTATCCCATTTCTACTTAGGCCAAACATATTGTAGAATGAGCGAAGAGGATGTGTCAATGCCCTTACTCGGGCTTATCCCATTTCTACATAGGGATTTTGCAGAAGGAAAAGGTCGTTGTGATCTTGTGTCAATGCCCTTACTCGGGCTTATCCCATTTCTACGCAACCCGCAAAAATAGCACTGTAATCAAAAAAGTGTGTCAATGCCCTTACTCGGGCTTATCCCATTTCTACTATGACAAAAAATTATACAGAAGATGTAATTCTTGACTGTGTCAATGCCCTTACTCGGGCTTATCCCATTTCTACCAACGGCTACTCGGGACGAAGATGACCTTATCTTCGTGTGTCAATGCCCTTACTCGGGCTTATCCCATTTCTACGGTATCCCTTTCAAAACCCTTTAAAATCAATGGTTTCCGGGTCCGTTTTCAGGGGGTAATTGTCAGAAAATTCTGACAATTCGACTTTTTCGAACAAAAACGTGCATGTTTACAATTTGTTCATATTTATATCTGTTTTTATTCTACAACACATCCGGCAAAAACGCAAGAAAAATTTCAGAATGTTCTCACATGCCATTGCGATTCAGCCGTAAGGCCGAACAGCAGCGAAAAAAATCCGCCGGACGACAGAAAAAGACTCCCTGCAAATCATATATTTACAGGGAGTCCATGCGGAATGAGGGACTTGAACCCTCACGCCTTACGGCACAAGAACCTAAATCTTGCATGTCTGCCAATTCCATCAATTCCGCTGACTTTCTTATCTTATCATCTGTCCTCTCAAAAGTCAATCATCGGAAAAATCTATTCCAGCATTCCAGGAGCAGCATAAGCACCGGCTGATGGAGCATGTAGAGAAACAGGCTGTGTTTTCCGATCCATTCCTCAAAGCCCGCCCGGCGCCCAAGCAGCCGCTTTACACGTTCCCGCTCCATCAGAAGTCCATAGAGGAAATATCCGCACAGGTACAGGAAGATCCAGGGGATAAAGGAAAAATAATCTCCGGAGAAAAAGCCCGGTCCCGGAAAGCCCAGAGCCGCCGTAAACAGCCCGCGGTAGAACACATCCGGCGCCTCACCAAGGACAAAAGTTTCAAATCCCAGCTGCCCGCTGTTCACATTTCTTGTCAAAAGGAAGAGAAGGACGCTGACCAGAAGCCCCGCCTGCTGCGGCACGCTTCGAAGGAATCGTTCCACAGGAACCAGCGCCAGCATGGCGGCTCCCGTAAAGGTCAGGATCCCGAACAGAATCCGCTCGGACGGCATGAATACAAAAGTCACAAATGTAATCATCAGTCCGCAGGCGGATATCACAAGCCCCCGCTTCCACGGCATCCGCCCCAGCCGCCAGCAGAAACCGGACAGCAGGATGAACGTCCAGCAGATGCTCTGCTGCCACACATAACCCGGCGTCCGGAAAAACCACCGGACCGGTACCCCATACAGCACCACCAGATCAAACATTCCATGATACAGGATCATGCTGAGCAGCGTCACTCCCCGCAGACCATCCAGCAGATGATACCGTTCTTTTTCCTTCACTGTTCTTTCCCTCTTTCTTCTCTCACTTCGGTAAGGCAGCCCCTTTCCTGTCCCTGTCCGGGTCCGGAGCGTTTGCGCGGTCAAACAGGATGCTGATCCGCGTCCCGCATCCCGGCTCACTCTGAAGCAGCAGTTCTGCATGATGCTGCGCTGCTATGTGTTTTACGATGGCAAGACCCAGACCGGTGCCTCCGGTCGCCTTGGAACGGCTTTTATCCACCCGGTAAAACCGTTCAAACACCCGTTCCTGATATGCTTTTGGAATCCCGATTCCCGTATCCTCCACGGTCAGACGGACTTTGTCCCCCTCAGGTTCCACGATTACGGCAACGTTTCCGCCTGCCGCATTATAGCGGATCCCGTTGTCACACAGGTTGTACAAGACCTCTTCCACCATTTCCCGGTTTCCCAGGATGCTGCACGGAACCCCTCTTATGGAAAGCGTCACCTGATGCTTCCCGGCGCTGACCTGCAGCATCTCCACACAGGCTTTTGCCATCTGATACAGAGGAACCTGCGTAAAGACCATCGCATCTGCCTCCATGACATCCAGCTCCGACAGACGGATAATATCATTGATCATTGCCAGAAGCCGCGACGCGTTTCTGTGAATCTCTCCGGCAAATCTTGGAACGTCCTCCTGAGAAGCCATCTCGTGCTCGATCAGCTCCGCATAGCCGGAGATCGCCGCCAGCGGCGTTTTCAGTTCATGGGATACATTGGCCGTAAACTCCTGCCGGAGCCTTGCATTTTTCAGAATATCCTCATGCTGCCTTCGGATCCGGTCCACAAAGGGCGCCATCTCGCGGTATACCGGCGGCTCTGTACACTCGTCCAGATGGTCTGCCAGATACTCCACCGGCGCCACCAGCATCTTCGTGGCGCGGCCGGAAAGCAGCATGCAAAACAGAAATACCATAACGCCCATCAGGAAAATTACCGGAAAGGCGCTTCGGAAGATCCTCCATATACTGGATGCTTCTTTTGCCACCCGCAGAATTGTGCCGTCCTTCAGCAGCACCGCATAATAAAAGGCGCTTTGATCCAGCGTATCCGACCGGCGGATGGACTGCCCGCTTCCCTCTCTTCTGGCATCTGATACCTCCGGACGTTCTTTGTGGTTGTCCATGCCTCCGATGTCCACGTCATTATCGTAGAAAACCATCCCCTGTTCATCGATCAGCGAGATCCGGACCTGGTTCAGTCCGGCGCCGCCCATCTCTGCCCTCCTCTCAGCTGAATCGATTCCCGCATTCTGCAGAACCTCCGCACAGATCTTCAGTTCATTCAGAATTTCCTTCCTGAAAAAATCGTAAAATACGGCCGTAATCAGCCCGGTCGTTAAAAGAATCGTGGTCAGAGCCACAATGACAAACTCCCGATGTATCTTCCTTTTCACTCGATCTTGTACCCCACGTTCCGAACAGTCCGGATCAGCGCGCCTGCATCCCCCAGCTTCTGTCTCAGCGTCTTTACATGCACATCCAGCGTCCGGGACTCCCCTTCAAAACTGATATCCCAGATCCGCTCCATAATCACATCCCGGCGCATGACGATCCCCCGGTTCTGCAGCAGCAGTTTCAAAAGCTCATACTCCTTGTAGGTCAGACTGCACAGCGTACCGCCTGCATATACCGTACGCTTTTCACTGTCCAGACAGATTTCCCCGGCCGTCAGGAGACGATCCTCCTCCATGCCCGCGCAGCGCCGGAGCAGCGCTTTTACTCTGGAGATCAGCTCCATCACCCCGAAGGGCTTTGTAATATAATCGTCTGCTCCCTGATCCAACCCCTTCACCTTGTCCAGCTCCGTTGTCTTTGCAGTCACCATCATGACCGGAACTTTTTTCACTTCCGGAAGTGTCCGGATTCTTCTTAAAATCTCCAGCCCGTCCTCATCCGGAAGCATGATGTCCAGAAGAATGCAGTCCGGCACCCGTTCTCTCAGCCGCCCGCCGAACTCCCGTGCGCAGGCGAATTCTTCCACTTCATATCCGCTGTTCTGCAGCGCAAAACGCTCGATCTCCCGGATATTCTGATCATCTTCCACAATATAGATCAATGCCATCGTTACGTATCCCTCTGTTTCTTCCCGGCAGGCCCGAAATCGGGCAGAACATATTTTTCCCGGTATTCCTCACAGGCTTTCCGAAATCCCGGGTTGTCCTCCCTTCGAAGTTCCGCCGCATATTCATGCGCCTCATATCCGTCTGTTCCGGACTGCAGAAGCGCAATTGCGATATTGGAGCAGTGATCCGAAACCCGTTCGTAATCCGTCGTCAGGTCGGACAGCGCAAAGCCAAGTTCAATGGTGCATTCTCCGGTCCTGAGCCTCTCCACATGCCGTTTTTTCAGTTTCCGGTTCAGCCGGTCAATGGTTTCCTCCAGGGGCTCTATGCGCGTTGCTTTCTCACAGTCCTCCTCTGCAAAAGCATCCACCGCCATCTTCACAATCTCCAGCAGTGCATCCGAAAACACCCGCAGTTCCTCTTTGGCCTTTCTGGAAAACTCCGTCCCTTTCTGATGCAGTTCCCGGGCTGTCTGCGCCACATTCACCGCATGATCCGAGATCCGCTCAAAATCCCCGATGCAGTGCAGAAGGGTCGACACCAGATAGCTTTCCTTCTCCGACAGATCCCGGCTGCCAAGCTTCACCAGATAACTTCCAAGCTCGTCTTCATAACGGTCCGTCCGGTCCTCCAGTGCAAACACCTTTTCCAGTTCCTCTTCCTGATAATCATCCAGAAGACCCACCGCCCGTGCAAGCGCCTGTCCGGAAATGCGCGCCATCCGGACCGCAGCGTCTCTGGCCTGCTCCGCTGCATATCCGGGTGTTTCCAGAAAACGGACATCCAGAATCTTCAGTTTCTCCTCCTGTTCCTTTTCCGGATCCTCTGCAGATTCCGGAATCGTCAGGCATGCCAGCTTCACCAGCATACCGGAAAACGGAAGAAGCACTGCAGTCGCCGTGATGTTGAAGACGGAATGAACCATCGCGATCCCTGCCGCACCTGCCGGCATCGTCAGAAACTCAAAATCCAGAAGGCCATGAAGCAGATAGAATGCCGTCATAAAAAGCGCCGTTCCAATAAGATTAAAGTACAGATGGATCAGAGCCGTCCGTTTTGCGTTCTTACTGGCGCCGATCCCGGAGAGAACAGCGGTTACACAGGTACCGATATTCTGTCCCATGATAATCGGAACGGCAGTTCCAAAAGAGACCGCTCCCGTAGCGCACAGCGCCTGCAGGATTCCTACCGATGCAGAAGAGCTCTGGATCACCGCCGTCAGCACCGCACCGCTTAACATCCCCAGAACCGGCTGAGAGAACAGCGTCAGAATTCCTGTAAATTCCGGTATGTCCGCCAGCGGCTTCATGGCGCCGCTCATGGTCTCCATTCCCGACATCAGGATCGCAAAACCTGTCAGAATCAGTCCCGCATTCTGCTGCTTCTCCTTTTTGGAAAACATCAGAAGACAGACACCTGCCATCGCCAGTACCGGCGCAAAGGAGGACGGCTTCAGAAGGCGCACAAAAAAGCTGCTGCTCTCGATCCCTGACAGACTCAGGATCCACGAGGTTGCCGTCGTACCGATATTGGCTCCCATGATGATCCCCACTGCCTGGGTCAGCTTCATGATCCCTGAATTTACAAATCCAACGGCCATCACAGTCGTCGCCGATGAAGACTGAATGACCGCCGTCACACCGGCGCCAAGCAGCACCGCCTTCCATGAGCTTGAGGTCATTTTCTCAAGAATACGTTCAAGCTTTCCGCCGGACAGCTTTGCCAGTCCCTTGCCCATCACATCCATGCCGTACAGAAACAGCGCCAGTCCGCCGACCATTGTCAAAATACTGAAAAAATCCATACCATGTTCCCTCTCTTCTTTCACTGCTAAGTAATATTTCCATTTCTCATCGTACCTATGAGTCCTGTGAGCAGAACCTCTCTGCAAATCCAATCATCTACAGAAACATCGTAACGCATCCATGTAAAGAACAGAGGGAATCCATGTAAAATTCCGGTAAAATTTTAATATCAGTATAGTCTGCAAAACCAAATCCGTCAACAACAGAAAAACCAGAGGCGGGGGACCTCTGGTTCTTCTGCAACAACTTTTTTATCTATATTTATCGACGATACCGCTTTATAAAGAATAATCAAAAGGGAGGGTTTATTCATTAAAAAGGGGGATTAGGGGGTGCAGTACCATCCATAAATACCTTATTGAAAAACAGTCGCCGTATCCAGACGGGCGTTCCTGTTTTCTGGCATTTATTATACGTCCTGTGCGGACATTTGTACATTGACAAAACATATAAATTTTCGTTTTTTTTCGACAATTTCTCAAACAAAAAAACCAAAAACATAAATCCGGGCAAAAGAAAAAGCACTGCTGTTCAGTGCTTTTCATGAGACATCGGGGATTCGAACCCCGGACAACTTGATTAAAAGTCAAGTGCTCTACCAACTGAGCTAATATCCCATCCTCTGTGCATTCTTCAATGCCCGAACTGGGCTAGCTGGATTCGAACCAGCGAAATGCAGGAGTCAAAGTCCTGTGCCTTACCGCTTGGCGATAGCCCATGATCTTTGATTCAGGGTGGGTACAGGGATTCGAACCCTGGACCTCCAGAGCCACAATCTGGCGCGCTAACCAACTGCGCTATACCCACCATATGATCGGGACCGGATCCTGGATCCGATCAAATGTGCCCGAAGGGATTCGAACCCCCGACCCACGGCTTAGAAGGCCGTTGCTCTATCCAGCTGAGCTACGGACACGGACCATATACAACATCGGTACTTGAGAATACTATCACAAAACCGACGGTATGTCAACTGATTTTTCACAATCTGAGAGCGGGTGATGGGAATCGAACCCACGTATCCAGCTTGGAAGGCTGGTGTTCTACCATTGAACTACACCCGCAGATCGGGGTGACAGGATTCGAACCTGCGACCTCCTGGTCCCAAACCAGGCGCTCTAGCCAAGCTGAGCCACACCCCGTTCTGTCATCTGCTCACGGACACCTATACAGTATATAAGACCATCCCGAAAATGTCAACAGTTTTTCGACATTTCAAAAATAAAAATCAGATTGCCGGATGTTCAAAAGAACAGATACTTTTTCTTCTCTCCCAGATAGCAGATATGATAATGCGCAGTCCCCTCCCGGTCGGTCTCCATCAGAATATAACTCGGCTGGCGTCCTTCCTGCCTTGGAAGAGACAGACTTCCGGGATTCAGGATCGTAAGGCCCCCGGTCTGCTCCAGACACGGATAATGCGTGTGTCCATACATGACAATGTCCGCTTTCTTCAGCGCGGCCTGTTCCTTCAGTCCGTCATGCCCCATACCCACACAGTAATGATGGCCATGCGTCAGCAGGGCGCGGTATTTCCCAATTGTGATGATCTCCTCTTTGGGAAGACTGCTGTACCAGTCATTATTCCCGGCTACCATGCTGACCGGCGCATCGGTAAGAGAAACGATATACTCTTCTGCTCCCTCCACATCCCCCAGATGGATCAGCCGGTCGATCGTACCTGTCTTCGCCAGAGCTTTTTTAAGATTCTCCTCTCTTCCATGGGTATCACTGACAATCAATATCTTCATGACGGTTCCTCTTTCAGTCTTTGTATTTCGTCCTTCATCAGCCGCAATGCTTTACCTCTGTGGCTGAGTTCGTTTTTTATCTCCAGCGGAAGTTCTGCAGAACAGCAGCCATATTCCGGAAGCCGGAAGATCGGATCATAGCCGAATCCATGCTCTCCTTTTTCTTCATAGCCGATCTCCCCTTCCATGGTTCCTCTTGTTACAAATACCCTTCCATCCGGCAGAGCCGCTGCAATGGCACATACAAAGCGGGCACTTCTCTCTGTCCCGGTCTTTCCCTTCAGGCGGTCGATGATATTCTGATTTTTGATATGATAGGACGTGTCATGCCCCATATACCGTGCAGAATGGATACCCGGTTCTTTGTTCAGTGCGTCCACCTCCAGTCCGGAATCGTCTGCCAGTACGATTTCACCTGATAATTTCATAATTTCTCTGGCCTTGATCACTGCGTTTTCCTCGAACGTACTGCCATTTTCTTCCACATCCGCCGTAATCCCCGCTTCTTTCAGGGAAAGCACTTCCAGCCCCGGAGCTTCCAGTATCATCCGGACTTCTTTCATCTTCCCTTCATTGCCTGTGGCAAATAAGATCCTGTCAATCTTCATCCCTGTCTCTCCTGCTGTCTCATTCTCGGCGGCCTGGGGCCCATAAACTGATAATAATAGGTCTTCAGCATTCCATTATAGATCTTTCGGTTTTTGTCCGCCTTTCTGCCTATATGGCGCTCCGCCTCTTCATAGCCGGTAATCAGATACATGGACCAGCTGTCCAGTCCCCGAAACCGTTCCCCGATCTCTGTATAGAGTGCCGGCAGATGTTCTTTTTCCTCCAGGCGCTCTCCATACGGCGGATTGCTGATCAGAAATCCGTATTTCCCGGGGTGGCTGAGTTCACTGACTGCCCTCTGCTGAAAATGGATGAGATGATCCACACCGGCAGCAGCGGCATTCTGTCTGGCGGCCCGGATGATATCCCTGTCCAGATCATAGCCCTGGATATCCGTCTCGATCCTGACATCCATCCGGTCATTTGCCTCTTCCACTGCCTGATACCAGCTTTTCCTTCCAAGAATGTTCGTCCACTTTTCTGCGGTAAACGAACGGTTGGCGCCCGGAGCCATGTTTGCTGCAATCATCGCCGCCTCAATGGGAATCGTCCCGCTTCCACAGAACGGATCCACCAGAATCCGGTCCTTCTTCCATGGAGTAAGCAGAATGAGCGCCGCAGCCAGTGTCTCTTTGATCGGCGCTTTGCTGACCATGGTACGGTATCCCCTTTTATGTAGAGACAGGCCTGTAGTATCCAGACAGACGGTTGCCTCATCTTTCATGAACGAGATACGGATCGGATACTCAGCCCCTGTCTCGGGAAACCATTCCACGTGATACACAGTCTTCAGCCGTTCTACAATCGCTTTTTTTACAATAGACTGAATGTCGGACGGGCTGAACAGTCTGCTCTTCACAGAAGACGCTTTTGTAACCCAGAATTTTCCGTCCGCAGGAATATATCTTTCCCACGGCAGTGCTTTTATTTTATCAAAAAGTTCCTCGAACGTGACTGCTCTGATTTTTCCCGCTTTCAGAAGAACCCGCTCTGCCGTGCGCAGAAATATATTCGCCCGGCTGACCGCATCCTCCTCTCCGCAAAATGTAACTCTTCCATCCTCCACCTGGACAATCTCATATCCAAGGTCTGTAATTTCTTTTTTCAAAACTGCCTCCAGACCAAAATGGCATGGGGCAACCAATTCTATCCTGCTCATCTGTCGTCCTTTCCAGTATCCTGCAATCCGGGCTTCATCTCATGTATATCTTATCTGGAGTCGCCGGTAATGTCAATCATTTCCTTATCCTGCCCTAACGTTCCAGGTATCTTCCTCTGTACGCCTGAATCCCTCCAACGACCGATATGGCACGATATCCATGCTCCTGGAGCTCCCGGACCGCCTGCATGCTGAGACCGCCCCGGTCACAGTACAGGATCGGGACCGCACTGCCCAGACCGCGGATCCGCTGCAGCAGGTATTCATGTGGAATACAGACTGCACTTTTGATATGCATCTTCCGGTATTCCGCCGGATTTCTCACGTCTACCAGAAGATATGCAGGATCAAAGATATAGCGATCCATTTCTTTTGCAGAGATTGTTTCAATATCTGACATGATCTTTTCCTTTTTTCTCTTATTAGTTAGTATATGCATAACCGGAAAAGCCGAGCACACAAAAGGGAGGGCAGCTCAAGCCGCTCTCCCTTCTGAAGTTTTCTTTCTCTTAGTAGTTACGATTGTCAGAACTTTCGTTGCTGGAAGAGCTCTTGGAACTGGAGTTCTTGCTCTTGGAGCTGCTGCTCTTGGAATTGTTGGCATTGTTTGCGTTGTTTGCGTTGTTTGCATTTGTCGTGTTGGTAGAATTATTCGTGTTGTTAGAACTCATAGTCGTATGACCTCCTGTAATAAATATTTACAACCGTAGTATGAGACTTCTCACGAAAAAATATACCTGTTTTTTCAAAAATATAAGTTTACGCTTCATCAGACGCAAAAAAACACCACCTGCCGTTCATGCAGGTGGCGTCAAGCGTGCGCGAGAAGATTCGAACTCCCGACCTTCTGATCCGTAGTCAGACGCTCTATCCAGCTGAGCTACGCGCACATATGTTTTACAGCACAAATGCCGGCGACCGGAATCGAACCGGTACGGGAGATTAGTCCCGCAGGATTTTAAGTCCTGTGCGTCTGCCAGTTCCGCCACGCCGGCACAATACAGACGACGCTGTAAAAATGGGACCTATAGGGCTCGAACCTATGACCCTCTGCTTGTAAGGCAGATGCTCTCCCAGCTGAGCTAAGATCCC
>VSND01000101.1 GCA_009774145.1 Lachnospiraceae bacterium | reverse complement strand
CCGTCCCTTTCAATTTAGAGAGAGTGAACAATTGTTTTTTGGAAAGCAACCAACAGTTGCCGGATTGGAACGTATAGGTGGATTGATTATGGAAAAACGCTCAAGTATAATGAATGCCTGGAGGATGTCAGAATGGAATTTAAAGAAAAACTGCAATTACTAAGAACAAATATGAAACTGTCACAGGAAGAACTTGCTAACAGGCTGGATATATCAAGACAGTCTATAACAAAATGGGAGAATGGACAGTCCTTTCCGGATATTCAGAACCTTATACAGCTTAGTGAGATTTTTAAAGTCTCCATAGACAGGCTTGTGAAGGAAAATGATATCTGTACAATCAGTCTTTTTTGTGAACAGAAATATCCTATGCAGGATATCAGGATTTTTTTAGTCAGGGCAAAAAATAACACATATATCACGAATGAAAATGAAATCATGCCGTCACAGCCTGGTTCCCACGATTTTCGTTATGAAGATGGTGATTACCTGTATATGGATACATACCTTGGCGGGCAGAAATTCATAGGCGGGGAACGTGTCTGGATAAGGAATCATACAGTGTGGGCTATGAATTATTATGGGGAGAGCCTGGATGAGAATTTTGATATTATATTTTTGAAAGAAGCGCTTTCCCATGTGTCGGTTTCTATGCCGTTCCGAGGGCCGGAATTCTATCAGAAAGGCGATTATATGTACCAGTGCCAGGTGCAGGGTGATTTTGAATGTTTTTCAGGAGAGGAACGGATATATTGCAGGCAGAAAAAGGTATATGCCTGTATGTTCCACGGAGGGACTATCTTATGAACATGGTAGTAAAAGAAGTAGTAGTAAAAGATCTGGTTACAAAATCAAATCTTCCGGCAAGCGATTATGTGATAAACCCTTATGTAGGCTGCCCTCATGGGTGCAGGTACTGTTATGCCTGTTTTATGAAGCGGTTTACGAATCATAGTGAAGCATGGGGGAGTTTTATTGACATTAAGAGGTGTGATACGCCGATAAGCAAAAGGAAACTGCAGGGGAAGTCTGTTTTCCTGTCATCTGTGACGGACTGCTACAATCCATTTGAGGAAAAGTACCGTAATACACGGAAGATACTGGAGCAGCTAATTTCCATAAATTGCGAACTGAATATTTCAACAAAATCCCATCTGATTTTGAGGGATATTGATTTATTGAAGCAGTGTAATAATTTGAAAGTCTCGGTATCAGTCAATACATTGGATGAGCAGTTTAAAAATGATATGGATCATGCCAGCAGCATCATGAAACGGCTGGAAACACTGGAAACATTGCATCAAAACGGCATATACACTGTTTTGTTTATGTCTCCTGTTTTTCCGGGCATAACGGATTATAAGGAAATAATAGTAAAGACACAAAGATATGTGGATGAATACTGGTTTGAAAATCTGAACCTGCGGGGGAGCTATAAACAGGATATCCTTGGTTACATAAAAAGTGCCTGCCCACAATTAGTGGAATTATATGATGAAATATATGTAAAAGGGAACATGGGGTTCTGGAAGAATCTTGCTGTTGAGATTGAGGAATATTGTGCTGTACATTCAATTAAACATATCAATTATTTTTATCATAAGGAGTTGGTAGAAGCCAAATTGAAACAAAAATAACCGGGTAGTGACCGCCGCCGTGGACTTATTCTCTATATGCGGCGGTTGTCCATTTTATAGGAGATTCGGGCGGACTGATAGCGGAAATTACTTGGAAAGCGGGGAAGTGCTTAACTATGATCTGTCCTCTGTCCATACCCATATCATATAAAAACGTCAATGGCTATTAATAATTAACGGCAATTGACCGATATATAAAGTGACGAAATAAAACGAAAGGAAGGCAGAGATATGGCAAAGGAAGAGATTACACCGAGCGAATGGCAGATTATGGAAGTTCTATGGGCAAGCGATACGCCGCTGACATCCTCTGAGGTCTACAAAAGGATGCAGGGGAATGTAGATATGTCGATGAGGATGGTGCGGGTGCTGATGAACCGCCTGAACCAGAAGGATATCCTCGGATACACCGTGGATGAGCATGATTCGAGGGTTTACCACTACTATGTGCTGAAGCAGAAGGAGGAATGCGTGAAGGAGAAAAGCAGGAAGTTTGTGGACAGCTATTTTTCCGGCAGCGGGACAAATGCAATGGCGGCGCTGCTGCAGAGCTTCGCATTGACAGATGAGCAGATCAAGGAACTGGAGGAGATTCTGGAGAAAAGCAAGGGGCAGAATGCGGAATCCTCGGATAAAAAGGAGTGATGGCCATGCCCGACTGGAGACAATTAGCCAACCTTATAAATTTTTGCACGGCTTATTACACTACCCAGCTTGTGCGGTGTGCGGCATTTTCCTTCGTGCTGATCGGGCTTGTGATGCTGCCCCGGAAAATACATTTTTCGGAACGGACATTTTTAAGGGGGATGTCGTGGGCATTGTTCCTGGTCATCCCGTTTCTTGGAAGATTGAAGATGTTTTATGAAAATGCCGCCGTACTAAAAGCAACATGGAGGATTACGGCAGTAACGGCTTCATGGCTGTGGGGTGACCGCATTTATATGGCAGGCATTCTGGTGACTGCCATCTGTATATTTGGAAAACGGATATGTCTTCAAAGAACTGTTTCCGGAATGGAAAAAGTTATGTTTGAAAATGTCCGTATCTATGTTACAGACATGAATATCACGCCGTTTACCGTCGGGCTGTTAAAGCCGAAAATCATCCTGCCGAAAGTGATGGCGGACAGTTACAGCAAAGATGAGCTTAAGTCTGTTATACAGCATGAGCAGACGCATATTCGGTTAGGGCATTTATGGTTTGGCTTTGCATGGGATATGCTCAGATGCCTCCTGTGGATCAACCCATTACTGACAGTTTTCCAGAAACATTTCCGTGCAGATATGGAGGACATCTGCGACAGGGTGTGCATACAAAGCAGCAGAAGGACGGCTCATGAATATGGGATGGTATTGCTGAAAACCCTCAAACTGCTGCGTTCCGAATCAAAGACTGCACCGCCCACCGTTACCTATGTGGGGGAAAGGGAATTCGCAGACATGAAAAGGAGGATGGGCGAAATTGCCGGTTTCCGTCCATATCGGAAAAAACTGTGCGTAGGCATGGCAGCCACAGCTTTTCTGATGATTGCGGCCATGCTGTTGGCGGTACATACACATTCCTATGCCCGCTGCAATGAAAGCAGGGACATTCTAGTGGGAAATTATGACGGGGAACCTCAAGTTATTTCTTATGATACCGAGGAATTAAGCCAGATGATATCATATGATGACAGATACGTTTATGTTGAAAGGCAGGCCTTTGAGGATTTTTTAGAAGAAAACAATGCGGAAGGAGAAATTTGGATTGTCTTCGGCGGATTTTATAAACTTCCGGGTTTGGCTGGCATAGCGGAATCCTGTATTTATGAAAGCAGTTCAAAAGACAGGATAATACAGATTCCCTATGAAAGTATAAGGAATTACTGGTATTATGAGCTGCTTGAAATATTATAGGCCAACTGTACAGTTGAAACGGATTTCAAATAAATTTATTATCAAGGAGGAAAAAATTATGGCAATGGAGATTACAAACAATTACAGAAGTTATGTAGCGCAGGGTATGGCGGGAAACTCTGCTGCAGGCAGCACGAAAAAGAAGGAAACAGAAAAAACACAGGAGACGGCAGAAAACAGTAAATCCAAGAAGACAGCAGAGTATGCGAATGAACTGGCCAAACTTGTTCCAAGCGTAGATTTTAAGGTTGGAAATGTCTGCTCATCAGCCAAAAGCGGCAAGTCACTGACCGTCAATCCCCAACTTTTGGAAAAAATGCAGAATGATCCCGAAAAAGCAAAGGATATGGAAGACATGATAAAAGGCGTTGAGTCTATGTCCAGATTGGCAGAAGGCATGGCGAAAGCCACTGGCTGGACTATAGTGTATCAGCACAGTTATATTGATGAGAACGGAAAATATCATTGCAGAATGCAAACCAGAAACGATGGTATGCTAAAAATGAGTGCTAAGATGCGGGAAGAAAGGAAGAAAATTTCTGAGAAACTGTTTGAAAAGACAAAAGAAAAGGCAGCAGAAAGGAAGGAAAAATTAGCGGAAACATTAGAAGAAAAGAAAACGGCAGAAGCAGAGGAAGTAACTGCGGAAAAGACAGAGGGTGGATCAGCTTACAACAAGGCCGAACAGCTCATAAATGAAAAAATGGCTGCTTCCAAAGATGGCACGATTTATCTGAATGACACAGATATGAAAACAATCATCGAAGCTGCCCGGGAAGAGGAAGCGGGCAAAACCGTTGTGAAAGATCAGCCGCAGGTTGGCTCGGATCTGGATTTGAAGATATAGAGAGGCAGGCTTATTGGTGAAGGAGGTCACGATATGGATATTCGTATGAACAACATGAACTGTTTTTCGGGGTATTCCCTGATGAACCGGCTGTTTTCACAGAAAACTGGGAACCAGCATTGAAAACGGGCATATCGACAGAGATACCAAGGACAGCATAAAACAGCGGCTTGTTGCTTCCCTGTTCAAATTTCGTTTTGATGGGCAGGAAGTATAAGGAATTGCTTTCATTTTTGTAAAAATGGAGGTATAATAGAACGACGCTAAAAAAATTACAGAGGTGTGTTTATGGAATATCTCAGAGTAACAAAATTGGGGCTTCATGTGCTATACTTTACTAAAATCAAAAACCAATTTACAGACAGAGAGGGTCTACATGGGCGAAAAAAACAATGTAACAGAGCAGTTAAAGGAACTTATTACCATATACGGTTTTAACAAAAACACGCTTTCCCAATATTTGGGATTACCGCTGGACAGCATAGAGGATTTGTCGAATGGAAACATTAACTTTCTGCCGGACGATTGCTCATATCGGTTTAGGCTGTTTAACAAAATCTCATTCCTTTATGCAAGCGCAACAGAGGACAAGGATTTGAAATTAATCGCATTTTTACAAGTAAATTCCCTGTTCCGGCGGTCATATTCCACGGCATGACCGTTTTTTCATGCCCGGTTTATGCGGTAAAAGGCGGCTTATGTCCGGCTGCGCTTTCCGCTTTTAGCACTTTCATCATTTTGTCGGCGGCGGGCGGTAGTGGCGGTGCTTCTGTTGGGTGTGTCGGCCACGTCCGAAAAAGGTCTTGCCCTCCGGGAAGTAAGCTTCTTTGGGCTGGCGGCAGCTCCCGCAATATAAAAGCCCGTCCTCGCCCGTATAGCCCTCTGACTCTGCTTTCTCAACTGCTTTTTCCTCTGTGTCTTTGAATGTAATGCATGCCATACTGCGGATGCTTCCTGCGGGAATTCCAGGACCGCCGAACATGTGCCCGTGGATGAACGGCGGTTTTGCAGAATTTTCAGATTTCTGGCAGAGTTTCTCACTCCGGGAATGCGACGCCCCTCTCTGGACTGCGTCATTAATTTTGTACCTGGAAAAGACACGTTATTTGCATCATTATGCACAGTTGGTTCTAAAAGCCATTGGCACAGTTTGCGAGATATCCGAAATTACCACCTTGTTATGATTTAAGGCAATATCAACACAGTTATTGACTAACACCAAAACTTTTTACTGTCCAGTAAATGATTGAAAAGGTAAATGCAGCAGGGAGAAATTTTATATGGTGGAACTGCATGGATGGGTTACGATCCAGGAGTCGTGCCGAATAGACGATGAGGAAGAATCGATCGAACAGATTGTCAGAAAGCTGAAGGAACAGATTTCCGGGATGTCCGGCGGGTGTGGTGATATTCTGGACATCAGATATTGCAATGGAGAACCGTTCCTGACGATAACAATGTTTAAAAACCGTATCAACAGAGAGGTTGAAGAAGTGTTCGAACTTTTGGAATATGTCTGCAAAACAGCGTCTGGATCTTACGGCATGATATATATGTATGATGATGAATCGGTGAAGATGCCGGATGAATTTCAGGTATTTGCGATCCGGAAAGGGAAAATTTATCCGGAAAGAGACCGATATCTGTCTCCGGTCAGGAACCGGATATACGAAGAATAAAACAGAGAAGCATGAGAGGAATTGAACTTATGGATAAAGAAATCTGGAAGTCGCTTTCACTGGAGCATGCCGTGGAGATTCAGACGGCGCTGAGGCCAAAGGTGATTCTGCATGGCAAAAACAGAGCGGAGGATTTTGAGACAGTGGCCGGGGTCGATCTGGCCTACTGGAACTGTGGGGATGAGGAATATGCGGTCTGCTGCATTGTGGTTCTGGACGGGAAGACCAGACAGGTCATAGAGAACCGGTATTCTTTTGGGAAGGTTGAAGTGCCCTACATTCCCGGCTGTCTTGCCTTTCGGGAGCTGCCTCTTATTCTGGAAACGGTGAAAAAGCTGGAAGTTCAGCCGGAACTGTATCTGTTCGATGGAAATGGGTATCTGCACCCCCGCCGTATGGGGATTGCCGTACATGCCTCCTTTTATCTGAACTGCCCGACCATAGGTGTCGCAAAAAAATATTATAAGATCGACGGGGCGGATTTCTCCATGCCTGCCAATGAGAAAGATGCATATACCGATATTCTGCTCGACGGGGAGGTGTGCGGGCGTGCCCTGCGCACTCACAAAGACGTAAAACCCGTTTTTGTGTCAGTGGGAAATTACATCGATCTGGATACGGCGACCGGGATTGTGTGCCGGTTTGTCAATGAGGAGAGTCATATCCCTCTGCCGACAAGACTGGCGGATCTGGAAACGCACAGGAGACGGCGGGAGCTGATGGGGATGTGACAAAGAAATCGTGTCCTGCTGCTGTTACAGGATGTGTGGTATGATAAAACTGTTAAAATCCTGATGATTCAGAGCAGCAGAGCGGGGCAGGTGAAAATAATACAGAGTTGTATGTAAATCCGGAGCATGAATGTGTGATTGAGGAGTATCATTGGAATGAAAAGTGAAAATACAGAAAGGCTGGATAAGATCCGGCATTTGAATAAAGAAACCGGTGAGGGGCTGCTGTTCTGTTACAAAGTTTTAAAGGAGTTTGACTATGATGAGCAGAGGGCACTCGAATATATGAAATTTGATGCATTTGAACGCCATATTCTTATAAGATATTGAGCACGGACCGAACTGTGCCTGAAAAGATGATGTGAGGTCTGATGATATGTCGGTTGAGCTCTATGACATTAGTTGCTCAAATGAAATCAGCAGGATATGTTTTCCGGTATCTTCGGAGCGGACAGAAGAGCCGGAAAGAGTCTGAATGCGCAGATTCTGCGTCTGGGAAGCGGGGTGCTTCCAGGAGGCTGTCAGCCATACCTTACAGGAGTTAAGCGAATTGCATTCATGCGAAATGAAGGGATTACAGGGAATTATATTTTTGTCATGTAAAGGAAGATCTGCGGATGCTGATGAGTTGTGGCCTCTGTGGAGGAGCCGCTGTGAAATGGATCAGTCAAAGAGAGATCCCTTCAATCCGGAGTCGTTGGACTTTTCTGACAAGAAAATTCGGGTCATCGGCTGCAGAGCTGCCATGATGTGTTTTTTCATGGCAGCTCATTTTCAGGAGATGGTAGTATTCTGACAGTTTTAACAGCTATGTTCTGGATATGCAAAAGAGAAATCACTATCGGCGGATGTCCACATATCCCATCTGCAGGGAAGAATCGGTAAATTCATAGCTGCCGCCGGAGGGATCCAGGTTCAGGTACAGCGTATCGAGTTCTTCTTCCATTACGACCCATGCCATGTGTACGGTCACGATTTCTCCGGGTTGCATACGTGCGATATAGTTATTGTTCCGTTCGCCGCCGCGGACGTCATAGTAGAGCATATCATGGAAGCAGGATAAGCCATGGTTGACTGCCATATCCCATGCATCGCCGTCTGCAGGATGTTCGTCCTGGACGATCTGCATCTGTCCGCCAACTTCTGTGATACACATCAGACTTCCGAAAAACAGGACGTCAGTCAGTGTTTCTGTGCCGGTGTTGGCATATTCGACAGTTGTATAAACAAGCTTCTGAGGTGCTTTCCGGGAGGCGGTTTCCTGGCTCAGGGAGTCCGAGTCCCCTTTTTTTATATACTGGATTGTTGCCGGGCGCAGTTTTCCGTTTTCATCCACTTCTTTTTTTAAATCCTCATCGATCAGGGAAGCGTCCAGCAGGCTGAGATCATCTGCGATCTGAACGTCGGATACTTTGACGGACAGTCCAGGCGTACTGGTCTGGAAACGGTCACCTGTCACATGGGTATTCTGCATTTTTTCACTGGCAACCGAGGTGATGGTCTGATATTCTTCTCCGGTTTGTGTATCAGATTGTTCGGGAATGTTCTGATAGTCGCTCCAGTTCTGGGCAGTTACAAGTTCCTGGTCTGTTTTATCTTCTGTGGGGATCAGTTTTACATGCTCTGCAATCTTTAACGCCTCTTCCCTGCTGACATCTGATGCCGCATACATCTCCATCACATAATGGACATCGGTATATGCCACATAGATCCGCTGGTTGAAGGAAACTTCTTCTTCGGACAGGTGCGGATATTCCAGATAGATGCCCTGGTAGCCGCCGGCTGAAAATTCCTCACTTAAAACCACGTCTTCATGCCGGAGTTCGAACTGGTCATTGCCGGTATCCATCCGGTAAAAGACCATGGATATGCCGCCCAGGGCCAGGCTGTCTTCAAAGCTGTATTTTCCATGTTCGGTCCGGACCATGCCGTCCGGCAAATAACCGACTTCCAGTTTCACATCCGGGATCGTAAAAGACGCTTCGCCGGTGCCTTCGCTGCTTTCGATCCGGACGCTGACTCCGTGTTCGCCGGTCTGCTGCCGCTGCATCCGGTAGAGACCAGCTCCGGCAAATACAGTGAGCCCGCACAGCATGACTGCAGCCAGAGACAGGGCGAGAGTCTTTCTTACGGTTCTTTTACTCCTGTGTGTCTGCGGTTCTGTTTTTAACTGTTTTTTTACTTCATTTTCAATCATTGTTTTTATCTCCTCCGGCATCTTTGGAAAATCCTGTTTCAAATGTTTAAATTCCATAGTCTGTCCTCCATTTTCTGACGGCGTGCCTGATATCGTTTAAGTTGCTGCCTGTTCCAGTTCTCTGCGCATTCTGGTTCTGGCCCGGGCAAGGCGGTTTTTGACGGCGCTTTCCGTGATTTTAAGTATTTTCGCAGTCTCTTTTACACTGTACCCTTCCAGATAATAGAGAATGATGCAGATCCGGACATCCGGGGGAAGCCGCCGGACTGCTTCGTACAGATCGGAGTAATCTTCCGTCTCCTGAGCGGTTTCCGGATACTGGTATTCCTCCAGCGATACCAGGCGTTTTCCTCTGCGCATGAGAGCGTAGCATTCATTGATCAGAATCCTTACAAGCCAGGTTCTGGCATAAGAATCCTGACGCAGCGTATGCAGATTGGTAAATGCTTTTACAATGGCCTCCTGTATCGCATCCGCGCAGTCTGCATCGCTGGCGAGCAGTGATTTCGCCACATGATACAGAGTTTCTTCGGATGCAAGGATCAGTTGCCCCAACTGTTCTTTTTTCATAATGTCCTTTCTGCCGGCCGGCTTGTTGTACTTGTATTAGTTAGATGCATGGGAAGGGAAAATGGTCTCCTGGTTCTTGAAAATTTATACTGCTGCATGTAAATTTTTATTTTCTTACTGTTTTCAGAGAGGGATTATGATAGAGAGGAAAAGGGATTCCTGTTCAGAAAAAATGTATTGGATATGGGAAAGAATCGTGCAGACAAACGCCGGTGGTTATTCCATCGGCGTCCCTACTTCGATCAGATTTCCGTCCGGATCGTAGAAGCGGACGACTTTCTGGCCCTGGCTGTGGGTCATGAGCCGGTTTACATACCGGACGGAAGGGTACAGGGCTTCCAGCTTCCGGACAAAGGCATCAAGGTCCCGTTCTTCAAAGTACAGTTCGCAGGCGTTATTCTCCGGAATGGTCTCTCTGCCGAGAAATTTCTTCCAGATCGCTTCGTCCTGCAGTACAAGACCTTCGGTCAGGATCAGGTTGCCGTCCTGGTCAAGCAGAAGATCGAGACCGAACAGGTCGTGGTAAAATTTTCTGGATCGTTCCAGATCCTTCACGACGATCAGTATATTTTTCAGTTTCATGAACCGATTCCTCCTTCAAAGCGGATGCTCGCCGGCCCACCGCGTCAGATCCCGCCGCATGATGGAAATCGCATAGGGCGGTTCTTCCTGCTCCCAGTTCCAGAGCAGGCGGTACATTCGTTCCATGCGTACAAGAGAGCAGAAGGCGGACTCCTTAAGCGCCGGCTCCAAGCTTCCCATGATCTTGATCTGGCCCAGCGCTGCTGCCAGGATCACCTGGTCGGTCTGCAGGATCTCCTGTTCGCCGGGAAGTCCGTGATAAGTCTGGGCAGCCTGTGTTCTTAACTGTTCTGCTGTCTGTTCTGAATCAGGGGGAAAATACGAAAGTCCCCATTCTTTTTCAATCAGAGACCGGGGAAAATCGGAAACGCACATCCGGGGACGCTTTCTCAACGCCTCTTCTAAAAAATGCAGCGTATCGTTTCCTTCGTCGCTGCCAAAGGGCGCTTCCTCATCTCCGCAGTCATAGTACAGATCGTCGGAAAAAAAGGTACGGAAGGCCGGGTGGCTGGTCAGAGGATGCAGGCCGTATTCGTCCGTGTCAAAGTAAAAATGGTGCATGGCGTCAAAATCAGGCATGTCAGTATAGCCCTTTTTCCTCTTGGACGCCGCAAGCTTTACAGCCTGCTTTTCGCATTCTTCTTCCGTGGAGAATTCTTTGAGCTCATAGCGTCCGGCGGTACCGGTTCTGCCCCAGTTGACCACCAGAGCACAGCCGCCGGTCTCAATTCGCCAGAACTTGTCTGATTTTTCGTCGGTGTAGTGCAGGGTTTGTTTCATTTGCCGGCCTCCGAAATTAATCCCACGCAATCTCATCTCCGTTTTCCCGGACGATCCGATACAGTTCTTCTTCATTTTCGATCAGGGAAACGATGATCCGGGCAAAGCGCTCTGCCTTTTTCTCATTTTCCTCCGAGGGCGGATAGTAAGCGGCATAGGAGCCGGCTTCCGGGTCGCTCTCCAGGCCCTCCAGAAGTTCGGGGGCGTGTTCGGCAAGATAATAGTTGAAAAGGGCGTCCCAGTTGTATCCGTTCATGTATGCATTCTCATTGATCTCATACATCCTAAACTCCCGGAAAAAATTATAACAACGCCCCTAACCTTGTTGGTCGTACCTGAAAAACCCCCGGAAATATGC
>VSND01000100.1 GCA_009774145.1 Lachnospiraceae bacterium | reverse complement strand
CCTCTTTTATACTTCTTGAGACTATCGACAAGGGTGCGCTGTTTTTCTATCCTTGATTCAAGTATATCTAAAAATGAAGCAATTCTCCTTTGTTCATTTTCTGATGGAAGATGAATGGGCATAGCAAAAAAAGTATCATCTTTTATACTCACTCTGTCATGCCGCGCTCCGCTGTCACCAGACATATAAATATATCTATGCCATACAGAAGATTTAAAATACCATTCATAATAGCGAGGATTGATTATGGATTTTGCTCTAAAACACAGATAAAGTGGAGAAACAATGCCGGGATCTACATACTTGTAGCTACTTATAGGGCCATATGGAGCGTCAGCTGATTTACGGGGATTATATACAAAATCATTCTGTTCGATAATGTAATAACCAGCAGTATTATCACTATTGGCTATATCTTTGTCAAAATATTCTCTTTGAGGGATTAATCCTTGTTTTGCAGAATTACAAATCACGTTACTAATGGCACCATCAGAATTTTTTTTCGTATTTTTTTCAAAAATTGCTGATAACACAGTCGTTTTCCACGGTTCCTCAAACCCCGGAAACCGCAGCTTCGGATACTTTTCGAGACCGTTACTCAAGGATTATATGGTGCTATAATTCCCCCTTCACTGATAATATCTGTGGAGGTGGTCAATATGACTAATAATACACAATTTAAGACGTTGGTTAATGAATGGCTCAATAAGAAGAAGCCAATGATTACCCCGTCAACACACGCCAGCTTTACGCTCATTGCCGAAAATCACCTGATTCCTCAGTTCGGCAAGCGCAAAATTGGCACAATCACGGAGGCAGATGTGCAAAATTACATATCTACACTCCATAATGAGGGCAGGCTGGACAAAACCGGAGGGCTGACCGTCAAGACAATCCGCGATATTATTCTTGTGTTCAGATTGTCGATGGAATACGCTTACAAAGAACGGGCCATCCCTCTGCTGAATTGGGATCTGATTGAATACCCAAAGGAACTCGGCATTAAAAAGGTGGTTTCCCTGTCTAAAGACCAGGAGCAGGCGTTGATTCAGTGCATTTACTTGGATTTAAACCGGAAAACGGCCGGAATCCTCATTGCCCTGTTTACAGGAGTGCGTATTGGGGAATTATGCGGGCTTCAGATGAAGGACATTTCTCTTACCGACAAAACAATCAATATCAATAAGACGGTTCAGAGAATCTATGACAAAAGGAAGAAAAGCTCCTACCTTCACATCGGGCCTCCAAAAACAAAGACTTCCGCAAGGACAATACCGGTTCCGTCTCTGCTCATGAACATCATTAAAAAGTTTTATACGGACAATCCGAACCACTATTTCCTGACCGGTAAAACCAAACCTAGTGAACCTCGCACCTACAGACAGTTTTTTTCACGTTTCCTGAAAAGGAATGGACTGGAAAAAGTGAAATTTCATGAAATCCGCCATACTTTTGCAGTAAGGGCGATTGAGATACCGGAATTTGACATCAAGTCACTTTCAGAAATTCTCGGTCACAAAAATGTATCATTCACACTTAATGTCTATGGCAGCGCTAATCTGCAACAGAAAGTAAAGTGCATGAATTTACTTAACGATCTATTGTAATAAGTATCCCGGCTTTTCTGATTTTTTTGAGAATTGCCGGGATTTGATATGTTTATCGTCAAATTCTCTGTCTTTTCATGTCTATTTGTTTCATAATTTCTCCTGCATGTTGCCAAAATTGAGAATAAAACAGTGACATTTATCAGAAAATGAGTTATACTGACATATAACCAAAAAACGCATATTTCTCAGAGACGTTGACATAGTAAGACCGTTAATTGGTTCTGGGTAGCTTTGCGTTATACAGGACGATGTAACATAGTAGCGGTTTTGAGTGATTCAAAAGCCGTTATTATTTTATGATGATGCGGCATAATGAAAGGAAAGCCGTGTCCGATTACATATTACATGCCTGTGATTCGTTAAAAAAATCTTAGCTTCCATAGAGGACAATTTTACATATCCGTGCGAAAAAACAGTCTTTCTGTCAATTAAACATATAATTTGCCATATCCGTATAGCCGCTAACTATACGGATATTTTTATATTACAATGCGTTCATAAAAAGCGAATACGACGAGATGTATTTTCGGCCGTGTCTGGTATCTGCCAGGCGCGGCTTTTTTCATGTCGTTTTATGCAGGAACTTGTCATTGTTCCAAGATGCCGTTCTCCGCCTCTGGGATTCTGAAACCCGTCAACATTTCAGAATTTCGGAGGAATATATGGCAGAAAAGGATTTTTATTTATACATAGAGGGACAACCCGTGAAGGTCAGTGAGGAAGTCTACCGGGAATATAAACATGCGGAAGAAAAAGAGCGGTATTTTATGAAGCGGCTGAAAAAAGGAAAGTTTGTTGTGGATCCGGAAAAACAGACGGTAGAATACGTTCCCAGCCGTGAAGCATCATATGAGCATCTTTTGGAAGCAGACTGGGATTTCCCTGCTCCGGACGAGCCGGTGGACGGTGCTGTAATAAAAGCACAGACGCTGGAAACGCTGGACAGGGCATTGCAGAGCCTGACGGATGAAGAAAGGGAACTGATCCATGAGATCTTCTATCTGGAGAAATCAGAACGGGAAATAAGCGCGGTTTACAATCTCACACAGGCAGCTATCCACAAGCGGAAAAAGAAGATTTTGGAAAAATTAAAAAAGTTTTTTTAAAAATCTGGTTTTCAAACTGCTTTTTCGTTACCGAACCTTATGAGGGGATATTTTTATTCCCTCTTCATGCACATTGAAAAACAACAGGACAAGTTTCTGTTCATGGATAATCAGTATTCAAGTTTCTCCCACTGCGCGGGGCTGTAAAGCAAGCGGCCCAGGCACGGACGCGACGACTGCCTGCGGGAACGGACGGGGAAAGGGCTTATCTTCTGCCCCTCCCTGCCCTGCTCCGTCAATAAGATAACATCAAAGGTACGAGCGGGAACCCGGAGGGCCTGTGACCGGCACTGGTAATGCCGGAACCGCCATGAGCCGCCAGTGAGTGGAGAACCAGAAAATTCCCGTACCGCAGGGTGAAAGGGGGATACTGTGGGCATGGCCTGGGCAGCTTAGTCACCTGCCGCCACCTGCCGTCGGTATCATGGCGCTTACTAACCATAAGCGGCTTGGATATTCCCGTGCCGGGGGTGAGAAGCAGGGCGATCCCGTCGCCTGATAATACGGCACAAGAATGAGATTTGATGGAATTATGGGAACCCGTACCGAGGAACAGGGCATATTCTTTGTCCTGACCGGAGGTTCCTGTTTGCGATAGCTCCGGCAGCCAACGCAAAATGCGCCTGCCGGATTCTTGCGGGATGCAAGACCTGCCGCCATAAGCTGCTGGCGTATCCGTTTCTATAGCGGTACATCGGCTTGTGGCGCATGGTGTTTCATCCAGCAGGCACTGAGATAAAACAAAAGGAAAATAAAGGGGGTGCCGCTTATATGCAGGTTTCCATAAAGAGAATCCAGATAAGGGAAGGGAGGCGCAGCCTTGATATGGGGCATGTAAAAGAACTGACAGACAGCATACGAGAGCTTGGGCTTTTGAATCCCCTGACCATAGACAGGGAGAATTTTCTGATCGCAGGGCTGCACCGCCTGGAAGCAGTGAAAGCACTGGGATGGACGGATGTGGAATGCACTGTCAGCAACCTGGAAGGGCTGGCGGCAGAACTGGCGGAGATTGACGAGAATTTTATACGCAATGACCTGTCACCCGTGGAATATGGGGAGATGCTTCTGCGCCGCAAGGAAATTTATGAAACACTGCACCCGGAAACAAAGCGGGGAGGCGACAGAAAAAGCGAAGAAATCAAACGGACAAAATGTCCGTTTGATCCGGCAAAATCTTTTGTTGATGATACTGCCGACAAATTAGGAGTTAATCCCCGTACCGTCCGGCGGCAGATACAGACGGCAAAAAACCTGACACCGGAAACCAAAGAAATCATCAAAGGGACAGACACAAAAATATCAAAAAAAGCTGCAATGAAGCTCTCTAATCTGAAACCGGAACAGCAGAAAGAAGCCGCCGCGCTCCTTGCCGCAAAAGAGATACGCACGGTGGATGAATATACCAGAAAGAGGGAGACAACACCGGATGACGGCAATGAAAGACTTAAAGCTCCGGAGACCGGAGCAGCAGGACAGCCCGAAACGGAAAACCGGACAGAAAAGGCGGCAGGATCTGTGGCATCAGCTCCTCTTTCTCAGCCGGTCTCGCAGAAAGCCCCTGCCGCCAGTTTAAAAGATGTGGTAGCGGAACTGAAAGACCCGGACAAAGATTGCAGCGGCACCCCGGACAGCTTCCTAGAAGAATATGAGGCATTTGTCCGGAAATTCCATAAAGAGATCGGCTGGTACAGCGACCCGTATTATGACGCGGTATTTCCCTTTGTCAGCCCGGAGCAGCTCTCCCATCTCCGCCAGCTGACGGATTCCATCTGTTCCGCCGCCGGACAATTATTCCATAAAGTAGAAAGGACAATGAAGACATGAGCAGTTACAGAAAAAAACGAAATTCAACCAAACCGATAAAGCCAAAGCCAGAACAGATGACACAGCCAGACCCGGAGTACACTAATCCCGGCGTGGAGCGCTCTATCCATACAGACCGGCTGACTTCCGGCCTGCCTTACCAGCGCCCGGTAAACCCGAAGGAGGTTGACCGGCTGATCCGGGAATGGGACGAGCGGCTCCTTGACCCGATCACGGTCAGCTTCCGCGACGGTAAATTCTATGTAGTGGACGGTCAGCACCGCATCTCTGCCATGCGCCGGATGAACGGCGGGCGGGGCGTCATGGTGGACTGCAAGGTCTATGACGGCCTGACCTATGAGCAGGAAGCCGATCTGTGCTACAAACTGGACAAGGCCAAGAAACGCCTGAGCCTGTCACAGTCCACGAACGTACTGGCGGAATCCGGGGCGGACGCGGAGATCACGGAAGTCAAGCGGCTGATCGAAAACTGCGGCTTTATATGGGCATTGGGAAAAAGCCATGGAAAGACCGGGGAGATCGTGTCAACCCGTGCGCTGGTGAACGCTTACCGGCTGCTGGGTGGGGCGTCCTTCACCCGCATGTTGCAGCTTCTCTGGGACACCTGGGAGGGGGATCCGCGTTCCCTGACCGCTGCTGTTCTGGCAGGCATGGCGCTCTTCATAAAAACTTATGACACAGAGTTAAACGACAAGACCTTTGTCTCCCGGCTTTCCCAGTGCGACCCGGACGAAATCAACCGCCGGGGACGGGCAGATTTTTCCACAAGCAACACAGCCCTCCGTTTCGCCCGTGTCATTTTAGAGAAGTATAACGGACAGCGTGGGGGCAGGAAACTCCCTTACCGCTTCCGTGGGTAATCAGATCGGAGGTATGGATATGAAGGAAACAGCAAGTATGGATACTGCGCCCCTTGTTGACATCAGGGACGTATCCGTAGACAAAAATCTTACCAGAGAGGAAAGAGTTGCCGAATTTATCCGGCAGATCAAAAACCCCTACTGTTTCAAGTGCGGCAGGTTTACCGTCCGGGCGCAATTCGCGGAAAACGGTGCTTCGCTGGAGGACTGTCTGAAACGGATTTTAATTTGACGCTTTAAAGCGTTGACTTTCCCATGGGATTATGCTATCATCGGAATTGGAAAAAGAATAAACTGAATAAGGCAAATCCGAATCACTCTTTGATTTATGGGGGAAGTCCGTAAAAAGAAAAGGAGTGATTTTTTAATGCCTGAATACAGAGCAACGGAATACCTGCGGCTTTCCTACTCCATGGACAGGGAGAACGAAAGCGACAGCATTACCAACCAGAAAAAACTGATTGAAGATTTCCTGAAAGGGCATCCGGAAATCGAGCTTGTATCGGAACATGTAGACGACGGCTACAGCGGAATCCTGTTCGACCGGCCCCAGTTCCAGGCCATGATGCAGGACATACGGGAGGGGAAAATTAACTGCGTAATCGTAAAAGACCTCTCCCGCCTTGGACGCGAATACATAGAAACAGGCCGCTACCTCCGCCAGATATTCCCGGCTTACGGCGTCCGTTTTATAGCGATCACGGATGGGATAGATACCGCCCATGAAAACAATGGCGATGACTTGAATATTTCTTTGAAAACCATCCTGAATGACGCTTACTGCCATGACATTTCTGTAAAAACCCGGAGCGCCCTTCTGACGAAGCGGAAAAATGGCGACTTTGTGGGAGCCTGCCCTATATACGGCTATCAGAAATCAAAGGAAAACCACAATCAGCTGATTGTGGACAGTTTTGCCGCCAAAGTGGTGCAGGATATCTTCCGCAAGAAGATAGACGGCTACAGCGCCGCTAAAATCGCGGAAAGCCTGAACCAGTCCGGCATACTCTCCCCGCTGGCCTATAAGGAAAGCAGGGGGCTTCCCCATCCCAGCGGCGGCTTTACTGACAAGGAAAAAACGAAGTGGTCGGCTACCACAATTATCCGTATTCTGAAAGATGAAACTTATACCGGTACACTTGTGCAGGGGCGGCAGACCACCTACAACCATAAAGTAAAAGATTTGGTTGAGAAGCCTTCTGCGGAATGGATACGGACGGAGAACGCGCATGAGCCGATTATACGCAGGCAGGATTATGACCTTGTGCAGAAAATCCTGGGGCTTGACACGCGCACCGCCCCCAACGGCAATAAAGTATATCTTTTTTCCGGCATCCTGATCTGCGGCTCCTGCGGTGCCCGTATGACGCGGAAAACAGTACCTTACAAGAATGGCAAATATTTTTATTATTACTGCCCGACCGGGAAAAAGAACGGATGCACCCACCCGGTCATGCTCCGCGAACAGGATCTGACAGACTGCATTACGGAAAGCCTGAAAGCGCACATCGGGAATGTGGTTTCCCTGGAAGAGCTGCTGCGGGACATCAGTGAAGAACAGGTCAATCAGGAACTGGTGGCTGAATATAAGGCCCGGCTTATGGAAAATGAGGAACAGCTCGCCAGCCTGACACGCTTCCAGTCCACCCTGTATGAAAACTTCGTGACGGGGCTGCTGGATAAGGAAGAATATAAATCTCTGAAAAACAGTTACCATGCGGATATCAGCCGCTTGAAAGAAGCAGCTTCTAAACTCCGGGAGGAAATGGACGCTGTAAAAGGAAGCTCCCATGACCGTTTACGGTGGATCCAGCATTTTAAGCGGTTTTCCGGCATGGAAGAAATTGACCGGAGGGCTGTGATCGCTTTGATACAGTCGATCCGCGTTCTGGAAAAAGACGACCTCCAGATTACATTCCGCTACCAGATGGAATACCAGGCGGTTGTGGAACGGCTCTCGGCCCATGCCGCCGCACCGCTGCCCGGACAAAACACCAGGGGAAAGGAGGCCGTATAAATGGCACGGAAAAGCAGAAAAAATACCGCACAGACACCTGCCGTAAAAACTGGCATGAAAGTATGGAAGGCCGCCCTTTATATACGCCTTTCCGTGGAGTTTAACGGGCAGCGCGGGGATTCACTGGAAACACAGAAGAAGATTATGGAATCCTTTGCTGCTCTCCACCCCGATATCCAGGTATCCGGGATCTACACGGATAACGGGATAACCGGACGGACGTTTGAACGTGCGGCTTTCCAGCAGATGTTAGCAGATGTTGAGGCCGGTAAGATTAACTGTATCATTGTTAAGGATTTATCCAGACTGGGGCGAAGCACGATAGACACCGGCTACTATATCGAGAAATATTTTCCTGTCCGGCAGGTACGTTTTATCGCCGTCAATGACCAGTATGACAGTGAAGCAGACCAGAACAGCGGGGAGCATATTATCCTGCCGTTCAAAAACATGGTAAACGAGGCATACGCCGCCGACATCAGCCGCAAAGTCCGGTCGCAGACCCGCCAGAGCATGAAATCCGGCGATTATGTCGGCGCACGTCCTCCCTATGGCTACCGCAAAGATCCGGAGAACTGCCACAAGCTGATCGTGAATGAAGAAACCGCGCCGGCTGTCCGTGACATCTTCCAATGGGCGGCAGACGGGGTATCCCTGAACAGGATTGCCACACGGCTGAATGAGCAGGGGATCATCACTCCCGGATTTTATCTGGTGAAATGCGGCCTGATCAAACCAAGCCGCCTGATGGGAAGCGGGAACTGGCAGACATGGACGATAACAAAAATACTTGCCGATGAAGTTTATGTCGGCGATATGGTGCAGGGAAAAACAAAAACAATAGGCCACAAACAGGTTCCAACGGAGCCGGAGGAATGGATCGTTGTGCGTGATACCCATGAGCCGCTGATCCGCCGTGAATTATTTGAAAAGGTTCAGGAACTGCGCAGGCAGGCAGCCGAAAAAAGCAGAGATCAGACCGGTATCCCTTATACAGAAAATGTCCTGCGCGGCCGTATCTTCTGCGGCCATTGCGGAAAGAACCTCCACCGCAAACGCTCCCATGGGGTATATTATTTCCACTGCATCTCCAACGGCAGGATTGCCAAAGACTACTGCCCCGGCGTATGTTTAAAGGAAACCGACCTGTTTGATATTATCCTTGCTTACATCATGAAGGAAGCAGAAACTGTTATCGGGAATAACTTACGCCTGAAAGAGCAGGATCCCAGAATAGCAGAACGGAAAGCCTCGGCAGAGAAGGAACAGAAACGCCTCCTTGCGTCAGTGGAACAAAACAGAAGCTTCCTCCGAAGCCTCTATGAGAACCTTGTGACGGGCATACTGACCAGCGGGGAATATGCGGAACTGAAGCAGGATTATGAAAGCCGTATAACGGCTGATATGGCGCAGGCGCAGGCTCTGGATGAGCAGCAGAAAGAATTGCAGAAACAGCTGCACAAATTTTCCAGCCTTGCCAAAAAGCTGGCCATGATTGACGGCAATACAAAGCTTACAGCGCGTCTTGTGGATGAACTGATTGAAAAAGTCATTGTCCGGGATCGGCAGAATGTTGAGATCGTTTTCCGCTTCAGATGCGGCTTTGAACAAGTGTGGGAGGTGCTGGCACATGAATAATGCTTCCATGGATTATGTGATCGCCCTTTATGTGCGGCTTTCGATTGAGGATTTAAAGGTGGACAGCCTGAGCATCCAGAGCCAGCTTGCCCTGCTTCACAGCTATGCGGACGATATGGAAGGGATCCCAAATGCCCAGGTGGAAGAATTTATCGACAACGGACACAGCGGAACCAATTTTGAGCGTCCGGCTGTCCAGAAACTGCTTGACCGGGTACGGGCAGGGGAGATCCACTGCATCCTTGTAAAAGATTTTTCCCGATTCGGGCGCAACATGATTGAAGTAGGATACTTTATGGAGCGTGTATTCCCGGTATTCGGCGTCCGCTTTATCTCTGTTGAGGACGGTTTTGACAGCGCACAGCACCAGGGTGATACCGGCGGTATCGGCATGGCTGTAAAATATCTGATCAGTGAATTTTACAGCCGGGATATGTCTGTAAAAACAAGAACGGCCAAATATGTAAAAATGAAGCGCGGGGAATACCAGAGTGTTGTCTGCCCTTATGGTTATCAGAAAGGGGCAGATGGCAGGATGGAAATTGATGAAGAAACCGCACCGAACGTCCGTCTGATTTTCCAGATGGCCCTTGACGGACACGACGCCCACCAGATAGCCGAAGTGCTTTTCCAAAAAGGGATAGTCACTCCGGGCGAATATAAAGCGTCCAAAGGAAAACATTACCATGATGTTTCCAGATGCCAGGGAATATGGCAGCGTACCACAATCCTGCGGATTTTAGGCGATGAACGCTATGCAGGCACTTACATCATGGGAAAACGGAAGGTAAGGGAGATCGGCGGAAGGTGCCTCCATTTAAAAGATGAAAGCGAGTGGTTTAAAATCCCTGACCACCATCCGCCCATTATTGATAAATCCACATATGAGCAGGTTCAGGCAAAGCTGCTGCATTTTAAGAGCGTCAAGAGGAAGGTACACCAGTATCCCCTGCGCGGCAAAGTGTTCTGCGGATGCTGTAAACACGCCATGGGACGCATACCGGCTAAAAAACCCTATTTTATCTGCCGTTATACTTCCGTTGACAGCATGTCGCCGTGCCACGGTATGCGGATCCTGGAAGCGGAACTGGAAAGCCTGATCTACGAAATCCTTTTAAAGCAGGCAGGCATTATTTTAAACATTGACAGTCTTTCCGTAGCCGGCGGCCTGGATGTCCAGCTTGCGGAGCAGACAGAATACCAGAACCGGATCCGGCAGTGCCAGACAGAAAAACGCCTGCTTTATGAGCGCTTTCTTCTGAAAGAGATTGACAAGGACAGCTATCTGGAACAGAAATCCGTGTGTGATAAAGAATTAAACCGTCTGAAGCAGGCACATTCCGCGCTCTCTGCGGAGATCAGCCAAAAGCAAATGGATAGCGACACAAAATCACAGCTGAAATCCATTGCCAGTGATATTAGTGGCGCGGATGGTCTGACGGAGACGTTTGCTAATGTGCTGATTGAAAGGATTAGCGTATTCCCAGACAGCCAGATAAAAATTGAATGGAAAATGAAAGATTTTTGCAGGGAGATTTCCTGAATGGAATAAGGAGGCTGACAATGAACAGAGAAAAAGTATGGCTTTACTGTCGCATAGATAAAGGCGGTAATATGAGTGAAGAACTGCTGGAAACACATAGGTATCGCCTTGAAGAATATGCAGCGGAGCATGGATTATCTATCATGGGAATTTCCAGAGATATACAGAATGGCATAAATTTTGACCGTCCCGGCCTGCTGGAAGTAAACCGGGCAGTTGAAGAACATCTGGTGGATATCGTTCTTGTATTCAATCTTAATCGCCTTTGCCGGCACACTGAGGACATGATCCGATACTGGAACTTCCTCAAGCAGAACGAAGTCCGCCTCTGTACAGTGGCAGACGGTTTTGTGAATCCGATTATGGATTCAGGGATTGCGACAGCATAAAAAGCACCTGAAATGAAAGCAAAAAGACTGGCCGGGCGGGTTTGTCCTTTGCGGATAACCTGTCCGGCCAATAATCTGATAAATTTTTTAGTTTGTGCTTGACATACGGGTGTCTTAAATCGTGGATTCTAATACGCTTTACCCCTGCTTTCCCTGCCCCTCTCGTCATTTCATGGTGCAGAAAACTTTTTGTCAGATGGAAGATACGGTCAGTCGGTAGAAGTCCGTACAGCCTGCCGAGATACTCTTTTAATTCCTCACACAAAAAGTCCGGCATACTGACATTGCGCTTGCTTTTCGGTGTCTTTGGGTCTGTTACCACATCTTTTCCCTCTAACCGCTGATAAGATTTTGTTATCCGAATGACCTTGTTATCAAAATCTATATCCTGCGGCGTGAGTGCTAAAAGTTCGCCAACACGCAAGCCACACCAGTATAAAATTTGAAATGCTTGATAGGAATATGGCTTGTCTTTTACTGCTTCAATGAATTTCAGATATTCCTCTTTCGTCCAAAAAAGCATTTCCTCTGCTTTCCCTTTCCCAAGCGG
>VSND01000010.1:4531-95566 GCA_009774145.1 Lachnospiraceae bacterium | reverse complement strand
ATACCGGAATTTACAGCAAAAGCCTGACGGCTACCGGAATTCCAGTTTGCAGATAACTTGATAACCTGGAATTCATATAAAGAAATCCTTCATGAAACATGGCAAAAAGAGGGCAATTTCTGTTAAGACGTCCATTCCTGTGAAGTGGTATCATGGAAAGGAGCAAAAGTCCGAAACTGCACAGAAAGTGGGGCGTACAGGAACAGATCCTTATTCTGTGCGCAGGAGGGCTTTGGCAGAATTTCAGAACAGGAAAGGAGTGCTTCTTTATGGGCGGCAGATCATTGACCAACAGGATTCTTTCCTATGTTGAGGCTCATCTGGAACAGGAGCTGACACTGGAGAGGCTGGCAGAAGAACTGCATTATTCCAGATTTTATATGGAACGGGTCTTCAAGGCGGATACGGGAATGACCCTTTGTAAATATATCCAGGGCAGGCGGCTGGATGCCGCAGCCAGAAAGCTGGCAGAGACAGCGCAGCCGGTTGTTGAGATTGCTTTTGAGGCAGGCTATGGCTCCCAGCAGGCATTTACAAGGGCCTTTCATCGGGAATATGGACATACGCCGTGGGAATACCGGAAGATTGGGATATATTTTTCAAGATGCGGCAGGATTTCTCTGTGCAGGGGAAGAAAGTCGGCGTCCGTCTTTATCGTGCCTGAAAGAAGCAGAATCGCGGCATGAGTTTTATACCATATGTGGTCCGCCAGAACGGGCGGGGAGAACAGAGCTTTGATATTTATTCCAGGCTGCTTGCTGACCGGATCATTTTTCTGGGGGAGGAAGTAAGCGATGCTTCTGCAGGGGTAATTATCGCTCAGATGCTGTATCTGGAAGCGGAGGATCCGGGGAAAGATATTCAGTTTTACATCAACAGTCCCGGAGGCTCTGTGTCTGCGGGATTTGCAGTCTATGATACCATGCAGTATGTGAAATGCGACGTTGCGACTCTGTGCATCGGGCTGGCAGCAAGTTTCGGCGCTTTTCTTCTGGCAGGCGGAACCAGGGGGAAGCGGACGGCGCTTCCCAATGCGGAGATCATGATTCATCAGCCGGCCATTCACGGAGACGGCATCCGGGGGCAGGCATCCGATATCCGGATCATGTCGGACCATATGCTGAAAAGCAGGGAGCGTCTGAACCGGATTCTGGCTGAGAATACGGGGAGAACAGAGGCGGAAATCCTGGCAGCCACAGAGCGCGACCGCTATCTGTCCCCAGAGGAGGCGCTGGCTTTTGGACTGATCGACCGGATCATTACAGAAACATGAAAGCCCGCTTTCAGGAGCCGGGATCTGTCTGGGTATTTTCCGGCCGGCAATTCCGGCTTTTTCCCGTATAAATGAAAACGCACCGGTATTCAGGCAGTATGCTTTTGAGAATACCGGTGCGAGAGGAATGTATATGTATTGTAAGTAGAGGTATGATTAGTCCGGCTCTTCGGTCAGATTCAGGGATTCCACGATCTTGTTGAAGCCGGACAGATCGTAGGTGGTGCCTTCATGATTCTGAATTCTCTTCAGGAGTTTTTCTTCTTTTAATTCCCTTGCCAGCGTAATGTCATAAACTTCCTGTGCTTTTTCTCTGGGAACGACAACCACATCGTCATTATCAGCAACCACAAGGTCGCCGGGATGCACGGTCACACCGCACATGACGACCGGATGATTGATCTTTCCGGGAAATGCTTTGGTTGTGCCGACCACGTTAACTGCCTGCGAAAATACAGGGAAATTCAGTTCTTTCATCAGCATGGTGTTCCGGACAGCCCCGTCCGTAATCATGCCGCTCCTCATGCAGCCGGTCCTGAAAGTATACGAAGGTCCGGAGCTTTTTCAGTCCGGGCAACAGAAAACTTCGATGCGAACATATGCGGGGATTATCCGGCAGATGCTTTGTAACACGGATGCGCTGGAGGAAGAGAAGCGCGGCTGAAAATGATATGGCGATATTGGCGGAGATGGTACAGTCGGAATTTAAAAGTATAGACAGGATTCTTTGGGAAACAAAAATGTCAGGAAAACTGACGTTTTGTGTTGACTTTTATGACTTTTGTGCATATACTGGTGTATAGTGGAGGTGAAAACCATGCATGAAAGATTGAAGGAAGCAAGAAAGTATTTAAAATTGTCACAGGAATTTGTTGCCCGCCAGATGTGTCTTTCCAGGCCAACCATTAGTGCAATTGAATCTGGACAAAGAAAAGTTACAGCAGATGAACTTGCTAAGTTTTCTGAATTATATGGAGTGAGTACGGATGAACTGATGTATGGAAAAACTTCTGAAAATGCACAGGTAGAGATGTTTGCCCGCGCTTTCTCAGAACTGTCCGATATGGACAGAAAGGAGATCATGAGCCTTATTGACTTTAAACGCAGATATAAGGAGACAATGAATGACTGACATTTCAGAAAACCTTTTTGAGTTTGGAATGTCTCCACAGGCTCTGGCTGAAAAGGTTCTTGAAGACAGATTCGGAAAGGAAATACCTTCTATCCCCATAGATCCGTTCAAGCTGATGCGGGAATACGGAATCGTGTATCAGTTTATGGAGTTTGAGGATTTGGAAGGTATTTATCTTGTGCCGGAGGATGATAATGATATTCCGTTGGTGGGCATCAATTATAAGAGGAAGATTACCAGACAGAGGTTCACTGCTGCACATGAATTATGCCACCATTTGAAAGACCGCAGGAACGAAGTATGCCCAAAAGGAGGAACGGGGGATAAAATAGAGCGATTTGCTGAACAGTTTGCCGCAGAATTGCTTATGCCGAAAAAAATATTTTTATCAGTGGTTCATGAATATACAGAAAACGGGAAAGTTTCGTTGGACGATGCATTACAGATTGCGGAACGTTTTGGGGTGAGTTTTCGTTCCTGTGTACTTAGGCTGGCCTATACTTTTCATATATTGGATGGAGAATATGTCAATCTGAACAGGAGAATTTCTGATTATAAACCAGACAAGAAAAAAATTGCTTTAGGCATGGAAATTGAAAATATAGATTTGCTTAGGCAGGAGATAGATTCATATGAATTCTTTTTCACTATAGAGCCGAATATCGTTTGGTACAAATTTAAGAATGATTTTATATATAATGAAAACCGGATGGAAGGCCTGGAGCTTGACGAAGAAGAGGTTGCTGAGATAGTTACGGATTTGAGACTGAATTGCCAAAACAGTGAATATTGTATGGAAGATTATGAAGATATTATTCAAGTGGCAGGGCATGCGGCACTTTATGATTACGTTTTGGAAACAGAGGATAAATTGACTATTTATAAGCTGTTAGATTTGAATAAAAAGTTATTTCAATATGCGCCTTTTCCGGAAGAAGCCGGGAAAACACGGACAGATAATAATCTTGTATTGGGGGCTAAATTTGAAACCGTTGATTGGCGGGAAGTTGCAGCAGAACTGGTGAAACTGCAGAAACCAGTGGAGGATTTGATGCGCGATGTTGATAAATTGTCGATTAGTGAATATATATTGCAGGTTTTGAAAATTCACCATCGAATCACACAAATCCATCCTTTCAGAGATGGTAATGGCAGAAGTTCCAGAGCTTTGCTAAACTGGATGTTAAGAAAAAAGGGACTGCCGCCAATATATTTTAAGCTTACAGAGAAAGAGTTATATTATGAGGCATTGGAAAGTGCAGACAAGCATAAAAGTTATTCTAAGCTATTAAGGGTAACAATTAGAGAATTATTTAGAACAATAATGAAAGAAAACATTGTATTATGAGCGCCTTCCTGCAAGCAGGGATCAGGCGTTCTGAAGCCACATTGCAGGCAGTGTACTGGTGTCCGCAAATGTTTGAAACAGGTTTCCAACGTGATCGTTGGAAATCTGTTTCTGTCTGACGGAACAGCGTCTCAGGTTTTTGGAACAGATCCGCTGTCTGGAAATGCAGATGGAAAATGGGGGCTGAAAAAGAGAAGATTCAGTCGGTAGTCTCCCGCCGGATCAGCACCGGCGTGATATTTTTGTGGACCAGCCCGGTCTGGGGCATGGGACGGCGTTTCTTTCTCTCGTTCATCAGCGACACCAGCAGTTCCATCGCTTCATAAGCGATCTTATCGATCTGCTGACCGACGGTGCTGATCGGCAGGATCGCCCGGTCTGCTACCGGGGAATCGTCAAAGCCGATGATACGGTATTCGTCCGGCAGCCTGCCGTGCTTCCGGAAGATGATGTTCAGCATGCTGTTGGCGAAGGTATCATTTGCCAGAAACAGTCCCTTTTTCTGATGCGGGTATTTCTGCTCCATATATTCATAGATTCTGGACATGGACGCATGGATCTCTTCGTAGGAATGTCCCAGTTCCCGGATGATTACTTCATGTCTGATCTCGTGCTCCGTGCAGATATCTTCAAATCCCCGGATACGTCCGTAGGAAGGAACATTCTGTTCCACCGGAGAGTTGATGTGCAGCAGCACGTCGCATCTGTTTTTCAGAAGGAGACTGGTACCCTGCACGGCGCCCATATAGTTGTCGGTATTGACACTGTTCACATACTTGTCCTCCCGCTCGATGGCGACCAGAGGGATCTGATAAGAGGCGAGTTCTTCGGAGGGGATCGTATGGCTTAAGATGATCATGCCCTCGATCTTGTAGGCCAGCAGCTCGCGGAGATACTGACGTTCGGTCTCCTTTTTGTGATTGCCGACAAAAACCAGAAATTTATAGCCGAATTTCTCATAGGTATTCAGGATCTGATTCAGCATCTCTGCATAATAATGCATATACAGATTCGGAACGATGATGCCGACAAATTCGCTTTTTCCGTTGGCAAAGACCTTTGCCAGCTTGTTTTCCTGATAGTCCAGATCGATCAGTGCCTGGGCAATGATCTCCTGATTTTCCAGAGTCAGAGAATCCGGATTATTAAAATACCGTGAGATCGTGGTTTTTGAAAAATTGGTATATTTTGCGATATCCGCAAATGTGATCTTCTTTTTATCCATTCGGATGTACCTCCCAAAACAGGATACAGCGTCCGGAAACGGTACTGTATTACCTTCAGTATAGCAGGACGGCAGAGAAAAATCAATCCATATATAACCAGTTAAGTAACCGGTTATTTTTTTGGGATTTTTTTCGAAAATACAGTTGACATCCATTCCTGTCAGTGGTATGATTACCTCATGAAGTAACCGGTAACTTAACTGGTTACGAAACTGGTTATATCAAAGCGAATGTTATAAAAAACAAAGGTATGACAGACAATAATCTGCGCAGAAGCAGGAAAGGAGGTTAATATTATGGAGATACAATATCTGGGGACAGCATCAGCGGAGGGCCTGCCGGCGCTGTTCTGCAGCTGCGAGATCTGCAAAAGAGCAAGGGAAGCCAAAGGAAAGGAACTGCGTACCAGAACGCAGGCGCTGGTGGACAAAAAGATCCTCATCGATCTTCCGCCGGATACGTATATGCATTCTCTGAAGTATTCTCTGGAGCTGGGACAGGTGCGTCACCTCTTAATCACGCATTCTCACATGGATCATTTCTTCCCCGTGGAGCTGATTCACCGGCATGAGCATTTCGGTCATTATGCAGAAGGGATCCTGCAGGTGTACGGCAATGAAGCGGCGGAGAAGGCATTTTATGATGCGGTTCTGATCGACCGGTTCCGGGTGCATCCGCTGGATGACGCGGTTCGGTTTGTAAGGATTGAGCCGTTTGCCGATTTTATGGCGGACGGTTATCACATGATTCCGATCCCGGCGGACCATGACAGGCGGGAGACCTGTTTTATCTATGTGATCGAGAAAGACGGAAAATGTCTTCTGTACGGACATGACACAGGGATGAATCTGAGTCAGGAGGCATGGGACTGTATCTTTGGACGTACCTATGATCTCATCTCTCTGGATGCCACCATGGGGAAAAACCATTCAGAGGGATATCATATGGGACTGCCGGACGCTCTGGAGATGGTCAGAAGGCTGAAGGAACAGGGCTGTATCCGTCCGGATACGGTGAAGGTCATCAATCATTTCTCGCATAATGGAAAGATGACTCATGAGGAACTGGAAATTTTCGCAGAAGAACACGGACTGACTGCAGCCTACGACGGCATGAAGGTGCGGATGTAAAGCTGCGGGATTTTAAAAAGAGCATCGGCCCGGGCGATGTCCAGCCGTGAATACGGCCGAAGGTTCTTCCGGAACCGGGATATTGCCATGGCGGATGCAGAATGATAACAGGAGGAAGCAAGAGTGGAAGAAAAATATGTAAAAGCGGCCCGGGAAATACTGGAATGTATGGGCGGAAAAGACAACATTGCCAGCGCTGCCCACTGTGCCACAAGACTGCGGCTGGTACTGAAGGATGAGTCCAAAATCAACAAGGATGCGCTGGAAGAGATCGATCTGGTAAAGGGAAACTTTAACAACGGCGGTCAGTTCCAGATCATTCTGGGAACCGGTATTGTGAACAAGGTCTATGCGGAATTCATCCAGATGGCGAACATTCAGGAGATGTCCAAAGAGGAACTGAAGAAAGTGGCGGCTCAGAAGCAGAATCCGATTCAGAAGCTTTTGAAGACTCTGGCGGATGTATTCGTGCCGATCCTGCCGGCGCTGGTCGCTTCCGGTCTTCTGATGGGTATCAACAATATCCTGACGGCGCAGGGGATGTTCGTGGCAGACCAGTCGCTGGTGGAAGCATTCCCGGCGATCAAAGATTTCGCAGAGATGGTCAATCTGTTTTCCAACGCAGGCTTTACGTTCCTGCCGGTGCTGATCGGCTTTTCTGCGGCAAAGATATTCGGTGCGACGCCGATTCTGGGCGCGGTCATCGGTGCCATCATGATTCATCCGGACCTGATGAACGGGTATGGATACGGCCAGGCGCTTCTGGACGGAACGGTTCCGTACTGGCATATCTTCGGACTTTCTGTAGCGAAAGTCGGCTATCAGGGAACGGTCCTTCCGGTCATTGCTTCCGCTTTCTGTCTGGCAGTGGTGGAGAAAAAGCTGCGTAAAGTGGTTCCGGCCATGCTGGACAACATTGTGACTCCGCTTTTGTCCGTACTGATCGCAGGAGCGCTGACCTTCCTGTTCATCGGACCGGTGATGAGAGGCGTCGGCGATGTGATGACCAATGCCGTCATGTGGCTGTTCTTTGATCTGGGCGCCATCGGAGGCCTGATCTACGGCGTTACCTATCCGCTTCTGGTCATCACAGGCATGCATCACAGTCTGGTGACCGCAGAGACACAGATTCTTGCCAATATCGGAACGCTGGGCGGTTCTCCGACTTTCGCGGTCGTTGCTGCTGCCAACTGTGCACAGGGCGCTGCCGCACTGGCAGTTACTTTCCTGATGAAGCATGACCAGAAGATGAAGAGCATGGCTTCTGCATCCGGTATCTCCTCTTTCCTTGGAATTACGGAGCCGGCCATCTTCGGTGTCAACTTAAAGCTGAGATTCCCGTTCTACGGCGCGCTGATCGGCGGCGGTATCGGAGCTGCCTATGCAACTCTGGTGGGCGTACTGTCCGTTTCGCAGGGCCCCTGCGGCGTCATCGGCGTGATCTGCATCCGTCCGGACTGTATGGTGCAGTTCATGGTATCCATGGCTGTCGCCATCGTGTGTGCATTTGCTGCCACCATGATGCTGGGAAAGACCATCGGAAGAAAAGAGATTGCACCTGCTCCTGCAAAGAGCGGATCAAATCCTCCTGCACCTGTGAAGCGTATTGAGACCGAGCCGGGCTGCGTGTATGCACCGGTGGAAGGAACCGCGGTTCCTCATACGGAGATCAAAGATGAGACCTTTGCATCCGGCGCCGTGGGAGTGGGAGTCGGCATTCTTCCCTCCAAAGGAGAGGTTGTTGCTCCGTTTGACGGCGAGATCTCCATGGTCTTTGATACGAAGCATGCCATTGGACTTCTGAGCAATGACGGCGTGGAGCTTTTGATCCATGTGGGTGTTAATACGGTAGAACTGAACGGAAAGCATTTCCAGGCATTCCGGGAATCCGGCGACAAAGTAAAAGCCGGTGAGAAACTGCTGGAATTTGATATGAAAGCCATCAAAGAAGCAGGTTACGACCTGACCACGGCGGTCCTGGTATCCGAGCCGGAGCAGGTGGAAGTGGTGAAGACCGGGGAAGTAAAACAGCTGGATAAGATCCTGACGACCAGTCGTTAAGGTACATAGATCGGAGCAGATCAGAGAAATGTGGATCTGCTCCGATTCTGCGCTGTCATGACAGGAGATCCGTTAAGGATCCGAAGTATGTCTGTACTGATTCGGCAGTACTCCAAAGTGTTTCTGAAAAGCGCGGTAGAAAGCAGTCATGTTTGTCATGCCGACTTTATGTGCGATTTCCTGAATGGAATCGGATGTCTGAAGCAGCTGACGGGCGGCAGCTTTCATGCGTTCTCTGGTCTGAAGTTCTTTAAAACTCGATCCGGTTATTTTTTTCAATAATGAAGTGATATATTTGGGATGATATCCAAATTCTTCGGCCAGTCCGGCCAGCGTACAGTCTGTATGATGAAGTTCAATATAATATAAAATATCCAGTACATTTTTAGAGTGGACAGACGCGATCTGCACCAGGTTATTTTCTGCGTCCTGCTGGTGAAGCCGCAGAAGATGAAGAAAGATCAGCTGAAAATATCCCTGCATCATCTGTTTGCGGAAAGGGGCTTCACTGAAATATTCGATCAGGAGTTCCTGAAAAAGAGCATTGACAGAAGAATTGTCGCCGGTACGGAAGATCAGATAATGATCGTGAACAGAGCTTCCGGCAGAAAGCACGCGCAGTGCAAAATCGGAGAAGACGCTCTGCTCTCCGGCTTTCCGGAAAAAACTGTTGCTGAAAAATTCGTTGGTCATATTCAGATTGATCACAATGTCATCGGGCCCCAGATAGAGCTTGCGGCGCACCACATCCAGGTCAAAGATACAGACGTCTCCTCTGCGGAGCGTGATGGGGGTTCCGTCAATGACATAGTCACAATGTCCGGAATAGATATAGTTGATATTGATGTTGGAATGCATGTAATAAGGGACATCCGTGAAGCGGGAATCCTTTCGGATGTGAATCTCATCCATGGCCAGCGCAGACAGCTGAAAGCACAGGACTTCCCGTCCGTGTATATTTCTTCGTTCCATATTGCGGTAGCGGGGACTTGGCGCACCGGGATTGTCAATATAGAACTGTTCTCTTGGGGTAATCTCTCTTAAAAGGCGGTCCAGTTCGGCTGCTGTCATATCTTACCTTTTGACACTCCTTTCTTTCTGTATCAGCATTGTCTCTTTGCAGAGAGTCAAATATAATAAAATTGTTCCTGATAATTGAATAAATTATAACAAATATACGGCCGTATATACAAGGGAGCAAAAAGAAATATGGTGAAAATAAATAAAAAAATCCGGGATTTCAAAAAGAAATCAGGTATTTGTCTTCTGGATTTTTTGATCGTCAAAAGAAAGGAATGAAATTATGGCTGATTACAAACAGTTAGCGTCCGGTATTCTGAAGCATGTAGGCGGAACGGAAAATGTCCAGTCACTTGTTCACTGCGCAACGCGTCTTCGTTTCCAGCTGAAGGACGGCGCAAAGTTCGATACAGAGGAACTGAAGAAGACAAAGGGCGTTATGGGGGCCATGTTTACGGGAGGCCAGTATCAGGTCATCATCGGACCGGACGTGCATCATGTATATGAGGAACTGATCGCGGAGACCGGGTTGACAGGCGGAACGGTTGACAGGGTAGAAGCAGATGATCTGAAGGGGCAGAAGCCCAAAATGCTTGAACGGGCAATGGATACGCTTTCCAGTCTGTTTACTCCGGCAATTGCAGCGATTACCGGCGCGGCCATGGTGAAGGTGCTGCTGGTTCTTCTGACCATGGCAGGGCTTCTGGACTCTGCATCTCCCACCTACTCGCTGCTGAGTATCGCGGGGGACGCTCCGTTTCTGTTTCTGCCGGTGATTCTGGCCTATACCTCATCCGTGAGATTCGGGGTAGATCCCATGGTGGGACTGACCATCGGATTTATGATGGTGCATCCGAACTATACGGCTATGGTGAATGCCGGCGAACCGATATCCATGTTCGGCTTTCTGCCGGTGACGCTGGCCACTTATACATCCACCGTGATTCCCGTGGCTCTGGTCATCTATGCGGCGTCATGGGTGCAGAAGCTGGCGGACAAGGCGTCTCCGAAAGTGATCAAGTTCTTCTTCCGTCCCATGCTGACGCTGCTGATTATGACTCCGCTTACATACTGCATCGTGGGACCGCTGGGCAATCTGGTCGGTCAGGGACTGGAAGCGGTGCTGTCTGTGTTCCAGAACAATGCGCCGTGGTTCCTTCCGATCTTCTTCGGAGCTTTTGGGCCGGTTGTGATTATGCTCGGCATGCACTATGCGGTTACGATTCCTCTGGCGCTGGCTGCGATTGAGGCTTTCGGCTACGATATGCTGGGTCCCGGCTTCCTGGTAGCCAATATTGCGCAGGGAGCGGCGGCATTCGCGGTGGCTTTGCAGGCAAAGGACAAGAGTTTCAAATCCCTGGCAGTTTCCACCGGCTGCAGCGCTCTTCTGGGCACAACAGAACCGGCGCTGTACGGCGTGAATCTCCGGCTTAAGAAGCCTTTGATCGCTTCCGTTATCGGCGGACTTGCAGGCGGCATTGTGTGCGGTTTTGCAGGAGTCAAGCGTATGGTCTTCGGACCTACCGGACTGACCTCGATTGCGATCTTCATAGATCCGAACAATTCCATGAATTTTGTATTTGCCCTGATCGGCATTGCAGTCACTTTTGTAATTACCTTTGGTTTAAGTTATGTGATGATCCGCAAAGATGCGGGTATCCAGAAAGAGATAGGTGCATAAATGACGAATAATAAGAAATTTCCACAGAATTTTCTCTGGGGCGGCGCAATTGCCGCCTCCCAGGCAGAAGGCGCCTGGAACGAAGGCAAAAAGGGCCTGGACACACAGGATCTGCGCGTTTTTGACGCTTCCTGGGATGCCGAAATGCGCAGGAAAAACCGGGATGTCAATATGACTTCGGAACGATTTCAAACGGCATTGACGGCGGAAGATACAGAACATTATCCGTTTCGGTGGGCAATCAACTTCTATCACACGTACAAAGACGATCTGGCGCTTATGCAGGAGCTGGGCCTGAAGATCTTCCGCACTTCCATCAGCTGGGCGCGCATCTATCCCAATGGAGATGAGGAACAGCCCAATGAGGAAGGAATACAGTATTATATCGATTTGTTCACAGAATGTCAGAAACGGGGCATGAAAGTCTTTGCAACGATTCTGCACTATGCAACGCCGGTCCATCTGGTCCTAAAATACGGCGGCTGGAAAAACAGGAAGATGATCGATTTTTACCTGCGCTACTGCAGGACGCTTTATGAACGTCTGGGAAAACTGGTGGATTACTGGCTGCCCTTTAATGAGATCAACTGTTCGCGGTTTAATCCGTGGAATGGCTGCTGCCTGATCAAAGATCAGGAGAAAAATTATGATCAGGCTATTTTCCAGTGTACGCATCACCAGCTGGTGGCCAATGCACTGGCGGTGAAAATGGCTCATGAGATGCTTCCAGGTTCCATGGTGGGCGGTATGATCGCCCGCTTCACCAGTTATCCGGCCACCTGCGCGCCGCAGGATGTCATGTGCAGTATTCTGGATGAAAATTATACAAATTATTTTTACACAGATGTAATGGCGCGCGGATACTATCCGTCTTATACCAGAAGGATGTTTGCCGATCTGGGAGTAACAGTAGAGATGGAGCCGGAGGATCAGAAAATCCTTGCGGAAAATACAGTGGATTTCTTAAGCTTCAGTTATTATATGTCCATGATTTCCACTGATGATTCCGGATATGAGGTGACCAGCGGAAATCTGCTTTCCGGAAAGAAGAATCCGTATCTTCAGACAAGCGGCTGGGGATGGCAGATCGATCCGGTGGGGCTGCGTATCTCGCTGAATGAAATGTACGACCGTTATCAGCTGCCGCTGTTTATTGCAGAAAACGGAATCGGTGCAAATGATCTTCCGGATGCAGACGGACAGATCCATGATGCGTATCGGATTGATTACCTGCGCGCCCATGTGGAGCAGATGGCGGAAGCGATTGCTGACGGGGTTGATCTGCTGGGGTATACCATGTGGGGAATCATTGATATCGTATCCTGCGGCACCATCGAGATGAATAAGCGGTATGGTGTGATCTATGTGGACCGCGACGAGGCAGGAAAGGGTACAAACGAACGCCGGAAAAAGGACAGCTTTGACTGGTACAGACGGTGTATTGAGACAAACGGAGAACAATTATAAGAAATAAGAAAGGGCATACAGGATGAATCGATATACAAAATTAACAGGAGTGCTTGCGATTGCAGCAATGCTTGCACTGGCTGGATGCGGGAAGCAGGAGGGAACAGAGGAACAGCTGGATATTTCTGCAGAAGAGGCTGTTATGGAAACAGAAGAAACGGGTATGAAGATGGAGGAGGATCAGACAGAAGAAGCAGCTGTTCATGATGAGACAAAGGACACAGAGATTTCAGCAGCTGATCTGTATTCGGAAGGCAGCAATGACGTACTGGTCTACCGTCTGTTTACACCGGAGACAGAAGAGGAGAAGGTGCCTTTGATTCTGTATCTTCATGGGGCGGGAGCCATTGGAGATGACAATATTACGCAGATTACAGGCACGAAAGATGCGGCCAGCTTTGTAACAGAGGAAATGCAGGAATTGCATCCCTGCTATGTTCTGGCTCCGCAGCTGCCAGAGCGCTATACGGCAGCCGGCGAGTCTCCTACAGACGAGCAGAGTGCCAAAGGCTGGACAGACGAAGAGGTGCAGGCGGCTCTGATGGGAACCATACAGGAAATTGCCCGGACAAACGGAAATGTTGACATGGACCGTATTTACATAACCGGGCATTCCATGGGCGCTCTTGGCGTATGGGGCATGATTGCGGCTTATCCGGATGTGTTTGCAGCAGCCGTTCCGATCAGCGGTCTGTGGGACGGAAGCGTGGACAATCTGGTTGATCTGCCGATCTGGATTTTCCACGGGGAAAAGGATGAAGTGGTTCCGGTTGACCGTGAAACCATGCTGCGTGACAGGCTGGAAGAACTGGGAGGAAATGTCCGGATGACCATCTATACAGATGAAGACTTTGCGGCAGCCGGGGTGACAGATCCTCATGGAGCCAATGTTCCGACCTACAGCGATCAGGAGATGTTCGACTGGATGTTCGATCAGAAGAGGAATTGAGATTATGGGAATATTAAATATCTTTAAACAGAAAAATGCACAAACACTGGAACCGCTTACCGTATATGCGCCGGTTTCCGGAAAGGCAGTTCCGCTGAATGAGGTGCCGGATGAAATATTCGGCGCGGGGATTCTGGGATCGGGCTGCGGAATCTGGCCGGAAGGAAATAAAGTAAAAGCGCCTTTTCATGGAGTTATATGTCAGGTGGCGGATACGAAGCATGCAGTCGGTGTGAAGAGCAGTGACGGAATGGAGCTTCTGATTCATGTGGGGCTGGATACGGTGGATATGGCCGGAAATGGCTTTCAGGTAAAAGTGCGCGAAGGACAGAAGGTGTTGATGGGTGAGACGCTTCTGGAGTTTGACATGAATGCAGTTCAAAAGGCCGGGCATTCGGAAATTGTGATTGTTGTTGTGACTGATTCACCGGATTTCAAAGAAATCCGTCTGCTGGAACAGGGGCAGGTCACGGAAAGGAGTCCATTGCTGAAACTGACAGCGGAGTGATTTTTGATTGACATATTTACATGTCTGTTGTAGTATAATAACAAAGACAGGCAACTTGAGTGTCGGTCAAAGTGTTGATATAAGGTGTTGTGCCAGAGGGCAGTGCCTTACGAGCTTTGAATGGGTTTGACGTTTACCGCATTCTGGCTAGGCTGCATATGCAGTTGAAAGAAAACGTCGGAAGAGCTCTGCGAAAGCAGAGCTTTTTCTGTTTTAAAAAGGAAAGAGGCAAGTTTGATGCATAATGTGTATGACTGCGTGGAAGCTTTCGAAAAACTGTTGGATAAGGAATACCATCTGGTACTGGGCAGAAAAAATACAGCTGTTTCGTTGCAGATAAATTTTGATAAAAAAGAATGTTTTCATTTAATGGGACTTCAATACCTGACTGACAGACCTGAGTTAGTCCGTACAGGGGAAAAATATTTGATGCAATAAGAGAACGTCAGATTATGGCAGAACATCTTCAGTCGTCTGATCTGTATTATTAGATTGCAGACAGAATAGACATGCTTCCATTTCTGGAAAGCATGATTGACAGCAATGATACAATCTTTAAGTATAACCGAAAACTTAATGCTTATTCGGTGATCAAAGCGGACTATATTATGAGAAATAATGCAAAGGGAAGAAATGTGTTTTTGTTTCTGGCAGAAAGCGGAGGGGAAGGAAGATATTTCTGCCGTTCATTTTTCCCGCAGGATAAAATGGATTACACTAAGAATCAGGCATCATGGACTTTACTGTATAAGAAGAAAGTATCTGTTTCAACAGGAGAAGAAGAAATACTGTATGACAGATTGAAAAAATGAATCCAGGACAGCAACGGTCATGGTACTTAGGATATAAATTTTGACAATGTCATATACTGGCAAAGTCGTCGGTCTGTGCATAAGCCTTCGGGGGCATTCCTGCAATCCGTTTAAAAACCGTAATAAAATAGTTGTAATCATCAAAGCCGCATTCCGATGCGACTTCGGCAAGAGAGAGTCCGGACTGTTCTGTCAGCAGTTTCCGGGCTTTTTCAATACGCAGATTTCGGATATGCGCTGCGATTCCCACCCCGTAGTTCTGTTTTGCGATCTTATAGAGCTGTGTCTTTCCGATACCGAACTGCCGGGTGAGACGTGCGGCATCCAGCTTTTCTGTAAAATGGGCCTGGATGTATTCGTCGATCTGCACCGGAAGCTCCTGCCGGCGCAGAGTCACCATCCGCTCCATGCACAGACAGGAGGCCACCGCCTGCATGATATGGGAAGCGGAGGCGATATAGTCTTCTGTGATGACGGGCTGCTTCAGACAGGCTGCCTTCAGTGCATTCTGATCAATGCGGTAATCTTTGCATAATTCCCGGATCTTATCCCACCCCTCTTCATGAGAAGGATAAGAAAAGACATGTCCGAAGAACAGGTATCCGATGGTGATGTTTCCGAGGATGATAGGAGCGATGCTTTCCGTCAGGCCGGCGTGGCAGCGATAGGTATAGAGCGTTCTGCGTCTGGAAGCTGTTTTGCATGCCTGCGCGTCGCAGCGGCGGCACTGTGCGGCAGCCGCTTCGTCTGAACGGAGGATCCGGCAGAAGGGCGCCGGAAGCTCCGGATAAGCAGCAAGCTCATGGAAGGATTCATCAAAGACCGTGATGCGTATCCGGGTCATGTTATGGAAATCTTTCAGCAGAAGCTTCAGTCGGGATAAATCGAAACTGGATATCATATGGCATGTTCCCCCATAAGGCGTCGGATGGTTAAAGCGGAAGAAAAACAGAGGTATCTGCCCATGTATCAGAACAGACGGTGTCTTTCTTCAGATTTTAGCACAGATGCGAACAAATTCAAAGTAAAAGGAACAAACCTCTATATAAATTTTATCTGGAAGCAGGTAAAATAAAAACAGATTTATACAAAGCATGAAGAGAAAGGTGGAGATTTCCGTGCTGGTAACATTAAAAGAAATAATGGAAACTGCTGAGAAAAGGAAGATTGCTGTCGGCGCCTTCAATACGCCGAATCTGGAAAGCCTGCAGGCGGTCATGGAGGCGGCGGAAGAACAGAAACTTCCGGTTATCGTCCAGTTTGCCCAGTGTCATGAACCCTGGCTTCCGCTTTCCATCATCGGACCGATTATGGTGGAAGCAGCCAGAAAGGCGTCTGTTCCGGTCTGCGTTCATCTGGATCACGGAGAGACTCTGGAATATCTCCAGCAGGCGCTGGATCTGGGCTTTACGTCCATTATGTATGATGGATCGGTACTGTCCTATGAGGAAAATCTGGCTAACACGAAGAAAGCGGTGGAGATGGCCATGAAAAAAGGAGCTTCTGTGGAGGCGGAGCTTGGTTCCATGGGAAAAAGAGAGTCCGGTGCGGGAGACGGCTCCGGTGCGGAGGATGAGACGAAGATCTATACAGATCCAAAGCTTGCAGCTTCTTTTGTAAAAGATACAGGAATCGATGCCCTTGCCTGCTCCTTCGGTACGACTCATGGCATTTACCTTACAGAACCGAAGCTGGATTTTGATGTGGTGAAAAAGGTACGCAGTCTGACCGGAAATCTTCCGGTGGTGATGCATGGGGGGTCCGGGGTCAGTAAGGAAGATTTTCGTAAAGCCATCGAGGCAGGTGTGCGGAAGGTGAATTATTTTACCTACATGGATAAAGCCGGCGGCCGCGGGGCTCTGGCGTGTCTGGAAAGCCTGAAAGAAGGAGAACCGGTCTTCTTTTCTTCTCTGTCCATGGCGGCGGCAAAGGCCATGAAAGAGAATGTGAAAGAAGCCATGCGTCAGTTTGCGCTGTGCTGACGCTTTCCAACTGCCAGACGAAGGACGGGAAGATTCTCGTGTATGCCAGCAAGGCGGAATTTACGGATGATCCCATCGAAGAAGCGTTTTTCGGCTGCGGCGGTGTCTGTGAGATACCGGATATGCAGGAGAAGATGATCCGGCTGGCCAGGGGCGGATTTAAACACCATACCTCTGTGGGCGCCGGACATATGAAGGAAATTCTGAAAGAAGCGTTTACCACTTATCTGGGATATGACTGGGTGGAGATCGACGGTTAGCATCGTCAGGGAGCTGTGAGACATTCCGCAGAAGATTTGGAGGGATCAGGATGAAGATTGCAGGACTGGATATTGGAACCACCGGCTGTAAATGTACGGTGTTTGACGAACAGGGAAAGGATCTTGGAAAAGCATACCGGGATTATCCGGTACGGCGGGCGGTGGGGAGCCATGAGATCGATGTTTCCGCGGTGATGGAAAGCGTATATGCGGTCATCCGAAAGATGTCGGAAGCATATCCGGATATCGGCGGACTGGGGGTCACCAGCTTTGGAGAGACCTTTGTCCTGACGGACGGTGAGGGGAATCCGCTGCATCCTGCCATGCTGTATACGGATCCAAGAGGAAGTGAAGAGTGCCGGGAGCTTGCAGAGAGGCTGGGGGCGGAATCCATTGCCCGGATCACCGGGCTGCGTCCCCATGAAATGTACAGTATCTGCAAGCTGATGTGGATAAAAAAGCATCGGCCATCGATCTGGCATGCGGCCAGGCATGTCTTTCAGATGGAGGACTATGTGGTCTTCCATCTGACCGGGAAGGCGCAGATCGATTATTCGCTGGCGACCAGAACCATGGCTTTTGATATCCATACGCTGGACTGGAGCGCTCAGGTGCTGGAAGCTGCCGGGATCGACCGGGGACTTTTCTCCGTATGTGTTCCAACCGGAAGTCCGGCAGGCGCCATTCTTCCTGCGGCGGCAGAGCGGACAGGGCTGTCCGGGCGGACCCTGATCGTCTCTGTCAGTCACGATCAGGTGGCGGCGGCTGTCGGTGCGGGAGCTTTTGACGGAAGCGTGGCGGTGGACGGTGCGGGAACCGTGGAATGTCTCATACCGGTCTATGATGCCATGCCGGATATTGACCGGATGTACAAAGGGTATTTTTCCATTGTGCCGTATGTGGTTCCGGGAACTTATGTGGCGTATGCCTTTTCCTATACCGGCGGCGCGCTGATCCAGTGGTGCGCAGAAAAGCTTGCCGGCGGCGCGCAGGAGCAGGCTCAAAAGCTTGGCCTGTCCGTCAACGAACTGCTGGAGCGGACATATCTGGAAAAGGGGAATGCCGGTCCGGGCAGTCTTCTGGTGCTGCCGCATTTTGCAGGCGCGGCGACGCCCTACATGGATACCGGCTCCAGAGGCGTGATTCTGGGGCTGACCACGGAATCCACGGCGGCGGATATCTACCGGGGCTGCATGGAGGGGGTCGCATATGAGATGTACCTGAATTATCAGGCGCTTGCACAGACCGGGATCCATTTTGAGAAGCTGCATGCCACCGGAGGAGGCGCCCGTTCTGCCGTATGGATGCAGATGAAGGCAGACGTCCTGAATCTTCCGATCACGGCGCTGAAGACGATGGACGCAGGAACTGTGGGAAGCGCAATGCTGACCGGCGTGGCCATTGGAGTGTTCCGGGATCTTAAGGAGGCGGCGGAACATATGGTGGAGAAGACCGTTACCTATATGCCCCGTCAGGACATGCACGGGCAGTATATGCAGGTGTATGAGCGCTACTGCAGAATATATGAAGCAGTGCGTCCGCTTGTGTGACGCCGGTTTTGGGCAGAAGGAAGAGAAAAAGGGAGGCGCCGGCCGGGCAGTTCGCCGCAGTACGCCCGGCAGATTTTTGAGATCCTGCGTCTCAGCATATCCTACTCATTTGTGACGGTTCACTGTTTTCCTGCGCTCCTGACTGCGAAGCCATATGGGATTCTTCAGCGGACAGTTTCTTATGAAGATTGAAAGCCATAAAAACGGTGATCATGGCAGTCAGAACATCAGCGGCAGGCTGGGCATAAATGACGCCGTTCAAACCTGCAATCCCTGGCAGGAACCGGATAACCGGAACAAAACAGATTCCCTGCCGGCAGGCACCAAGAAAGCAGCCTTCTTTTGCTTTTCCCAATACAAGAAATAAAAAAGAGTACACGGTATAAAATCCAAAGAATATAAATGACAGGCCGTTTGCCCGTAACGCCGCTGCTCCAATCCGAATCATTTCTGCATCCTCTTTTGTGAATAACGCCATGATCTGTGAGGGGAATACCGCTGTAATCAGACCAAAGGCCGCGCAAAATACAGTTGACCACAAAACAGAGGTTTTTATCGCTTCAGATAAGCGGCCGAACTTTTTTGCCCCATAGCTGAATCCGGCGATTGGCTGAAATCCTTTCAGAAAACCAAAAACAATCAGGGTTCCCATAGACATGATTTTTGTAAGCGGCCCCATTGCGGCAAGAGCAGAACTGCCATATTCTTTTACCTCGTTGTTTATCATGCTGATGGACATACTGGTCAGAACCTGAAACAGTAAAGTGGGAATCCCTACTTTCAAAATTTCAGACATGATTTCCTTTGAAAAGCAGCAGTCTTTTATACGAAAATGAAAGATACTCTTTTTCCGGAAGAGATAGAGCAGGTAAACTGCTGTGGAAATCATCTGCGAGACAGCGGTAGCAATGGCTGCGCCGGCGACTCCAAGATTCAGGACATAGATAAAAACGGGGTCTAATATCACATTCAGGACAGCACCGGCCATCAATGCACACATGGCCGTCTTTGCGGCCCCTTCGCTGGATACGATATTGTTCATTGTGACATTGAAAACATTAAAAATGGAAAACGTAAGGTAAATGCGGGTATAGGAAACCGCATAAGGCATCACGCTTTCCAGTGCGCCTGTCTGATTTAATATGGGTTTCAGAAACAGGAGAGAGCACAGGATGGCAATCGCTCCGATCAATACACTGCTGTACAAAGCTGTGCTGGCTGCCTGATCGGCGGTATCCTTGTCCCCGCGCCCCAGCAGCCTGGAAAGATATGCCGCCGCGCCGTTCCCGAAAAGCAGTCCCAGTCCGACGACAGTCTGTCCCAAAGGAAAGGCCACCGTGACTGCTCCCATCTGATCCGTTCCCAGTCCGCCCACATAACAGGTGTCCGCCAGATTATAAAGTGCGTTGATCAGCATACCTGTCATGGTCGGCAGTCCCAGCGCCAAAAGAGCCTTTGGTACTGGCACAGCCCCCAGAAGTTCCATTTTCCTGCTTTGCTCGTTCATATCATTTTCTCCTTTCGCCTGACTTATAATGTTTTTTATATTACTATAAATTATAGTAGTTTTCGGCAGAACCTATATTACTATAATTTATAGTAATTGTCAAGCGGAAAAGGAAGATGGATACAGTGAATCTGATAAGCTGGAAGTATTCAATTCTCCCTGACCTGTTCCAGGCAGCCGGACTGGATGGCCTGGATATTCCTGGCAATCTTTTCTTTCGGCCAGTTCCACCATTTCATGTTCCGCAGTCTGGCGACCGTATTGTCATCAAAACGTGTCCGGATCGGGCGTGCAGGGACGCCGCCCACGATCGTGTAAGGCTGTACGTCTCTGGTAACGACCGCGCGGGCGCCGATGATGGCGCCGTCTCCGATGGTGACGCCTGCAAGAATAACGGCTTCAAATCCGATCCATACATCGTTTCCGATGATTATATCCCCTTTGTTGTCCCAGCTTTGTGCAATGTTTCTCTTATCCAGTTCCCATTCTTCAAAAAAGAGCGAAAAAGGATAAGTACTGAGAGAAGTCAGCGAATGATTGGCGCTGTTAAAAAGGAATTTTGCTCCGCAGGCAATGGAGCAGAATTTTCCGATGATGAGGCGGTCCTGATTGACGGGGTAGTGGTATAACACGTTGTTATGTTCAAAATTTACCGGATCATTGACGAAATCATGGTACATCGTGTAGTCGCCCACCTCAATATAAGGACTGGTGATGACATTTCCAAGATAGATGGTCTGCCGATCGCCGGTGCGAGGATAGATATTCTTTGTATCTGTCATGCGGTAAGTCTCCTTTCGGCTGGTTTTGACAGGATTATATTACCTGTTTTCAAAAGCAGTTTCCATATACAGAACCGTACAGACATAATCAGTAAAATAAGAATCTAAAATAAATATCTAATGTGACAGCTACATGTCATATTAGATATGCTATAATCTTTTACAGGATTGGGAGTGTCTGTCATTGAATTACCTCCGGACGATTCGCTATCTTCTGTCGTTTGGGAAGTATGTCGAAATCATGGAGCCAAAAACGGCGCGGATCATGTTCAAAGAGCGGGTGATGGATATTCTGAAAATCTACACGTAATTCCAGGTCAGTTCTTCGTGCTGCTTATGTCCGAAGCTGACAGAATCAATTATGAAACAGGAGGTAAAAACATGGAAAAATGGCTGTACGTAATGATGATAAAAAGGGGAAAGTCGTACAACAGGGTTACAAAAGCTGTAATTACAAGGCATGTAGAAAATCTGAGAAATTTGGATGCCGAAGGAAAGATAGAACTGTGCGGTCCGCTGAAAGGTTATCCTGGCGTAGCCGGTATGGTTATTTTCAAAACTCAGAGCCGGGAAGAGGCCGAAGCCCTGTGCAGGCTGGAGCCGCTTGTTGCCGAAGGATATGCAACCTGTACCCTTGCGGCTTTGCAGGTGGCGGACAAAGAGAATAACTATCTGCTGTAAAAAAGATATCTGTAGAACCAGAGCCGCTGCCATACGGAGCATTTTTCCTCCGGTATACAGCGGCTCTTCGGGTCATTTCTGATAGATGATTTTTCTGATGGCATATACGGAAAGGTGGTAACGGTCGGCAAGATCGTCTGCCGATGCGCCCTGTTGATACTCTGCAAGGATTTTTTCGTTACGCTTCTGAAGTTCCTTTCGATAGCCGGACCGTTCTCCCCATGTCCTGCGCTGCCCGTCGCTGGCTGGAACATAGATATATCCTGCCTGCACATATTTCTGCAGTTCTTTGACCAGTGCGTCCGGGAGAATGGCAGCAGCATTGATGTATTTCATATGCGGGCTTCCTCCTTGATTTCGTTTATAAAATCAGGCGGCAAAGCCAGCAGTTCTGTTCAGCGACGGAATACTGCTCCATGCAGGTGTCGCTTATACTGGCTTTGCATGGAGCCGTGCTTTGTTTCTTCTTTTTTTATTTTTACACATGAATCTCACCATCAAATGATCTGATATGGGGAAAGTATAACATGGAATGCAGATCGGTTCAAGCATATATGAAATTCCCGGCGGTCGGGAAATTAAGCCGGTTCCTTTTGTTTGTGGGAAGTTTGGGGTGCATTATGGGAAAAGTTTCAGGTGCAGACACAGAAGATGCGGTTCTGCAAACCACGAAAAATTGCCTGCTGAAATTCACAGAAGGAAACAGTCAAATATGGAGAAAGTGCAGCGGACGGACAGTGTCCGATGGAGCCGGGACTGAATATTCGCTGAGCGAAGCGGGTGCTGCGCCGGAACCGGTTGTGGGGCGCTGTGCGAATGGGGAAAAGCATATGATGCGAATGCATGATCTTTCTCGCGTTTCTTTTGCTCCTGTGTTATACGGAATATCAGAATACGAATCTGGTAGATGATCTGAGAAATACAGGAAGCGGCACATGGACCAAAATTCTGTATGCACAGAAATCCGATATCGTATCTATGGTCTGGAAGGAGGAAAAAGCAATGCTGAAAATCATATTTGGAGAAGTGGAAAACGCAGTTTACCATCCTCCGACATATTTTGACAATCGATATGAAGATGAGTGGATCACGGAGCCTTTGACAGTTGCCATGATCAAAGAGATTGACCGTTTGGATGTAGTTGCTCCGCATCTGATTCAGGGTCCTGTGCTTGGACCGATTTCTACGAAAGAGATTTCCGGCGGTGTCAAAACACTGATTCTGATGGCTTTTGATGAGAGCGGAAGGATCTTCAACGCCTCGGCCTGTGGGGATAACTGTGCGAAATGGATTGCAGAGCTTGGCAGGAAGAAGGATTTGACCATCAATCTGCATCATGTGATGGATTTTAGTGCTGTTCCGGATTTTGAAGCTGTCATCGTTAATACAGGAACAGCGGTACACAGCTATGGAGAGTATCTGGAAGAAGCACTGAAGATAAAGGAGCGTTGATATTATGAAAGGGAAATATCATATTATCGTACAGAATAACAGGCTCCGCTATGAACTGGATATCCGGCGAAATATTACAATTATCCGTGGAGACAGTGCGACAGGGAAGACGAAGCTGATCGAACTGCTGGAGCAGGCGGCCGCTTTTGGGGACGGTTCGGGTGTAGAGATTTTCTGTGAACGCCCATGCAGAACACTTGGCGGACAGGACTGGAATCTCGTGCTGCCCAATATCCATGAAGAGATTATTTTTCTGGATGAGGAGAACAAATTTATAAAGTCACAGGAATTTGCTGCTGCAGTGAAGGCTTCAGATGATTATTTTGTAATCATTACGAGGGAGGATCTTCCCAACCTGCCATACTCGGTGGAAGAGATTTATGGCATCCATACTTCAGGCAGGTATCATGATCTGAAACGGACTTATAATGAACTGTATCATATTTACAGTACGGAAGAGTTTTGTGGAAGGAAGAAGCCGTTGGCTGTTGTGGTGGAAGATTCCCATTCCGGCTATGAATTTTTTCGTGCCGTCTGTAATGAAAGAGAGATTGCCTGCAGCAGCGCAGGCGGCAAGCCCAATTTGAAAACAGTTATGAGTAATCTGAACCAGGAACCGGCTCTGGTCATAACAGATGGTGCGGCAATTGGTTCTGAAATGAACGAACTCTATCAGTTAATGCACCATAAGCCGGGAGCGGTTTTTTACAGCACTGCTGGTGGAATACACACAGGACCAGTATCTCAAATACAGTAAAAGTAAGCTGAATGAAGCTTATTTGCATGATAAGATGAAACAGGCGATCATAAAGGTAATGGAAGGCGTAAACTGGTCCGAATAAATTCGGAGAATCCTGAATTGCTTCTGTATTTCTATCACTGGTTGCGTGAGAACAGATGATGCAGCAGAATCTGTTCAGTATCAGGTATCTGCTGAGGTATAAAAAATAAAGTTGAGGTGACAAGACTATGGTTGGAGAGAAATTTACTTTAATGCAATATTCGGTCAGTGCTGTTCTTGGTCTGATAGAAGCGGGGCAGTTTGTAATTCCCGAGATTCAGCGGCAGTTTGTATGGAAGAGAAGTCAGGTAAGAGACCTGATAGATTCTCTGTATAATGGCTATCCAACCGGATACATAATTACATGGAAGAATCCGGATGTCCAGACCAAAGATGGCACTATGGCAAACGGAAAACATGTTCTTATCGATGGACAGCAGAGAATTACTGCACTTATGGCAGCTGTTTCCGGACTGGAAGTGCTTGATGAGGATTTTAACCGGGGAAGAATTAAAATTGCCTTTAATCCTCTGACAGATGATCCTACCAAGAGGTTTGCAGTTCAAGATGCATCACATCTCAAGGACAAAAAGTGGATTCCGGATATTTCTGAATTATTCAAGCCGGATTTCAGACAGAGAGCCTTCGAGAATGAATATGCACGGACAAATGAAGGTGTTGATTTGGATGAGCTTTCAGAAACTTTGCTTAAGCTGAAGGGCGTTGTAAACCGACAGATTGGTGTAATAGAACTGGATCACTTTCTTGATATTGACGAAGTAACAGAAATATTCATAAGAATTAATTCTAAGGGAACACCGCTTAGTCAATCAGATTTTGTAATGTCAAAAATGGCATCGGACACAGCACATGGCGGAAATATGCTTCGGAAGGTTGTGGATTATTTCTGTCATTTAGCTGTGAAGCCAGATTTCTATCCGCAGATGATAAAGGATAAGGAATTTGAAAATTCTGAGTTTTTACAGAAAATCTGCTGGCTTGCAAAAGATAATGAGGATATGCGTTTCAGTAAGCAGCATACAGTTATTATGTAGTCAATCAGAGAATATAAGGTATTATTTTGTATACCTGTTTCTTTTTCCATCCACTTTTTAAGTACAGGGCTGATTTTTCTGTCTTTGAATCTGGTATCAAAAAACATATTGTTATGGGCAACTGAATTGCAGAGTGATTTTATGGTATACAGCATGCTGCTGAGCAGATTTCTGTTTGTATCAATGGAAACATCGAACATATTTAAACGCCAGATACATAGATTATCTTCTGCGCGAAGAGGATCTGAAAAACGTTCAGGAGTTTCTGCTGAGAAGCAAGGAGAAAAATGCAGAAAAAGAATAACGGAAAAGGAACATGACTGGAGGAGCGGATATGACATTACAGCAGCTGAAATATATGATAACCATAGCGGAAAAGGGTTCTATTACAGAAGCGGCAAAAGAACTGTTCCTTTCACAGCCGAGCCTTTCCGGAGCGGTCAAGGAAGTGGAGCATGAAGCAGGAATCACGATTTTTCACCGCTGTCGGGCAGGCGTTGCGCTGACAGCGGAGGGCATGGAATTTCTGGGATATGCCAGGCAGGTCGTGCAGCAGATGGAACTTCTGGAGTCACGGTATATTGAGCATCGGCCGGAAAAGCAGAGGTTCTGCATCTCCACACAGCATTATACATTTGCCGCCAATGCTTTTGTGGAACTGGTCAGGCAGTTCGGGCAGGAACGGTATGAGTTTATTCTGAATGAGACACAGACGCATCAGATTATTATGGACGTCAGAAACCGGTTCAGTGATCTTGGAATTCTCTATCTTGGCAGAACCAATGAACAGGTACTGAGAAAGACGTTTGAAGAATATGGTCTGGAATTTTATGAACTGTTTACTGCGGCTCCCCATGTGTTTTTACGAAAAGGCCATCCGCTGGCGGAGCAGGAGAAGATCCGGCTGGAAGATCTGAAACCGTATCCAAGGCTGAATTTTGTCCAGGGGGCGTATGAATCTTCTAATTTTGCAGAAGAACTGTTCAGCAGCGAGGCCGCAGAGAAGAGCATCAGGATCAGTGACCGCGCCGCCATTGTAAACTTTATGATCGGACTGGACGGTTATACGATATCAAGCGGTATTTTTCCCAGATACCTTCATGGAGATGCGATTATTTCCGTTCCGCTTTATGAGGATGAAATGATGAGGATCGGATATATTCTGAATAAAGACCGGGAGTTGTCCAGACTTGGTGAAATCTATGTGGAAGCCCTGAAACAGTATCAGAAGACTTAAGATATAGGTTCTGCCTATGTCCTGACATAAGGAATTCGTATTACCTGTCAGATGGCGTTTGGATGTACAATCATAAGCGAAAGGAGGCATCAGGATGCCAGGCTATGTAACAGGTAATTTTTTAATTTATTCCATGATCAATGCGTTTACACCGGGACCGGGTAATATTCTGGCTTTGAACACGGTAACAAATTATGGATGGAAAAAAGGGACTCCGCTCTTTTTGGGAATTTTTTCCGGATATTATGTGGTGCAGATGATCTGTGCCGTATTTGTTTACGGAATCAGTACGCTGCTGCCGGATGTTCTGGGGATCATGAAATATGTGGGTGCTGCCTATATCCTCTGGCTGGCAGTCCATGTTGCGTTCGGACGTCCGGAGGATGCGGACGCAGACCGGTCTGCATCTTTCTGGAAAGGGTTTATGCTGCAGTTTGTGAATGTGAAGATCTATCTGTTCGGGATCACGGCGTTGACCGGGTACGTGACGAATTACAGTACCTCTCTGCCTGTGCTGATCTTTTTTGAACTTGTGATTGCAACGATCGGTTCTGCTGCCACATCGGCATGGATCGGTGCAGGGATGGCAATTCAGAAAATTTATCGGAGGCATTATCGGCTGATCAACGTGATTCTGGCAGTCACTTTGCTGGAATGTGTATACAGCATATTAAAGTAAAGAGGAATCGGGTGCAGAATGCCGAAGATTTATCTGCAGCAGGAGGTAATGAAATGAAAAAGATTCTGTTGGCAACACCGACCATGCATGGAGAAGAGCAGCAGTATATTCAGGAAGCGTTTGAGACAAACTGGATTGTGCCGCTGGGGCCCAATGTGGACGCGTTTGAGCGCGAGATCGCATCTTACGTGGGAGCGCCTGCATCGGCAGCTCTTTCCTCCGGGACAGCAGCCCTGCATCTGGCTGTTATCTTAGCGGGTGTAAAAGAAAATGATACGGTGTTTCTTCCATCCCTGACTTTTGCGGCCAGTGTGAATCCGGTGTGTTATGAAAAGGCGGTTCCTGTCTTTATTGATTCAAAACGCGATACCTGGAATATGGATCCGGCGGCGCTTCGGAAGGCCTTTGAGCGATACCCGCATCCGGCGGCTGTGATGGCGGTACATCTGTACGGCACATCGGCGGATATGGATGAGATATGCAGCATCTGTAAGGAGCATCAGGTTCCTCTGATTGAGGATGCGGCAGAGTCTCTGGGCACCGCATACCGGGGAAAAATGACGGGAACTTTCGGAGATTACGGAATTTATTCTTATAACGGAAACAAGATCATCACAACTTCCGGCGGAGGGACTCTGATTGCCCGAAAGACAGAAGACGTGGAGCGGGCGCGCTTTTTATCCAGGCAGGCGCGGGATCCGGCAAGGCATTACCAGCATTCCGTGATCGGATACAATTACAGAATGTCCAATATTATTGCGGGGATCGGGCGCGGACAGCTGCTGCATATTCAGGAACATATCGAAAAAAAGCAGAAGATCTACCGCCGGTATAAAGAAGCATTTGCTGATATACCAGAAATAGAGATGAATCCTTTGAACAAAAACGGAACAGACAACAACTGGCTGTCCTGTATGACGGTATGTGCGGGCAGCCGCGTGACTCCGGAACAGATCATGGACGCTCTGGCCGGTGCGGATATTGAGACAAGGCCCATATGGAAACCGATGCATCTGCAGCCGGTTTTTAAAGCGTGTGATTTTGTTCAGGTGGAAAAGGGCTTAAGTGTGAGTGAAGATATTTTTCGCCGGGGGCTCTGCCTGCCGAGCGATATCAAGAATACAGAGGAGGATATGAAGCGTATTATACAGATCGTGCGGGCACAGTTTGAAGGATAACAGGAATTTATTTGGTAAAACATGCGGTTTTCTGATATGATATATGAGGAAAAAGGACAGAATTGAGGAACCGGCATGAAGATTGCGATCTGCGACGACAGGAAAGAAGACAGGGATACACTGAGAGCGCTGCTGGAGGCATATGGGCAGGATTTTGAGATCAGGGAATATGAATCGGGTGAAGCTCTGCGCGCGGACAGTGAAGCGGCGCGGGAGTGCAGAATCATTTTTCTTGATATCAATATGGAAGGCATGGACGGGCTGGAGACTGCCGGGCAGATCAAGGCAGAATATCCGCAGGTGCATATTGTTCTTGTGACTGCTTACATCAACTATGCACTGGACGGGTATAAGGTGAAGGCGAGCCGCTTTCTGCTGAAAGACGATCTGGAGCAGACGCTGCCGGAATGCATGGATGATATTCTGCAGGAGATCAGCCGGGAAGAGCGGGTGGTGGAATTTGACTTTGTGGAAGGAAATGTCCGGCTGCGGACGGATGATATTATCTATATCGAGACCAGCAGACACAAGAATGTATTCTATACCAGAAGTCAGTCTTTCAGTATCTACCGGAAGATGGACGAGCTGGAGGAAAATCTGAAGGGGATGGGATTTGTGCGGACGCACCAGAGTTTTCTCATCAATATGAAATACATCGGACGGATCAGCAGCTATGTCATGACGCTGACCACCGGAAAGGAAATCTCGGTTCCGAAATCCAGATATTCGGATGTGAAGCGGCAGTACATGCTGTATAAGGGGGCAGAATGAGCATGGAAACATGGATGCTTTCCTGCTGCATCATTGCAATGGAAGTATGGGGAAACGTATATTTTTTTGATACTTTTATGAAAAAGAAAAGGGAAGGACGGATGGAAACCGGCAGATATTTCATCCTGTTTCTTGCCTTTTCCGCTGTTGTGGGCGCGGATCTGCTTGTGGGGTCCATGGCGGTCAAAGTTCTGCTGGGGGTTTTGGTCAGCGTAATGTTCTGTGAGACGTTCTATCAGACCGGCTGGAAGCAGTCTGTCTTCTTTTCAGTGTTGAATTACTGTCTGCTGCTTCTGATGGATTTCTTTTCTCTTCAGATCGAAAATATATGGATATCGAAGGCGATTGCGGATGCATCGAAGATGGTCTTTCTGGCTCTGCCGGCAAAGATCATCTGGACCTGCCTGCTCTTTGCATTCCGAAGAATATGGAAAGGAAGGAACAGCTATGGGGAGCTCTCCGGCAGGGAATGGCTGAAGCTGGGAACGATTCCGTTCTTTTCCATGATGGCCATGCTGCTTATGTTCTTCTGCTACCGCAGGGATAAGGAGACGCAGATGGTCTATCTTTTTCTGACTGCCGGGCTGATTGCAATGAACTTTCTGGTGCTGGAGCTGATGCAGAATATTTTGAAAAAGGGAGAACTGCTGCGCATCAGCATGCTGACGAATCAGAAAACAGAGAGCCAGCTGATGCATTACCGGGACATGCAGGCAGTCTACGAACGGCAGGGAAAGAAGATGCATGACTATAAAAATCAGATAAAAACCATACAGGTGCTGCTGAAGGAGGGAAATACACAGGCTGCCGTCTCGCTTGCAGAAAAGCTGACGGAGAGCATATCCGTGGAAATGTCTGCGGTCAATACGAACCATCCGATTGTCAACGCGGTTCTGAATCAGAAATTCCATGCGGCCAGAGAGCAGGGCGTGTCCATGATCTTCAAGGTCAGTGATATGAGCGGCCTGCGGCTGGACGAGGAAGAGACAGTGATCCTTCTGGCCAATCTGCTGGACAATGCGATTCATGAGAGCCGAAGAGTCGTGCAGACCGGGAAAAAAGCAGTGATCCACATCAAGCTGGTGCAGGAAGGCGGAAGACTGCTCTTTTCCGTGAGAAGCCCGGTGGTGGAAAAAGTAATGATGGTAGACGGCATGGTCCCCTGCTCCGGTGCAGAATCCCGTGGCATCGGCCTTTCCAATGTGAAGGCAGTGGCGGACCGGTACGGAGGGGACTTTGCTGTTTACTGCGATGAAGAAAAATTCCAGGCGGTGGTGATGCTTTGAAGATACTGGTGCTGTAACCGCCCTTATGATGACCAGTCACAAATGAGAATTTCTTTGGAAACACAGGCAAAGCTGTATATACAAAGGCTTGTGAAAGAGAAGAAAATAGAACTTGTGACATCATATGTTCTGGATTATGAAAACAGTGATAATCCATATGAAATGAGGAGAAATACCATTGCAGAATTTATAACAGTACAGACATCGGCATATGTGGATGTCAGCCACCATAAAGAATTGTCCTCCAAAGTGACTGAGATCATGAGTACAGGGATAAAGTATAAGGATGCATGGCATGTGCAATGTATGCGGGGTGTGAATTTTTTATTTCAACAGATGCCAGACTTTTAAAGTATCAAAGCAAAGAAATTATGATGTTAAATCCGATAGATTTTCTGGAGAAACTGGAGGCAGAATCATTATGAACAGAAGTTCGATAGATGTAATGAACAGAGGAATGCAGTGTCTGATGGAGAAGTTGGGAATTGTTGAAGCAGAACAGTTTATTTATCTGGTAAAAGCAGAGCAGCTGGATTATACGAAATGGCAACGTGAACATTTTGATGAAATGAGTAAAGATGAGACAGAAGCAAAGATGTTGGATTATGCACAGAAGAACCCTTTTAAGGGTGACCCGAAAGTTGTGATTTGAGAAACAGCGCCGTGTCAGTCAGACCGGCGCTGTTTTCAGGATGTGGGGGCAGGATGGTCATTTCGTGCAATGTATGGTCGTCTTGTGCTGTCGGGATTTAAAACAGGGGAGAACTATAATAAGATAAAATGTGCTTACGGATATCAATGCAGAAAGAGAGGGATAAACATGAACATACAGATACCGGGAATACAGGCGGCTCTGACGGAGGAGACAGACAGACGGCATCCGGAACGTACAGAAGGGATTTTGAAGGATTTTGGAAAATTTCCGGAGGAAATAGACACCATGCAGCACATGAATAAAACTGCACGGATGCTGGAACATGATTTTATAAAATATCCGGTTCTCATGGGCAGCATGGCAGGATGTTCCGATTCCGGCAGGACGGAATGGGCGTACAACAGAAAAAAGCAGATGATGCAGTGAGGATGTGTTCATATGGTACATAGAATACATTGCGGAAATGGAAACTGCTACCTGATTTCAAATGGAACAGATGCGGTTCTGGTAGATACGGGAAGGGAAAAATACTGGCAGAAGGTGCTGAATGTCTGCAGGCCGTATCGGGTACGCCTTCTGGTGCTGACGCACGGCCATGTGGACCATGTTCAGAATGCTGCGTTTTTGTCCAGCGCTCTGGAATGTCCGGTTGCCATGCATAGAGCAGACCTTCCCCTGCTCTCCGATCAAATGGCGCAGTTCCTGTCTGCGCACGGCATCCTGGGAAAGATCGTTCTGTCAGAATCCGTAAAAAGCTTTCAGAAGGACCGGATTCCTGCGTTCATTCCGAATATCTTTCTGGAGGACGGCTGTTCTCTGGAGCAGTACGGAGTCCCGGCAGACATCATCCACCTGCCCGGACATACACAGGGCTCGATTGGCATTGACATTATGAAAAAAGATCTGATTGTCGGGGATGCACTGATGAACCTGTTTTATCCAACCATATCCATGCTGTACCATGATAAAGCCGCCATGCAGCAGAGCGCGGACAAAATCAGCAGGCTGGGAGAGCGGCGGATCCTTTTTGGTCATGGAAAACCGGAGAAAAACAGAGACAGATGGTAAAATCTGTTGAAAAATTCCGGCAGGGCAAATATAATGGTAGGATAAACAGATGCAGTCAACAGATGCTGAAATGCAGGCAGTGAGGGCTGACAACCGAAGAAAGCAGGTAAGGAACATGAGGCGCAGTGACAGAGAGATCAGTGACATGGATGAGATCATCAGAATCATGGAGAAATGCGATGTATGCAGGCTGGCACTTCTGGATGAAACATACCCGTACATCCTTCCGCTGAATTTTGGTTTTCAACGGGCAGACAACAGAGTGACCCTGTATTTTCATGGAGCGGATCAGGGAAAGAAGTACGAACTGATCAGGAAGAACAGCCATGCGGGGTTTGAGATGGACTGTGCACATAAGCTGGTGACGGGTGAAGAAGCATGCAGTTATTCGATGGAGTATGAGAGTGTGACCGGCAGAGGAAGGCTCGAATTTGTTCCGGAAGAGGAAAAACAGGAGGCGCTGCGCATCCTGATGAAGCATTACAGTCAGAAAGAGCTTCCGTTTCGTCCGTCCGTCATCGCGAAAACGACGGTTATGAAGCTGGTTGCTGAAGAGGTCACAGGGAAAGCACACAGACGGTGACACCCGGTATATGGACGCAGACGGCCGGCATGGAAGATGAAAACAGAAACAGAGAAAAAGGGGTGTATGAAGGATGGCAGATTATGATTACCGGAGCAGGCAGGCGATTTCAGAACGTCTGAACAGTGAGCGGAAGGAGAAGATTGAAAAGCTGTCAGGAAGGGAACAGATACTGGCGCAGAAGATTGCGGATGGAAAATGGCCGGAGCTTCTGGAAGAGCTGGGGGAGGATTGTGACCGGATTTCCGGGAAGCCTTCCTCATGGTATGAGCCAAAAGAGTCCGCGTGCCCGCATCAGGCGCTTCTGGACGTGTTTGTACCAAAGGCGTATCAGCAGTCCTATCTCTATATCATCGACAAACTGAACCGGTTTCCTTTTACCGCCGGGTACAGCCGCAGAACCGTGCGGACGGCGGACTACGGGCCGCAGGTTCTGCGGGTATTTGAACTTCTGCGGGCTTATGAAAAACTGTTTTTCTGCGGCGAAAATCTGGAGAACTATATGCTCCGGCAGCTGGATGAGGAGAAACTGGATTATATCCAATACAATTACGGATTTGATTCGTTCTTCAGTTACCTTTATGCAGCGGAGATCGACGGTGGGAATCAGGCAGTCATCAATGGGTTAAAGGATCTGATCTTAAGTGAAAATAATGCGGCTTATCTGGACCGCCAGATGATTCAGGGGATTGTGCGGTCGGACAGTGAAGAACTGCAGGAACTTCTTGGGAAGCTTCTGGTGGCGGCAAGGCTTCAGGAGGGACTGCGCCAGGCGATCTGCGAGTCGATGGACGAGGGAACGCAGGAAGCCTTTCTGCGGATGCTGAAAGTGGTGGAAGAGAATGACCTGATCCGCTTTTCGGCCGTAAAACGGGCGGTGTCCACCTGGATCGGGATTTTCAATGAAGAGAGCGTGGACCGCGTGAATGAAAAGCTGTTAAAGCTTATGGGACAGTGTCTCAGAGAGGAGACATTCTGCAGAAGCCTGCTTGAGACCAATGATGCAGTGGCCATCAACACGGCTTTGTGGGCGCTGGGGTTCCGGGAGGTGCAGGATGCGATAGGGGCCATGGGAGAACTGGTGGATCACGGGACGAAGAACCAGAAACTGTCGGCTTCTTTCTATAACCAGTGCCTGTATGATAAAGAGCTGGAACTGCAGACTTCCAGAAAAGTTCTGCTGGAGCACAGCGATGATCTGGAACTGGTGACTGCGTTCATGCCTGCGTTTTCGTCCAGTGTCCGAAACTGGATCCGGGATTCCTTTGAGAATCGGTCCGTGTATTCTTTGCTCAGTGCGCCGAAGAAGCCGGAAATCACACGCTGTTACCGGGACCGGCAGGAAGCAGAAGCGCTCTATGCGGCCTTTCAGTCTGTCTGTGACCGTCTGCCGAAGAAGGGAATCTGCCATGATCCCTTTATCTTTCCCTGGCGCCGCGCAGAACTGCATCCGTCGGAACTGCTGATTCAGATGGCGTATCTGGCGTGGCTTCTGCAGGACGAGGAGAAGATCACAGCCATAGCAGGAAAGCTTGGGGATATTACGGACGAATATATGCGGGTGATCCTTATCAACCTGCTGCTCTATGAGCCCTCCGGCCCGGAGCAGAGAAGGCTGGTGATCGGGTATATGGGAAAGGCCCAGCGCACATCCGAAAAGGCCTATCAGATCGTCAAAAAATTAACAATAAAGGAAGAAGAATACGGTCTTCTGGAGGACATGCTCCGGTTTAAACGTGAGAGCCTGAGAGGGATCCTGATCGGATTTCTGATGGGGCAGCCGGATGCGCTGATGACGGAATGCCTGAAACGGCTTTTGTCAGATAAAAAAGAAGAGAAGCGCAGCGCCGGACTGGATATGCTGCTTCGGCTTTCCCATGATCCGAAACGGGCGGAACTTTACGGGCGTGTCCGGACCATGACAGAGCTGGTGGAGCGGCCCACCGATAAGGAAAAGATCCTGATTCAGGAGCTTCAGGGAAATTCCGAAGAAAAAGCGGAGAAAAAGAAGGGATACGGACTCTATGACCCGGAGGCGCCGGAGGAGCTTCTGGTTCCGGTGCCGGAGACCGCTGTGCCCGCGCCGGAGGAGCTTCTGAAGATCTGCATGCCCATCACAGAGCGGGAAGCGGTTCAGATCGCAAAGAAGATGGACCGCCTGATGGAACAGTATAAGGACTATGAATATACAGCGGGCAATGGAGAAAAATGCCTGATCGGAAACAGACTCGGGTATACAGAGGAAGGACTCCGTCAGAGACGGACCGAAGATGTTTCCGAATCTCTGGAATACTATCCTCTGACGGAAGTATTTCAGCAGTTTTATGAGACACAGATCGGCGATTACCATAAGATGATCGTACTGGAAGCGATTATGCTCGGGTTCAGTGCGGAGGGGCTGAAGGCAGCAAAGCCGTTTTATGAAAAGCTCTTTGGGCAGATGCCTCTTACGGGGGCGTCTTTGGGGCTCACGTATTCCGGACAGACCGGAGCGCTGAGAAATGTCTTCCGCTGGCAGTATCTGGACAAAAAGGCGCTCTTTGAGACCGGGATGCAGGTGGTGAGCGCGCTGCTTCCCCATGTCAGCTCAGAAAACAAACAGATTTATTATCAGACACCCGGGTGGAACGGACGCATGAACGACGTGATAAAGCTGATCTGCGAGATGCCGCTGTTCAACCGGTATTTTGAAGGCCTGCAGTACTGGGAGACGGACGAAGAGTTCGCCGGAGTCTTCGCCCTTGCATGGAGCTTTGAGATCCGCTGCCGGGAAGGCCGCAGAAGGCGGGATTTTATCGCCCCCAGAGGCGTCTACGGGCAGCAGGACACCCCCATGACCGGGATGCGGCCCTACTGGTTTTTAAAGGCGTTTCATATGGGGATGATCTCGGAGGACAGCCTGACGAAAGCAGTGATGGAATATTTTGCCCGTGAGGACACGCTGGCGGTGCTCTGTATGGTGACAAAGGGCGAGGGAGTCAAGCCGCTGAACCGCCGGATTATGAACCTGTTTTTCGGAGAAGCGCCGGCAAAGGAAATCTATGAGACAGGCGAGGCGTATTTTGCAGAGGATACCTGGATTGGAGCGCTGATTCGCCGGCTGTATGAAAAGATTGTGCCGGTGCTGGTGGATACGGAGCTTCGAAGAGGCGAAGCGGAGACGGAATTTTCCTGGGATATGCGCGGTGTCTCCTATATCCGCGGGGTTGATTACCTGGTCCGGATTCTGATGGCTCTTGGAAAGGACAAGCTGAGCAGAGATTCCTATTATTCCTGGCACTACAATGGTGGGCTGCGTACCAAACGGGACGTGCTGTGCAGCCTTTTGAAGGTGTGTTATCCGCTGCCTGATGAGACCGGTACAGACCTGAAGGAGGCGGTGAAGGGAACCCGGATCCGGGAGGACCGTTTTGTGGAAGCTGCCATGTATGCGCCCCAGTGGATCGATATTGTTCAGGATTATCTGGGCTGGGCCGGCCTTAAGAGCGGCTGCTATTATTTCATGGCGCATATGAATGAGCGGTTTGACGACCAGAAGAAGGCGGTCATCGCCCGCTATACGCCGCTGACGCCGGAGGAACTGCAGGACGGCGCCTTTGATGTGTCGTGGTTTGAGGAGGCGTACGGCCAGCTGGGAGAGGAGAATTTCAACAAGCTCTATGAGGCGGCAAAATACATTTCGGACGGGCAGAAGCATTCCCGCGCCAGAAAATATGCGGATGCCGCCAGAGGAAAGACGGAACTTTCCGCTCTGGCACAGGAGATTACAGAGAAGAGGAATAAGGATCTGCTCATGAGCTACGGCCTTGCCCCCTTCCGGAAGGACCGGGAGCAGGATCTGCTGGAGCGCTATCAGTTTATCGAAAAATTCCGTAAAGAAAGCCGTCAGTTCGGCGCCCAGCGGCGCGCAAACGAAGGGAAGGCGGCGGATATTGCCCTTGTGAACTTAAGCGTCCGGGCGGGGTATGCAGATGTGACCCGTCTGAAGCTGACCATGGAAGCGCGGCTCATTGAGGCCATGAAGCCGCTCATGGAGTGGACGGCAGTCGAGGATGTGGAGGTCCGTCTGTGCGTGGATGAGGAAGGAAAGAGTGCGATCCGGTGCCGCAGGGAGGAGAAGGAGCTGAAATCCGTGCCTTCCAGACTTGGAAAGCAGCCCCATGTGCTGCAGCTGAAAGAGGCTCACAAGAACCTGAAAGAGCAGTATGCGAGGACCCGGAAGATGATGGAAGAATCCATGGAGAACGGCGACCGGTTCCAGGGATCGGAACTGGCGGCGCTTCTTGACAATCCGGTGGTGTGTGCGATCTTAAGCCCGCTGGTATTCCTGCGGGGAGATCAGACCGGTTTTCTGAAGCTTTTGCCGGAAGGAACGCTCTGTCTGATACCGCTGGAGGGAGAACCGCTGGCGGTGGAAGCAGAGGAAGAACTTCAGATCGCCCATCCGCTCCATCTGTATGAGGCAGGCGTCTGGCATGCATATCAGAAACATCTGTTCGATCACAGGATCCGCCAGCCCTTCAAGCAGGTGTTCCGGGAGCTGTATGTGAAACTGGATGAGGAGCTGGGCCAGAAGGCTTCCCGGATGTTCGCAGGCAATCAGATCCAGCCCCAGAGAACCGTGGGCTGCCTGAAGGGGCGCCGCTGGGTGGCGGACTATGAGGAAGGCCTGCAGAAAGTCTATTATAAAGAAAATATCGTTGCCCGCATCTATGCGCTGGCAGACTGGTTCTCTCCCAGCGATGTGGAGGCGCCTACGCTGGAGTGGGTGGAATTTTTCAACCGGAAGACGTTTGAATCCCTGACGATCCGGGAGGTGCCAAAGCTGATCTACAGCGAGGTCATGCGGGATGTGGATCTGGCGGTGAGCGTGGCTCATGCAGGAGGTGTGGATCCGGAAACCAGCCATTCCACCATCGAGATGCGCCGTGTTATCGTGGAACTGAACCTGTCTCTGTTCGGCTTCCAAAATGTGACGCTGACGGAAAGCCATGCAAAGATTCAGGGGACAAGAGCTTCCTACAATGTGCATCTGGGAAGCGGCGTGGTCCATCAGGAGGGCGGCGCCATGCTGCATATTCTGCCGGTTCACAGCCAGAAGCGGGGCAGGATCTTCCTTCCCTTTGTGGATGAAGACCCGAAGACCGCAGAGATCATGTCCAAGATCGTGCTGCTCGCTGAAGATAAGAAGATCAAGGATCCGTCAATCCTGGATCAGATCCGGTAGAATTACCGGCGCTGCTTATCTCTGCTGCTGATGCAGTCGAAGTATTATTACAGGGAAACGATTCATAAAGCAGCACAGTCAGGAGGTGACCTGACCATATGGAATATTACAGCAATGCATATCAGTATCTGAAGCAGAAAAAGATGCTGAGCTATCTGGAGATGAAAACATCCGGTGACCTGTTCTGGACAGATAAGATTGATCCGGGTGTTTCTCCCACACAGGCTCTTTCTCCGGGTATGAAGAGCAGCGAAGAGATGGCGGTGCAGGAAAAACTCGGCAAAATACGGGCGAAACTGCAGTCAGGCGCCAGACTTACCGGTGCGGAAAAAGAATATCTGAAAAAGCACGATCCCCAGCTTTACAGTAAGGTTATGGCTCTGGAAGAGGAAGAGGAGGCTTACGCAGAGCGTCTGAAACAGAGCCGGACCAGAAATGACGCAGAGCGTGCGAAGACAGAAAAGCTGGCGGAACTGGCGGCAAATATGAAAAAGGAAGATGCTGCTTATATGCTGGCCCGTCTGAACCGGATGCGGGAGGTGGAGAAGAAGCTGGCATCTGTCATTCTGCGGAAACCCTGGCAGCAGGAGCTGGATCGGAAGCGTCTGGAAATATATAAAAAGAACAGGAAAAAAGAAGACGAAAAGATAAAGAAGAAAAAGGCGGAGAAAAAGCGCAGAGAGGAAGCAGCCAGAAAGAAAAAGGCGGAGGAGAAGCGCAGAGAGGAGGCATACAGGAAGAAAAAGATGGAAGAGAAGATTCGACAGGAGGCGGCGCAGAAAGAGGCCATAAGGAGGCAGATGATCGAGAGGGAAAAGGTGAAAGAGCTGATGGAGGAAAGGCAGCTGGAGGAAGAACGCATCGAGGATTCTGTTGTTTCCGAACGGATGACGGAAAGCGAGATGTCAGCAGAGCAGATTGCAAAGTTTATGATCGCAGCCGGAATGATGGATGAAAAGGCAAAAGAGGTTCGGGCCTTTGGTCAGGCAGAGGGTACGGAGGATTCCATCCCGTCTGTGCCTTCCCTTGGAAGCTCCAGCGGGTATGCGGCATATCGTGCGGCTGCGTATATGCCGGAGCTTGCGGATCAGCAGAAGGAGAAAAAATCCTGTATCCGGCGGGCGTAAGAGGTTTATTACCTGCACTTGGGCCATCCGTTCAGGAATGCAGTCAGGGGGTGTTGTATCAGAGTTTGATACAACACCCTCTTTTTTGAGGTATCAGTCAGAAAGTAAGGAATATATGCTCATGACGGGAGCCCTGGGCTAAACAGGAGTGAACAGCAGCGATCTGTTTTGGCACGGATAACGTTTGGGTATAATGTATTGGCAAAAAGAAGGACTTAATGGTATACTGGTTTCCAGATTGAGATGACAGGAGATCAGAGACAAATGGAGAAGAAACTATTATATCTGGAATGTGAGAGCGGAATCAGCGGCGATATGACCGTGGCGGCGCTTCTGGATCTGGGCGCGGACCAGGAGGTGCTGGAGCGGGCGCTGAAGAGCCTTCCGGTGGGAGGGTTTCGAACGGTTATCAGCCGGGTAAAAAAATCAGGACTTGATATGTGTGATTTTGATGTGGTTCTGGATGAAAGATATGAGAACCATGATCATGATATGGAGTATCTGCACGGACACGATTACAGCCATGAAGCAGGGGATGGACATGTTCATGGACATCATCACGAGGAAGCAGATGTGCATGCTCATGAGCATCATCATGGGGAAGCGGATGTGCATGCCCATGGGCATCATCACGGGGAAGCGGATGTGCATGCCCATGGATATCATCGCGAGGAAGCGGATGTGCTGCATGCTCATGGGCATCATCAGGAGGAAGCCGGCAGTTATGTCCATGGGCATACTCATGACGAAGCAGAGCTGCATCGCCACGAAGGGGGCCGTGTGCATGGGCACAGAGGACTTCCGGAAATTCTGCATATCATAGCGCATGCGGATCTGACGGAGCGTGCGAAGGCAACGGCGGAAAAGATTTTCCGGATTCTGGCAGAGGCGGAAGCGAAAGCCCATGGAGTGCCGGAAAATCAGGTGCATTTTCATGAAGTGGGCGCAGTGGACTCCATCGTGGACATTGTAGCTGCTGCGGTCTGCCTGGACAATCTGGGGATTACGGATGTAATAATTACGAAACTGAACGAAGGACAGGGGACCATCCGCTGCCAGCACGGGATCCTGCCGGTGCCGGTGCCTGCGGTCATGAATATCGTACAGGCACATGGACTTCCGCTGCATATCACGGAGACAAAAGGCGAACTGGTGACGCCCACAGGAGCGGCCATCGCAGCGGCAATTCGGACCGGCGACCGGCTTCCGGAAATATTTTCGGTAAAAAAGATGGGAATGGGCGCCGGAAAGAGGACCTATGACCGTCCAAGCATGCTCCGCGCCATGCTGATTGAGGATCAGGCAGAGGAGAAAGACCTCATCTATAAGCTGGAGACCAATATTGATGACTGTACCGGAGAAGGCCTTGGTTATGCGATGGAACGGCTGATGGAAGCCGGCGCCAGAGACGTGCATTATATGCCGGTTTACATGAAGAAAAACCGTCCGGCCTATCAGCTGAATGTGATCTGCACCAGAGCGGATATTGCGCGCATGGAAGAGATCATCTTCAAGGAGACTACGACGATCGGCATCCGCCGGATTCCCATGGAACGTACGATTCTGCGGCGGGAGCTTCGCACGGTACAGACCATTCTTGGAGAAGCACAGGTAAAGGTATGCAGGTACGGCGGTATGGAACGGTATTTTCCGGAATACAACAGTGTGGTTTCCCTGTGCAGGAAGCATGGCAGGGACTATCAGGAAGTTTACCAGATGATCCAGAGATCCTGCAAAACCGTATAGAAAAGGCTGTCCTTTATTCCCCGGCAATGCACAGAGGGATTCCGTGCATATCTGCGGCAATATCGGTAAAGGAGCTGAAATAGCTGCCGATGATCTTTCGGGTGGCGGCGAGGCAGTAGAGATCCAGGAGGGCATCCTGCATGCCCTCCTGGCTGTCTCTTCGAAGACACCGGTTCTGATTGGAGAGGATACGGTCCGGATAGACTTCCCGGAGCCGTGTTTCTTCCCTCATGTCATCCGTCGCCAGATAGAACATGGTATCCGGATCGGCGGCGATCTCTTTCTTCATGGAATCCAGAAATGCATCGGTAGAACTTTTCCCGATGGCAGGCTGGTTGTCTGTTCTCCGGATATGCACACCTACACAGGACCGTCCGAACCGGGCGGTCATCTGATGGATCCGCATCTGCAGCGCTTCTGTGGGCACAAACAGATGGTAATCTTCGGAAGGATAAAACCATTCCCATGTAAAAATATAAAGATTGCTCTTCAGACCGGTTACATAGTCCCGGTTCAGGACTCCGTTCTGGTCTCTGTGGGCGAGCAGCTCTTCATTGGTCAGGTAACTGCGGGCGGTTTTCTGGTAGAATAACTTGCGCGGATCTGCTACAGAATGAATGCTGGTGATCTTAAATTCCGTCACCGGCCGGAACAGTGCTTCGAACGGACAGTTCAGCTCCGGATTGCAGTTCCAGAGTACGAGAAGCTTCTCCTGCCGCTCCCGTGCAAGCCTCCATCCGGAATTAATCACGCGCATTCTATTGCATAAACCGCCGGAAGGTTGTATGATTATCATTGAGATACCTCGCTTATACTATATATTGAATCTGTGTCACTGATATCTGAGGATGCAGATGAACAGTTAATGCAAGTATAGCATAGAAAGAAGGTACGGGCAACGCACGGTTTCATGATCATGAACTTCTGATTACCTGCTCTGCCCCGGACGCCTGCCATGGGCATATGTTCCTCCCAGACCCCGCTTGCGCTTAGTGAAGGGCAGCAGCGGTACTAAGGCGCGAAAAGACCGCGCCTAAGGACCGGCGCCCTTCAATGGGTCTTTCAGGAACATATGCCCATAACAGGCTGAAAGCCGGAAGACATCGGAACAGCAACGCCATGTGCTGTTTTATATAAATTCTTCCGGGACCAGCCGCTGCAGGCGGAGCATACTCCGTCTGTAGCGGCGTCCGTTTGGAAAAATAAGAAAGCGGCATATACGGCAGGAACAGATTTCTGACAGACGGGCCGTACAAAGATGTAAAGGAATCATATGAGTATAAAAGTTTTACAGATCAGCACCGTATGCGGCAGCGGAAGTGTGGGCCGGATTCTGGTGGATATCTGTCATACGCTGGAAAAAAACGGGGACGTGCCTCTAGTAGCCTACGGCCGCCGGAAAGCGCCGGAAGGCATTCATGCATACCGTTTCGGATCGGTGCCGGATATGGCGCTGCATGTGCTCTCTACGTTTTTCAAAGGAGAGCACGGGTTTGCCTCGAAGGGACAGACCAGGCGTCTCATCCGCCAGATTCGCAGGTGGGATCCGGATGTGATTCATCTGCACAATATTCACGGTTTTATCCTTCAGACAGAACTCCTGTTCGAATATCTGAAGGAAGCGGGAAAGCCGGTTGTCTGGACCCTGCATGACTGCTGGCCCTATACGGGGCATTGTGCTTTTTATGATTATCATGGCTGCGACCGGTGGAAGACCGGCTGCAGCGGCTGCAGGGAATACCGCAGAACTTATCCCTACGCATTGTTTAAAAACCGGACAGAGAGGAATTATATAAGAAAGAAGGCCGCTTATACCGGCGTGCCGGATCTGGTGCTGGCGGTGCCGTCGAGATGGCTGAAGGCGGAGGCGGAGCAGTCGTTTTTGAAAGAATATCCAATAAAAGTAATTCCGAACGGAATCGACCGGCAGCAGTTCTGCCCGACAGAGAGCCGGCTTCGGGAAACTCTGGGACTTTCCGGAACATTCGTGATTCTGGGTGTGGCGAACGTGTGGGAGCGGCGCAAAGGCCTTTCGTATCTGCTGTGGCTGGCGGAGCGTCTTCCCGAAGGATATCAGGTCATTCTGATCGGACTTTCGAAAAAGCAGATTCGAGGGCTTCCGGGGAAGGTTATCGGGCTGGAGAGAACTTCTTCGGTCAGAGAGCTGGCGGAATATTATTCCATGGCGGATGTGTTCGTCAATGCCACGCTGGAGGACAATTTTCCGACTACGAATCTGGAAGCGCTCTCCTGCGGGACGCCGGTCATCACCTTTGATACCGGAGGCAGCCCGGAGAGCCTGGATGAAAGCTGCGGCAGAGTGGTACCCAAAGGGGATTCAGAAGCGCTTCTTCAGGCGGTTCTTCTGGAAAAAGAGGAGCCAAAGAGCCGGAAAGCCTGTCTCAGGCGGGCAGCACAATATGAAAAATACGGCCGTTTTCAGGAATATGTGAAGCTGTATCACGAACTGGCAGGCCGGGGAGAACAGATGAGTACATTACCGAAGGTGTCGGTCATTACGACGACGTACAACGATGCCGTCAATCTGGAACGTGTCATGGATCAGGTTGCCAGGCAGGATTATGAAAATCTGGAATATATCATTGTGGACGGCGGATCCACAGACGGGACGATGGAACTGATCCGCCGGATGGAAGAGCGGATGCCGGGCCGGGTGATATGGATCTCCGAGCCGGACGGCGGCATTTATGACGCCATCAACAAAGGGATCCGGCTGGCTTCCGGGGACATTATCGGGTGCTGCTTTGACCGGTATGCAGATGACAATGTGATTACCCGGATGGTACAGGTGATGGAGGCGGAAGGGACGGACGGAGTCCATGGAGATCTCTATTATATGGAAGGAGAGCGGATCGTGCGCCGCTGGCATCAGGGGCAGGGAAGCATCCGGACCGGCTGGCTTCCGGGACATCCTACCATGTATCTGAGAAAAGAAGTGTATGACCGGTTCGGCGTCTATCGGACCGACTACCGGATTGCGGCGGATTATGAATTCATGGTCCGCATTTTATACCGGAGACAGGTAAGTCTTTCCTATCTTCCGGAGATCCTGATCTATATGTCCTATGGCGGGACAAGCAGCAAAAGCCTTCATGCCTATCTGGAGTCCTTAAGAGAGGGACACCGGGCGCTTCGGGAAAATCAGGTGCTCTTTGCATGGGTTACCGATCTGTGCCGGATTGCGCGGGTGCTGGTGCAGTTTGTAAAAAAGTAGCAATATTTTCCGGTTTGTGGTAGAATGTCACAATACACGATCAACAGAATCACAGATCGGTACTTTATGAACCAGAAGCATATTCTGTTGATACATGAGAAACGGAGACTGGATGCGAAGGAGTATGATTTATGAAAAAGCTTGTGATTATTCCTGCCTACAATGAATGCAGAAGCATTTTGAAGGCAGTGGATGACATTAAAATACACGCGCCGGACTTCGACTATGTGGTCATCAACGACTGTTCCACCGATGGGACGCTGGATATCTGCCGGAAATACGGTCTGAATCATGTGAATCTGTCGGTGAACCTGGGGATCGGCGGTGCCGTGCAGACCGGTTACATCTACGCCTGCCAGTATGACTATGATGCGGCGGTACAGTTTGACGGAGACGGACAGCACGATGCCGCCTATCTGGAGCGGATGGCGCAGGAGCTGGCGGAGACAGAGAGCGATATGGTCATTGGTTCCCGATTTATCGAGAAAGAAGGCTTTCAGTCCTCCGGACTCCGCAGGATCGGAATCCGGTATTTTTCCGCACTGATCCGGCTGTTGACCGGAAAGCGGGTGACGGATCCCACCTCCGGGATGCGGATGGTGAACCGGGATGTGATGCGGATCTATGCGGGCAGCTATCCAAAGGACTACCCGGAGCCGGAGAGCGTGATGGCGATCCTGCGTATGGGAAAAAAAGTGACGGAGATGCCGGTGGTGATGAAGGAGCGGAAGGAAGGAACTTCCTCCATCGGAGGGCTCCGGTCGGTTTACTATATGATCAAAGTGACGCTGGCGATTCTGATGGAACGGCTGCGCAGATAGAAAGGGCGGCGCGGATGATCCTGATGGAACGGCTGCGCAGATAGAGGCGGGAGAACGGAAACAATGATGACGGTAAAATTACAGATTGTGATCGGGATTGCGATTCTGATTGTCTTTGCGATTCTGGTAAATATGATACGCAGGCGGAGTCTGGAACTGAAATATGCGCTGTCCTGGATGGCGGTATTGTGTGCGCTTCTGCTTTTTGACTGTGTGCCGAAGCTTCTGATCGTGGTATCGGATTTTCTGGGCATCTATGCGCCGGTGAACATGATTTTTTTCCTGGGCTTCTGTTTTTCGCTGGTGATTATTTTTTCTCTGACCGTAGCGCTCTCAAGGATGTCCAACAGCATCCGGACGCTGGATCAGATGGTGGCGCTGAATGAAAAGCGGCTGCAGGAACTGGAAGCTGAGCTGGAGAGGGCAAAGGCAGGAAAAGAACAGGAAGAGGAATAAAAACGATGGAAGATATGAGAAATCAAAGGGGGCAGATTCTGTATCTGGTCATCCCATGTTACAATGAGCAGGAGGTTCTGCCGGAGACGTCAAAGAGGCTTCTGGAGAAGCTTGAAAGTCTGATGGAGCAAAAAATGATCTCGAAGGACAGCCGGATCCTGTTTGTCAATGACGGATCCAGAGACCGGACCTGGGAGATGATCGAAGAGCTGCACCGGGAGAATCCCGTCTTTCTGGGCGTGAAGCTTTCCAGAAACCGCGGGCATCAGAACGCCCTGCTGGGTGGCCTGATGACGGCGAAGGAATATGCGGATATGGTGATCTCTCTGGATGCGGATCTGCAGGATGATATTGATGTCATCGACCAGTTTGTGGAGAAATACTATGAGGGCTGCGAGATCGTCTACGGCGTGCGCAGCGCCCGGAATACGGATACTTTTTTCAAAAAATTCACAGCGGAGGGCTTTTACAGGATCATCAACCGGATGGGCGGCGAGGTGGTCTTCAACCATGCGGACTACCGGCTTATGAGCAGGCGGGCGCTTCAGGAGATGGAGAACTACCAGGAGGTGAATCTGTTCCTTCGCGGCATCGTGCCGATGATCGGCTTTCAGACCGATGTGGTGACCTACGAGCGCCATGAGCGGTTTGCGGGAGAGTCCAAGTATCCGCTGAAGAAGATGCTGGCACTGGCGGTGGACGGGATCACGTCTCTCTCCATCAAGCCTATCCGGCTCATTGTATTTCTCGGGATGTTTATCTTTCTGTGCAGCATCGCCATGCTGGCTTATTCCCTGATTCAGCATTTTCTGGGCAATACGAGCATCGGCTGGACGTCTCTGATTGTGTCCATCTGGGCCATCGGCGGCCTGCAGCTTCTGGCCATCGGCGTGATCGGGGAATACATCGGGAAGATCTATCTGGAGACAAAGAGAAGGCCCCGGTTTATCATTGAAAAGTTCCTCAGATAAACCGTACAGGTTTTGGACCATATGAAGTTGGCGGATATACGGAGCAGGGGAAATGAGACAGGAGCGGATATGGATCGATATGTAAGAGATTGGATAAAAAAAGAAGTTTCTTTTGGATCATACAGGATACAGGGCGCAGAAATCCTCTTTCTGGCAATGGTCAGTGTGCTGGCAGTCCTGGTTCGTGTGCAGGTGCGCTCTTTTGTGGCGGATGACTGGAGCATCTACTGGAGCAGCTGGCTTCTGGAGCTTCGGACCAGGGGATTTTCTGCACTTGCGGAGGATTTTTATGACTATGCGCCGCCGGTTATGTACCTTCTGTACGGGATTACGCTTCTTCCGGTGAATGCCATGACTGCTTTCAAAAGCATCTGCTGTCTGTTGGAATTTGCCGGAGCGGCGGTCATCGCCGGGATCGTGACGGAATGCACCAAAAGCCGGAAGCGTGCGCAGTTCGCGTACGGTCTCTTTCTGTTTCTGCCTACCGTGATCCTGAATGCGGCGGTGTGGTCCCAGTGCGATATCATCTATACTTTTCTGATTCTGTGCAGCGTACTCTTTTTGCTGAAGGGGAAGAACTGGACCGGCATGTGGTTTTACGGCGCGGCCTTTGCCGTGAAGCTGCAGACACTGTTCATCTTCCCGTTTCTTGTGATTCTGTGGGTGCGCAGGAAAGTAGAACTGAAGCATTTTCTGACCATACCGGTCATGTATCTGCTGGGGATCCTTCCGGCATGGCTGGCGGGAAGGCCGTTTTCGGAACTGATCGGGATCTATGCTTTTCAGGGGAGCAAGGACCGCTGGTCTTTGTCGATCAAATTTCCCAATATTTATCAGGTGATCGGCAATCAGTATTTTCTGGATGAATACGTGGGGGCGGGCATGTATCTGATTCTGGGGATCCTGATGATGGTGCTGTTCTGGATGGCGTATCAGGAAGTGCGGATTACGAAGGAATATGTGATTCTGATGGTGGTGTTTTTCGGACTGCTGACCACATATTTTATTCCTCATATGCATGAACGTTATCTGTATCTGACGGATGCGTTTCTGCTGATCTACGTGCTGATTCGTCCGGAACGTTTCGGGCTGTTTATCGCTACGGGTTTCCTGACGGTGGTGGGTTATGCGGAGTATCTGACAAAAAAGCCGCCCTGCGTATCCTACGGCGTGCTGGCTTTTGTGCAGCTGGTCATACTGATCGTCATCGGACTTGACCTGTACCGGTATCCCCGGTATGAAGGGGACCGGCAGAGACTGGACAGGGAGGAAGAAGGGAGGATAACGGATGCGTGTGGATGATCTGCTCCGGGGACTTCTGTTCCGGACGTTTCGTATGGGAACGGTACAGTTTGAATTTCTGGAAGGGCTTCTGGCGGTCTGCATCACGGGCGCGGCATATCTTCTGCGCACGCCCTTTGAGACCGGGCTGCCCCACTGGCCGTATGTGCTGGCGGAATGGTATCTGGCAGCGGCGGCGGCGGCGCTGGTGCAGCGTCTGACCGCAAGCCGAAAAAAGGCGCTGGTGACTTATGGGCTCCTTCTGATTCTGCCGGTGGGCGTGGCAGAGGGGACGATCCTGCGCGGCAATGCCTGTGTGGGCGCCCTTCTGTTTCTCTGTGCGCTGCTTTTTCTGATGCAGTCGGAAAAATCATGGGGTGCTTGGCTGTTCACCATCGTGACAGCAGTGCTGCTTCTGTGGTCCGTGAGATATGCGGGGCTTCTGACGGGATGTGTGGTGCTGTGGCAGAACCGGAGGCTGAAAGCAGAGCAGCTTCTTCTGCTGCTGGCGGCAGGCGGAGCGAGATTTTTCCATGCCTGTCGGGCATGGCTTGGCGCCGGCTATACGCTGGTTACCTTTCACTGGCCCAATGTCTATGAGATCGTGGGAAGAGAGGCGGTGCAGGGACAGCGGATCGATCCGCTGGCGCTGGTGGGACTGTTTCTTGCAGGCGGTCTGTCCGTGCTGTTTCTGTATCTGTTCAGTATGGGAAAACCGGAACAAAAGGGCCTGCATCTTCTTCGCCTGTTTCTGTTCTGCGTACTTTTTACGGGATACGTTCTGCCGTATATGGACCAGTCGTATGGATATCTGCCCTGTGTTCTGGCAATACTTTATATGATGACCGCACCGGGAGAATTTCTGACGCCGCTGGTTTTGCAGATCGTGGCCTTTGCCGGATATCAGGAATGTTTTAACGGGGAATCCATGATGCCCATGGCGGTCTTTGCCGTTCTGCAGCTTCTGGTGATCCTCTGGCTGGGCGCAGAGCTTTTAAGAGATGCGGGAATGGGAAATTATATATGGAAACGAAAAAAATAGTATATCTGGACGGACTGAAGGGCCTGGGATGCGTGATCGTGTTCCTGACCCATTTTGTATATGCGTTTTATTACGGGATGTACCATTTTCAGCCGGAGAGCTGTCATCTTCCGGGCAATCTGGACATTGCAGTCGGGAAATCGCCGCTGAACCTGTTTTTTAACGGAAATACAGCGGTACGGCTTTTTCTGGTCATCAGCGGGTATCTGCTCTGCAGGAACTTTTTCCTCACAGGGGATAAAAGCAGGCTTGTCCAAAGCGCCTGGAAACGGTATCTTCGTCTGATGCCTGCAGTGCTGGCTGTCAATGCGGTTATCTTTGTGTGCATGAAACTGGGGCTGTATTATAATACGCCGGCGGCTGCGGTGGCAGGATCGGAAAAGTGGTTTGCGGGTTTTAATGCGTTTGCTCCGTCTCTTTCCGGTATGCTGAAGGAATCCCTGTACGGGTGTTTTCTGTTTGGCAGCAATGACTATAACGGTGTGCTGTGGACGATTCAGATCCTGTTTCTGGGGGCATATCTGGACTATGCGCTGGCAGCCTTTGTGAGCCGGTTCCGGTTTCGCTGGCTTCTGTACGGCGTACTGGCGGCGGCGCTTTTGCGCACGGATTTTCTGAGTATCTGTCTTGGATATGTGCTCTGTGATCTGATGCATACGGACTGGTCCTGGCGCAAACGGCTGTGCGGCTGCCGGCCGCTGAACTGGCTTCTGCTGGCGGCGGGGCTTTATTTCATGAGTTATCCGTCCTCCGGTTTCGGCTATGAGGGGACGATCTGGGGGAGCCTTCCACTGGTGCTTGTGAATTATTACCATATTTTCGGGGCGCTCTGCTTTGTGACGGCAGTGCTGAATCTGGAGCCGCTTCAGCAGTTTTTTTCCATGCGGGGGTTTTTGTACCTGGGCCGGATTTCCTACTCGCTGTATCTGATCCATTTTCTGGTGACGGCGACATTTGGAGCGTGGTTTCTGCTCGCTTTTTATGAAATACTGGGTTATAATCTGACCAGTTTTCTGAATCTGATCCTGATCAGCGGGATCACGGTTTTGCTGTCCGAACTGTCCTGCCGTTATGTGGAGCCGCTGAGCAAGAAAGGAGAGGTGCTGATTGGACGGATCTTTGACAGGAGATAAGACAAAAGAGCGCCTTGGGTGGCTGGATTTTGGGAAAGTTCTGGGAATCCTGGTGGTGCTTCTGGTTCATGCGGAAGGTTCGCCGGGGCCGGTGACCTTTTATGGGGGCATGTTCTATATGCCGGTCTTTTTCGTGGCGGCAGGGTATACGTTCCGGCACAAAGAAGGAGAGACTTTCCGCGCTTATCTGAAAAAAAAGGCAAAGCGCCTGCTGCTGCCCTACGCCGGGACCAGCGCGTTTCTGTGGCTGTTTTTCTGGGTAAAGGATTCGCTTCTGGCAGGAACGCCCGGTGATCTGAAGCTGCTTTCTGTTCTGGGTATCTTTTATTCCAGAAATCAGATGCACACGATGGCGTATGCCGGGGAGAATCCGGTGCTTCTGAATCTGTTAAATGCGCCGCTCTGGTTTCTGACCGCCCTGTTCCTGACCAGTGCGTGGTATGGATTTGCCGACCGGAGCAGATGGAAATATGTGCTTCTGGCATTGGGCGCCGTCATGGCGTTTTTGTGGCATTACGGCACAAAACTTCTGCTGCCCTGGAGTCTGGATGCGGTTCCGCTGTTTGCCTGCTTCATGGCGGCAGGGGAGTTTCTGCGGGAGAAAAAGCAGGAAAAGCTTCTGGGAGAACTGTGGTTTCTTGGTCTGCTGCTGGTGGCATTTATCACGGCTTCTCAGCTGAACGGGAGTATGAATCTGTCCAGCGGAGATTACGGGCACAGCATCCTGCTCTGTCTGACCGCCGGAACGACCGGTTCTCTTCTGGTCTTTGCGGCCGGCATGTGGCTGGAGAAAAAATGCCCTCCGCTTATGAAACTCTGCTCGCTGGCAGGTCAGGAAACATTGACGGTTCTGTGCTTCCATATGTTTTTGTTCATGTTCATCCGAACCTGCGCATCCCTGCTGGGGCTTCCGGCAGTGCTGACACAGATTCTGCTGGTGGTCGGAAGCATGGCGACGCTGACAGGGGTCGGGTGGTTCTGGCATAAGAACATGAAAAGATAAAGATTTTTCCTGGCTGACAGGCTGCTGAATTTACCGCCCATTCATGAGGAAGGGCGGTTTTTTTCGTTACTCAAAAACATTTGCTGGTAAGAGGAGAAAAAACGAAGACGGCTTCCCAACTGCCGGTTGATTCTCCCATATTCAACCGCCGGTTCGTGTAGATTACATACGATGCGGTATATAAAGAGAAAAAAGAAAGGAAAACAGGATGAATCAGACAAAGACTGGAACATTTATTTCTGAATGCCGGAAAGAGAAAAGGATGACGCAGGCGCAGCTGGCAGAAAAGCTGAACATTACGGACAGAGCGGTATCGAAATGGGAAACCGGAAAAAGTATGCCGGATTCGTCTGTTATGCTGGAACTTTGTGAGATACTGGGCATCACAGTAAATGAACTGTTAAGCGGAGAGAGAATTGACATGGAAAGCTATGAAAAAAAGGCAGACGAAAATCTGATCGCTCTGAAAAGAAAAGATGAAAATCATATGGCAAAGAATGTGGTTATCGCTGCACTTTTTTCAGCAGTGCTTCTGGGAGCTGTTATGATATGCATCATTTGTAATATTGCAGTATCCGGTCATCTGACATGGTCGCTGATTCCGGTCAGCTCGATTGTGTTTGCATGGGTCATATTGTTTCCGGGACTCATCCTTGGAAGGAGAGGAATTATTTTAAGTTATGTATCATGGAGTATTTTTACAGTTCCATATTTGTTTTTGCTGGGAAACATCATAAAAGTACGGGAAGTATATTCCGTTGGTGCAGTGATAGCGGTGGTTTCAATCATTTTTCTGTGGATCCTGGTCGCAGTTTTTAAACAGATCGGGAAAAAAAGAAAACTGGCCGCTCTTGGAATCGCTTTTTTATCAGCCATTCCGTTTATGTTTATCGTCAATGGGATACTTTCCAAAATGACAGAAGAGCCTGTTCTGGATGTATGGGATATGCTGTCTGCCTTTCTGCTGCTGATCCTGGCGTTTGTTTCCCTGATTTGCGACTATGCAAAGAAAAACAGATAGACCATAAAAAGCTCCGGGCGATCCCGGAGCTTTCGGTAATTCATAAGGAGCGTTCCGCGATATAGTCCACCACCGCTTCCGATGCGTGTCCGTCATCGCAATAGTCCATCATTTCCATAAATATTTCCCGTTTCTCTTCCCAGAACTCCGGCGAATATGCCAGTATATTCCGGATCATCTCCCCGTTGGAAAAAGCTTTTGGAACGGGCAGTTCATCCAGCTCCAGATAATATCCCTTGTCCCGCTTCATCTCTTCATAGTCTTCCGCGTAGAAGAAAGAGAGCCGGTTGATCTGGATATAGTCAAAGCCGCAGGAGGAATAATCGGTAATGACTGCATCGCCGGCGGCAAGGAGTTCCTGTACATTGTCGTAAGGGGACGCATTCCATACCCGGTCTGTATACTGGATATCAAAATCTGCGGCGTTGACATTGGGGTGCAGACGCACCAGCATGATCCACTTTCCGCCGAACCGTTTTTCAAAAGCATCCAGACAGCCTTCAAAATCCAGATGGTATACATGAAGCTTTCGGTCTTCCCGCCAGGTAGGGACGTAGAGCACCAGATTTACTTCTTCCGGGAACTGATAATATGCCCGGACCATCCGGCGCATGGAGGGAATATTACGAAAATAAAGGTCGTTTTTGGGGATGCCTTTTTCCAGAATCGGTCCGTCATACCAGAAACAGTTTCGGTAACAGCGGGTGCAAAAACCGCAGCAGCTCAAAAGCAGATCAATATGTTCAGAATCCTTTTTGGCATAGGCAATATATTCCCGGCTCAGTCCGTTGCCGGCATCCCGTTCAATGCGCTTCAGTCCGGGGCCTCCGTGCCAGGTCTGAATGTAGGTCTGGTTCTTTTTCTTTTTAAAATAATACAGCTTTCTTGTGTTGTCCACCCAGATGCCTGCAGTGGACATGTGGTAGACAAAACGAAGCGTGTTGGGGCGTATGATGATAAGTTCAGGCGGAAAGGTGCACCCGGGTTTTTCGCAGACCCAGTAGAGCCTGTGAGGAATCCTCCGGCGGATGCATTCCTCCGCAATGTACCGGGTGTTATCCCCGAAGCCGCTTCCGTTAAAGTTGCTGAATACGATTTTCTGCCTCTGGACGGGAAACAGAGAACAGATCTGCCATGCCCACCAGATCAGGGTTTTATGCAGCAGAGGGTACAGTTTGGCAAGTACAGGGTATAAAGGGGAACGACGCAGTTTTTCTGTCATGATAAATGCTCCGGTTCTGTGGTTGTTCAGACACCTGTCCCCATTCAGTCTGCAGCCTGTATGTCCTGACTGGTAATTAAGTAGAAACAGTGGTCTGATTTGCAGGGTTATCAGTGGTTAGTGTAACATATGCCTTGTTTGCGGTCAAATCCTGTGATAAAATGTTTAATAATTCGTCATGGAGGCAGGATTTTTGATAAAAGAGCGAAACGAAACGCTGGACTGCCTGAAGGGCATCGCAATCCTTCTGGTCATGTTCGGGCATGTGCAGGTGCATAACCATATGACAGATCCGTATCTGTATGATGTGATCAAATCTTTGCAGATGCCGCTTTTTTTCCTGATCAGCGGATATCTGGCGGGAGCGGGCGCGAAGGTGGAGACTGTAAGGCAGTACCGGGGGCGGATGGGCAGGCGCGCCGTTTCCTATCTGATTCCGTTTTTCTCCTGGCTCACCATACAGCATATCACGTATGTGCCGCGGGCATGGAAGACAGCGCTGTTCCAGCTGGATTATGGTCTCTGGTTTCTGATGACCTTATTCCTGTTTACCTGGATCGCATACACGGCGCAGCTGGTTCAGGCGAAGACAAAGAGCGAGTGGGGATTGTGGGCTGTGATCTTCGGGGGATGCGGCGTGATCCTTGCGGCTTATCTGGCAGGAGTGACATTTCTGAGTCCGTCGCTTCTGGTGATCTATCTGCCGTATTATGTGAGTGCGTATTTCTGCGGTCTGCATCCGGAACTGCTTCGGGGACGGATACCGGAGTTTCTGCAAAGATGGGGGGCGTATATGGGCGGGCTGGTATTTCTTGGAATGGCAGTGTTTCTTGATCTGGTGACCGTAACCGGGATCGTGATGCTCGGCATTCAGACGGCCGCTTCCTTTCTGGGATGTCTGGCAGTCATCCGGCTGGTACTGGACTGGAAGGAAAACCGCATGAAATCAAAGCTGGCGCGGCTGGGGCATTATACACTGGAGATTTATGTACTGCACTATCAGTTTGCTGCCATACTGAATCCGGACAAAAAGACGTTTCTTTTCTGGAGTCCGGAAGGACTGCTGTACAGTCTGGCGGCCTTTGCGGTTATGAGCGGAATCACAGCGGCGCTTATCTGGCTTATTGACCGGATTGCTCCGGTTCGCTTTCTGCTGTTTGGGAAACTTTCTTTTCGAAATGGTGTATCAGTAAAATAGGCTATAATAACGTTGACAATTAAGGATTTGCGGAGCGGTACAATGTCAGTTTCTTTATTTGTTTTTAAAGGCGAGGATTTTAATTATCCAGAAAGCCGGATAGTTGACGAAATGCCGGTTTCATTTCAAAGGGTCTGGAAGGAAACATGGGAAAAAGCCATTTCTGAATGTAAAATCAAAATATTTGTATGCGGCGGGATGTTTTCAATAAATACCATTCCAGGTGTATTAGCAGAGTTGGACTCTGTTTTTGACTGGGTGAATCATAATGGCGGCAGAGATATGAAATATATTCAAAACAGGATACAAGAACTGAAAGAATTTTTGAACAGTTACTATAATGAACAGGAAACTTTGGATTACTGGTTTGATTTGGGATAGGTAAACTTCTGGTTTGCGGAGGGATAGATGTCACATGGCAGGTATACAAAGAAGGGCTGTTCTTTATATATTGAGAGCTTACAGGCAGCATATCAAGAGAGACAGATGAAAAGGAGACACAACATGATTAACAGATTGATTGAAAAAATCCAGAAGACAGGAGCGCCCATTGTGGTGGGGCTGGACCCGATGCTTTCGTATGTGCCGGAGCATGTGCAGAAGGCGGCGTTCGAGGAGTATGGAGAGACGCTGCGGGGAGCGGCAGAGGCTATCTGGCAGTTTAATAAGGAGATCGTGGATCATACGTTTGACCTGATTCCTGCGGTAAAGCCTCAGATCGCCATGTATGAGCAGTTCGGCGTGAAAGGGCTGGAGGCATATAAGAAGACGGTGGATTACTGCAAATCCAGAGGGCTGGTTGTTATCGGAGACGTAAAGCGGGGCGACATTGGTTCCACCTCGGCGGCCTATGCGGCGGGCCATCTGGGAAAGGTACAGGTGGGCAGCAGAGTGTATGCCGGATTTGACGAGGATTTTGCGACAGTCAATCCCTATCTGGGTTCGGACGGGGTGAATCCCTTTATTGAGGTATGTAAGGAAGAGAAGAAGGGCCTGTTCATCCTTGTAAAGACATCCAATCCGTCCAGCGGAGAATTTCAGGACAGGCTGGTGGACGGCAGGCCGCTCTATGAGCTGGTGGGCGAGAAAGTGGCCGAGTGGGGGGAAGCCCACTGCGGCGATACATACAGCTATATCGGCGCTGTGGTAGGCGCCACCTATCCGGAGCAGGGAAAAACTCTCCGAAAGGTGATGCCGAAGTCTTTTATCCTGGTGCCGGGCTACGGGGCTCAGGGCGGCAAAGGAAAGGACCTGGTGCACTTTTTTAACGAGGACGGTCTTGGTGCGATCGTGAACTCTTCCAGAGGGATTATCGCAGCATATAAACAGGAAGCCTATGCAAAGTATGGGGAAGCGCATTTTGCAGAAGCATCCAGAGCAGCCGTAGAAGACATGATTGTGGATATCCGCGGAGCACTGGAAGCGGAACTTTAACCCGGCCATGGGCGGAACTCAGCCCATACAGCCCATGTGCGGGAGATACCGGAACGATTTTCGGACGGGAAGGGCCGAAAAGCGTTCCAGACACAGGGCATCGCCCGGCCATGGGCGGAACGCAGTCCATACAGCCCATGTGCGGGAGATGCCGGAACGATTTTCGGACGGGAAGGGCCGAAAGGCGTTCCAGACACAGGGCATCGCCCGGCCATGGGCGGAACTCGATCCCATACAGCCCATGTGCGGGAGATGCCGGAACGTTTTTCGGACGGGAAGGGCCGAAAGGCGTTCCAGACACAGGGCATCGCCCGGCCATGGGCGGAACTCTAATAGGAGAAAAAAGATGAAATACAAAGAATCAGCCACAGTGATGGAACAGGAACAGATTGCGTCAGAGATATACAGCCTGTGGATCCGGACGGAACAGATCGCCGGGGAGGCGAAGCCGGGGCAGTTTCTGTCCCTGTACAGCCGGGAGGAGAGCCGGATGCTCCCGCGTCCTGTCAGCATCTGCGAGATCGATCGGGAAGGCGGCCGAATCCGTATGGTGTACCGGGTGGTCGGGAAGGGAACAGAGGAATTTTCCCGTCTGACATCCGGAGACCGGATCGAGGTACTTGGCCCGTTGGGGAATGGGTTTCCTCTGGATACCGGAGCAAAAAAGGCATTTCTCATGGGAGGCGGCATCGGGATTCCGCCCATGGTACAGCTTGCCAGAGAACTGAATCTGGAAGTTCAGGTGATCGCCGGCTATCGGGATGAGCAGTTTCTGACGGACGAGCTGTCAGAGAACGGCACGCTCTATGTGGCGACGGAGGATGGAAGCGCCGGAACGAAGGGAAATGTCATGGATGCCGTCAGGGAGCATGGTCTGACGGCGGACATCATCTATGCGTGCGGGCCAAAGCCCATGCTGCGCGCCGTCAAGGCTTATGCAGAAGAAAAAGGGATCCCCTGCTGGCTCTCCATGGAGGAGCGGATGGCGTGCGGAATCGGCGCATGTCTTGCCTGCATATGCCAGTCGAAAGAGGTGGACGGACACACCCATGTACAGAATAAGAGAGTGTGCAAGGACGGTCCGGTATTCTTAAGTACGGAGGTGGAGCTGTAATGAATACAAAAGTAACACTTGCGGGCGTGGAGCTTAAGAATCCGGTCATGACCGCCTCCGGGACCTTCGGCTCCGGCGCGGAATACAGTGAATTTTACGATCTGGGCGTTCTGGGAGCCGTAGTGACCAAGGGCGTTGCCAGCGTTCCCTGGCCGGGCAATCCCACGCCGCGCATTGCGGAGACAAAGTGCGGCATGCTCAATGCCATCGGGCTTCAGAATCCTGGGATTGATGTCTTTATAGAGCGGGACCTTCCGTTTTTAAAGAAATACAATACAAAGATTATTGTAAATGTATGCGGAAAAACGGTGGAAGACTACTGCGCAGTGACAGAACGTCTGGCTTCAGAGCCGGTGGATCTGCTGGAGATCAATGTGTCCTGCCCCAATGTCAAAGAGGGCGGCATTGCCTTTGGGCAGGATCCAAAGGCGCTGGAGGCTATTACCCGGGAAGTCAGAAAGCATGCCCGTCAGCCGGTGATCATGAAGCTGAGTCCCAATGTGACGGACATCACGGAGATGGCAAGAGCGGCAGAGGCCGCAGGGGCGGATGTACTCTCTCTGATCAATACGATCACAGGCATGAAGATCGATATCCACAGAAGAACTTTTGCCATTGCCAATAAGACAGGCGGCATGTCCGGCCCTGCGGTTAAGCCGGTGGCGGTCCGTATGGTGTATCAGGTGGCGCAGGCGGTAAAGCTCCCGATCATCGGCATGGGGGGCATCTGCACCGGGGAGGACGCCGTGGAATTTATCCTGGCGGGCGCCACGGCCGTATCGGTGGGAACGGCGAATTTTGCAGATCCATATGCGGCAAAGAAGGTGGCGGAAGGGATCGAAGCCTATATGCGGCAGTATCAGGTGGAGGATATCCGGGAGCTGATCGGCGCGGTCCGATAGAGGTTCTGGTACGGAGGGGCTTTTGCAAAACAGAATGCGGATGGTGCGTCCTGAAACGCTGTGCGGATTGGAGCAGACACAGGGCACAGGCAGAGTTCTGTATTGCAAAAGCCCCTTTCTGCTGAAAATCCTGCGTTGAAAATGTTCTTTATCTATGGTAAGATGGAGGAAATTTACAATGATCCTGAACAAAGTGGATGGAGGTTATGAGATAGATGGAACAGTACAAGCAGGAATTTATTGAATTTATGATCGACTGCCAGGTTCTGAAGTTCGGAGATTTCGTGACAAAGAGCGGCAGAAAGACTCCGTTTTTTGTAAATACCGGATTTTACCGTACCGGGGCGCAGCTTCGGAAGCTGGGGGAATATTACGCAAAGGCGATCCACGATCATTTCGGACTGGATTTTGACGTCCTGTTTGGTCCGGCATATAAGGGGATCCCGCTGACGGTTGCGGCGACGATCGCCATCAGCGAACAGTACGGCAGGGATATCCGCTACTGTTCCAACCGAAAAGAAGTCAAGGATCATGGGGACCGGGGTATCCTGCTGGGAAGCCCCATGGGTGACGGGGACCGGGTCGTTATCATCGAGGATGTGACGACGGCGGGAACTTCGATCCAGGAGACGCTTCCGATCATCCGGGCGCAGGGAGAAGTGCATCCTGTAGGCCTTGTGGTGTCCGTGGACCGCATGGAGAGAGGACAGGGCGAAAAAAGCGCGCTGCAGGAGATTCAGGAGGTCTACGGTCTTCAGACGACGGCGATCGTGACCATGGCGGAGGTGGTGGAGCACCTGTATAACCGCCCGTATAAGGGAAAAGTTATCATTGATGATGCATTAAAGACAGCGATTGACGCATACTATGAACAGTATGGGGTACGACAGGGAGGATATGTACATGAATAATGAGAAAACCTACAAGACCATGGCAAATGTGGGAGCCGGAGATCTGGCCATCGGCATCATTGTGCTGGTGACCGGTATTGTGACGGGGATCCTGATGATCATCAACGGGGCCCGTCTGCTGAAAGGAAAATCTGACCTGATGTTCTGACAGGACGATGGCTGCTGTAGATGACTGTCCGGTCAGAGGGCAGTGTTTACAGCAGCTTTTTATATAATAGAAGGAGCTTTATGTGAAAAGGGAGACAGAAAAATATATCCGGCAGGCAAGCCGTGTTTTCTTTGGCCTCTATCTTCTGCTTCTGGTATATCTGATGTTTTTTGCAGAGGAATGGGGACGTACGATGCTGGAGGGAGATTATCGCTATAATCTGGTTCCGTTTCGTGAGATCAGGCGCTATATCGCATACCGCAGGCAGATCGGTCCATGGATGGTATTCTGGAATCTTCTGGGAAATGTGATCGGCTTTGTGCCGTACGGCGCCCTTCTTCCGGCGATGCAAAAGAAAAGGATGGGGTTTTGGAAGGTTGCCCTGCTGAGCTTTGAACTGACGCTTTTCATAGAGGTCTCACAGCTGATTCTCCGGGTAGGGAGCTGTGATGTGGATGACATGCTCCTTAATACCCTGGGCGGCTGCATCGGGTATGGAGTCTACCGGATTGTATTTTGGAAAAAAGAAAAGGGAATATATGAAGAGACGATATAAATTTACGGTCAGAAATCAGTCCCGCACCGGTATCCGCTCAAGTATTCTCGGCGTGATATCCCTGCTCCTGACAGGAGGGATGGTGGGCGCTGCCTATACGGAATACGGTCAGGCAGGGAAACCGATTGCGGTTCTCGGATTACTGGCGCTGCTTCTGGCACTGACGGGACTGTATCATGGTGTCCGGGCACTTGGAGAGGAAGATACTTATAAAGGATTTCCCTATGCGGGATGTATGCTGAACGGGCTGGTGCTGATGGCATTTGTCGGCATCTATCTGTTGGGAATGGGGGGATGACAAAAGAGATGGAAGAGATTCAGATGGAACGCTGGAGGCTTGCCAGTGACCGGGTCAGAGAGATTGCAGAAGAACCGGAGGTGGAAGGAAAGACCGGAGCCTGTTTTAAAAAGACGGCAGAGTTTGTGCTTCTGATGCTGGAAGCCCTGGAAAAGGCGGAGACGGGCTGGCTGAAGACGGCTTCCCTGGGGCAGCTTCAGGCATGGAATGACAGACTTTATGGAGATATCACGGGCGAGGCTTATGAATCCAGCTATGCCAATCCGGCGTATGCCGTGTCTGAGCTTTCGGATACATACGGCCAGATCCTGTCCTTTCTCTATGCAGAGCTTCGGGGCATGATCGTCTATGCCTGTGAGCGCCGGACGGAGGAGATGCTCATCTGCATGGAGCTTTTTCTGCAGATACACAGTGAATTTACAGGCGGAGAGGCTCCGTCCAGAGAACAGCTGGCATCGGATATATACTGGTTTATCAGCGATTACAGCGATGTGATGGTGGCGAAAAGGGTGCAGGAACAGCTGGATCCGTCCCTGTCTTTTGCAAGGGATATTATTATGGAGGCGGATCTGGAGGATGTGCGGTATCTGTATCAGTTCGGAGAGTACGTCAGCGACACGGAGATCCGTATGAGCCGTTTTCTGGCCGGGCTTTCTCAGGAAGAGATTGACCGGATTGCCTCCGTATTCACGGAAGGCTACCGGATCGGTTTTGAGGTGGCGGGAAAGCCGCTGCACCGGAAGAAAACGGTCAACATCCGTTACTGTCTGGGCTTTGAACGGATCATCCGTCAGGCGGTGAAGAATTTTGAAGCCATGGGGCTTCAGAGTATCATATACCGGGCGGCTGTGGGCAGAGTGAACAGGCAGCAGAACGGTAAGATCGGGTATTACAGTTCTTCTCCCAATAAGCAGTATGACTATGACCACAAGGGAGATGCGGCGCTTTTTATGGACAGGGCGTTTGCAGAACGAAAGGCCGGCGTACTCAGGACGGTTTATGAACAGTACAGGGAGCTGGCGCATACGCATGCGGGACCGGCGGTGATGGAGGTCTTCGGAGAGGTTCCGTTTGCACCGAAGACGAAGCCGGAAGCGCTGAAGCTGGATGCAAAGCAGCAGGAGATTCAGGTGGCGCTTAACAGCCGTGCGGGACAGATCGTCAATGAGTATATTCCCGGGGAGGAGCGAAGTTTTACGATCATTGCGTTTCCGGTTCCGGACATCGGTCCGCAGTTTGAGGAGATTTTCCGGGAGACCGTGAAGATCAATACGCTGGATTACCGGACGTGGCAGCAGATTCAGCAGAAGCTGATCGATGTGCTGGATACGGGAGTATCCGTTCACGTTCTGGGAAAAGGGGACAACCATACCGATCTCAGGGTGATGCTTGCCGGAATTCAGGAACCCGAAAAAGAGACGGTTTTTGAAAACTGTGTGGCGGATGTGAACATACCGGTGGGAGAGGTGTTTACATCGCCGGTGCTTGCCGGAACAGAGGGCGTGCTCCATGTGACAGGCGTTTATCTGGACGGGCTGTTTTATAAAGATCTGAAACTCACTTTCCGGGACGGCATGGTCACGGATTATACCTGCGGAAATTATGAGCAGGAGGAGGAAAACCGCCGTTATATCCGGGAAAATGTACTGATGCACCATGACACGCTTCCCTTGGGCGAGTTTGCCGTCGGAACCAATACCACCGCCTATGTGGCAGCAGAAAAGTACGGGATCGGAGGCCGGATGCCGATTCTGATTGCAGAGAAGATGGGGCCGCATTTTGCAGTGGGAGATACCTGTTTTTCCTGGGAAGAGGATGTAAAAACCTGCAATCCGGACGGCAAGCGGATGATTGCAAAGGAAAACGAGTGTTCCGCTCTTCGGAAAGAAGATATCCAGAAGGCATATTTTAACTGTCACACAGATATCACGATTCCCTATGACGAACTTCAGGAGATCGCAGTCGTTCACGAAGACGGCAGCCGGACGCTGCTGATTCAAAGCGGAAGATTTGTTCTGCCTGGGACGGAAGAACTGAACCGGCCTTTTGATGCGTGACAGTTCCGTCTTGACAAGCCGGAGGAGTCACGGTAAGATAACTCATAAGTTAAAATAAATGATCACGATTTATTTATTAGCAGCACTTATAAAATGTCATAATAAACCATTGGAGAAAAGGAGACTGAAAATGGCAAGAGTAGGAATTGTGATGGGCAGCGATTCGGATCTTCCGGTTATGAGCAGGGCGGCAGAGGTACTGGAGAAGCTGGGAGTGGATTATGAGATGACGATCATCTCCGCTCACAGGGAGCCGGATGTATTTTTTGAGTATGCCAGAGGCGCGGAAGAAAAAGGCTTCAAAGTGATCATCGCAGGAGCAGGCAAGGCGGCGCATCTTCCGGGCATGTGTGCGGCGATCTTTCCGATGCCGGTCATCGGCATTCCCATGAAGACTTCGGATCTGGGCGGCGTGGACTCTCTGTATTCCATTGTGCAGATGCCCAGCGGTATTCCGGTGGCAACGGTGGCGATCAACGGCGGCGCCAACGCAGGAATCCTGGCGGCAAAGATCCTGGCAACGTCGGATGCAGAGCTTCTGAAGCGGCTGAAGGCCTGTTCGGAAGAGATGAAGCAGGAAGTGGAAGGAAAAGCCAAAAAGCTGGATGAGATGGGATATCAGGCGTATCTGGCGCAGATGAGGTAAAACATAATAACAGCAGCTGCCGGGACGACGCCCGAAAGGATTTTGCAGATGCAGGGGCGGTTCGGAATCTTTTACGGATCCGGGAGATTGTGAACGGCAGGTGCAGGACTCTGACAGGAGGATAGCAGATGGATTATAAGAACGCAGGTGTTGACATTGAGGCCGGTTACAGATCGGTGGAACTGATGAAGGAGCATGTAAAAGCGACCATGCGGCCGGAAGTACTGGGAGGCCTGGGCGGTTTTTCGGGAGCATTTTCCATGAGTGCTTTCAAGAATATGGAAAAACCGACGCTGGTGTCCGGCACGGACGGTGTGGGAACGAAGCTGAAACTGGCATTTCTGATGGACCGGCATGATACCGTCGGCATCGACTGCGTGGCGATGTGCGTCAATGATATTGCCTGTGCAGGCGGAGAACCGCTGTTTTTTCTGGACTATATCGCATGCGGAAAGAATTATCCGGAGAAGATTGCGACCATCGTAAGCGGTGTGGCAGAGGGCTGCAGGCAGGCAGGCGCGGCGTTAATCGGCGGGGAGACCGCGGAGATGCCGGGATTCTACCCGGAGGATGAATACGATCTGGCGGGTTTTGCCGTCGGGATTGTGGATGAAAAGGATCTGATTACCGGAGCGGATATCAAAGAGGGAGACACCCTGATCGGTATCGCGTCTTCCGGCGTGCACAGCAACGGTTTTTCTCTGGTGCGCAAAGTATTCCGGATGAGCGAAGAAGCGCTGCATACATACTACGACAGTCTTGGCAGCACGCTTGGGGAAGCGCTGCTTCGTCCCACGAAGATCTATGTGAAGGCGCTGCGCGGGGTCAAAGAGGCAGGCGTTACCATCAAGGGCTGCAGTCATATCACCGGAGGAGGGTTCTATGAGAACATTCCGCGGATGCTTCCGGACGGCGTGCGGGCCGTGGTAAAGAAGGACAGCTACCCGGTGCTTCCGATTTTCCGCATGCTGCAGACAGACGGAAACATCGCAGAAGATATGATGTACAATACCTATAATATGGGGCTTGGCATGGTACTGGCAGTGGATCCGGCGGATACGGAGAAGGCCATGGAAGCCATTCGGGCCGCCGGCGAAGATCCTTATGTGGTGGGAATTGTCGAAAAGGGAGAAAAAGGAGTCGTATTATGTTAAAGCTGGCGGTCCTCGTATCCGGCGGCGGAACGAACCTGCAGGCGATCATGGATGCCATTGACGACGGGCGGATCACCAATGCGAAGATTGAGACGGTGATCAGCAACAACCGGAATGCGTATGCGCTGGAACGGGCAAAAAAGGCGGGAGTCCCCGCATGCTGCATCACGCCGAAAGACTATGAGGACCGGGAAGCCTTCCACGATGCCCTTCTGGCGGCGCTTCAGCGGTCAGGAGCGGATCTGGTGGTTCTGGCCGGGTGCCTTGTGGTTCTTCCGGAAAAGATCGTGGAACGGTACGAGAACCGGATCATCAATATCCATCCGTCGCTGATTCCCTCTTTTTGCGGAACGGATTATTACGGACTGAAGGTGCATGAGGGCGTCCTGTCGCGGGGGGTAAAGGTGACCGGCGCCACGGTGCATTTTGTAGACAAAGGGACCGATACCGGCCCGATCATCCTTCAGAAGGCAGTGGAAGTCCAACCGGGAGATACGCCGAAGGCGCTGCAGCAGCGGGTGATGGAAGAAGCAGAATGGGTGATCATGCCAAAGGCGATCGATCTGATTGCAAACGGGAAGATCCGGGTGGCCGATGGAAAGGTCATGGAGATACAGTAAGTGGAGGACAGTATGAAGATATTGATCGTAGGCGGCGGCGGCAGAGAGCATGCCATCGCATGGAAAGCGGCGCAGAGTCCGAAGGTGGACAAAATCTACTGTGCGCCGGGCAATGCAGGAATCGAAGAATGTGCAGAATGCGTGGACATCGGCGTCATGGAATTTGAGCGCCTGGCTGCATTTGCAAAGGAAAAAGAGATTGATCTGGCGGTCATCGGCATGGACGACCCGCTGGTGGGCGGCATCGTGGATGTGTTCGAGGCAAAAGGTATCCGGGTATTCGGACCGCGGAAAAATGCGGCAATCCTGGAGGGTTCCAAGGCGTTTTCCAAAGACCTGATGAAGAAATACGGGATTCCCACAGCGGCATATGAGAATTTTGACGATCCGGACAGAGCGCTGGCTTATCTGGAGACGGCTTCCATGCCCATCGTTCTGAAGGCGGACGGGCTGGCGCTTGGAAAAGGCGTTCTTATCTGCAACACGCTGGAGGAAGCCCGGGAAGGCGTAAAATCCATCATGACGGACAAAAAATTCGGCGAGGCCGGCAGCCGGATGGTGATCGAAGAATTTATGACCGGAAGGGAAGTATCGGTGCTGAGTTTTGTGGACGGAAAGACGATCAAAACCATGACCTCTGCCCAGGATCACAAGCGGGCGCTGGATGGGGACCAGGGGCTGAATACCGGCGGTATGGGGACCTTTTCCCCCAGTCCTTTTTACACGGATGAAGTGGATGCTTTCTGTAAAGAATATATCTATCAGAAGACGGTAGACGCCATGGCGGCAGAAGGAAGAGCATTCAAAGGAGTGATCTTCTTTGGCCTCATGCTGACGGAAAAGGGGCCCAGGGTCCTGGAATACAATGCGCGTTTCGGCGATCCGGAGGCGCAGGTGGTGCTGCCGCGCATGAAAAATGACATTGTGGAAGTGCTGGAAGCATGTGTGGACGGGACGCTGGACAGAATCGAACTGGAGTTCGAGGATAACGCGGCAGTCTGTGTGGTGCTGGCATCCGAAGGTTATCCGGTCCGCTATGAGAAGGGCTATGAGATCCGGGGTCTGGAGAACTTTAAGAACCGGGAAGGATACAATGTCTTCCATGCAGCCAGCATGAAGAAGGACGGGAAGCTGGTAACAAACGGCGGACGCGTCCTGGGCGTGACGGCCACCGGAAAAGACCTGAAGACGGCACGCGCCAATGCCTATGAAGCGGTAAAATGGGTGGATTTTGACAACAAATACTGCCGATCTGATATTGGAAAAGCCATTGATGAGGCAGATCAGGCGCTCTGAAAACGTAAAAGTTTCATGAAAGTTTTGTGAAACCGGTTGACTTTCTCCTGTGAAAGCCTTATTGTAGTGGTTCAAGGCAAAACAGGCTTGGAAAGAGAGAATATTGTATGAAAAGTAGAGGATATTTATCAGGACTGGCAGGAATTCTGATGGCGGGCTTTTTGTTATGTTCCGGTATAACGGTTCTGGCGGCGCCTTCCGTGGAAGGAGATACCGAACTGACGGTAACGGCTGATGAAATGGTTGCTGCTGAATATACGATTACAAATGATGAGGCAATGGAGAGCGTAACCCTGACTCTTTCTTATGACCGGGAGCTTCTGACCTATGTGTCCGGAAGCGGCGGGGATAATTTCTCCGGAAACGGCGGAAATGGAAGCGTTCAGCTGAGCAGCAGGCCTGACAGCAAAGAGGTTTCCTTTTCTGTGAGGTTTCAGGGGAATGAAGACGGAAATGCTGCGGTTGCCGTCACGGCATGTACGATTGTTGTGGACGGAACCGAGATCGATGTGCTGAGCGGAGAGCCGGTTTCTTCGGAAGAGACGGAGGAAGAGAGCGGGGAAGAAGAGGATGGAACCCGTGCCAGTTTCGTGATTGACGAAAGAACCTTTTATGTGCGTCGTCCGGATAACATCGAAGGCTTTGAGGCCGTCCATCTGGACATTCAGGGAATTGACAGCCGGGTGCTGAAGCACAATACGCTGGATCTGTATGTGGTAAGGCTCAGGAGCGACAACGGAAGCTACCGGGATGATTTTGTCTATAACCCGGATACCGGGAACGTGATTCCTTTTGTACAGATGGAGAGCGGGAACGATGATGTGATCTTCATTGAACCGGAAGAAGGTGTTCATGTACCGACCCGTTACACACCGGTGAATCTGGGGTGGGGCCCCAAGTACGAGATTCCGGCTCTGAAGCATGTGATCATTGACGGAGTGGACGAGATTCAGGATGATACAAACAGATATTTGATCTATGGGATCAACCAGGACGGGGAAAAAGCATGGTACAGCTATGACTATGACAAGAATTCCCTGCAGCTGTTTGACGATGTGGCATATCAGGGAGAACAGAATTATATTCTGGAACTGGAGGAAAAGGAAATCGGGCTGCGGGCGGAAGCGAGCGAACAGGCTCAGCGTTATGACCGGATCATGGCCAGGAGGCTGTATACGATTCTGATCCTCATCATTCTCGTTGTGGTGCTGCTGAACGTGCTGATTCTGATGTACCTTCGCATGAGAAAGATGGAGATGCCAAAAGAGGAAGAGATGGAGGAATCCGGGGACCAGTCGGGGTCCAGTTCCTACGTAACCGGAAACCTGGAGGAGAACGAGTCTGATTTTCAGGAGCCTGTGCACTGGGAAGAGGAAGAGGACGAAGAGGATGATCTGGATCTGGAGATTATCGATCTGGATGATCTGGATGATGAAAACTAGCAGGTGCTGTTTGTCATGCGGCTTTGGGTATCAGGAAGCGCCTTTGGGCGCTGCCGGATTCCGAAGCCGTATTTGCTGCTTTCGTCCGGACGCCTGAACAGTAATTTTGAAATGAAATCTGCATTAGTGTGTCTTGATTGTCGGGTTGACCGAATGCAGCAAAACTGTTATACTGTGTATATAACATACGCAATCCATGCAGAAAAAGGCAGACCATGGATGCCTTTTGATTTTACAAAGGACAGGTGGCAAAATGTATCTGGAGATTGATTTTAACAGTGATAAAGCATTTTATGTACAGCTCTGCGATCAGATCATCATTGGGATCGCCACATCAAGGCTCCGGGAAGGAGATACGCTTCCCAGCGTGCGTCAGCTGGCGGATGAGATCGGCATCAACATGCATACGGTCAACAAAGCCTACAGCCTCCTGAGGCAGGAGGGCTATATCCGTCTGGACCGGCGGAGCGGGGCAGTCGTGGCAGTCGATGCAGATAAGCGGAAGGCAGTCAATGAGATGAAAAGAGAGCTTCTGGTCATACTGGCCAAGGGAAGCTGTAAAAATATTACCCGGGAAGAAGTTCATGAGTTGATCGATGACATTTATGCAGAATATGGGGAGTAGGAGGAGATTATGCAGATTTATACAGAGAGGGCGGAACAGGCGCTGAAACTGGCCAGAAAAGTATCTGCCCAACTGAAGCATCCCTATATCGGGACCGAACATATACTGATCGGGCTTTTGAAAGAATCGTCCGGCTCGGCCGGGCAGGTGCTGTCCGGAGTCGGCGTCACGGAAGAAGGGCTGACCGATATGATCCGGCAGCTGATTGCGCCGGAAAATGATGTGGTTTCAGGCGGGAAGCGGGCTTATACTCCAAGAGCCAGAAAGATTCTGGAGGATGCCGCCGCCGAGGCAAGGCGCTTCCGCGAAGCCCTGGTCGGAACGGAGCACATTCTGATTGCGATTCTGAAGGACGGGGAATGCGTGGGTTCCCGGCTTTTAAATACGATGAATATCCGTCTGCGGGAAGTGTATACGGAGCTGATCGCTTCGATGGGAGAGAAAGCATCCGAGTACAAAGAGGACAGCAGGGGCCGCGGTACGCAGACGCTGGACCAGTACAGCAGGGACCTGACCGCTCTGGCCAGGGACGGAAAGCTGGATCCGGTGATCGGAAGGGAAGAAGAGATCCGGAGAGTGCTCCAGGTACTAAGCCGCCGGACCAAAAATAATCCCTGCCTGATCGGGGAACCGGGAGTCGGCAAGACAGCTGTTGTAGAGGGGCTGGCGGCAAGGATCGCAGCCGGGCAGGTGCCGGAAAACATTCTGGGAAAAAGGCTGTGCATTCTGGATCTGACGGCAATGGTAGCCGGTTCCAAATACCGGGGAGAATTTGAAGAGCGTATCAAGAATGTGATCGACGAAGTGCGGCAGTCGGGAGAGATTCTGCTGTTTATTGATGAGCTTCACATGATCATCGGAGCAGGCGGGGCGGAAGGCGCCATGGATGCTTCGAATATTCTGAAACCCGCCATGGCCAGAGGTGAGATCCAGATCATCGGCGCGACGACACTGGAGGAATACCGGAAACATATTGAAAAGGATGCGGCGCTGGAACGCAGGTTTCAGCCTGTGATGGTGGAAGAAGCAGATGTGGGTCAGACGGTGGAGATTCTGAAAGGACTGCGTCCGTATTATGAGAAGCATCATCAGGTGAAGATCACGGATGGGGCGCTGGAGGCGGCGGCCAGACTGTCGGAACGTTATATCAATGACCGTTTTCTGCCGGATAAGGCGATCGATCTGATGGATGAAGCGGCCGCAGGACTTCGCATGGGGCAGTACAGCCCGGGAAACAGCCGCTTCGATGTGCTGCAGGAACTGGGCCAGGCGAAGGAGGAGCTGGAAAATGCCCTCATGGAAGGCGATCTGGAAAAAGCACGGTCCTGCCGGCAGGAAGTGAAGAGACTGGAAGAAAAACTGGCAGCAAGAGACCGCAAAAAAGCAAGAAGGACCGCCAATACCGTGACCGAAGAACAGATTGCTCTGACAGTCTCCAAATGGACCAGGATCCCGGTACAGAGGCTGGCGGAAGCGGAATCCCAGAAGCTTCGCCGTCTGGAGCAGACACTTCATAAAAGAGTGGTCGGCCAGGAGGAGGCCGTGACTGCAGTGGCCAAAGCAGTCAAACGCGGACGGGTGGGATTAAAGGATCCCGGACGCCCCATCGGTTCTTTTCTGTTCCTGGGTCCCACCGGTGTGGGGAAGACGGAGCTTTCCAAAGCGCTTGCCGAAGTCCTGTTCGGCAGGGAGGATGCCATGATCCGGGTAGACATGTCCGAATATATGGAGAAACACAGCGTGTCGAAGATGATCGGTTCCCCGCCGGGATATGTGGGGCATGATGACGGCGGGCAGCTGAGCGAGAAGGTCCGCAGAAATCCCTATTCGGTCGTGCTGTTTGATGAGATCGAAAAAGCGCATCCGGATGTATTTAACATTCTGCTGCAGGTGCTGGATGACGGGCATATTACGGATTCACAGGGCAGAAAAGTGAATTTTAAAAATACGGTTATTATCATGACTTCCAATGCAGGCGCCGGCGCTATCATATCGCCGAAGAAGCTGGGATTTGCTTCTGCGGAAAACGCCAGACAGGATTATGAATTCATGAAAAACAGTGTTATGAATGAGGTGAAGAAGATTTTCCGTCCGGAGTTTTTAAACCGGATTGATGAAACGATCGTATTTCATGCACTGCAGAAGGAAGAGATTTCACGCATTGCAGGGATGCTTCTGCTGGAACTGGAAAAGCGCTGTTACCGTCAGCTTTCCATCCGGGTATCTTTTAAGGATTCTGTAAGAAAATGGCTGGCAGAGACCGGATATGATGTAAAATATGGCGCAAGGCCCCTGAGGCGTGTGATCCAGAACCGGCTGGAGGATGTGCTGGCGGATGAGATTCTGAAAGGACAGATACCGGAGGGCAGCCATGTGGATGTAAAGGTGGTAAACGGCAAGGTTCGTGTGACGGTCCGTCCGGAGGAACCGGCATGAAAAAGGGCAGTATGGTATTCTTCTGTCAGAACTGCGGATATGAATCAGCCAAATGGTCAGGACAGTGTCCGGCATGCCACGAATGGAATACCTTCGTAGAAGAACCAAAGGCAGGAAAGACCAGGGGAGCGGCCGCCGGCAGGAACGGTCAGGGAAGGGCCAGAAGCAGTCCGGTCAGTCTTGCCCGCATTCCATCCGGGGAGCAGGAGCGGGTTTCCACCGGAATGGCAGAACTGGACCAGGTGCTGGGCGGCGGGATCGTACCCGGCTCCCTGATTCTGGTAGGAGGAGATCCGGGAATCGGAAAGTCCACGCTGCTTCTGCAGGTGTGCAGGAATCTGGCGGAGCGGATGCAGAATCTTCTCTATATATCCGGAGAGGAATCTTTGCAGCAGATCAGGCTGCGTGCTCTGCGCATCGGGAACTTTCAGGAATCTTTCAAGCTTCTGTGCGAGACAAATCTGTCAGATATTGAAGAAATTGTCCTCAGGGAAAAGCCGGAGGCGGTGGTCATTGATTCCATACAGACCATGTATCAGGAGGCGGTCTCTTCCGCGCCCGGAAGCGTCTCTCAGGTCCGTGAAGCCACCGGAGTACTGATGCGTCTGGCAAAGGAACAGGGGATTACCATATTTATTGTGGGCCATGTGACGAAGGAAGGAACGGTGGCCGGTCCCCGGGTGCTGGAGCATATGGTGGATACGGTGCTTTATTTTGAAGGAGACCGTCATGCCTCCTACCGGATTCTGCGCGGAGTAAAGAACCGCTTTGGCTCCACGAATGAAATCGGCGTGTTTGAGATGCGGGAGGACGGTTTAAGAGAGGTTGCGAACCCTTCGGAATATATGCTGAGCGGGAAGCCGGAAGGGGCTTCCGGTTCCGTAGTTGCCTGTACCATGGAGGGTACAAGGCCCATGCTTCTGGAAGTGCAGGCACTGGTCTGCAAGACGAATTTCGGGCTTCCAAGGCGTACGTCCGCAGGGATCGATTACAACCGGGTCAACCTTCTGATGGCGGTTCTGGAGAAGCGGCTGAACCTTCCGCTGTCCAGCTATGATGCTTATGTGAACATTGCAGGCGGAATACGCCTGAATGAGCCTGCCATGGATCTGGCGCTGGTCCTTGCGGTGATCTCCAGCTATAAGGATGTCCCGGTTTCCGAAAAGACGATCGTCTTCGGAGAGGTGGGATTAAGCGGAGAGGTCCGTGCGGTCAGTATGGTGCAGCAGAGGATTCAGGAAGCGAAGAAGCTTGGGTTTACAAAAGCAGTCCTTCCAAAGAGCAGTCTGGAGCAGGTGAAAAACATCACCGGAATCGAGCTGGCGGGAGTTGCGACGGTAAGGGATGCACTGCGGGTGATATGAAACACGGATAAAAATTTTGGAAAAATATTGACATGATCGAGATTATGTGGTATATTATCCGAGTGTCAAAGATACAGGGATATAGTTCAGTCGGTAGAACGTTGGTCTCCAAAACCAAATGTCGAGGGTTCGAGTCCTTCTGTCCCTGTTCGGGCTTCGGAAACGGTTTCCGGAGCCTTTTTATATGTCTGGCAGTCACCGGTTCGTGTACTGTGGAAATCGAGTATGGAGAAAGTGTAAAGGAAAGATGGAAGTGTTCTATTCAGACAGGAAAGGAACATGATATATGGGTAAAAAAGGGAAGAAGATGGCTGCAGTCTGCCTGGCGGGAATCCTGGCGCTGTCTGGGAGCGGATGTTCCGGAGGATTCCCTCTGACAGCAGCATCCGGAGCATCGGAAGAGGCGGGGCAGAGAACTGCCGGAAACAGGCTGGAAGCCGTGCAGCAGCTGGGAAAACTCCGGATCGGGATATCTGCGGATTATGCGCCGTTTGCATTTGAGATACCGGGAGAGGCCGGAGGGATTCCGTATGGCGGGAGCGACATCGAACTGGGTACATATATTGCGCAGAAACTGGGAGTGGAAGCAGAATTTGTCGAGATGGATTTTGAGGCATGCATGAATGCCGTGGAAGAAGGCAGCGTGGATCTGGTGCTTCTGGGCATGCTTCCGGAAGCTGAGCGTGAGGAGAAAATGGATTTTACCAGAGTGTATTATAAGCCGGGGCGGCAGGTGCTGCTGGTGAAGGAGTCGCAGAAAGGAAAGCTGTCGAAGCTGGAGGATTTTGAAGGGAAGACAGTAGCGGCACAGTACGGAAGCCTTCAGGCACAGCTGGTAGCGGAACAGCTTCCCGGCTCTTATCTGGAACTGACGGAGCGGGCTACCGGAGCGGTTCTGATGCTGAGGCTTGGAACAGCGGCAGGGGCGGTTCTGGATGAAGCGATGGCACAGAAAATTATGAAAGAACGCCCGGAGCTGGTTCTCTCCGGGGCAGAATTACCTTATGATGCAGAAGGCATCGTGGGCGGCGTAGTCAAAGGAGAGACAGAGCTTCTTACAGAGATCAATGCCGCTGTAGAGGAGGCTGTGGAAGAAAAGCTGTATCTGGACTGGCTGGATGCCGCCAATGAACAGGCCATGCTTCTTCAGACAACTACTCGTTGAGAACACCAACCGGAACATTGTCCAGCCAGTCCGGCTGCCGGTAGTGGGCGATGATGTTCCGGACGGCGTTCATGGCAGGAGTAAAGACCTTGTCCTTGTGGTATACCAGACTGAAGAATCGTTCCAGTTCGTTGGTATGCGGATTAAAGATCCGGATCTGACCGCTGCGGATATCCCGTTCCAGAAGCCTTACGGATATCACTGCAAGACACTGGTTGTACAGGATTGCATTGCGGAAAGCATCCGGGCAGGTCGCTTCCCAGGAGGTGCGGATGTTCAGACTGTGGCGCTTGATAAAACGGTCAAACAGCGCCCGGGTGCCGCTTCCCTGCTCCCGCATGACGAATTTCCGGCCTTCCAGATCCTTTACATGGATCGCGTCGCGGCCGGCAAAGGGGTGGTTTGCAGCGCATCCAAGGACGAGGAAATCCCGGATGCCCGGAACCATAACCAGATCCGGATGGTGGATCTCCCCTTCTACCAGGGCGATATCCAGCTCGGATTTTAAAAGCTTCTCTTCGATCGTATGGGTGTTGCCGATAAAGGTACAGGTCTCTGTCTCGGGCATCAGCCGGTCAAAATCGTTCAGGACGTTGGAGATCAGGCAGGAGCCCACGGTGATCGTGGAGCCGATGCGGATGATGTCTTTCTGGCGTCCTTTTTCCATATTGCGTTCCAGCTGGTTGAACTGTGCAACGACCGGATAGGCATTGTTTAGAAGTTCCTGTCCGGCGGGGGTGATATGGAGACGTCTGGATAACCGGTCGAAAAGCCGTGTGTCATAATATTCTTCCAGCTCCCGGATCGCCTGACTTATGGTGGGCTGGGAGAGGAACAGTTCTTTTGCGGCAGTGTTCATGGAGCCGCATTCTGCAACGGTAATAAAAATCTTCAGATGTCGGATCGTCATAAATATCCCTCTTTCGTTTTTTGGAAGATAGTTATAGGTATTACCTATAAAGATGATAGAATAATATCATTTTTCTTAGTATGAAACAAGTGGTATAATGTTAACAATGCAGTTGATATCCATTCAGGTTATTCAGAAAGGAGAAGGGAATGAAAGTAATCATTATTGGAGGTGTCGCAGCCGGCACCAAGGTTGCTGCGAAACTGAAGAGAGAAGACCGCAGTGCAGAAGTGACGATCCTGACCAAAGGGAAAGATATTTCCTATGCAGGATGCGGACTTCCTTATTATGTGGGGAAGGTGATTCCGGACCGGGAGAGTCTGGTGGTGAATACGCCGGAGAAATTCGCGGCGCTGACCGGCGCCAGGGTTGTTACCGGCATGGAAGTGACAAAACTGGACCGCGCAGCAAAGACAGTGGAAGCCGTTCATGAGAATGGGGAAACGAGTACGTGGGATTATGACAAACTGGTTATTGCTACCGGTGCGTCACCGATCAGGCCGGCACTTCCGGGTCTGGACCTGCCTCAGGTATTCTTTATGAGAACACCCGATGATGCGGTCAGCCTTCGTGCAGCAGTGGAAGCAGGCGGGATCAAGAAGGCCGTTGTAGTGGGCGGCGGTTTTATCGGTCTGGAGATTGCGGAAAATCTGACCTCCATGGGTGTACGCTGTAATGTGCTGGATATGGCTCCTCATGTGCTTCCGGGATTCGATGAGGAAGTACAGGTATTTGTGGAAAATCATCTGGCGGAGCACGGCATCCATACCATGACCGGTACCAGATTCGAGGGTGTGCTTGGTGAAGGAAAGGTTGAGAAGGTGCAGACTGACCGGCGTGCGCTGAAGGCGGATATGGTGGTTCTTTCCATTGGTATCCGTGCCAATACGGCATTTCTGGCAGATACGGGGATTGAGCTGGCGCCCAACAGGACGGTGCTCGTCAATGACCATATGCAGACAAACGATCCGGATATCTACGCAGTAGGGGACTGTGCGATGGTTACGAACCGCATTACAGGCGCAGCTGCATGGTCGCCGATGGGCTCTACGGCAAATATCACCGGGCGTATGGCGGCAAAGAACATGGCCGGTAAGGATACGGCCTATCACGGCGCCATGGGTACGGCCGTCTGCCAGCTTCCGAAGCTGAATGCAGGCAGGACCGGCATGTCCGAGGCACAGGCAAAGGAAGCGGGCTTTGACGCCGTCAGCGTGATTATGGTGACGGATGACAAGGCGCACTATATGCCGGGGGCAGACAGCTTTATCATCAAACTGATCGCAGACCGGGAGAGCAGAAGGCTTCTGGGCGTGCAGGTACTTGGAAAAGGAGCCGTTGACAAAGTAGTGGATACCTGTGTGGCAGCCATCGCCATGAAGGCAACCGTGGACGAGATTGCGGATATGGATTTTGCGTATGCGCCGCCGTTTTCGACAGCGATTCATCCGCTGGCGCATGCAGTGAACGTATTGATGAACAAGATGGACGGCACGCTGGAAACCATGACGCCTGCGGAATATGCGGCAGGTGAGGCAGAAGGGTATAAAGTGATGGATGTGTCCCCGCAGCCTTCCATTGCCGGCGCGCCTTATGTGGATCTGACAAAGATCGAAGGCGAGGTGGACGGCTTTGCAAAGGATGAGCCGATTCTTCTGGTATGTGCGAAAGGAAAACGCGGATATATGACGCAGAATCGCATGAAATATTATGGTTATACTAATACGAAAGTTCTGGAAGGCGGACTGACCTTTAACGAAGTGGAAGCAGAATAATACCTGCAGACAACACAGGAACTACCGTGCAGAAATTAAATCAGGAGGAAAGATATGTCAGCATTAACAGTAAGCGCAGCAGATGAGAAGAGAGTCAAAGGCATGGGCTTTTTGAACAACAAGGGAACGGATAACTTTAACGGGCGTATCATCACCGTAAACGGCAAGATCACGGCGGCTCAGCAGAGATGTATTGCAGAGGCAGCGGAAAAATTTGGAAACGGCGAGGTGGTCTTTACCACCCGTCTGACGGTGGAAGTACCGGGCATTCCTTATAACAAAATCGAGGAATTCCAGCAGTTTATTGCGAAGGAAGGGCTGGTGACAGGAGGAACCGGTTCCAAAGTACGTCCGGTTGTTGCCTGCAAAGGAACGACCTGTCAGTATGGACTTCTGGATTCTTTTGAGCTTTCCAGAGAGATCCATGAAAGATTTTATGAAGGATACAGGCAGGTGCTGCTCCCGCACAAATTCAAGATCGCAGTGGGCGGATGTCCGAATAACTGTGTGAAACCGGATCTGAACGATCTGGGAATTATCGGACAGCATATTCCGAACTTTGATGAGGATTCCTGCAACGGATGCAAAAAATGCGCCATTGAGAAAAACTGTCCGGTAGGAGCGGCGAAGGTTGTGGACGGTGTTCTGGAGATCGACAGGAGCGTATGCAACAACTGCGGGCGCTGCGTGGAAAAATGTCCGTTTGATGCGATCGAAGACGGAACGTATGGATACAAGATCTATATCGGAGGCCGCTGGGGCAAGAAGGTGGCACAGGGCCGTGCGCTCGGCAAAATATTTACCGACAGGGAAGAGGCGCTGTCCGTGATCGAGAAGACGATCCTGCTGTTCAGGGAACAGGGAAAGACCGGCGAACGCCTGTCACAGACCATCGACCGGCTCGGCTTTGAGAATGTGGAGGCACAGCTTCTGTCCGATGATATCCTGTCCAGAAAAGAGGAGATTCTGGCAGCAAACCTGCATACCAAAGGCGGAGCTGCCTGCTAGAGCAGGAAAGGCGCTGCGGCGGCAGTTCCATGCGTTTGCCTTTGGGACCGGTCGGTTCACAGTGCAGAGGCAGATCAGAAGAAACAGATCAAAAGAAACAGGGACCATTGCAGAATGCAGTCCTGTCCAGGTGTTCCGTACACGGACAGGGATGCGATCTGCAATGGTCCCTGTTCTGCTGTCTTGTCAGTCATTTAACGGTCTGGAGGGAAGGCCGTCATGCAGCCTGGTCATGAAGGACTGCCAGATATTTACCGGATAGGTGGAGCCGGCCACAGCGCTGTTCCCGCGGGGGGAGTCAAAACCGACCCAGACCCCGGTCGTATAGTAGGCAGAATAACCGACAAACCATCCGTCAATATTGTCGTTGGTCGTTCCGGTCTTGCCTGCGCAGGGCATATCCGGAATGCCTTTTCCTCTGGCGGTTCCGCGGGTGAGGACGCCTTCGAGAATATCGGTCATCCTGCGTGCGGCATCCGGTTCGTAGACCTGGCGTTCTTCCTGTTCCGGCATGAAGACGATGTTTCCCTGCATATCGGTGATCATGGTGATACAGGTGGGCTGACGGTAGACGCCTTCATTGGCGAGGGCGGCATAGGCGGCAGTCATTTCCAGAGAACTTGCCCCGGTGGTGATTCCGCCCAGTGCGGAGGAAAGCGTGTAATCCTCCGTTTCAATCGATGAAAAATTCATATCCAACAGATAGGAAAGCCCGACTTCCGGGGTGAGTTCCCGGAACAGCTTGTAGGCAACCGTATTTTTGGACTGCTCTACGGCAGTCCGAAGAGAGATGGCGCCGGCGTACCGGTCTGAAGAATTGGAAGGGCCGTCTTTCTCTTTGGAGTCGATCACAGTGGAGGAAGCTGTGTAGCCGCGTTCCAGCGCCGGCGTGTATACAATCAGGGGCTTTATGGCGCTACCGGGCTGCCGGAAACTCATATATGCCCGGTTGTACTCCGGAAGTATGCCCTCCTGTGTGCGTCCTCCTACGATGGCGGTTACCAGACCGCTTTCATTGTTCATGCAGACGGCCGATGCCTGAAGCGCATAGGTTCCATTGCTGTTCAGCGTATTATAGCCGGAGAGGTTTTCATCAATGGTATTCTGAAGTGTTTCCTGGGTATCCATGTTGATGGAAGTATAGACACGGTATCCGTCGGTGTACAGCCTGCTGCGGCAGGTATCATAATCCAGACCGGTGGCTTCCATCAGAGCCCGGGTGGCGCATTCATAGATATAGGTGTGCGCCCAGGTACGTGTGAATGTGATTTTGGACGGATTCAAAGTGATGGTTTCCGCCAGAGCCTGTTCATATTCGCCGTCGGAGATCATTTTCTGCTCCAGCATGCTCTTGAGGATCAGGTTCCGGCGCTTTAAGGTATTTTCCATGTGGAGCAGCGGGTCATAGCTTCCGGGACTGTTGGGAATGGCACAGAGAAACGCGGTTTCTGAAAGCGTCAGTTCGCCGGCGTCCCTGCTGAAATATCCCTGGCTTGCTGCCTGGATGCCATAATAACCGTTGGAAAAATAGATATTGTTAATATAAAATTCCAGAATATCTTCCTTGGAATATTTTTTTTCCAGGGCAGCGGCGATAAAGATCTCTTCTACTTTACGTTCCCATTTGACGGTATGGGTCAGATAGATATTTCTGGCCAGCTGCTGGGTGATCGTGCTTCCGCCCTGCGTAATGCTGTTTTTGGAGATCAGGGACTGCACAGCTCTCAGGATTGCAAACGGATCAAAACCGCTGTGCTTGTAAAAGCGTTTGTCCTCAATGCTGATAAATGCATTTTTTACCTGTTCCGGTATGTCCTCGCCGGACAGATAGATAATGTTTTTGTCATTTTTCAGCAGGGCGATCAGATTGCCGTCCGTATCATATACCTCTCCGCGCTGGTTTGTCCGGAAATCCTCAATGGAGGAGTTTTTCATAACGGTCTGCGCTTCCTCGTGCAGAAGCAGAACCGTCTGGATATAGCCGGCCTGATAAAAGATATAACAGGCGCCGGCGACAATGCAGAGCATGGCAATCTGGGTCAGGCGGAAGAAAAAACTTCCCATGTCCTTCTGTTTTTTCTGCGGCCTCTTTCCGGGCTTTTTCTTAACTTTTTTTTTGACAGATGATTTATGCATGATGACTCCTTCGTATCTGACAGGCCAATTTGGAGCAGCGGGTAAAGCTGCCTGCCTCTATGCAATTATAATACAAACCTGTGCCGTATGCAAAGAAAACCTGAATGTATGTTTCTTTTTACACTCAGTCGGCACCCTGCCATGGGTCTTTCAGGAACAGATACCCATGGCAGGTGCTGAACAGTAACTCCTGCACAGCAACTTTGCGGAATATTTTATGCAGACGCTTTACTTGCATATCTTTTTACGTTATACTATAGGATGCGTGGCTGATGCTACGAAACAGGCCACTTATGAACATGCAGTGCAGGTCTGTATGACCTGTGAAATGGAGGAACATAACATATGGTAAGAGCAGTTGTAGGCGCAAACTGGGGAGACGAAGGCAAGGGTAAGATTACAGATGCCCTTGGCAAGGAGTCGGATATTATCGTCAGGTTTCAGGGAGGAGCCAATGCAGGGCATACGATCGTAAATGATTATGGAAAGTTTGCGCTGCACACACTTCCGTCTGGAGTATTTTATGACCATACTACCAGTATTATTGGAAACGGTGTGGCACTGAACATTCCGGTACTGTTTCAGGAGATCCGCGGGATTGTGGATCGCGGAGTTCCTGCTCCGCGGATTCTGGTGTCGGACCGTGCACAGATTGTGATGTCTTATCATATTCTTTTTGATAAACTGGAGGAGGAGCGTCTGGCGGGGAAATCCTTCGGTTCTACCAAATCGGGGATTGCACCGTTCTATTCCGATAAATATGCGAAAATCGGTTTCCAGGTCAGCGAGCTGTTTATGGAGGAGAGCGGGCTGAAGGAAAAGATCGAACGGGTGATTTTACAGAAAAACGTCATACTGGAGCATCTCTATCATGCGCCGGCGCTTCAGGCGGAGGAGATCTATAAGGAACTGATGGAATACAGAAGAATGGTGGAGCCGTATGTATGTGATGTGTCTGCTTACCTCTGGAATGCCGTACAGGACGGGAAGAACATTCTTCTGGAGGGTCAGCTTGGGACGCTGAAGGATCCGGATCACGGAATCTATCCCATGGTAACCTCATCTTCGACGCTGGCGGCCTATGGGGCGATTGGAGCGGGGATCCCGCCGTATGAGATCCAGCAGGTCATTACCGTGTGCAAGGCATATTCCAGCGCGGTCGGTGCAGGCGCATTTGTCAGCGAGATCTTTGGAGCCGAAGCGGATGAGCTGCGCGACCGCGGCGGAGACGGCGGGGAGTACGGTGCGACCACCGGGCGTCCAAGGCGTATGGGGTGGTTTGACTGTGTGGCATCCAAATACGGCTGCCGGCTTCAGGGAACTACAGATGTGGCATTCACGGTGCTTGACGTACTCGGCTATCTGGATGAGATCCCGGTCTGTACGGGTTACGAGATTGACGGGAAGGTGACAACAAAGTTTCCGGTGACCCGTCTGCTGGAAAAGGCGAAGCCTGTTTATGAGGTGCTGCCGGGCTGGAAATGCGATATCCGCGGTATCCGGAACTATGATGAGCTTCCCGAAAACTGCCGGAAATACGTGGAATTTATTGAAGAACAGATCGGATTTCCGATTACCATGGTATCCAACGGGCCGGGCAGAGACGATATCATATTCCGGAAGAGATAAGTATGATCAGAAATATTGTATTTGATATCGGAAATGTACTGGTAGATTTCTGCTGGAGAGAGCATATTCAGGGCATGGGATTCCAGGGAGAGACGGCAAAGAGGCTGGGGAGAGCCATGATGCAGAGTCCGGTATGGAATGAACTGGACCGCGGGGTATGGACGAATGAAGAGCTTCTGGACGGCTTTATCGCCAATGATCCGGGTCTGGAGCAGGAGATCCGCACGGTTTTTTCGGATCTGAGTACGCTGGTGAAGGAAAAGGAAGGCTCCCTGCCTTGGATTCGTTCCCTGAAAGCAGAAGGGTATCGGGTGTATTATCTGTCCAATTTTTCTGAACGGGTAAAGCAGGAAGCAGCGGCAGAACTTTCGTTTCTGAAAGAGATGGACGGCGGGATCATGTCGTATGCGGTGCGGGAAATCAAGCCCGCACCGGCGATTTACCGGATGCTGCTGGAAAAATACGGGCTTCTGGCAGAAGAATCGGTATTTCTGGACGATACAGAGGCGAATGTGGACACGGCGAGAAGGCTGGGGATGTATGGAATCCATGTCAGGGATGCAGAGCAGGCGAAGCAGGAGCTTATCAGGTTGCTGGAAGGAGATAAGATGCCATGAAAGACGTACTGGATGTACACACGCATACGATTGCCAGCGGGCATGCGTATAATACAATGATGGAGATGATCCATGCGGCGCAGGAAAAGGGACTGGAGGTCTATGGAATCACGGAGCATGCGCCCCGGATGCCGGGGACGTGCCATGATTTTTACTTTCATAATCTGAAGGTGGTGGAGCGGCAGCATGGGGATCTGGAGGTTTTGCTGGGAATCGAACTGAACATTCTGGATGAGAGGGGAAATGTGGATCTGGACGAGCCTTATCTGGGCAGGATGGATGTTACGATTGCCAGCCTGCATATTCCCTGTATTGCACCGGGGAGCCGGGGACGGAATACGGAGTGCCTGATTCAGACGATGAAAAATCCGCATGTGAATGTGATCGGACATCCGGATGACGGACGGTATCCGCTGGATTATGAGGCAGTTGTTCAGGCGGCGAAAGAATACCATACACTCCTTGAGATCAATAACAATTCTCTGAATCCCAGGGGATTCCGCATGAATGCCAGAGAGAATGATCTGAAGATCCTGAAGCTTTGTAAAAAATATCAGGTCCCTGTGATTCTGGGGAGCGATGCGCATTATTATAAGGATATTCTCAATCACGATTTTGCATATGAGCTTCTGCGGGAGAGCGATTTTCCAGAAGAGCTGGTAGTAAATACGGACAAAAAGAAGCTGTATGCCTATATCAACAAGTACGCGCAATAGGGTATTCTTCCTGAAAAGTCTGGACTTTACGATTTTACTGTGCTAAAATGACAGACAGAAGCTGCAGGGAAAAGATTCAGACGGAGGGTTTGATGATGAGCAAAAGGATTCAAAACGAAGCGACAGATGGGCTGTTTCATGCGATTTTAAGCCTTCAGAACATGGAGGAATGCTATACTTTTTTTGAGGATGTATGTACGATCAATGAGATTCAGTCGTTATCTCAGCGTTTTGAGGTGGCGAAGCTGCTTCGGGAGAAGAAAACATATCTGGAGATTGCTGAGAAGACAGGCGCCTCGACTGCAACGATCAGCCGGGTGAACCGGTCCCTGAATTACGGGAACGACGGATATGATATGGTGTTTCGGAGGATGGAGGAAAATGTATAGATGAAAGCCGTATGCCAGGAAGTCAGACTTCCTTTTTATACGGCTTTTTTCTATTCCCTGCGTTTTTTCGCGGTCTCCTTCTTTGGCAGTCCGTCAATCAGCTTTTCGATGACCTGCTTTTTCACATAGACATCAAAGCTCAGCAGACAGATAAAAGAGAAGATGTGAAGAAACTGCTGTTCTTCCTCAGGAGCGTCTGCAAATGTATCGGAAGCAATCCGGTAGCTTTCCATGACATCCTTTTTCATCTTTTCCACCTGACTTTTTTCCAGACTGAATACTTCTTCATAGATGGACTGCATGTTCGGCAGTTCTTCGGAATGGAAATATCGTTCGGTCAGCGGTTCGAGCAGCCTCTGGATGTCTCCTATGGACAGAATTCCTTTATAATAGTAGATATAGATCAGAAGCAGCATATGCTCCCTGGAATATTTTTTCTTTTCCGGAGGCGGGATCAGGCGGTTCTTGGCATAGTTGTTGATCATGGTTTTGGTCAGGATCTTGTCTTCCGGGTAACGTTTGGAGTCATGCAGACGTTCTTCCATAAAAGTGGTGACCTGATCCATATACAGATCAATGTCCGGGATCTCTCTTGGTCTGATGTAATCAATTTTTTCCAGGCTGGAAAGAATGCTGTTCAAAATATCCTGCGGGTCTATCGTCATTATCATCACCTCTTCCCTTATTATATAGTATTCAAAACTACATAACAAGTCTTTTTTGCCGTTCTTCTCATGCAGATCCTCCCATGCCGGGAAGGATACTGACAAATGTTTAACAGGAACTGAGAATCATATTGTGAAAACAGGACACAGTATGTTATACTGATAAAAGAAAGAGAAACAGATTAGAGGAAACAGATTTTGGATAAGATAGCAGTATTAATACCATGTTATAATGAAGAGAAGACCGTCGAAAAGGTAGTGAGGGATTTCAGGCAGGTGCTGCCGGAGGCGGTTATCTATGTATATGATAATAATTCTTCTGACCGGACTGTGGAGCTGGCAGAAGCAGCCGGAGCCGTTGTCAGGCATGAATATCAGCAGGGCAAGGGCAATGTGATCCGCCGGATGTTCCGGGAGATCGACGCACAGGTGTATATCATGACGGACGGAGACGATACGTACCCGGCGGAGTATGCCCGTCAGATGGTGGACCAGGTACTGGTGCACCAGGCGGATATGGTGGTGGGCGACCGGCTTTCGTCCACGTATTTTACGGAGAATAAACGTCCGTTCCACAATTTTGGAAATTCTCTGGTCAGAGGGACGATCAACCGGCTGTTTCACACGGAGATCAAGGACATTATGACCGGTTACCGGGCATTCAGTTATCAGTTTGTCAAGACTTTTCCCGTGCTTTCCAAGGGCTTTGAGATCGAGACGGAGATGACCATCCATGCGGCGGACAAGAACATGCAGGTGGATAATGTGGTCATCGAATACCGGGACCGACCGGAGGGCAGTGAATCCAAACTGAATACCTATTCGGACGGAGCAAAGGTGCTGATGAGCATTTCCAAATTATATCGGAACTACAAGCCGATGAATTTTTTCGGGATTCTGGCGCTGGTACTCACAGTTGTGAGCGCCGGATTCTTTCTTCCGGTACTGATGGAATATGTCAGCACCGGGCTGGTGCCCAAGTTCCCGACGCTGATCGTGTGCGGGTTTGCACTGATGGCGGCGATTCAGTCGGTATTTGCAGGGCTGATCCTGGCTGCCGGCGCACAGAGAAACCGGCAGGAGTTCGAGATGAATCTTATCAGAGTGGACATGCAGTATAAGGAGCTTATGGAGGATGAGTAACAGACTTCAGCGGATTCGAAACCTTCGCATATGGATCTTTGCGGTCACAGGCGGCATGATTTTTGCCATTTGTGACCGTCTTGGTTATATGCTGGAACATTATGGGAGCATCTGGGCGATATCCGAAAACCCGTGGCACAGGACGGTTTTTCATCGGATTCTGCTCCGGCTGCCGGTAAATGTACTGGCGGTTCTGCTGCTTCTTCTGCTTACCGACTGGCTGGCAGCAAGAAGGAGAGTGTCTGCAGGGGGAAGGGCAGGCAGAAGAACCTGCATAAGCGGCATATGGGATCTGCTGACGAAAGAGAGCTGCCGCTTTTATCTGATATGGCTTTTGTGTTTTGCAAGTTTCCTTCCGGCATTTCTGGGAGGTTATCCGGGGATCTTCGCTGCAGATGCGCCGAATCAGATCGGCTGGACCTTTTCCGGCTGGCTGACGGCACATCATCCGCTTGTGCATACCGGGATCCTCTGCGGCATTTTTTCTCTGGCAAGAGGATTCGGATGCAGCGACAATACGGCGGCGGCTGTCTATACCGTTCTTCAGATGGCGGCTTTGTCGGGAATCTTTGCATGGATCTGGAGATTTCTGAAAGAAGAAGAGGCTCCGGACTGGCTGCAGGCGGGGACGGTACTGTTTCTGTGTCTCTTTCCGTTTCATGGGATGATGGCGGTATATACTACAAAAGACACGCTTTTTTCCGGGATTTTTGTGCTCTGCGTGATGCGGCTCTATAAAATATGTACAGACCCCGGAAACTGTTTCGGCAGCCGGCGCCGCCTGCTGGCGGACATCTGCTGCTTCGGACTGCTGTTTCTGTTCCGGAATAATGGATTTCATACACTGCTTTTATGTATGCCCTTTCTGCTGCTTGTGCTGCGCCGATACTGGAAGAAGCTATGCCTGCTCTTTGCAGCGCTTTTTCTGATCTATCAGTTCTATAACGGACCATTTTTAAAACTTGTGGGGGCAGAGCCGGGGAATGCCCGGGAGGCTTACAGCGTGGTTATGCAGACGCTGGGGCGCACTTATGCGGCAGGCGGGGATATCCGCCCGGAAGAGATGGAGATCATCCGCCCGGTCATGGAGGAGGAGACGCTGGCGCAGTATACGCCGAACCTGTCCGATCCCATTAAAAATTTTTTTCACACAGAAGCATTTGAAAAAAATAAGGTGCCGTTTTTAAAGACCTGGCTGACTGTCGGCTGGAGAAATAAAAAAATCTATGTGGATGCCTTTTTGAATACGGCCTGTGCATTCTGGTATCCGGATACGTCACAGGAATATCTGGAATTCGTCTGCTTTGACATTGAAAAAGAGAATCCTGCCTATCCCCATGTAAGCATGACAAAGCCTGTCCCGGTTTTTTACAACTATTATGCTGCCATCGGGACGGATACAGCCTTTCGCCGGATCCCGGTGGTCCGGGAACTCTTGTCCATGGGCATTTATACTTGGCTGATGATCTTTGCAGCATTGTATGCATGCTATAAAAAAGAATATGGAAAGCTTCTGTGGATGCTTCCCTTCTGGAGCTACCTGTTCACATGTCTTCTGGGCCCCGCCGCCCTGCTGCGTTATGCCTATCCGGTCATGCTTGGCGCTCCGCTGCTGGTCTTCATGATGCAAAAGACCAGCAGCAGAAGCAGGGAATCTTAATTACCGCATCCGCAATCTTCGTAAGGAGGTCTTGGGGGCCGCGGCGGGGGCGGCATGATCGGGCGTACCGGCTGTTCGTTGCCGCACCCGCATCCGTCGTTGCTGTTCGCGCCGCAGCCACATTCGCAGTTATCGTTTTCGCAGCTGTTGCTTTCGCATCCGCATCCATGACCGCCGCACCCGTTCGTGCTGCATCCATTATGATTGCAGCAGTTGTTGATACGGTTTCTGTTGTTGCAGCATCCATTGCTGCCGCATCCGCTGCTGCCGTTGCAGCAGAATAAAAGTAGTAAAATCCAGATACAACTGTTCATCTTTTTTAAGCTCCTTTCTTTGTAATAGACTATGCAGGAAGGGGCTTTCTTGACAAAGAGAATTTCAATTGCTATAGTAAGACAAAAGCAAGGGCGCTTCCGTCAGGCTTTTGCCATGACAGGAGGGAGCAAGGAGGCTGCAATATGAAGTTTACGAAAATGCAGGGAATCGGTAATGACTATGTCTATGTGGACTGTACCGGAAAGGAACTGAAAAATCCGGAGGAGACGGCGCGGTTTGTGAGTGACCGGCATTTTGGAATCGGCTCTGACGGACTGATTCTGATTAAAGATTCGGATGCGGCGGATTTCCGGATGGACATGTATAATGCGGACGGTTCCAGAGGAGAGATGTGCGGGAACGGGATCCGCTGTGTGGGAAAATATGTGAGGGATTACGGACTGACCGATAAGGACGAGATCTCTGTTGAGACGCTGGCAGGAATCAAATACCTGAGGCTGACGGCGGAAGACGGAAAAGTAGCAAAGGTCCGGGTCAATATGGGGGAACCCATCCTGTCTCCGGAACGGATCCCGGTAAAGTCGGACCATGAACCGGTCGTGCAGGAACCCATAGAGGTCTGCAACAGGGAATGGAGGATGACCTGCGTGTCCATGGGCAATCCCCATGCGGTGATCTTTCTGGACACGCCGGTGAAAGATTTTGCGCTGGAGGAGGTCGGTCCGTTTTTCGAGAAGCATGAACGGTTTCCGAAGCGGACCAACACAGAGTTTATCCGCATGTTATCCAGAGACCGGATGGAGATGCGTGTATGGGAGCGCGGGGCGAAAGAAACGTGGGCCTGCGGGACAGGCGCCTGTGCGGCCGTTGTTGCGGCATATCTGAACGGTTACAGCGGGCGGAACGTGACGGTGGAACTTTTGGGCGGAGAACTGGAGATCGAATGGAAGGAAGCAGATAACTGTGTCTATATGACAGGACCTGCCGTGACAGTGTTCGACGGAGAGATTCTGCTGCCGGAAGGACTGGAATGACCGGGAGGAGCCGTTTTTGGGACGGCTGCAGAAAGGCTGTCCAAGTGCTGCTGTTTCTGCTGCTGCTTCCCATGAGCGCCTATATATTTTACGGGGCGCTGGACACGCTGAAATATGCGGATGCGCTTCAGAAAATGCTTCACGGGAAGATGGTTCTGCTTTTTCTGCTGGGGACTGCGTTTCTTTTATGTCTGCTGTTTGCAGGCGTCTTTCGGAAAGCGGCATCCTGTCTGGAAAAACACTGGAACACGGCGGTGCCGGCGCTTTTCGGGCTTATGATACTGTTGCAGGTGCTGATGGTTCTCATGGTCCGGACGTCCCTTCGGCAGGATCATCTGAAGATCTTTGACACGGCGGTGATGCTGCTGGACCGGGATACGGTTGCACAGACCCATTATAAGCGGTATTTTATGAAATATCCGAATAATATACCGCTCTGCCTGTTTACCTGTCTCTGGCTGAAGCTGGCAGTCCTTTTGAGGATTCCGGGAACGTACTGGATGGAGTTTGTAAAGCTTGTGAATCTGGTGTTTATGAATGCAGGGCTTGCCGGTATGTTCTCTCTGGTCTGTAAATACCGTTCCAGGCGGACAGGACTCTTTCTGCTTCTGCTGCTTCTGGTGAATCCGCTCTGGTATCTGTTGGGGCAGATGTATTACACCTCTACCATATCGCTGGCGTTTTCCGCGGGGGCAGTCTGGATGTTCGACCGTGCAGGAGCCCAGAGCCGCCTGTGGAAACGGTGGCTTCTGTATCTTCTTATGGGGATACTTCTGGCTTTCGGATATAAGATCCGGGCAACGGTGATTCTTACCGCAGCGTCTGTTTTAATCTACGCAGTGCTCAGACTTCGGAATATCCGCAGTTCAAAGGAAGCGGTGAGTTTCCTTGCGGCGCTGTCCGGCATTGTACTGGCGCTGGCAGTCTACGGACAGGCTGAGAGAAGATTTGCCGGGTTTGACCCGTCGGAAACCGGATATCCGGCGATCCACTGGGTGATGATGAGTGCGCAGGGAGAAGGGCAGTATAACAGTGCGGACGATGCCTATACAGGCTCTTTTGCCACCAGAAAGGAGCGGGCAGATGCGGACTTTTCGCTGCTGAAGGAGCGGCTGAAGGATATGGGACCCGGAGGGCTTCTGACTCTGTTTCGGAATAAATTAAGAGTTGCGTTTTCGGACGGGACAGATGACTACTATTCTCTGTTCCGGACCATGAGGGAGACCTCATGGATACAGAAATATGTGAATGGAGGCAGAAGCGATTATCTGGCCGTGTATGCACACGCCTATCACGGAATGCTGACCGGGCTTGTGTTTCTGGGACTTCTGATCTGTGGGATTCGCGGGCGGAGCAGCTTTCTGGATATTTTTGCTTTCAATATCTGTGGGGCCTATCTGTTCTATCTGATCTGGGAAGTGGATCCTGCCTACAGTATTCCGTTCATGCTCATGCTTCTGGTCTGGGCGGCAGACGGGATGTCCTGGGCGGCGGACCGGCTTGGCTGTCTGGCAAAGCGCCGTCCAGGATTTCGTTTCCTGCCGGAGCTGTCGGCAGCAGGCATGGCAGCAGCGGCGGCAGTGACGGTGTGGGCAGTGCACAGAAGCAATACGCCTGTAAGGGAGTATGCCGTCCTGCAGGATCAGGAGACCAGTGAAAGCCTGGTGCTCCAAGACGGATTTACACAGACTTTTCGGACGAAAAAACCGTTTGACCATGTGGACATCTGGGTGGCGAACTGGGACGGCGGGGCAAATGATTCCGTCTATGAGCTGCAGATTCTGGATGAGAAAGGCACGGCAGTGGCATATGGAGAGATTGTCGGCGCGGCAGCTCCATGTATGGATGCCTGTACGGTTTCTTTTGAAAGGGTTGTACCTGACCGGGAACAGGAATATCGGATTCAGGTGAATATCATAAATCCGGACTGTGCGGTGAAGACAGACTTTCTGTATTATCAGTCCGGAGGATGGGACATGTATGCGGAGGGAATGCTGTATGCCCCGGAAGAAGTCCCGGGTGTGGATCTGGCATTTGCCGTATATGAAGAAAGGCAGGAGTCTGGGGACTAAGGAAGGAAAAGAGGTAAAACTGTGAAAAGAGTGATTACTTACGGGACGTTTGATCTGCTGCATTATGGGCATATTAATCTTCTGCGCCGGGCAAAGGCGCAGGGAGACTACCTGATCGTTGCGCTGTCAACAGATGAGTTCAACTGGAAGGAAAAGCAGAAGAGGTGCTATTTTTCTTATGAAGAGCGGAAAATGCTTCTGGAGTCCATCCGCTATGTGGATCTGGTTATTCCGGAAAGCAAATGGGAACAGAAACGGACGGATATCCATGAATATCATGTGGATACCTTTGTGATGGGAGATGACTGGGAAGGAAAATTCGATTTTCTGGAGGAGGAAGGCGCAGAGGTCATCTATCTGCCGAGGACTCCGGAGATCAGCTCCACGCAGATCAAATCCGATTTGAAAAATAAAACAGCATCTGCCCGGAAGGACATTTCCTGAGCGGATGCAGCACGAGAACAGGAGGACATCATATGAATCCGGCATCTATTATGAAGATCATGAGCGCCAAAAACCGGTTCACAGAGAACCACCCGAAATTTGTCGATTTTTTAAAAGCGGTATTTGCAAAAGGAATTGAAGAAGGCACGGTCATAGAGATACAGGTTACCAGGCCGGGGGAGAGCCCGGTGACTGCGAACATTAAAGTGCAGCAGTCGGATCTGGAACTTATGCAGGAACTCCGGGAGCTGGCAAAATAGGCAGCGGTCTGTATTATGCAGGATACGTACCGGGGGTTGATGAAGGAATTATGAAAATTCTGTATGGGAATTTATGCTTTCTTTACGGATTTCCCATAATTTGTACACAATTATCTGCTATAGTATAAGCATAAAAGTTCTACCGGGGTTTTTCATTCCGATAATAGAGTGAATGGTTTTGGTAACTTTCCAATGGGGGCGGTGCTCCGTCGGCGCGCAAGCGGACATCGTACCTCGACTAAAGACGACGGCGTTCAGACGGGAGGTTTGAGCGCCTTTATTATTGACTGATTATGAAAAATCACCATAAAATTGCATTTTGGGGTGTGAAAATACAGCAGGATGTGATAAAATGGGTGTATCATTTAGAAAAGAATTCGGGCAAAATGCTTTTGCTCCGGACAGAGGAGAAGACTTATGGGGAAGAAGACAGCTAAAAAATCGGCAGCGAAGAAGCCATGGTGCGCAGTGACGGATATGGATCAATATCTGTTTGGCGAAGGTACGCATTATGAGATTTATAAAAAACTGGGCGCACATCCGGCAGAATCAGACGGCGAGAAGGGAGTCTATTTTGCGGTGTGGGCTCCCAATGCAAAAAATGTACGCGTAGTGGGAGAATTTAACCGCTGGGGAACCGACGGATATAAGATGACCCGTCTGGAGCCGCTTGGAATCTATGAGGTGTTTATTCCGGGACTGAAGGAAGGCAGCATGTACAAGTACCTGATTGAGACAAAGTCGGGAGAATATCTGTATAAGGCCGATCCGTTTGCATTTTATGCGGAGAAGCGCCCGGGGAATGCTTCGATTGTAGCAGACATTGATCATTTTACCTGGCACGATGAGAAGTGGATGGAGAAGCGCAAAAGTTGGGACGGCCCGAGAGCGGCCATGTCCATCTATGAAGTGCATCCGGGCTCCTGGAGACGTCATCCTCACGATGAGGAAGAGGACGGATATTACAACTATCGGGAATTCGCGGTGGAGCTTGCCAAATATGTAAAGGATATGGGCTATACCCATGTGGAGCTGATGGGGATTGCAGAGCATCCTTTTGACGGTTCCTGGGGATATCAGGTGACCGGATATTTTGCGCCCACATCGCGTCATGGCACACCGGCGGATTTTCAGTATCTGGTCGATTACCTCCACAAGCGCGGCATTGGCGTAATACTGGACTGGGTGCCGGCGCATTTTCCAAGAGACGGTTACGGGCTGGCCAACTTTGACGGGACACCGCTCTTTGAGCATCCGGACAGCCGCAGAGGAGAGCATCCGGACTGGGGAACGAAGATCTTCAATTATGAGAAGTCGGAAGTCCGTAATTTCCTGATTGCCAATGCGCTGTACTGGCTGACCCATTACCACATTGACGGGCTGCGTGTGGATGCGGTCGCGTCCATGCTGTATCTGGACTATGGAAAGCAGGATGGACAGTGGCTCCCGAACAAGTACGGCGGGAACCAGAATCTGGAGGCGATCTGGTTCTTTAAGCATCTGAATTCCATCATCAGAGGCCGCAAGGACGGCTCCATGATCATTGCGGAGGAGTCCACCGCATGGCCGGGAGTGACAAAGGATCCGGAGGAGGACGGGCTTGGCTTTACATTCAAATGGAATATGGGATGGATGAATGATTTCCTGGAATATATGAAACTGGATCCGTATTTCCGGAAGGATAATCATAACAAGATGACTTTTGCCATGAGCTATGCCTGCAGTGAGAACTATATTCTGGTGCTGTCTCATGATGAGGTGGTGCATCTGAAGTGCTCCATGCTGAATAAGATGCCGGGGTATTTGGACGACAAGTTTGCGAATCTGCGGGCGGGTTATGCCTTTATGTTCGGCCATCCGGGCAAAAAGCTTCTGTTTATGGGCAGCGAATTCGCCCAGCTTCAGGAGTGGAGCGAAGCGAGAGAACTGGACTGGTTCCTGTTAAAAGAGGACAGGCATCAGCAGATGCAGAACTTTGTGAAGACATTGCTTCATATATATAAGAAGTACCGCTGTCTGTATGAGCAGGATGACAGCTGGGACGGCTTCCGGTGGATCAATGCGGATGACTGCTTCCGCAGTATTTTCAGTTTTGTACGTTACAGTAAGACGAAGCGGAAGAATCTGCTGTTTGTTGTGAATTTCACTCCCATAGAGCGTGCGGACTACCGGGTAGGTGTGCCGAGGAAGAAGAAATACAGGCTGGTGCTGGATGGTGATGCAGAAGAATTCGGCGGAAACGGACGGAAGAAGCCAGAGATCTATGAGGCAAAGAAAGGCGAGTGCGACGGACAGAAATTCTATGTGGAATATCCGCTGTCACCGTATGGGGTTGCGGTATTTGAATTTTAGCCTGTTGCAGTCAGAATTTTATATATTTGGATATGACAGGAAATGCTCCGGAGTTACCGGAGCATTTTTGCAGCCTGCTTTTGTATAATATTTACTGCCGAAATGCAGAACCGTGCAGAAAACATCAGGAGATTCAGAGCTTCAGCATCCGTTCCAGTTCCCGTATGCGTGCTTCTGCCTTTTC
>VSND01000010.1:0-4431 GCA_009774145.1 Lachnospiraceae bacterium | reverse complement strand
TCCTTATACCGGTTCCGTCCCTTCCGCGTCAGAATTCTCCGGTCCGAATCCGAAATATCATCAGCGGTCAGACGGTCGCTCCCACGGAACAGCCAGCCGTTGATCAGTTCTGCAAAATGCAGATTTTTATTATAATACCATACAAACGGGTGTTCTTTCCTGCCCATTGTACCTCCTTCTGTCAGGTATGGTATCCTATCCATATTCTGACTGCTATGTGTTTTATTCTGAAATACGGTGATACACCCTGATATGTGTCAGACATATGGATTTCAGAAGATTCTCCAGATGCAATGATTATAGCATACAGTTTTCGGAAATACAACTGTAAATGAATATAAATATACAAAAATGAGAAAAGTGTCTATTTCTGCTTGATTTATGTGGATAACAGGACATGAAAAATATTAGAATTCATTTATGCATTTCAAAAAACGGATGCAGACTTTATAAATAGGAGGAAATAATAATGACACAGAAGATTAACCAGACTGAGATGCTCCTGAAATTTAAGAAAAATATGAAAACCGAAGAAAAAAGCCAGGCAACCATTGAGAAATATCTAAGGGATACAAAACAGTTTCTGGAAGAGCTGGGAGAGGGCAGTGAGATCACAAAAGACAGAGTGATCGCCTATAAGGAGTCGCTGGCAGAAAGGTATGCCGTCACCAGCGCCAACTCCAAAGTGGCGGCAGTGAACTGCTTTCTGCGGACGGCAGGCTGCGAAGGGTGCAGCGTGAAATCCTTCAAAGTACAGAAAAATGTATTTCGGACGAAGGAACGGGAACTGACCAAAGAAGAGTATATCCGCCTTGTCAAGACCGCCCAACGCCACGGAAAACGGCAGCTTGGCATGCTCATACAGACAATCTGCGCCACCGGGATCCGGATCAGCGAGCTTCCGTATGTGACCGTAGAGGCGCTGTATACCAGACGGGCTGTGGTGTCTCTGAAGGGCAAGACCCGCATCGTACTGCTTCCTGCAGAACTGTGCCGGGAGCTGACCGCCTATGTCCGGGCGGAAAATATCCGGTCCGGAAGCATCTTCGTGACCCGAAACGGAAAACCGCTGGATCGGAGTAATATCTTCCATTCCATGAAAAAGCTCTGCGAGGATGCAGAAGTGGACAGGGACAAGGTGTTTCCGCACAATCTCAGACATCTGTTTGCAGTTACCTATTATAAGGCGGAAAAAGATGTCTGCCATCTGGCAGACATTCTGGGACATTCCAGTATTAATACCACCCGGATCTATACGATCATCAGCTGTGAAGAACAGGAACAGCAGATCAACGGACTGGGGCTTTTAATATGAAAATACCACATAATATCTGTTATGTGGTATTTTTTTGTTTCTCAACTGTTTTCCGGCAAAATCTTATCTTTCCCACAAAAATGCCGATTATAATAATATGTAATGCGGATCGTACAGATTCTGCCACATCCTGCTGAGAGATCTTTCAGACAGTGAAAAAAAATAAAAATTACCGTTTTTTTCCACTGTTTTTGACGTACTTTTTGACAGAACTTCTGTTATAGTGGATGCAGGACGATAAGAGAGGAAAGCGGATTTACCACATAACAGATATTATGTGGTAATCACAGGATTTCAGAAACGGGGCTTTTCATGACAGATAAAGAGTTGCGGAGACTGCGGAGGCAGGATCTTCTGCAGATGCTGGTTGCGCAGACAAAGGAAGCTGCAAGGCTTGATGCGGAACTGAGTGAAAAAAAAGAAGAGATTGACGGGCTTCAGGAAAGCCTGGAGCGCCTGAAGGAAAAGCTGGACGAAAAGGATGAGATGATCGGGAAGCTGAAAGAACGGCTGAACGAAAAAGATCAGATTCTGGAAGAAGAGAGAACCGGCTCCCGGGAAAGCCAGGATCGTCTGAAGGAGAAGCTAGACGCGAAGGATGCCATGATGGAACGGCTGAAGAGGCGTCTGAATCATAAAGATGAGAGAATTCAGGAGCTGGAAGAAGAGATGAAGGTGCTCCAGGGCGACAAGTGGAGAGAACTGGAAGATGACGGCACGGCTGCCGAGGTTCTTCTTCGTCTGCGGGCTTTGTTCAGATAGGTGAAAATTCATGATACAGAGGGATTTACATGAGCGATAGTGAGAAAAAGCTTGAGGTTCCGGATCTTGGACTTCTGGAAGCGGAGCTTGAAAGGGAACAGTATAAAAACAGCTTCGGCCAGGTACTGAAGAGTACGGTCTTCTCCCTGCTGGTGGTTGCGGCGGTAGCGGTACTGGTAGCGGTGCTGCTGCTTCCGGTTCTGCAGATCAGCGGAACTTCCATGACGGATTCTCTGCAGGATGAAGACATCGTAGTGGCGCTGAACGGAAATAAATACAAGACCGGCGATATCATCGCATTTTATTATAACAACAATATTCTGGTCAAACGGGTTATTGCATACGCGGGGGATTGGGTGAATATCGACTCGGAAGGAAATGTCTATGTAAATGACGTGCTGCTGGAGGAGCCGTATGTCAGTGAAAAGGCGCTGGGCGACTGCAACATTACGCTTCCCTATCAGGTGCCGGACGGCAGGTGCTTCGTGATGGGAGACCACAGGGCGACCAGCATCGACAGCAGGAATACAGCGGTGGGCTGTGTGAGCAATGATATGATAATCGGCAAGATACTGCTCCGGGTCTGGCCTCTGTCCGGGCTTGGGATCGTGCATTGAGAAAGGTATAAAAGAAAGGAGACGGCATTATGGAATATGGGTTTTTATCACGGGCTGGAAAGTTCCTGCAGGAACAGGCAAAGAGCAGGCGCGGTACAATGGTCTTTCTGTGTCTGGCTGCAGGCGTCACTCTGGGTACACTGGGTTTTCTGAAGCTGTACGGTCAGGCGATGACGCACAAGGTGAAGATGCTGGACTGTCAATATGAAGTGCATGAACATACAGAGGACTGCTACGAAGAGAATGAGGACGGGGAAAAAGTCCTGATCTGCGGGCTGGCGGACTATGTGATTCATGTACATAATGATGACTGCTACGACCAGAAGGGAGAACTGGTCTGCCAGCTGGAAGAGCATGAGCTTCATGAGCACGACGAGAGCTGCTGGGAGGAAGAGGAAATTCTGATCTGTGAGGAGGAGGAATCCGAAGGCAGCGCGGCGGACGGCGAAGAAGCCGGAACCATCGAAGACGCAGAACAGACGGCAGAACCGGCAGAAGACAGTCAGGCTCCGGAAGCAGAAGAGGAAGAGTCCGGATCGAATGCAGAGACTGTAAAAGAACTGGCATGCGAAAAGGAAGAGCATAAACATGACGACAGCTGCTATGCAGACGGAGCAGGATGTGAGAAAGAAGCGCATACGCACGGCGACAGCTGCTATGAGAAGACCGAAGAACTGGTCTGCGATGCTTCTGAGCATACCCATGACGACAGCTGCTACACCACGGGCGAAAGCGAACTGACCTGCGAAGAGAGCGAGCATACCCACGACGACGGCTGCTACGATGAGGAAGGCAATGAGGTCTGCGGCGAGAGCGAGCACACCCATGACGACGGCTGCTACAGCGAAGGCGAGAGCGAGCTGACCTGCGGAACCGAAGAGCATACGCATGGTGACGGCTGTTACGAAGTGACGGAGACGCTGGTCTGCGAGACCGAGGAGCATGAACACGACGACAGCTGCGCGGCTGAGAGCGAACTGGTCTGTGAGATCGAGGAGCATGAACACGACGACAGCTGCTATGTAGAGACGGAGACGGAAGCAGAGCCGGAACAGAAAGAAACGTCCGAACCTGCGGAAGAACCGAAGACAGAAGAAGATACGAAGACGGAAGAACCGGCGGAAAGCGGCGAAGAGGCGGAAGAAGGCCATACGCATACCGACGACTGCTACGAGACTCAGGAAGTCCTGACCTGCGGCGAGCTGGAACTTCATACCCATGACGCGGATCCGGAAAGCGAGACCTGCTGCTATACCGAAGACTGCTTCGACGAGGAAGGGAACCTGATCGAGGGAAGCCGCCCGTCCTGCGGACTCCTGCAGCTGGAAGAGCATATCCATACGGAAGAGTGCTTTAAAGTCGCGGAACTGACGCCGGAAGAGATCGCAGCGATCAACGGCGGGGCAACGCTTCATGTACATACCGATGAATGTTACGACGAGGAAGGCAACCTGATCTGCGGCCACGAGGTAACCCACCTTCATCAGCTGGAGTGCTACGATGAAGACGGCAACCTGATCTGCGGATTCGGCGGAGGATCTCATGTACATGAAGAAAGCTGCTATGACGAAGAAGGGAACCTGATCTGCGGATATGAGACAGCAACACACCCGCATACAGCAGACTGCTATGATGAAGCAGGCAATCTGGTCTGCGGTTATGAGACAGCGTCTCATGTACATGAAGAGAATTGCTACGACGAAGAAGGGAACCTGATCTGCGGATATGAGACAGCAG
>VSND01000001.1 GCA_009774145.1 Lachnospiraceae bacterium | reverse complement strand
ATCTATAACATCTTTATTTTCCATTTTAAAATCAAAGAAAATTTTATGGGAATCATCACCTTCTTTCCTGTTTTTTATTTAAACGTTTAACCTATTGATTTAACGTTATATTTATTGATTTAAAATCAGTTTTATTAAATTTATTAACCATATACTATCATGCAGCCCTGCAAATGTCAACACTTTTTCTAATTTTTCCATTATTTTTCTCTTTATTTTGTTGGTTTTTGACTTTCTTGCAGATTATTCAAACATTTCTCTATCTCTCTTTATTCTCTTTTAGTTAAATTTAACTATATTTGTCATAAACAAAGCAAAAAGACCCAGAATCTCTCCAGGCCTTTCTGCCGTATAAATTTGTCTTGGAAGGATATGTTTATAGAAAACATAGCACTTAGCCATATCATATGACTCGAAGTTTATCCGGCAGCTATTTTGCTGCCACAACCGCCATCTGGGAGCACTGCTTCACTGCGTTTTCAAATGAAGCCGTGGTCACGATGCCTTTTCCTGCGATGTCGTAAGCAGTTCCATGTCCGCAGGTAACAATGGGAATCTCAAATCCGCCCGCAACGGTGATGCCGCCCTCAAAACCGATCAGCTTCAGTGCGATCTGTCCCTGATCATGATACATGGTGACGACTCCGTCAAACTCTTTCTTTACCAGAGCCTTGTGGAAGACGATGTCTGACGGGAACGGACCCGATGCGTTGATGCCGTTCTCCTGTGCGTCCTTAATGGCCGGAGCGATCACGTCGATCTCCTCCCGTCCGCAGTCTCCGTTCTCTCCGCAGTGCGGATTGAGCGCTGCCACACCGATCCTCGGATTTTCAATGCCTGCGCTGGTCAGTGTTTTATAGGAAAGACGGATGGCTCTTTTGATCCTCTGTCCGTCGTTCTCTTTCAGATCTGCGCTCACCTGCGAGATCGGAATATGACTGGTCGTCCTGGTGGTATAGAGACCGTTGGTGACATTAATCTCTCCAAAAGGCTCCGTATGGTTCAGAAGACGCGCCAGATAATGGTGCTCGCTCTCCAGGTCAAGCCCTGCTTCATGCATGCCCGCCTTGTTCAAAGGCCCGAACACATAGCCGCCGATCTTTCCTGCCTGCCATAATTCCACGCCCAGCTTCAGCATATCCAGGCACGCCTTTCCGCTCTGGACCGTTTTGGCCGCAAAAGGAACATCCGCCGGATCCAGGTTTTTCTGATCCAGTACCGGAAGCCCCTGACTCCAGTCTGCATCATCAACCTTGTCGATTCCCTGTATCTTTACTTTATCAGAAGCGCCAATCACCTCCAGCGCCCTTTTCAGCACTCTCAGATCTCCGATTACAACCGGTCTGCAGAACGCTCTGTAAAAGTCTGCTGCCGCACATTTTGCAACAAGCTCCGGGCCCACACCCGCCGCGTCTCCGAGAAGAACACCGATTACTGGTTTTTCTGCCATTCTAATTTCCTCCATTCAAGTTCCGCCCCTTCCCTTCCGGCCGCTGTATGGCAGGAACCGTTTCCGGCATCCGCCGGCCATCCGGGCTGCCGCATGGAAAGGCGCTGTTCCAGATTCCGTTAACCTTCTGTATCCACGATCGCCACGCAGCGGATCTGTGCGCCGTTGGCGTTCTCAAGAGCTGTGGGCAATCCCACAAAATCAACTACCTTTTCAGTCACGGATCTCATATTGCTCATATATTCAATCATCATGATATCCTTTTTCAGGATCTTCCGGTGGGTAGTCAGATAACACTGGCTCTCCGGCACGCCGAAACGAAGCTTTCTGATATCATAATCCTGAGCAAAATCAAATCCTACCACATGAGGTTCCAGCGATGCCAGCCACTCGGCGCCGTCTTCTGTAATATACGGAGACTCATCCCAGTAATCATGAGAATGCCACTCGGTCTTGTCTTCCCAACAGGTTTTTACAAGGATAATCTTCGTGGCTTCCGTGTCTCCCAGAGCCTCTTTGAGCATATCCGCCGTAATCGGCTGGTTTGCCTCCACATAGCTCACATCCAGAACCGTCGCTTTTCCGAACAGATATTCCAGCGGAAAATCATTCAGCGTCTTTGTGTTCGGAAACTGATGAATGGGCGCATCGATATGGGTATACCAGTGCGTCTGCAGTGTAAACCAGGTCACATTGGCTGCATCGCCTTTCTCGAAGGATTTCACGTCTTTGATCTCGATGGGACATCTCCAGTGCGGGACGATGGGCAAAGTCAGATCAATATATTTTTTCATGGTCAACCCCCTGTGCATCCTTCTTAAAATATTTTAAAGCATCAATAATTTTCAGAATACCTATGATAACGATCAGAACCACTCCGATGAACACACCCAGATTCATCAGCCACAGAGGATATTTGATGACCGTGGTAGCCTCTCCGGTGCTCATCTGCGTCCCGATAATTGTAAAAAGCTGTACGACCAGAAGAATACTCATCCCCACTGCCGCAACATACTGGATCAGCTTCATAACTCCATAGGGTAACGTCTTCTGCTTTTCTTTTAAATCATCTTCGATCAGTGTCAGAGAGATCAGCTCATCTGTACGGAAACAGAGCGCCGTTCCTACAAACACGATCCACACAAACATCAGTTTCAGCGCCTCGTCCACCCACGGAGTCGAAGTATGAAGGATGTTTCTTGCAAACACCGCATAGGTCTCGATCACGATCATGATCAGCCCGATGCAGCCAAGGATCTGCTCCGTGAGGGGTACTAATTTTGATGAAATATTTTTCATACTGCACTCTCCTTATTCTTCAACCACTGCAATCACACGAATCTGCATTCCGTCCGCATGCTGCGTATTCAGCGGCAGCGCCACAAGCCGGCAGATATCCGTACCGATTTTCCACAGATTGTTCATATATTCAATCTGAAGAATCTTGCCCTGCTTCAGCACATGCTCATGCACCGGCTGAGGGATGGGATCTCCCTTTTTCTTCTTCGGGATATTCCGGATCTCATAATCCTGCGGAAAATCATATCCTACCACCTTTGGATGATAGTTCTGAATCCAGATTCCGCCGCTCTCATCCAGATACGGGGAAGTCTCCCAGAATTCCTTCGTCGTCCAGTCCACCTTTTTGCCGCGGTCTGTACGAATCAAAACTGTGTCAAAATGTCTGTCTTTGTATTTTTCGTTTGCCTTCTCCAGCATCTCACCGGTAATTGCCGTATTATCCCCCACATAGGACAGATCCAGTACCAGACAGTCGGAAAACGCCCAGTCTTCTATGGGGTAATCGTCTGAAGTCTCGCCCTCCGGGTCAAAATGCAGCGGGAAATCAATATGCGTAAACCAGTGGGATTCCAGATGATAGGTGACATTCTGCCACGGGTCATGGTTCGCATGTGTCTTCACAGGCGTAACATGATACCCGTAGCGCCAATGCCCTTCAATAATCGGCAAAGTCAAATCAACGATCCGCCTCATATTGTCTCCTTCTTACGATCCGGTGATTATTTCTGGATCATTTCCAGAAGCTCTGCACCCTTCTCGGTATTATCGGTGAGCAGGTTCCAGGTCGTCATTGCTTTCTCTTTGAACGCCTCTTTGTCCGGATCTTCCACGACTTCCACGCCGTTGTCAAGCAGCGTCTGAAGCGCTTCTGCCTGTGCAGCATCCGTTGCGTCAAACTGTGCCCGGCGTCCGACTGCTGCCGCCTCTTTGATCAGATTCTGCTGAGATTCGGACAAACCGTCCCAGGTAATTTTACTCATAGCCATATAGAACGGTGTGTAAGTAGCGTCGGTCAGAGTCACATAAGGCTGTACTTCATAGAATTTACGGGATACGATCTCATGCAGCGGGTTGTCCTGTGCGTTTACGGTCCCCTGCTGAAGAGCGGTATACAGCTCGGAAGCGTCGATCTGTGCGGTCATTGCACCAAATGCTTCCCAGGTCGCTCGCTGTACATCAGCCGGAAGCGTTCTCATCTTAATACCTTCCATGTCATCCGGAGTCGTTACCGGGCGGACATTATTGGACAGCTCACGGAATCCGTTCTCCCAGAAAGAAAGACCGATGATGCCTACTTCCTCAAACATCCCATTGATCGTATCTGCTGCGGGACCGGAAGTCGCTTCACGCGCGGTCTCCAGATCCTCGAACAGGAACGGAAGCTCGAAGATACCAACCTCCGGAATCAGACCGGTGAAATATGCCGTACCGGAAATGCCGATGTCGACCGTTCCCTGCTGAAGTCCCTGTACCATGGAAGTCGCATCGCCAAGAGCCGTGTCATAGAAGGTCTGTGCTTCCAGCGTTCCGTTGGAATTTGTATTAATGTAAGCTGCCATCGCCTCCAGACCCACGCCGGTAGGCGTATTTTCCGGAATGGAACCTGCAAACAGGGCAAGCGTACGGTTGTCGCCGGTCACTTCGATATCAGAAGAAGCAACTTCCGTGTCCGCAGCTTCATCTGCCTCCGTGTCCTCTTCTGCCGGAGCCTCTGTCTCACTGCTGCTACTGCTGGATGCCGGAGTGTTATTGCTCGCGCCTGCTCCGCATGCTGCTGTGGTGGCTGCCATGGCCATAATAAGACTAATTGCAACAAATCTCTTTTTCATAATGTCTAATCTCCTTTATATGTATTATTATTTTAATTCCGTTATCATTTGGCCATCATGGGCAGGAAGGTCGTGATGGCAGGGATCATGATCAGCATGACGGTTCCAACTGCAATCGTAATCAGCGGAATGGGCAGATGCGGAATGATCTTATGAACCGGCTGCCCGCCTACGCTGGACGCCACATACAGGTTGATTCCAACCGGCGGAGTCGCAAGTCCGATACAAAGCGTAACAACCATGATCACGCCGAAGTAAACCAGATTAATATTGTATGCCTGCGCCGTCGGAACAAAGATCGGCGCAAAGATCAGAAGCGCCGGAACTGCGTCGATGAAACATCCCGCAACCAGCAGGATCAGACAGACAGCGAACATAAATACCGTCGGACTGCTGACGTTCTGAGTGAACATCTTCGCAATGCTCTGCGGAATACCCGCCCGGGTAATCACCCAGCCGAACACCTGGGTCGCCGCAACGATGAACATGATACCCGCCGCGCTCTTCACGCCGGCATATACAATTTTGAACAGGTCCTTGATCTTCATCTCCCTGTAGATAAACAGTCCTACAATCAGACAGTAAAAACAGCAGGCAGCGGAAGCCTCCGTAGGTGTAAATGCGCCTGAATAGATTCCTCCAAGAATAATAACCGGCGCAAGCAGCGCCCAGATCGCGCTTCCGAAGGATTTTACCGCTTCCATCAGATGGAAGCTGCCGCTTCCTTTATATCCTTTGCGGATACACATGAACACGACCACGATAATCAGCAGGAGTCCCAGAAAAAGTCCCGGCAGCAGACCGCCCAGAAACATATCCGCTACAGACTCTCCCGATGCCACCGCAAACAGAACCATCAGCGTACTGGGTGGGATAATCGGTCCGAAGATACCTCCCATAGCCTGAATGGCGCTGGCAAAACCTCCGTCGTACCCCTCCTCTTCCATAGAAGGAATCATGATACCGCCCACTGCAGCCGTCGTCGCCGCACCTGCGCCGGTCATGGCCGCAAAGATCATACTTGCGATAATATCAACCACTGCCAGTCCGCCCGGCATCCAGCCCACCAGCTTCTTCGCAAAATCAACGATTCTCCGGGAAATACCTCCGCTCTGCATCAGGCATCCTGCGATTACAAAAAACGGAATAGCCAGCAGAGTGAACGAATCCACACCCTTTAAGAGCTGCTGCGCAATAATAATCAGAGGAACTCCCGAAGAGAACATGACCATATAAAGAAGCGCAGACAGCAAAAGTGCAAATGCGATCGGAAATCCGGCGAAAAGCATAACGAAGAATGAACCAACCAATATTACCAAATCCATAATCGTCACCTCTCTAAACTTTAGTCTCAGCAGTTTTCCCTGCCCTGCCGCGGCAGCAACCTCCTTTCTTCTCTATTTAACACCCGTAATACTTTTTCTGATATCCTTATAAAGCAAATCCTGTGCCAGGTTTTACCTGCCTGTTTTGTCCCTGATTTTCTTCATTTTCCGCTTCTTTTCTTCCAAACAGATCAAAGTGCCGCTGACATTTTGAAACATTTTCGTATTTCGTTTCATTTCATGTTTCATTTTTGTTTCTCTTTATTGCATATCCTGTTTCCATCCTTCCGCATACATCCGGTATGCTTCCAGACCGGTCAGATCCACATCTTCCAGTGTAACCGGAAAACCTTTTTTTACCTCCCGCTGAAGCACGGCTCCATTCAGCAGATAGAAAGGCGCCGCACTGCCGGCCTCCTCTCGCTCCAGAAGTTCCGGAATCAGCCCGTCGATCGCATGATGGTGCCCCTGAACCGCAAACCTGGTTCCCTTTGGCAGATCCCTGCCGGCAACGCCTGCCAGTACGGATACCTGACGGCATTCCGGATGAGTCCCGATTCCCATCCGGTCTCCCAGAAGGATGGATACCGGCGTCTCCAGCCCCATATAATGATACGGAAGATAGATGCAGGCATATTTTCCGTTTTTACTGATTACATGTCCCTTTTCCTTTAAAAGATCCCACATTTTCCGGTTTTTACATTTGATGATGATAAATTCTCCGCCGCAGAAGCTTGCCTCGTCTTTTTCTCTCAGATTGCAGAATACGTCCACGACTCCTGTTTTTTTCAGGATCCCGCCATCCTCTTTTGGTATGAAGATATCCGCCAGTTCGCTGGCCTTCGCCACCGGATAATTCAGACAGGGAGCCGCCGGCAGAAGCCCGGTGATATTAGATACCAGATTCATCTCACAGAGATCCGCAGAAATCACTTCCATATATTCCTCCACCAGCCTGCGGCGTGCCTCCAGCGTCTCTTTCCCTTTGTATCTCCAGCAGTCCTGCATCCCGGGAAGCTGCTTTTTCCTGCCTGATCCGTCCGTATAGACAAGTTCTTTGCTGTCCTTATCCCATACAAAATCATACTCGCTGGCTTTCCCGGCTGCCACAATCTCCAGTCCGAGCAGCTTTGCCCAGGAATACAGATCGACCAGGTTCCGCGGCTGATCCCCGTTAACCAGAGCATAGACCGCCCCGTTCTTTACTGCCTCCTGATTCAGATACGGACCGCATATGCTGTCCGTTTCTTTGGATACCATATACACGTTAATTCCTTTCCTGAGCGCAGACAGAGCCGCATCCGCACTGACTGCCGTGTTGCCGGTGCATTCTACCAGCGCCGTAATCCCGCATTCTGTCACCAGGCGGTAGTCATCAACCACCAGAACCGCATCCTCCGGCGCCTGATCGATCTGCTCTCTGGTCCTGCAGACCACCATACGCTCCCTGGCATACCCAATCTCCTTTAACACTGCCAGACACTCCTCCGGATGTCTGGAGCAGATCACGCGAAGCTCCATCTGCTCCACGTCCGGTATCTGGGCAAGCAGCGTATAACCATATCCCCTTGTGGCTCCGATGATTCCTGTCCTGGTCTTTTTCCCCGCAGTATCCTGCATCAGTTTTGAATAATCCATATTTTTCTCCTTTTCTCTGCATGGCTTTTCTTTCCGGTACCGTTTATATAGAGAGCAATTTATATGCCAATTTTCTCCGAATCCCTGAATCCGCCTGAAGGTTGGCATTCTTTTTGCTTCTTAACCTGTCAGATGAAAACCATATAAACGGCACCGGATTTCTGCACGCACAGAAATTCCATCCATGTACCGTTTATCATGTTTTTCCGGCAGTTTTTAAACAGAGGATATACAGATTATGGAGGAAACTGACAATGGCAGTACTTGGATGTATCGCAGATGATTTTACCGGTGCAGGCGATGCTGCGTCTTTCCTGGTCAAGGGCGGGATGAGCGTCCGGTTCTACAACGGAATCCCCTCCGAACAGGACCCGGAAGGAACAGCAGATGACGCACAGGCAATTGTTATCGCATTAAAGTCACGGACACAGGAGACGTCCGCCGCAGTGGAGGATACCAGAAAAGCCGCACAGTTCCTGCTGAGGCAGGGAGCAGAACAGCTCTATTACAAATACTGTTCCACCTTTGATTCCACTCCCGCGGGAAATATCGGACCGGTATCCGACGCTCTGATAGAGCTTATGAAGGTCCCTTATACCGTGCTCTGCCCTGCGCTTCCGGTGAACGGAAGGACCGTGGAAGCCGGCCGCCTTATGGTAAACGGGATCCCCCTTCATGAAAGCTCCATGAAGGACCACCCGCTGACCCCCATGTGGGACTGCCGGATCGACCGGCTGATGAAGCCTCAAAGCCGCTTCCCCTGTTTCATCGGAGACCGGCCGCAGGACAGAAGCATTCCGGACAGCCCCTGCTATCTAATCCCCGATCACAGGAACGATGAGGACGGCGAAAGAATCGTCCAGAACTACGGACAGCTTCCTCTGCTCACCGGGGGAAGCGGGCTTCTGGAGCCTCTGGCACGCATGTGGACGAAAAAGCTTCCCGTCCATGGCAGAATTCCCGACAGCAGAGTCAAAGGCCCTGCGCTGCTGCTGGCAGGAAGCTGTTCGCAGGCAACGCTTGGACAGATCGCCTGGTATCAGCGCCAGAAAAAGCCCTGCTGCCGACTGGACCCTCACGCTCTGCTGGAAGGCAGGCAGACTCTGGACGATGTCTGGCATTTTATCGAATCCTGTGCCGACGGTCCGGATGCGCCTCTTGTTTACAGCTCAGATACCCCCAGGAAGGTAAAAGAGATCCAGAAGCTCGGCGCCGAAAAGGTGGCCAGGCTGCTGGAGCACGCCACCGCAGAACTGGCAGTCCGCGCTGTAAACACCGGATTTACCAGGATTATCTCCGCAGGCGGCGAGACCTCCGGCGCAGTCACAAAAGGACTCGGCTTCTCTTCCTGCCTGATCGGAGAGAGCGTGGCGCCCGGCGTTCCTGTCATGGTTCCTGTACACCGTCCTGATATCCGGCTGGTGCTCAAAAGCGGCAATTTCGGACCGGAAGACTTTTTCGGTCATGCCCTTTCCATGACATCTCTGTAAACCTGCATGCGCCTGACGGCGCACCGCCAAAACACGAAATCCCGTCCGATAAGCACAGCATTGCCATCCGGGACTTTCACAACCAATCAGCACTCCCCGGAAAACACCGGAAGATCGTTCCAGACCCATGTGATGCGACGGGGAGTGCGGAACTGTCATCAGCACTCCCCGAGCAGCACCGGAACGGGTTTCCGGCGTGCCTGCGCCGGAAGATCGTTCCAGACCCGTGTGATACGACGAGGAGTGCGGAACTGTCATCAGCACTCCCCAAGCAGCACCGGAACGGGTTTCCGGCGTGCCTGCGCCGGAAGATCGTTCCAGACCCATGTGATGCGACGGGGAGTGCGGAACTATAATACGGAGGAAAAATGAATCAGACATTTGAAGAAAAGTTACAGGATGCTCTCTGGGCTGCACACAGCCTGTTTTCACGCGGAAAGACTTCCGGTTCTTCCGCAAACTTGAGTTTCCTTCACGACGGACAGATCTATATCAGCGCCAGCGGTTCCTGTTTCGGCACCATGAAAGAAGGAGACTTTACCCCTGTCTCAATGGACGGGCACTCTGCCGGCGAAAAAAAGCCGAGCAAAGAATGGCCGCTCCATCTGGCGCTGTATCAGAAGTCTCCCCACATCGGCGCCGTCATTCACACGCACAGTACTTATTCGGTGCTCTGGAGTTTTGTCCCCGGTCAGACCGAACAGGACTGTATCCCGGTGCACACGCCTTACCTGAAGATGAAACTCGGAACCGTAGGACTGATCCCCTATGAGACCCCCGGATCGGAAGCTCTTTTTTCCGCCCTTCGGGAACGGGCTTTTCAGAGCGACGGCTATCTGCTGAAAAACCACGGCCCTCTGGTCCCCGGCAAAACCGTCATGGATGCATTCTACTGTCTGGAGGAACTGGAGGAAAGTGCCAGAATCGCCTGGGAACTGTATCGGGCAGGACTTGCCTGAGTACGGCAGAAAAGAATGACTGCTGACTCCCGGTCGACTAAAAACATGCACCTTTTGACACATGACAGAGGAAGGGGACGCGAGTCTGCGTCCCCTTCCTTCATGACATCAGAAATAACCTTACAAAAATCTTATACGGTCTTATAAACCCTGCCGCTCTTCATCACAAACCGCACATCCTTCAAAGTACCGATCTTCACCAGAGGATTTTCATCCACTGCGATCAGATCGGCCTTCCTTCCTCTGGCGATCTGACCGGTCTGCCCTTCCACGCCGCACATTCTGGCTGCATGGACCGTTACGCCCTTCAGTGCATCCAGTGCAGAAGCACCGCCTTCACAGGCATATTCCAGTTCTTTGTACAAGAGTCCGTGATTGGCGTCCGTCCCGATGGTATAGCGAATCTTTCCGCTCTGATAGATCTGATGGATGCACTGCCTGGAATACTCCCTGGCTGCACGCATCTTTTTCACAGCCGCTTCCGGACAGTATGGCTCCCGTTCCGGATCCAGAACGATGCCGGAAGTCATATCGATCCAGCCTTCAAATTCCTCCTCCAGAAGCTTCACCTGTTCCGGCCGGATGCTGTACACATGTTCGATAACATCGACTCCCGCCCTTACACAGTCATCCAGCCCTCTGCCACCGATGCAGTGTGCCGCGGTCCGGATGTTCATCGCCTTTGCTTCCTCCACCACAGTACGGATCTCATCATAGGAAATATAACATGGAATAAATTCTTCCGGTGTCGCCGCCGGTGTACCCGGCGTCACGAAAATTTTCAGGATATCCACTCCGTGATACATATTTTCCCGGGCCGTCCTGCGGAATTCTTCCACTCCGGAATGAGGCATCCCTACAAAACCATGTCCATGACGCCCTTTCATCCCGATGCCGCAGACCAGCAGATCCGGGCCTTTCACTTTTCCCTTCCGGATCTGGTCTCTCAGAACCACATCGATGTAATTCCGGTCGCCCAGGCAGCGCGCCGTAGTCACTCCGGACATCAGGTCATCTTCCAGTCCCTTCAGCGCCAGAAGCGTATGTTCACATTCGCTTAAGTTCACCATATCCAGATGCCCCGGAAGTCTTGCATCCAGCGCCAGATGGTCATGGCATTCAAACAACCCCGGCAAAACAGTTTTATCCTCAAGATGAATGATCGCTGCATCCCTTCCGGATGCCTCAAATTCCCTGCGCGTTGTCACGTCTGCAATGCGCTCATCCTCAATCAGGATACAGGCATCCTCCAGAACCTGAAGCTCTTCTCCGGCCAGTACCCTCTCTGCATATACTGCTGTTAAAGACATATTCTTTCTCCTTTACGCATCCGTTTCCTGTCCCTGCGCGGCCTGCTGCTTCTTTTTCCTGTCCCGTGACATTTTCACCAGCGGAAATACGAAAGAAAATACAGTAAAGATCGCCAGTGCCGCTGCCAGAGGCCGGCTGAACACCATCCAGAGTTCCCCTTCATACATGGTACGGGTCAGGGACATGGATTTCTCCATATTGGTTCCCAGAAGAAGCGCCAGTGCCACCGGAGAAGTAGGAAAATCATTCCTCAGCATGAGATACCCGATGATGCCTGCGCCGAACATGACATAAACGTCAAACATATTTTTGTTGGTCGCAAAGGTACCCACTACTGCCAGCACTACGATCACCGTTGCCAGAATCGATTTGGGAATCACCAGAATCAGGCTTCCGCACTTGCAGAAGAACATACCCACAAAATACATCAGAACGTTGATCAGCGCAAAACCGATGATCATGGTATACACCGTCTCCGCATGCTGGGTAAAAAGTGTCGGACCCGGCCGTACGCCGTGGATGATCATGGCGCCCAGAAAGATCGCCGCCGGAGCGCTTCCGGGAATCCCCAGCGTCAGAAGCGGGATCAGGGAACCGCCGGTTACTCCGTTGTTGCCAGCCTCTGCCGCCACGATGCCTTCCGGGCTTCCATTGCCGAACTTCTCCGGTTCTTTGGACGCTTTTTTTGCCTCATTGTAGCAGAGAAACGCCGCAATATCCGGTCCCGCTGCCGGGATGATGCCGATGCACACGCCGATGATCGTAGAACGGATGGCATTGAACATATTGTGTGTGACATCCGTAATCTTCAGCTTCAGGGAACCTACCTTGCCGGATTCTGCCATTTTCCCCAGAGGATCCTCCAGCATCTTGAATACTTCCGGCAGTGAGAACAGTCCAATCAGTACCGGAACGACCGAGAAACCGCCGGTGAGCTGAGAAAGCCCGTAGGTAAACCGGGGGAATCCCTCCACCGGATCCTGTCCGAACGTCGCCAGAAGAAGACTGATGAATGCCACCATCAGACCTTTAAACAGATTCTCCTGGGAGAGCATGACCACCACAGAAAGACCGAAAACGGCTACGAACATCTGCTCCGGCTGCCCCACCATCTTGGCGATCTTTGCCAGAAGAGGGGCACAGATCAGCAGCGCCACCGAACTGACAAAACCGCCGAAGCAGGATGCCAGCGTGACCAGATTCAGGGCACGGCCGGCTTCCCCTCGCTTCACCAGCGCTTTTCCTTCCAGCGCTGTGGGAGCAGAGGCAGGCGTTCCCGGAATTCCCACCAGAACCGCCGGAATGGAACCGCCGAAGACACCACCGCAGTACAGAGCGCTCAGAAGCAGCAATGCTGCTCCCGGCTCCATGACATAGGTAAAAGGCACAAAGATCGCAACCGCCATGGTCGCAGAGAACCCAGGCAGCGCACCGAACAAAATGCCCACGAACAAACCCCCGATGCAGACAAGGAGATTGCTCAGCTGAAACACATTGGCAAAGCCAAGCATGATATTTTCCATAAAGTCCGAATCTCCTTTCTGTTAAAATGCGATATTAAACCAGCTGCCCCGGGGAAGAATCACCGTCAGGAAGTTGGTGAATACAAAGTACAGAATGATGGTCAGCACCACGCTGAGCACGACCAGCACCACTTTGTTTTTCAGTTTCAGATAGATCAGCGACGCCGCCATAAACAATACCGTCGATGCAATATATCCGATCCTGCTCATCATGGCCAGGTAGACTGCAATCATCAGGCAGTAGGGAACAATGATTTTCACCTGTTCCATCACCTGCGTCGCCTGTTTTTCTTCCTTCTTCTGCTTCAGCACACTGGTCACCAGCAGATAGACCGCCATCACATAAGAAATGATCAAAAGCACCAGCGGATACCCTCTGGACACTTCCGGAATCGCCGGAACCTGTACCGCAAGGGAAGTCAAAAACGCCAGAAGCACAATACCGATGATCATATCCGCAAAGCTCTTTTTCAAAACTGCCCCTCCTGTCTCCTGTCTAATTATAAACTACCGTTTACATGTCAGAGTTTGCTTCGTAATAAGCCTTTACAGACTCATGATTCTCCTTATAGAATTCCTGGAATGCATCATAATCCATATAATCTACCGTCACGCCTGCCTGCACCGCCGCTTCCTGGAATTCTGCATTTCCGCAGACAACACTCACTGCATCTGCAAATTCTCTCATGGCATCTTCCGGTGCTCCTGCAGGCGCCACAAACCCTCTCCACATGGTGGACTCAAATCCGTCATAGCCAAGCTCTGCTACTGTAGGGATATCCGGACATGCTTCATTTCTCTCGGCACTGGTGATGGCAATGGGAACTGCTTCTCCGGCTTCAATCGCAGGAAGCGCCTCTGACACAAACGGAGTACCCACGGTACAGTCACCGTTCATAATATCTGTGATAACCGCTGCACCGCCATCATATACCAGACGCTTATAACTGGTACCGGTGGCCTCTTCAAATTCCAGTTTCAGGAAATCCCAATGGGTCCATGCTCCGCCGATTCCCCACAGCGTATTGCCGTCGCCGGCTGCGATCATGCCGTCCAGATCCGTGATGCCCGACGCATTGGAAGCGAGGATAATGTGCGGGTCTGCTGCAAACTGACATACCGGAGCAAAATCATCTACGGTATATGGAACACCTTCCAGCATAATATCGCCGTTGGAATCTGTATTTGCAAAATATGCATAGGACAGACCGTCTGCATCCGCATTCACCAGCTGCGCAAGCCCGATACTTCCGCCGCCTCCGGTTACATTATTGATAACAATGGTGCAGCCCAGCTCTTTCTCCATATAAGAACAGATCAGACGGCACGCAGTGTCTGCTCCGCCTCCGGCTCCCCACGGCACGATCATCTCCACCGTCTTGCCTGCATAAAATCCGTCTCCGGAGGCCGCTGCGCCTTCCGGCGCTTCTGCATCGTCTCCTGCATCCGCTGCCGGTGCAGAAGACGGCGCCTCTTCCGTCTTGCCGGATCCGCATCCTGCAGCTCCGAATGCCATAACTGCCGCCATCAGTAACGCCAAACTCTTCCTTCTCATTTTAAATCCTCCTGATTTATGAATATAATTTTTCAGTTGTCCTTTTAAAAAGCAATCCTTATGCCAACTTGACCAAAATCTGCTTTTCTCTGTTCTGTTTTGCTGATAAAATGCCCAAAAATCAATCTTTTCTTTTTTATTTTTCCTGCAATTCTCATCTGATCCCTCTCTTTTTTTGTTTTATTTTAAATTGCATTTCATTGCAGATAATTGCACTAAAAGTAAATATTTGCATTTTATTGCGCAAGAGAATATAATAGATACAAACAGAACAAATCCGAGGAGGATCCACCATGATACGAATGGTTTTTTTTGCACCTTATCCTGAGATCCTGCCCGTCATCCGGCAGGTTTTTTCAGAACGCCCGGACCGGGAGGAATTTCATTATGAAGTCGTACAGGATTTTTTCAACAATCCGCTGGAAAACATCAACGCAGACGTGGCAATCGCCCGGGGCTTTACTGCCCACAGCATGCAGAAGAAGGGCATCATCTGTACCGAGCTCCGGGTGACCGGATATGACGTCATCGCTGCCATTGACATCTGCCTGAAACTGACACCGGTCAGAAAAATCGCCATCGTGGGCGCTTTCAACATGGTATACGGAGCCGAAAATGCCGGCTCCATCTACCCGGACATCGAGATCACCTGCTATCCGATTCTGGACGAGACCCGGCTGGATGAGATGATCCAGAAGGCGATTGCAGACGGAAACGGCGCCATCGTCGGCGGATACACCACCGTCATGCTTGCAAAAGCCTATCAGATCCCCACCGTCATGATCAAATCCGGACGGGAAGCAGTCAACAACGCCATTGCCGAGGCCAGGATCGCCGCTGAGATCTCTTTTCGCGAAAAGGAACGCAGCAACGAGATCGCCAATATCATGAATTATTCTTTTCAGGGCATCATGTCCACAGACCGCCAGGGAATGATTACATTTGCCAACTCCTACTGCCACACTTTGTTAAAAGATGTGAAGTCCTCTTTCCTCCGTCACCCGATCCGGGAATATTTTCCATCTGTGCCCGTGGAGCACGTCATTTCCGATGGCAGAAAGATTCTGTCTGACCTGCAGTATTACCACGATCTTCCGCTTCTGGTAAACTGCGTACCCATTGAAGGAGAATATGACAATGCCGGCTGTGTCCTGACCTTTCAGAATGCCGCCCAGATCCAGGCTGAAGAAGGGCAGATCCGAAAGAAGATGCATCCGTCCGGCTTTAAGGCAAAGTATCATTTCTCACAGATCGTACATAACAGCCCGATCATGGATGCAGTGATTCTGGATGCGGTTAATTTCAGTTATTCGGATTCGAATATTCTGATCTATGGAGAAACCGGAACCGGTAAAGAGCTCTTTGCCCAGAGCATCCACAACAGCAGCCCCAGAAGGAACGCTCCTTTCGTCGCCATCAACTGTGCTGCACTGCCGGAAAATCTGCTGGAAAGTGAATTATTCGGATATGTGGAAGGCGCCTTTACCGGAGCGGCAAAAGGCGGAAAGACAGGCTTCTTTGAGATCGCACATGGGGGAACCATTTTCCTCGACGAGATCGGTGATATCTCTCCCAAACTCCAGAGCCGACTCCTGCGCGTCCTTCAGGAAAAGGAGATCATACGGCTGGGCAATGACACGGTCATCCCTGTAGACGTCCGCGTGATCTCCGCCACAAACAAAAATCTGCGGGAAGCCGTGGCCAGAGGAGAATTCCGTCAGGATCTTCTGTACCGCCTGAATGTCCTGGAGCTGAACCTTCCCCCGCTCCGAAAACGGGAGGAAGATGTGGCGCTTCTGCTGCAGCATTACATTCATTTTGAGCATGAGCGGACCGGCTGTCGTCTGCGCACCCTGTCCAGGCGCGCCACAGAAGCGCTGATTCGCTATCCCTGGCCCGGAAATATCCGTGAGATGAAGAATTTCTGCGAACGCATCTGCATCCTGTGTCAGAAGGAATGCGCCGATCCGGAAGATGTCTGCCGCGCACTTCCGGACCTGACGGTCCATCTGCCGGAAACAGATGCGCCTGACCTCTGCACTCTGCGCCAGCCGGCAGGTCCGAAAGATTCGGTCCATGTGTACGATGAGTCTGCAGAGATCCGGAAGGCGCTGATTCATTTCCGAAACAACCGCAAAAAAACAGCAGAATACCTGGGGATCCATCCCAGCACCCTCTGGCGCAAGATGAAGAAATATGGAATCACTGCGACCTGAGAAGAATTGCCGGGCTTTAAATGCTGATATACCTTGCCCATAAGTTTTTTTCTGTCAGATGTGGACAAGGCACCATAATCGCAATATATCATCGTGGCAAAATCGAAAACTTTATGTAAATCCATGTCCAGATAATTTTGATAAAGATAAGTAATGTCCAGTCCTTTTTTCAGTACAGAGCTTCCGGCATAATTTACAGGCCTTTCCGAGAAGTCAATACCTGTCACCTGACAGCCCTGTTTACAGAATCTCTCCGCATATATCCCTGGTCCGCATCCAATGTCAAAAAGCTGCGGATAATCGGTTAATGGTACCATTTTCCGATCCATGCCGCCGACTGGTCTATAAATTCCAACAGCCCATAAGATTGGTAAACATGGCTTTCTTCTCCTTTCAGCGGGCAAAAGAAAAGCCGTAGATTTTACTCTACGGCTGACCTTTCTGATGAGGAAGATCCAGTTGAGAGTAAGATAAAACCATACAACGAACATAAAAACAAAACTGTAATAACAGCTGTTTTTAACCTGTTGAACTGATTTTATCTACTCTTTTCCGGTTATACTGTACCGCTGATTGTGCGGTATCCGATACGCCGGACTTCCATCACCTTTTCTGTCTATTTTTTATGTATTTCTCTTACATAAATCAATCTCTTCTGTCAATAATTGAAGTAAAAAATGTAACCCGGTTCATTTCAGGCATAGTATACACCGTTTTTGATATCAAATAAGCAACCGTATAATTAGTTTTCTGTAAATATCATACTTTTTATACCTAATGCCAGAATACGCGTATCTGATGACATCCCCAAACTTTCTGGAGAAACAGCATCCGGTAATTCTATTTTCAAGTCCACCACAGCATTGCATCCCGGATTGTCAAAATCAAATTCTATTTTTTCACCTGTTGCTGTTCCCTCAGCTATCTTTTCACTGTTCACATATATTATATATGTCTGTGTATTATTGAATGCACCGCAATCAATACATCCATGAAAAGATTCTGCTTCCGACTCTGTCCTGAATTTCATCAGATATTCATTCCCCAGCGTCCAGGCCCCCCATTCTTCCGCTTTTGACAGTCCTGATACAATATATGGCTGTACATTATAGTATTCTTTACTAAATGAAAGCTTATCACCTATTGTGTATATTTCGCAATGACAAACTTTATATTTTTCTGGTATAGACATATATGTAGCATTTTCTCCAAGTAAACCAATCATTTCATTAAGCCAAATATTATTTACTTCCGATGTCAGAGATTTCCTTAAAACTTCAGCCGAAGCTTCTGATGCTAATATTTTTCTTACATAGCCATCCCCTGCAGTATAGATCACAGGCATCTCATAACTGTATCCTCCATCTATATGATTCGTTCTTGAGTTAAAGGTAGAATACAGCGGATTGTACAATGAGGGACAATGATCCAGCACATATTCTGCCAGTGGTGTCCATAATGTATATCTGATATTCTCTGCACCGGTTGGACCATAAATATATATAATCACCAGAAGTATAACAGCATTACTCCATACCCCTGTATGGACTGCTGTTTGTATCACAGATATGTCAACAATCTCTGAAAAAAACAGGCAGACCGCAAAAACAAGTGTCAGTGCACCCCATATATTATACCTTGCCATCCCCGACATCCCACAGTTAATGTGTACCATTATGGAGTAACATAAGATATTTGTAAGAAATGCAGCAAACCATTCAATGTAGCGCCAGTGTCTTTTCAGACAGGCAACAGCCAGCAGAATAAATCCCACAAGCAAAACAACAGGATAATAAGGCAAGATCCCAAAGTTAAGATCAAACAAATAGGCTGTAAATCTTTGTAAAGTGGTTTCTGTTCCTGTCGTAAAACCTTCATATGAAGCAGTTAAATTTATGTGGCCTGTATGATAATAAAAATATATCATCGGAATTAAACTTGGAATATAACATATACCATATTTAACAACGGCAAAAAAATTCTTTTTAATAAATTGCATCCATGTTACATCTTTAGATTTTTTCTGCAGTAACTGTATTCCATACTCAGCAACAAAATTTGTGTCAATTTTGTGTCAGAACCGCTATTCCACACTTTTATATTCTTGCAAAGAAACATCTGAAAGCCCAAAAATCCCTGTAATATCAACAAAATACCCCGCCCACCGCACTGCTGCGGCGAACGGGGTATTATCAAGGGGAGGATAAATCAAAATTCCATAGTTCCATTTATCATCGCCGTTCCAAATCAGAAGATAGATTTCTTTTCTCTATTTTTGAGTTTATCCAGTATTCTGTTTTTTTACTCAAATTGTGTCAGAATATAATACAAAAAATTACCAAAGCAGGTTTGGTCAGCGCATGTCATTCTCCCCTTTATATTGAAACGCATCTAATCTGTCTTTCAGGAGAACATAAACACATATCCAGCCGTTAAAACACATCTATATTTCCACCTCTCCATACACCGGTTTCCAAACATAATAAATACCAGAATTTCATTTTTCAGGAGAGAAAAATTATGCAAAATCTTTTTTGAATGGAACATAAGTTTTCAAAGGGTTAAGAAATCCCTCCCAACCCTTATGAAATACTTTTCGCAACTCCCGTGATGCTTTTCCAAAAGCATTTTTTTACAATAATTCCTTAATCTGTGCTACCTGCGTCATCTCCATCGCCCTCCTTATTTTGTTTGCTGTTTCTATGGTCATCCGAATCGCTCCGATCTCGTATTCCGCCGACACCTGCTCTCTCCTGATATCACCGGTATAAATCACGATCACGCGAAGCAACGGACAGTTTTTCTTTTCCTTCAGATACCGGTTGACGATTCCGGTCAGATAATTCAGATATTTTACCTTGTCCTCTTCATCATAAACACTCTCATAGTCTACAATTGCCACGGACCCGTCCGCAAGTTCGAACAGGTTATCCAGACGAAGTTCATTCGCCTTTACAGCCGGGAGACTGGTGAGAAGCACCTGTCGAATCTCCGGCAGATCCAGTCCGTATAGCGGAATGTTTTCCTTTGAAATTTTCTGCCGGCATTTTGCTTGTGATATCCTTATTCTGGTATGCGATCTCCGTACCGTCCATATTCCTCCTTATCTCTGCAGTTAACATTCACTTTCTTTTTCGTCCAACAATCCGGTGGTAGAAAACCTGTTTCTGCCGCATCTATTTCAGAACATCATACATACTTCTTTGCATCTTCTCTGGAAAGCTCAAATTTTTCCTGTATTGTCTGTATGATATCTGCATCATTTACGCCAAAATCCTTCAACGCGGAAACCATCGCCACAATTCCTTTTTGGATGCCTTTTTCGATACCTTTTTCGATTCCCTTTTCAATATTCTCCTGATCTCTCATTAACAACGTCATATATTCATGCCTCCATTCCCTGTTCTTTTTTGCTTCTTTTACCGCTTCCTCCAGCCGTTTTACAAAATCATCCTCCGATTCTCTCCCGGCTACATAATCCAGAAATGCTCGCAGCTCTCTGCTGACGTCCTCCATGCTGCTGTCTGCATTCAAAAAGATTTTACTCGTTTCATCCCCAAGTACGATCCGGTAGTCTTCTCTGCAGAAATTCTGAAAAGTATAGAGATGCCTTCCTGCTCCAAAAGTATCAAAGGGGCATATGAAAATAATATAACTCGGTTTTAACTGCTTATAGGTCTGCCCTTTGTCAAGCAGCTGCAGGTCCAGCATACTCTGATAAAAACGGGTTCTTTTCGGAAGCTCTCCGGTATTGCTGACCTGCATCTCAATGTCATAAACGGAATTTTTATCATCCCGCACATAAACGTCCAGTCTCACACTTTTCGCATCTGCATCCGGTTTGATGGCCTTCTGCAGTTCCGGATATTCGATATGGTCAATCTCCAGATCCGGCAGAATCCGCTGCAGCAGCTCTTTGCAAAGTTCCGCATCCTGCATGATCTTTCCAAACAGAAAATCACTGCATATATTCAAGTCTTCCCACGCCGGGAAGAAATCCATCTGATTTTTTAATTCATTCAAGTATCGGTCCTCCGTTTCTCTTACCTTTATTATATTGGCTCCACACGGAAAAAGCAACGGTATTCTGTACTCCTCCACGATCTGCCACATGTAGTTTCTCCTGCATATCCATCCGGAAAAATAACATCGTTCCAGATTATGCTTTCACCCTTCGGACTCCCGGTCCCGTTTATTCCGGGCTGCCGCTTCATACGTCTTTTCAGGCTGCAGACTGCCATCATCACAGTCCAGCTACCAGTAGCAGCCGACATCTTCTCCGTCAGGAACCCTGCCCCCCTCCCCAGTATTCAGACGGCACAATCTCACGGTCATCAAAATCGTCCACATCCAGAATGACTTCCTCACACTCCACTGCTTCTTCTGCTTTCCGTACAGCATCTTCAACATTCTCCGCTTCCACAATAACGGTTCTCTTAAGGATTTCCTTTACACTGATTCCATACACCGGCATAATCTCTTCCTCCTCAGTCAGTTTTTTTGATCCATCTCCTGCGCTGTCCCGGCAGGATACATGGTCTCCATATATTTCTTCTTTATCTTCTCCATTCCCGACCGGATATGCCTGCTCACACGGGACTGTGACAGACCGATCCGCTTCCCGGCTTCCATGGAACCGATAATTCTCTCCTCCATGGAGACACATCTCCGGTCTTTTTTGCCCTCCGGAATTCCATCCGTACTGTATTCCGTATTACTGCACAGACAAATGCCGGAAACGCACTTCTCTGGATCTGTCATATCCGGGAGCTGCCTTTACCAGCCCGTATCATGCAGCCGACTGCAGTTCTTCCTGCTCAATCCCACATCATAAAGGTATCTGTCCTGAAGCCCCTGTGCCTTCCGGCGTTTAATACGCTCCATGCATTCCCTCTGTTCCTCCATGGCTTTCCGCTCCTCCTGCGCCTTCTGCTGACAGGGGCTTAAGGCAGCGGGGCATGAAATAGCCGGAACCTCCGAACCTGGGCATGACAGTCTGGCGGCTGCAATGGCATTTCTTACAGTGGATCAGCCCGTCAGCCGGCTCCAGGTATTCGTCCCCGGCAAGCTCCATATCTCCGGCAGCCCGGTCAATGGCCGCCCGGACTTCTGCGGTAATCTCTATCATATGGTTTCTCTTTCCTCCACGCTGTAATCCCTGTTCCGGGCAGGCGGTTCCTCTTTCTTTTTGTCGGCGTTCGCCCAACGCCGGATTGTGGCGGCATGGTTTTTATATCCTTTTCCGCTGGATTCCATGTACTCGGACAGCCGCTCAATGTACTGTTCCCCTCTCTTATCTCTAATCTCTTTATCTCTATACTCTAATATAGGCGGACATTTGTCCACCCGGCCATTGGACGGACAAATGTCCGTTTCCCCGGACGGGAGCAGGTTCTGGCGTTTCAGCCTCATGCGCTCCTTTTTCTTCCGATCCCCCTCGCTGGACGACTGGCCGGTCAGCAGCTGGATATCGCTCATGTAACAGGCTCCGTCTGTCAGTATCTCCACAAGGCCAAACTCCTGAAATATCTTCAAAGCCCGCTCCACCGTGCCTGCCTGATGTCGGGTAAAGGTGGCTATGGTCTGTACGGTATGGGGCAGATAGTCATTCAGCAGGAGTACGCCGCTGCTTTTCAGCGACATTAAATACATTTTGAGCAGGAGATTGAAGTACAGAAGGCCGTCCTGCATTGCCAACCCACCGCCGACAGGCTGTGAAAAAGTTTCCTGCGAGTAGTCCACCCGCGCCGGCCTGGGCGGTTTGCCCGGTTCCACTACCAGAATGTTGATTTCATGTTCCATGCAAAAGTCCTCCTTTGGTTTGATTGATGTATCACAAAGCCCCGGCGATCTGTGTCGTCGGGGCAAAGTGATCTATAACAAAAAAGCCGCGCAGCAGCTGAACATCCGTCAGAAGCTGGCAGATCTGTTTGAGTAATATCTTGTGTCAATTTTGTATCAAAGCAGTTTTACCGATAATTTGCATCCCATAGAGTCACATCCCAAACACCGTAAAATCCCTGTAATACCAACAAAATACCCCGCCCACCGCACTGCTGCGGCAAACGGGGTATTATCAAGGGGAGGATAAGTATTCAATTTATCTTTGGTTCACTTATATTATGGCCATTCCTCTGAAGGATATACATAAAATTAAAAATTATTTTTCTGCTGTTTTTAAAGAAAAAGCAGTCTTTTCTGGCCCCGCATGTATTTTCTTATTGCATCAGAAATACACAGATGATATACTGATCCATAATATTATTTCATCAGGAGGGGCCTGTTATATGTTCGGGAAGTATTTTAAGAAAAAAGAACCGAAATTATATGAGAACAGCATTTTTCTGTTCAGTATCATGGACACGCTGGAGCCTGTGATGCGCATTTTCTGCGACGCCTTTGGCGTGGACGTTTCCGGCGGTCACGGAAATACGCTGAGTCTGAACCACAGCGACCCGGATGGCCAGAACATGGAAATCCATCTGACCGTAATCAGTGAAACTCTGAACGACGACGCAAAAGAATTTGTAAAAGATCAGCGAGACCGTGTGCGCAGTCATTTCGTACAGGTCGAAACCATACATACTGGCGTTAAGACCAATCTGTTCTATCAGCTGGGCCTTGCAAAAAGTGTCGTACACATCCAGTATTCGTTTTTCTCCAATGACATTTTGCAAAAACGGGCCTTGATCGAAGATCTTTTCATCAGACTTCTTCCGCAGCTGTCCGGCGTCCTTCTGATTATGGACCAGACGGATAGCATCTTCTGTGCGGGAGAAGACGGCTGCCGAAAGCTGGTACTGTCCGAGACCGGAAACAGTGACTTTGACATCTACCTTCCGAAGATGGGTCCCGGCCTTTCCGAGGTTTTTTCAGATATCCCTGCCGAACCTCTGGAGCGCAGAAACCGCAGCCGTGAGCTTCTGAAAAAATACGGCATTCACATACCTCCTCTCTATCCGGTCATTGAATCGGAAGCCGAAGCCGCTGTCCGAACCCCTGAAGAGATCGCAAAACGGGCCTTTGCACTGATGGCAGTCGCTCTGTATTCAGAATGTATGGTCGGCGACGGGCTGAGCCCCGGGGAAGCATGGGATTTTATCCGGGAACGAACCAAAGATTTTGGTGCAGATAACCCCGATGCCGGATTTTTCTCCCCGGAAGAATGGAACTATCTGCATGATCCGGATTCCACCGAACTTCAGCGGATCAACGGAACCTGGCAGTACGAGAACCTGCATGTGATGGAATGGGCTCTTGGACTTACAGACACGCTGGATTTTCCGGATCATTACTGCGACGTTCCCCAAACTGTACGTCTTCTGAAAAACTGCTCCTCTGTGGAGGAGATCCTGGACGCCGCAAAGCCGCGGACAGCCGCAGAGATTCTGGATGCCTGCGACCTGATCTTCTGTCTGGACTGGGCATGCGTGGATGCCCGCCTGCATCAGCTGTTTCCCGCACCTGCGGGCATGGACGGCGGTGTGGTGCAGGAACGGCACAAGTCTCTGAACTGGCTCGCCGGCTATCAGGACTCTGCTCCGTGGGACGAAGTAAGCACCGATACGTAACGAATCAAAGACCGCCGCATTTCCTTCAGATGCGGCGGTCCTTCTTTTTTATACTTTATTTTTCCTTACAGTCCTTGATGGAGAAGCTGATCCTTCCCATCTTGTCTTTTCCAAGGCATACAACCTTTACCATATCTCCCAGTGTCAGAACATCCTCCACCCGGTTGATCCGTTCTTTGGCGATCTTGGAAATGTGAACCATGCCTTCCTTTCCTGGAGCGAACTCCAGGAAAGCACCAAATTCCTTGATGCTGACCACCTTTCCGACAAAGACCTGCCCTTCCTCAAAATCTGTGGTAATGATATGCACCATCTCTTTTGCCTTGTCCATCATCGCTTTATCCGTACCGCATATGGACACCGCTCCGTCATCGCTGATGTCGATCTTCACGCCGGTCTGCTCGATAATGGCATTGATGGTCTTGCCCCTCTGGCCGACCACATCACCGATCTTCTGAGGATCAATGGTCATCTGAATAATCTTCGGTGCCAGCGGCCCGACTTCCGGACGCGGTTCTGCAATCGCCGGTTTCATACAGGTATCCATAATGAACATTCTTGCTTCCCGGCATCTTGCGATAGCGCCTTCCACGATGGGACGGGTCAGTCCATGGATCTTGATATCCATCTGAATCGCCGTGATACCGCGATCCGTACCAGTCACCTTGAAGTCCATATCTCCGAAGAAATCCTCCAGCCCCTGGATATCCGTCAGCAGGACGAAATCATCATCGCTGTCCCCGGTTACCAGACCGCAGGAAATACCGGCCACCATCTTCTTAATCGGCACGCCTGCCGCCATCAGGGACATACAGGAGGCACAGGTGGATGCCATGGAAGTGGAACCGTTGGACTCAAAGGTCTCGGACACTGTACGGATTGCATACGGGAATTCCTCTTCGCTCGGAAGTACCGGAATCAGCGCACGCTCTGCCAGAGCTCCGTGTCCGATCTCCCGGCGTCCCGGTCCTCTGGACGGCTTCGTCTCGCCTACCGAATAACTCGGGAAATTATAATGATGCATATAACGCTTGCTTACTTCATTTTCATCCAGGCCGTCGATTCTCTGCTGCTCGGACAGCGGTGCCAGCGTACACACGTTGCAGATCTGCGTCTGTCCGCGGGTAAACATGGCAGAACCATGGACTCTCGGAATCAGATCCACCTCCGCAGCCAGCGGACGGATCTGAGTCAGCTCCCGTCCGTCCGGACGTTTGTGATCTTTTAAGATCATCTTCCGGACTGTCTTCTTCTGATACTGATAGACTGCCTCTCCCAGTACCTCCAGCCATTCTTCCTTCTCCGCAAACACCTCCGTCAGCTTTTCGGTCAGGACGCGGATATTTTCCTCGCGGGTCTGCTTGTCATCCGTAAAGACCGCGTTTTCCATCTCTTCCGGCGGAACAATCTCCCGAATCGCCGCAAACAGTTCCTCCGGAACCGCACAGCTTGTATATTCATGCTTCGGTTTTCCAACCTCCGCCACGATCTTCTCGATAAATGCGATCAGTTCCTGGTTGACGCCGTGCGCCATATAGATGGCCTCGATCATCTTATCCTCCGGAATCTCACTGGCTCCGGCCTCGATCATCATGACCTTTTCTTTCGTGGATGCAACTGTCAGATTCAGTTCTCCGGTCTTCCACTGTTCCTGAGACGGATTGATCACGAATGCTCCGTCCACCAGGCCCACCTGCGTCATGGCACAGGGACCGTCAAAGGGAATATCCGAGATGGACGCCGCAATGGCGGAACCCAGCATCGCCACAATCTCCGGACGGCACTCCGGATCCACGCTCATGACCATATTGTTGAGGGTCACATCATTTCTGTAATCCTTCGGAAACAGCGGTCTCATGGGACGGTCAATGACGCGTGCGGTCAGCACTGCATTCTCGGAAGCCTTTCCTTCTCTCTTGTTAAATCCTCCCGGGATCTTGCCCACGGAATACAACTTCTCCTCAAATTCCACACTCAGCGGAAAGAAATCAATACCATCCCTCGGCTTGTCCGATGAGGTTGCGGTGGATAATACAACGGTGTCTCCGTAATGCATGAATGCCGCACCGTTCGCCTGAGCCGCCACACGGCCGATATCTACTCTTAATGTCCTGCCGGCCAGCTCCATTGTGTAACTTTTGTACATAAACTGTATCTCCTTTCTATTCTGGCTTTTCAGCAGAAGATACCGAAACTACTGAAAAACACAAACTGCATTTGTGCTTTTCAGTGGTCTCGGCGCCTGTCTTCTGCCGGAAATGATTTCGCAGACAGTGCTGACCGGTGATCCTGCCTGCTCTGCCCACGAAAATAAGGCGGAACCACGTCCGCCTTATGGTTATTATTTTCTCAGACCTAATTTAGCGATAAGAGTACGGTATCTCTCGATGTCCGTCTTCTTCAGATATGCCAGCATCCCGCGTCTCTGACCAACCATCTTCAGAAGACCTCTTCTGGAATGATGATCCTTCTTGTTGACCTTCAGATGCTCGGTAAGCTCCTGGATCCTTGCCGTCAGGATTGCCACCTGAACCTCCGGTGAACCGGTGTCGCCTTCGCTGCGGCCATACTCTGCGATAATCGCCTGTTTCTTTTCTTTCGAAATCATGTTTGCTTCCTCCTTATTTTTCCAATCACCTGCCATCAAGGGACGGTCGGAGCGTCCAGACCCTGAACAGCGGTTAAAATCATACCTGTACACTTTAGCATATATGCATCACTTTGTAAAGGGGATTTTTCTGCAAAATCAGCATTTCCAGTGCTGCTTTTCACCTTTTCACCCGTGTTCAGCCGTCCCGGGGATGGAAAAGTCCGGATTTAAAATCTCTTTTCAGATGCTTTCCCTACAACAGGGCGGAATCTATCCATCGTATGATTGCCCGGCCGGATACCCGCTGCAAAACCGCAGATCAAAGCCGCCTGTCTCAGCCATATACAAATGTCTTTCCATACACGGCGCTTCCAAACAGCCATCACATATTCAAAATGCACAGGAAGCCCCGGCCCCCTGTGCAGCATCTTTTATTATTTAATCGTTAATGATCCGTCTTGCCCTCACCGGTGTCCGGTAATACATGCCGGAGATCGTGATGCCGGTTCTCGGATTGCTGGCGTGAACCACCTGTCCGCCGCCCACGTAGATCGCCACATGATTGATCCCGGAACGGTTGCCGTAGAATACCAGGTCGCCCGGTTTTAATTCGTTCAGACTGACCGCGCTTCCGCAGTTGCCCTGAGCCCGGGATGAATGCGGCAGGCTGATGCCGTAGTTACGGAACACAGACAGTACGAATCCGGAACAGTCCGCGCCTCTTGTCAGACTGGTGCCTCCCCATACATAAGGATTACCAATGTACTGCTTTGCAAATTCACTGAGTGCAATACGAACATCCGATACACCGGCGCCGTAGCGGACTTCTGAAATAGTCAGCGCCTCGTCAAGCTTTGCTCCTACATCCACATATTCTTTAAAGAGATATCCCTCTTCTCCATCCAGATCGATCTTCACCCATTCATTCAGCTCCTCCAGCACATCAAAACGCTGTCCGGATCCTACAATATCGAGCACCTCGCATTCGGTGTTCGGTTCTGTACGCACCTTCAGGCCGTCTGTGTTGACATCCGCAATGGACTTCAACAGCGTCGAGGCCTGCTCCAGCGCCTCCGGACCGGTCAGAACATATTCTGCCTTGATATAGCCTTCCACCTTGCCGGATTTGACCCGAAGCCACTCCCCGTCCTCTCCGAGGATATCACAGCCTGCATCCTTTCCAATCTTGCCCACGATCTTTCCGTCCATGGAAGCGGAGTCGCGAATATTGACCTTGCCCTCTGAAACGGTCACAATACCCAGATTGCTGTAACCATCCAGATGAAACGCTTCCAGCACCACTTCACTCATGGCATGTTCCAGAACTTCTTCACTCTCCGCCGCTTCCAGATCGGCGGAAATCCCGATCTGAGCGCTGCTTCCAAGAGAAGCGGTCGCCTCCGCAGTAATCGACGGTACATTGCATATTACAACAGCACCCATTAAAAAAGCGCCGATACTTCTCATCCATATTCTGTCTCTATCTCTTATCATATACATCTGCCTCCTAAATGCCAGGGCAGGAGCCCTTCCTCCGACTGTCACACAGGAGCCTGTCCAAAAACGCTGCAAGACATAAACTCCTGTAAATATTACAGAATTATTACATTTCGAATACAATTCTATAACATACAGGAGTCTTTGTCAATGCCGGATTGTAAATTCCCTTAACCTTATTTTGTCAGCTTATCCACAACTGCCATGAGTTCGTCGATCTTCTCATCCCCCTTGCCCTCCAGGATCGCTTCCTTGACGCATCCTTTCATATGCGCCCGGATGATCTCATTATTGACCTTCCGGATAATGGCGTCCGTCGCCATGACCTGCGCTGAGATGTCCATACAGTACCGGTCCTCCTCCACCATGCGCAGAATTCCGTCAAGCTGTCCCTTTGCAGTCTTGAGCAGACGTTCGATCTTCTTTTTATCAGCCTGCATACCAGTTACCTATATGATCTCCAGGACCTGATAGCCTTCGTCTTCCACGGTCTTCTTCAGCAGTTCGTCGCTGATATCTCCGGTAAGCGTCACATATGCCGCCTTCTCTTCCAGGCTCACGGTCGCCTCCACACCCTCCAGAGCGTTCAGCGCCTTGTCGACTCTTCCGGTGCAGTGACCGCACATCATTCCTTCGATTTTCATGGTTTTCTTCATGGTTTTGTCCTCCTTATTCCGGTTTGGCAGCTCTTCCTGCTGTGCCTGCGCGCCTGCAGGAGCTGCTGACTTTGTTTTATTTATCTCTGCCGCGGCAGAAGTTTTTGCCGCGGAGGAGTTCTTCTTATAAAATGTGGGCTTAAATCCTTTCAGCCGCAGGGCATTGGATACCACAAATACGGAACTGAAGCTCATGGCCGCGCTTCCGAACATGGGATTTAACTGCCAGCCCAGAAACGGGTAAAATACGCCCGCTGCCAGGGGAATCCCCAATGCGTTATAGAAAAATGCCCAGAACAGATTCTGTTTGATATTGCGGATAACCGCCCGGCTCAGCTGAACTGCTGCCGCCGCATCCAGAAGATCGCTTTTCATCAGCACGATATCCGCTGATTCGATCGCCACATCCGTGCCCGCGCCGATAGCAATTCCCACATCGGCCCTTGCCAGCGCCGGAGCGTCATTGATACCGTCTCCAACCATGGCAACCTTATGCCCTTCCTCCTGGAGCCTGCGGACCTCCCGCTCCTTATCCTGAGGAAGCACCTCCGCCACTACGCGGCTGATGCCCAGTTTCCGCTGGATCGCTTTTGCAGTCTTCTCGTGATCTCCGGTCAGCATCACTACGGAAAGCCCCATCTGTTCAAGCTCCCGGATGGCCTGCGCACTGGTCTCCTTCACCGGATCCGCCACGGCCAGAATCCCCAGAAGCCTCCCTTCGCCTGCAATATACAGAGACGTCTTTCCTTCTTCTGCAAATGCTTCTCCCTGCTTTTCCAGTCCTGCCGTGTCCACCTGCCGCGCTTTCATCATCTTCCGGTTTCCTGCAAGAACCGTCCGGCCTCCTACGCTGCCGGTGACGCCCTGGCCTGCCACAGCCTCAAAATCTGACGCTTTTTCCAGACGGATCGACCGGCTCTTTGCACATTCCACAATCGCCTCCGCCAGCGGATGCTCAGAAGCCTGTTCCAGAGAAGCCGCCAGACCCAGAAGCTCTGCCTCATCAATTCCCGGCGCCGTCAGGATATCGGTAACCGCCGGGTGTCCCTTTGTGATGGTCCCGGTCTTATCAAGGACAATGGTATCCACCAGATGTGCCGTCTCCAGACTCTCGCCGGATTTGATCAGAATCCCCTGTTCTGCCCCTCTTCCGGTCCCCACCATGATAGCCGTTGGCGTCGCAAGGCCAAGTGCGCAGGGACAGGAGATCACCAGCACCGCAATTCCCGATGCCAGCGCAAAGCTGAAACTCTGTCCCAGCAGCAGCCATACTGCAATCGTCAGCACTGCAATCGTCAGCACTATCGGAACAAAGATTCCGCTGACTCGGTCTGCCAGCTTGGCAATCGGCGCTTTGGAACCACCCGCCTCTTCCACCAGGCGGATGATCTGGGACAGAGTTGTATCTTCTCCAATCCGGTCCGCCTGCATCCGGAAATATCCCGCCCGGTTGACGGTCGCTCCGGTCAGCCGGTCCCCTGCTTTCTTCTCCACCGGAATACTCTCTCCGGTGATTGCAGATTCATCCACTGTCCCGGTTCCTTCCAGCAAAGTCCCGTCTACCGGAATGCTCTGACCGGGTTTGACGATCACCGTCTCCCCGACTCTTACTTCTTCTGAAGGAATCTCCATCTCCTGTCCGTCCCGAAGCACCAGTGCGGTCTTCGGCGCCAGATCCATCAGCTTCGTAATTGCATCCGACGTCCGGCTCCTGGAACGGGTCTCCATATATTTTCCAATCGTCACCAGCGCCAGGATCATGGCAGCCGCCTCAAAATACAGGTTCATGGCACAGTCATGAGCCAGCCCCGTGTCTCCGTGTCCCATGGCATATCCCATAACAAACAGCTGGCTGATGCTGTAGACCGCTGCCGCTGTAGAGCCCATGGCAACCAGCGTATCCATATTGGGAGCTCCATGCGCCAGCGTCTTAAATCCATTCTCAAAATATTTCCGGTTCAGATACATGACCGGCAGCGTTAAAAGGAACTGTGTCAGCGCAAATACCATCACATTTTCATGATCGGTCAAAAGACCCGGAAGCGGCCATCCAAGCATATGCCCCATGGACACATACATCAGTACGATCAGAAATGCAACGGACCAGCCCAGCCGGCGCTTCATGGCGCGGGTATCGTCCGCTGCCTTCTTCTGTACCGCATTGGTCTTTCCGGGAGTCGTCTCCCCTTTTACGGAAGCGCCGTATCCGGCTTCCACTACCGCCTGTATGATATTCTGTGCATCCGCCGCTCCTTTTGCATATTCCACCACCATGGAATTCTGCAGAAGGTTCACCTGTACCTGATCGATTCCCGGCACTTTGCTGACTGCCTTCTCCACATGAGCGCTGCAGGCGCTGCAGCTCATACCGGTCACATCGAATTTCTGCTTCATATTATCAGGACTCCTTTCCATACACCCCACCGGGGTGTCCTGTTAGCATATTTATAACACAGCAGATTTGATTTGTCAAGGAGTATTTTTATCTCCTGTCTCCGTAAAGTACAGATTCTTCTGCAACCATAGTCAAAGACGTGTCTGGCTGAAAAGAATATGTTACCTGCCCGTGCTCCGTCTCAGCGTCTAACTGCAAAGCATCTGTATGATCTGTCCAAAGCTCACATTGAGTGATCACTGTACTGATTGCATATTCATAGTTTTCCGGTGGATATTTATATTTTTTCAAAAGCCGTTCTTCCTTTAAACGCAAAGAGATCTTCAGGCGTGATCCAGGGAATACTTCCTCCATAATAATCACTGCATTTCGTTGAAGGTGTCGCTCCACCTGCTATTTCCCCAAGTTCACCAAGAGTACATTCAATCCATTTCGCCACGGACATCACCATCCTATCCAATATTATCAGTACGACTCTCAAGATAGTTATGCAAATGTATTTTCGTTCTGGCGTCAAAATAAACCAGCCTTTCCTTACTCCCTTTACCAAAAACTACACATTCCCGTTCGATGAAACTGATATCATCCCGATTCAACATCACCATTTCACCCACACGCATTCCCGATGAAGCAAGCAAATCAATAATTGCCAAATTTTATAATATAATCTTCATCCTCAAGCCATGAGAAAAAACTGGATAAAATCCATCTGATATTATCTATGGTAACCTTACTGGAATTACGTTTCATTTGATAGGCAGTCAAATATTCGCGAAGATCGTCCGTTGTAATCTGCTGTGGATTTTTTTCGTTTCATCCAAAACATTCCTGAGCTGCAGCAATTGTTCGTTGTTGAGATATGGCAACATTTTACATTGTATCTCGTTGATCAGTTGTTCCTTCATTATCGCATCTCCTCACATATTATTTTAAGAGAACGATAAACAGGTGGCAGTTCTTTTAATTATACTCCCGCCACCAATGGAGTTACCGATCTTTGGACCATTTCCTGCTTCAACCCCTGCCTTTAATCTAATAAATACCCCGCTTCATAGGAACATTCCAGATAGCTTGGATTTTGATAATACACATCCGTTTGAAAATCAGAAATCTTATCACTGATAAAAGATGAAAAAATTTTTAACAACTCATCAATTTCTTTCCCAGGTTCTGCACAGTCTTCAATCATAATACTGTATAGTTTGCCAATATCCATAAAACTGGGAATCGCATACTTGCATTCAGAAATTGTATCAAACTCTCCACATGAAATCCTATATTGTTCAATCACTTCATCGCTTACCTGTTCGAAAGAAAGGCAATGATTCACTTCTGCATCATACAAAAGTTTTTCCACACCCTTCTTTCCCAATTTTTCAATAATAAATCCACGTCGGTTTTTCGTCTCACGCGCAATATACTCTATCAGTGAACAGACATAAAAGTAATCATTTTTTTCTCTTTCTGTCATAAGTAATCTCACTCCTGTCAAAAATCAAACAATTTAAAGCTGATAATGTATGAAAGCTGATTTGATGCGTTGGATATCGAAATTCTGCCAACACCCAAAACTGCTTTCTGCTTATTCTTCCTGCAAGAAAGTCATTCACATAATTCCATATGGTATCATCAGCCATAGGTCCTTCTACAATATCATATGAATGCGTTTGTCCACTTCTGCATCTTGCAATAAAGTCGAGCCATTCGTCTGTCATTTGATCAAACTTTAAAATGGATAGTCCGGCAACAGGTTTATAAACATAATGATTAATAACCGGTTCTCCATCTCCACGATTCGCCCATCTTATTGCCTGTTCCAGATTATTGGTACAGTAAAATCCCCATGAGAAATCTTTTGTATATCTTGTTTTCCTTATTTCAGGAAATTCAACCCTTACTTTACTCGCATGGTAAAGAATCATTTTATTTGTCACCTCTTCTTTCTACGAATAAAATTATAATAAACGTTTATTTTCCTTTTCAACAGCACGCATGGCATCGTCAATGACAGTACCAATTTCCGGCGTATGTGCCTTTGCAGCAATTTCTCTCCAACGAGCACCTGAAGGTACAAAGAAAATACCTTCGGATGTAGATTCATCTGTATCTTCTTCAAATCCATACCCGAATTATACCACAGAACCTGTAAAATAACACCTGTTTCTCTTTCATGGCCCTGTGCCGAAAACAAAAATCATTACTGTTCAGATGCCGGCGCTCTGCCTGTCATGGGCATATGTTCCTGAAAGACCCATTGGAGGGCGTCCGGGGCAGAACATGAATGAACAGTAACCAAAAAACGGCACCGGAACCCGCAAAGTCCCTGCACCGTTTTTCCATTTTTATTCTGTTGTTTTATGTATTCGTCTGATTTAGTCCTCGTCATCATCCGGAACCTGCTCCAGAAGCGCATAGGCGATATTGGTCGCATGGTCTGCCACACGTTCGAAGCCGGAGATGGCATCCGAGAAGATCATACCGGAAGCGGCCGTACATTCGTTCTTTGTCAGACGCTCCACATGGTTCTTCTGGAACTGACGCTCCATCTCGTCAATCTCATTTTCCAGCTCCATAATATCCTGTATATGTTCTTTCGAATTATGTGCAAACATGTCAATGGAATATCCCAGAATCGTATTAACCTTTTCGCTGATCGCTTTCAGTTCCTCAAGCCCTTCTCCGCTGAACGAGATATTTTCCCGAATCCGGTTCCTTGCAGAATCCGCCAGGTTCTCCGCATGATCTCCGATCCGCTCAATATCGTTGACTACGTGAAACAGGGCGCCGATGCTTTTGCTGTCATCAATAGGCAGCGTCATCTGACCGATCCGGACCAGATAGCTGGTAATGGCGTGGTTCATGAAATTGATCTGTTTTTCCACTTCATAAACCTTATCGATCTTCTTCTCATCCAGATCAATCAGTGCATCCAGCGCCCGGTTCAGGTTCTCATAGGCAAGTGCGCCCATGTGCTCCAGTTCCATCATGGCCTCGATTACGGCAGTCGTCGGAGAAAACATGGCCGTCTTACCGATATAATACAGCTCATGTTCCGCATCCTCTGTCTTCTCTTCTCCAGGAACTGCCAGATACGTCAGCTTCACGATCCATTTGGTAAACGGAAGCAGAATGATTACCTGACAGATTTTAAACAACGTATGCGCATTCGCCACGCATCGTCCCGGATCGGAACCGGATATTTTCACAATGATATTCAGTACAAGCCCGCCCGCCAAAGTCAGTACCACATACATGATGATCGTACCGATAATGTTGAAGAACAGATGAATGAGCGCCGCCCGCTTGGCATCCTTTTTTCCGCTCAGAGAAGCCAGCATCGCAGACATACAGGCGCCGATATTACATCCAAGTATGATATAGAAACAGATCGGGAGCTCCAGAAGACCCTGCTGCGCCATCAGAAGAACGATACTGACCGTTACAGAAGAACTCTGAATCACAGCCGTAATAACGGTTCCCATCAAAACTCCAAGCAGCGGATTCGTAAGCCCGCTCAAAAGCCCCGCCACCTGCGGGGAATCCTTCAGGCTCGACATACTGCCCGACATCACGGAAAGCCCCATAAACAGAACTCCAAAGCCGAGAATGACTTCCCCGATCTTCTTCACCCGATCATTTTTTACAAACTGAGTCAGCAGCACTCCTGCAAACAGAAACACCGGCGCATATGCAGACAGATTGAAAGACACCAGCTGAGAAGTCACGGTGGTACCGATGTTGGCACCCATAATCACTCCTGCCGCCTGATACAGCGTCATCATTCCGGCATTGACAAAGCTGACCACCATAACCGTCGTTGCACTGGATGACTGGATCACTGCACAGAACAGAATACCTACCAGCGTTCCCATAATCCGGTTTGTCGTAACTGCTTCCAGGATGCTTCGCATCTTGGCTCCTGCTGCCTTCTCCAGACCATCGCTCATCTGTTTCATTCCCAGCAGAAAAAGCCCAAGGCCTCCCATCAGTGACACGATTATACTTATCTCCATATCCCTCTACCTCATTGTCTTTTGTTTTCAGGTACACAACACAAAAGCGTATGTTTTTTACATACGCTTTATATATACTTTACTCTAATTTTACATAACTTACAAGATATTCTTTAAGATTTTACATAAATTTTACTTTTTCCCCAGTGAACATCCGACAAAATCCGCGCTTTCAGCTCCTCCAGAGACTTGAATTTCTGCTCTGGACGCTCATATTCCAGAAATTCCACATTCAGAAAACGCCCGTACAGATCCCCTTCATAGCCAAACAGAAAGGTCTCCACTCCTTTATGCGTCTCTCCTCCCACCGTAGGCTTGTAACCGATGTTGGTAATCCCGTAGTACTCTTCCTCATCCAGCAGGGTTCTGGTCAGATACACTCCGTTAGGCGGCAGAAGCTTGTCCGGCGGCGGCAGAAGATTCGTTGTGGGCAACCCCAGTGTCCGTCCGATCTGCCTGCCGTGAAGCACCTCTCCGCTGACAAAATACCGGTATCCCAGCAGTTCATTGGCCAGCGGAATATTTCCTTCATGAAGCGCCTCCCGCACATACGTACTGCTGATATCCCGGTTATGGCTTTTTTCCTTTTCCACCACTTCCACCTGAAAACCGTATTGCTTCCCCATACGCTCCAGCATCCGGAAATCCCCCCTGCGCTGATGTCCGAACCGGAAATCTTCGCCGACCGCCACAAAAGCCGCATGCAGCTGCTCTACCAGGATCTCTTTTATAAAGGTCTTCGCTTCCATAAGGGAGATCTCCGGAACGAACGGGCACTCCAGAAGATGGTCTACGCCTGCATCTTCCAGCAGACGGCGGCGTTCTTCATTGGTCACGATATTCTGACCGGACAGTCCGGAAAGCATCCGGGTCGGATTTTTTTCAAAGGTAAATATGACCGCGGCCAGTCCCTGATCCTTTCCGGAAAGCACATGCCGAAGCAGCTTCTGATGTCCGCGGTGAACCCCGTCGAATTTTCCAAGGCTTACGGCACAGGGACCTTCCATATGAAAGTGTGTGTTTCCTGTCACATAATTCATACCTGTTCTCTCATTTTCATTTATAATAATTCTGCTTCAGCAGATCTGCCCGTTCGCCGGACTCTGGTAAAACATCTTTACCGGACGGTACAGGCGTTGCCCGGGATGCCATGCATAGATTCCAATGAAGGCTCCGGCATGGTCATACACGCGGATCTCGCCCTCTTTCACATCCTGAACGGTGAGATCGGTTTTCCGGAAAGAATTTCCGTTATACCCCAGACGGGAGCTTTCTTTCTTTAATACGGCCTTCGGATGCGCTGTAAATACCTCATCTACGGGCAGGATTGCTTCTTCAAGCCTTCCTTCATCCCTGAGCCGTTCTACTTCGGAAAGACGCAGACTGTCCTCCAGCAGAAACTGTCCCGCCTTCGTCCGCAGAAGCTTTTCCATACAGCCATGGCAGCCCAGCTTCTCTCCGATATCATGGCACAGCGTCCGGATATACGTGCCCTTGGAACAGGACACGGACATACGGATTCTGGGCATACAGACCTCCAGAATTTCGATCCCGTAGATCACCACCGGCCTTGCCTTCCGCTCCACTTCCTGCCCCGCCCGGGCCAGGTCACACAGTTTCCTTCCGCCCACCTTCAGAGCGGAATACATGGGCGGAATCTGCTCATACGCACCCACGAAACTTAAGATCGCTTCTCCCGCCGTCTCTTCTGTCACAGACACCTCCGCCCGTTCCAGAACGGTCCCGGATATGTCCTGCGTATCCGTACTCTGTCCAAGCAGCAGTACAGCCTCATAGGTCTTGTCCCTGTCTGTCAGCATGCCGCACAGCTTTGTCCCGCTGCCGAGGCATACAGGAAGAACTCCCTCCGCATCCGGATCGAGAGTTCCTGTATGGCCGATCTTTTTCTGTTTTAAAATCCCACGCAGCTTTGCCACCACATCATGCGAGGTAAAGCCCTGCTCTTTATAAATATTGATAACTCCGTTTCTCACTGCTTATCCTGCTCCGTCAGCTGATGATCAATATGTAGGGTCAGATTGTTGACGATATCATGGAAGGTCCCCTTCATGGTCACACCTGCCGCACGCACATGTCCGCCGCCGCCAAAATAGGAGGCCACCTCGCTTACGTCCACCACTGCTTTGGACCGAAGAGATACTTTGTATTCCAGGTTATCCGTCTCATACAGAAAGATCGCAACTTCCACTCCTTCTGTCATCCGAAGCTGGCTGACAATGCCGTCCAGATCTATGGGTGTCACTCCAAAAAAGGCCAGTTCTTTTCTTCTTACCACACTGACAACGCCTCTTCCGTCCAGAATACGCATACTTTCCAGAAGCGCTTTGCCCAGAATCTGATTCTGACGATAGGTCCTCTTATAAAAGGTCTCTTCCAGAATATGGCTGTATGCAATTCCCTTCTCCATCAGCATGGCTGCCATACGCATGGTATCCGGTGATGTGCAGCCGTACTGGAAGACTCCGGTATCGTGGGCGATTCCGGTATAAAGCGCCGCAGCCGTTTCCCGGGATATTTTATCCGGATCCATCATTCTGCACAGAACTTCACAGGTAGAGCTTGCGTCTGCATCGATCACGTTTAACTCTGCATAACCTTCATTGCTGACGTGGTGATCCACACATATGGTTCTGCCGGCACAGTCAAAATACGATACCGCATCTCCAAGACGATCACAGACTGCGCAATCTACCGCTACAAACAGGTCGTACGCGTCTTTTTCTTCTCCCGCCTGTCGGATCGCATCAAACCCGGCAAGAACCGCGAACTTTTCATCCGGCTTCTCCAGCCAGATATCTGCCTGTATCTGCGGAAAATTATCTCTTATGTAATGCCACAGGCCAATGCAGGCTCCAACGCTGTCACCGTCAGGCCTGACATGGCCGGCAATGGCAACTGTACGGACATCCTGCAACTCCTTATCAAACTGCATCCTTATCCCCCCTGTTTGCATTCTGCATCCGCCTCATAATATCCAGAACGGATGCTGTGTTCAGTTATCTTCGTTACCGCCGACTACTTCGTCAATACGTTTTGACATGTTGATCCCGTATTCGATGGACTGATCCAGAATAAACGTAATCTCCGGTGTATTCCGAAGGTTCAGCTCTCCTGCCAGCTGCCGGCGGATATACCCCACTGCACTCTGCAGGCCCTGCAGTGTGTTCTTTCTGGCTTCTTCATCCCCCAGCACACTGATATATGCCTTGCAGGTCTTCAGATCCGGGGCAACCTGCACCTGCACCACCGATGTCATCGGGCTGATGCGCGGGTCTTTGATCTCTCCCCGGATAATCTCTGACAGGACCTTCTGGACTTCTCCGTTCACACGGGTGTTTTTAATGCTGTTTTTTCTCATTCTATCTTGGCACCTCTACCATTGTATAGGATTCAACGACATCCAGTTCCTGAATCTCATTGAATTTCTCAAATACCAGACCACATTCGTAGCCTGCCTTTACTTCTTTTACATCATCCTTGAACCGCTTCAGGGATGCCAGCTCTCCTTCGTAGATCTGCTTTCCTTCTCTGGAAATACGGATCTTGCAGCCCCTCTGGAAGACGCCGTCCAGCACATAGGAACCGGCGATATTGCCCACGCCGGACGCCCTGAAGATCTGGCGGATCTCCGCATGGCCGAGAACCTTCTCTTCGAAGATCGGATCGAGCATTCCTTTCATCGCCCGCTCCACATCTGCGATCGCGTCGTAGATCACGCGGTACAGACGCAGGTCGACTTTCTCACGTTCTGCCGTGTCCTTGGCCGCCGCATCCGGCTTGACATTGAATCCGATGATGATCGCCCTGGACGCGCTTGCCAGGATGATGTCGGATTCGTTGATGGCTCCCACTCCGCCATGGATGCATTTGACCACAACTTCCTCGTTGGAAAGCTTCAGAAGGGACTGCTTCACTGCTTCCACAGAACCTGCCACATCTGCCTTGATGATCAGGTTCAGCTCCTTCAGATTGCCCGTCTGGATCTGGGAGTACAGGTCATCCAGAGACATCTTGAGCTTCGTATCCTCCAGCATCTTCTCGCGGCTTTCCTTGATAAAGGTCTCCGCAAAATTCCTTGCTTCCTTATCTGTCTGCGGAGAAACGAAGATCTCTCCCGCCATCGGCACATCATTCAGGCCAAGGATCTCCACCGGAGTCGACGGTCCCGCCTCTTTCACCCGGCGTCCCTTGTCATCCATCATGGCACGGACTTTTCCGTAAGAAGCTCCTGCTGCAATAAAGTCTCCCACATGGAGCATGCCCTTTTGTACCAGCACGGTTGCAACCGGACCTTTCCCCTTATCCAGCTCTGCTTCGATGACAAGGCCTCTTGCCTGACGTTTCGGATTTGCCTTCAGCTCCAGCACGTCGGCCGTCAGAAGAACCATGTCAAGGAGATCGCTGATGCCCTCTCTGGATTTTGCCGATACCGGAACACAGATGGTGCTTCCGCCCCAGTCCTCGGAGATCAGGCCGTATTCCGTCAGTTCCTGTTTGACTTTATCCACATTCGCGCCCGGCTTGTCGATCTTGTTGATCGCCACCACGATCTCCACTTCTGCCGCTCTGGCATGGTTGATGGCTTCGATGGTCTGCGGCTTCACGCCGTCATCTGCCGCCACCACAAGGATCGCGATATCCGTGGAACTGGCGCCGCGCATACGCATGGCAGTGAACGCTTCATGTCCCGGCGTATCCAGGAATGTGATCTGTCTTCCGCCTGCGGTCACCATATAGGCGCCGATGTGCTGGGTAATTCCGCCTGCCTCCCGGTCTGTCACATTGGTATGGCGGATGGCATCCAGAAGAGAGGTCTTTCCATGATCAACATGGCCCATAACACAGACAACCGGCGCTCTCCCGACCAGAGTATCCTCCGGATCCTCCTGATCTTCCAGCATCTTCCCGATGACATCTTCCTTCACCTCCGGTTCCGGATCAAAATTGTATTCCATGGCAATCTCACCGGCAGAGTCGAAATCCAGCTCTGAATTCACGGTCAGCATCTTGCCTTCCAGGAACAGCTTCTTGATGATGGCGGAGGGCTGAATCTTCATACGTTCCGCCAGATCCGCAATGCTGATGCTCTCCGGAAGCGGAAGCTTCTTCGGCTCCAGGTCTTCCTTCCTCACAGCGGCAGGCCGGGTCTCCGGTCTTATGAATCTTCCCGGTTTGTTCTTCAGCTTGCTGATATCCGCATCCTTATACTGCTTTTCCTGCTTCTGGTGGTTGCGGTTATCGTACCTCCTGTTCTCCGGCTTTGACTCCACAGGCGTCTCAAATGCCTTGTTCATCTGACGTCCCAGCGTGTTTCTTCCGCCCTGTCCGCCGCGGTTATCCGGACGTCCTCCCTGCGGACGGTCTGTGCGCCCGCGGCTGTTATAGCCGCCCGTTCTTCCATCCTGACGGTTGCCCTGCGGGCGGTCTGTACGGTTATAGTTTGGACGGTCCGTGCCGTTATTATTCCTGTTATAGCCCGGACGGTCTGTTCTTCCATCCTGACGGCTGCCCTGCGGACGGTCTGCGCGGTTATAGCCCGAACGGTCTGCGCCCGTTCTTGTGTCCTGACGGTTCCCCTGCGGACGGTCTGTACGGTTATAGCCCTGACGGTTTGCGCCGGCTCTTCCATCCTGACGGTTCCCGTTGTTCCTTCCGTCCTGACGGTTCCCCTGCGGACGGTCTGCGTTACTCCGGCTGCCTTCCAAAGAACGTGCAGGCGGACGGTTTTCCGTGCGCACTTCCGCTTTCCTGTTTTCCGGCTTCGTCTCGCTTTTCGCCTCAATCTTCGTTTCCGGCTTTGCCGCCGGTTTCAGATCCGCCTTTACGGCAAGCGGTTTTACCTCCGGCTTCGCCTTCCCCTCAGGCTTTGCTGCCGGTTTTGCCTTCGCCTCAGGCTTTGCTGCCGCTTCCCGACGGGACTGCGGACGCTCTCCCTTTGGTTTCTTCGCTGCAGTCCTGCGCTCCGGACTCTTTTTATCCCGGCTGTTTTCCGGATTGTGCACAACGATAAATTTTTTCTTCTTCGGCGCCGGCTTTGCTTCCTGCGTCTGTGCCTGTGCAGGCGTCGCCTCCTGCTTTGGCGCCTGCTTTTCTTCTTTTGCCGGCTTCGGCTCGCCGAGCTTTGCACGCACCATTGATACCTGATTCTCTTCCAGTGTTGCCATATGTGTTGTCACCTCAATATTTTTCTCTGCCAGTACGGCCATTACTTCTTTGCTCGTTTTGTTCAGTTGTTTCGCGAGTTCATACACCCGAATATTTTTACTCGACATACTTACTACCTCCAATACCTGATTCCTGTATCGCGCGGATCGCCGCATCCGCCAGTCCTTCATCTTCTACTGCTGCAGACACCCTTGTCTCTTTCCCGCAGGCTGCCCCCAGTTCTTCCCGGCTTCCGAAGAAATACAGCGGCACCTTATAGTAAGTACACATGTTGCGAAAATTCTTTTTCGAAGTCTCTGAGGCATCTTCTGATACAATCACCAGCTTTGCCCTGTGCTGTCTTACTGACTTTTCCACACTAAATTCTCCGCTCGAGACCCGGCCGGCTTTCGTAGCCAGGCCCAGATATGACAGAACCTTACTTCTCTGCAAACTTTTCTATCTCCTTTTCCAGACTCTCATAGACTTCTGCAGGAATCACAGTCTTCAGGGACCGCTCCAGTCCTCTGGACTTTACCGCCTTCTGAAAGCACTCCGTGCTCCCGCACAGATATGCGCCTCTCCCATTCTTCCTGCCCGTCGCATCCAGAATGATCTCATCCTCTGTTGTACGCAGGACACGCAGCATTTCACGTTTGCTCTTCATCTCGCCGCATCCGGTGCATTTGCGCATCGGAACCTTTCTTACTGATCCCATTCTGTCACTTCCTGCTCCTCTGCCTCTTCAGCAGCCTCATCTCCGGACTCATACGCCTCTGTTTCCTCCTCGTAATAAGTACCATCCTCATCATACTCGTCTGTGTATTCCTCATCGTACTCATCCTCGTCGTCATCATAGAAGCCCTCATAAAAGTCTTCGATGGCGTTTGCCTGACTCTCACTCTTGATATCGATCTTGAAGCCGGTCAGCCTCGCTGCAAGTCTTGCATTCTGCCCTTCCTTTCCGATGGCAAGAGACAGCTGATAATCCGGAACGACCACCTTCGCCGTTTTCTCCTCCGGATCCGCCAGAACCACAACGACCTTTGCCGGACTTAATGCATTTTCGATCAGAAGAGCCGGATTTTCATTCCAGTTGATGATATCGATCTTCTCACCCTTCAGTTCGTTCACGATGGCATTGACACGGGCGCCGTTCATTCCGACGCACGCCCCCACCGGATCCACATCCGGATCATTGGACCAGACGGCTATCTTCGTCCTTGAACCTGCTTCTCTGGCAATGCTCTTGATCTCCACCGTGCCGTCCCGCACCTCCGTGACCTCTGACTCAAAGAGACGCTTTACCAGTTCCGGATGCGTTCTGGACACCAGGACTCTCGGGCCCTTCGTTGTATCCTTCACCTCCAGGATATATACCTTGATCCGCTCGGTCGGCGTAAAGACCTCTCCCTTCACCATCTCGTTTTCATTCAGGATCGCATCCACCTTGCCCAGATTCACGCTTACATTCCTGCCGATACAACGCTGGACCACTCCGGTGACCACGTCCTTTTCTTTTCCATAGTACTGATTGTATAATACCTTCCGTTCTTCTTCACGGATTTTCTGAAGGATAACATTTCTTGCATTCTGAGTGGTAATCCGCCCGAATTCTCTGGATTTTACTTCCTCCTGTACAATATCACCCAGTTCATATTTACTGTCGATCAGTTTCGCTGCTGCAAGGCTGATCTCCGTTACGTCGTTCTCCGGTTCCTCCACGACCGTCTTCTCCACATACACATGGAAGTCAAATGTCTCCCGGTCGATCGTTACACGGAAATTATCCGTATCCTTGCCAAAATGTCCTTTGCACGCAGTTATCAGGGAATTTTCAATGGCATCCAGCATGACTTCTTTACTGATATCTTTTTCTTTTTCCAGAATATCCAGCGCCATCTTTAATTCAGTGTTCATTTTCTATCTTATCCTCCTTAAAAATCGAATGCCAGACGAATCAGGGCGATATTGGCCCTCTCGATCTTCAGCACGGCTCCGTCTTCAAATTCCAGCGTCACCGTCTCTTTGTCCCACTCTTTCAGGATTCCCGTGAATTCCTTCTGCTTACCGACTGCCCGAAACAGTTTCACATCCACGGATTCGCCCTGGCTTCTTACAAAATCCTTTTCTTTCTTAAGAGGCCTCCCGAGTCCTGGTGAACTCACTTCCAGTATATAGCTTTCCTCGATAAAGTTTTTTTCATCCAGCTGATCCGACAGCGCCCGGCTGATCTTCTCACAATCGTCGATGGTGATTCCGCCCGGCTTGTCAATGTAAGCTCTCAGAAACCATGTACCCGCCTCTTTGACGAACTCCACATCCACAAGCTCGAACTGATGCTCTGTCAGCATCGGCATCAGAAGCGCTTCTGTCTTCTCCTCATAACTTTCCCGTCTTGCCAAGTATAAGTCCTCCTTTTCCACCCGGTCAGCTCCTGCCGGACGCAATATCCGGCAGTTCTTCCACGCAGACAGACATATAAGAAGGAGTGGACTCTTGCCCACCCCTTTCTTCAGTCTACGTTATTCAGTTACTACCAGTATATCACAAGTTCCGGTAAATGCAAGTGTTTTTTCACAATTGTGTAAAATGTGTGAAATATTGCACTGCAAAGACGCTGACGGTCTGAGGTTGCGAAGGGAATTTTCCGCCTGCGGCGGCGTCTGTTCTCACTGCGGATTATGAAAGTCCTGTCAGATTCTGGCAACCCCTGTCCTTCTGGCAGCCTCCGCCACCGCAGCCGCCACTGCCTTTCCGACTCTCGGATCAAAAGCCTTCGGGATGATATATTCTTCGTTCAGCTCTTCGTCAGAGATCAGGTCTGCCAGCGCCTTCGCCGCGGCAAGCTTCATCTCATCGTTGATATCGCTGGCCCGCACATCAAAAGCACCCCGGAAGATTCCCGGAAATGCCAGCACATTGTTGATCTGATTCGGGAAATCGCTTCTGCCGGTTGACACGACTCTCGCACCGCCTGCCTTTGCTTCCTCCGGAAAGATCTCCGGCGTCGGATTCGCACAGGCAAAGATGACTGCGTCTTTCTTCATGGTCTTTACCATCTCTGTGGTCACCATCTTCGGTGCGCTTACTCCGATAAAGACGTCTGCACCTGCCAGCATATCCGCAAGCGTTCCCTGTCTCTTCTCAAGATTTGTTACCTTCGCCATCTCTTCCTTGACCGGGTTCATACCGTCTGCACGTCCTTCATAGATCGCCCCGTTCCGGTCGCACAGAGTGATATGCTGAAATCCTGCGGTCAAAAGCAGCTTTGTAATGGAGATTGCCGCCGCTCCGGCGCCATTTACCACTATCTGAACTTCTTCTTTCTGCTTCTTCACTACTTTCAGAGCATTGGTCAGACCTGCCAGCGTAATGATCGCCGTGCCGTGCTGATCGTCATGGAAGATCGGAATATCACACTTCTCCTTCAGTTTTTTCTCAATCTCAAAACATCTGGGCGCGGAGATATCTTCCAGATTCACCCCGCCAAAACTTCCCGAAATCAGATAAATGGTATTGACGATTTCATCCACATCCTTACTCTTGATACAGAGCGGAAAAGCATCCACGTCGCCAAAAGCCTTGAAAAGCACACATTTTCCCTCCATCACCGGCATCCCTGCCTCAGGACCGATATCTCCAAGCCCCAGCACCGCGCTTCCGTCCGTCACCACCAGACACATATTATGGCGTCTGGTCAGCTCATAACTCTTCTCTATATCCTTCTGGATCTCCAGACAGGGCTGTGCCACTCCCGGCGTATACGCCAGCGACAGATCATCCTTCGTCGCCACCGGTACCGTTGCCACAACCTCAATCTTACCCTTCCACTCTCCATGAAGCCTTAGTGATTCTTTTGCATAATCCATGATCTCTTCCTCCTGTACATAGTTTCACTTCCAAAATCATACCGTTTTTACACAAAATGTCAATCTTTTTTCTTTCACCTGCCCCGATTACTCAGGAAAACCGGCAGAAAACCTTACTTTATCGTGTCACATCCTTCAGCCACACCTTCGACCGGTATCTCCATGCCGCAAAGGGCAGCTTGATGAATTCGTCCAGCATCAGAAGCGCAAATACCGTCCGGACCGGCAGGTGCAGAATAAATGCTCCGATCCATCCCATCAGGATGGAACCGACCCACAGCGCGCTGCCCTCCAGAATCAGGCCGAATCTGGTATCGCCGCCTGCCCGCAGTACGCCCACGATAACCGGACAGGTCACGGACTGGCACAGATTGTACACTGCCAGTACTGCCAGCATAAACAGAAGATATTCTTTTGCCGTCGGTCCAAGTGTCAGCGCATCGGTAATCACATGACGAAGGGAAAACATCGCCGCGCTGGCACAGGAGGTCATGACAATGCTTAAGAGCACCATTCTTCTTGCATATGTCTTTGCCATATCCAGCTTTTTCTCTCCGATTGCCTTTCCTACCAGTACGCTGGTGGCTGCAGACAATCCAATGCTCATGACCATCACCAGCTCCCGGATCACGCGGACTACCGAATTCGCCGCCGCTGCCGGACTCCCAAGCTGTCCCAGAATTGCCGCATTGGCGGACATTCCCGCACCCCACAGCGTTTCATTTAATACCACCGGAATGGACAGCACCAGAAAATCTTTCAAAAGCAGGCGGTCCCAGTGAAAGAAATATCCCCTTCTGACCCGCACCTGCCGGTTGATCTTCCACATGTAAAAAACAACAATCACAAATTCCAGACAACGGGACAGAAAAGTCGCCAGCGCCGCGCCCCGGACCCCCATGGCAGGCGCCCCCAGAAGTCCGAAGATAAAGACCGCATTCATGATTACATTTGCCACAAGGGAACAGGCAAAGACGGCGGTCCCGATCTTTGCCCGCTCGATGCTGCGCATCAGATACAGATAGCCGGTGCAGAAGGCCGACAGCGGATAGCTGAAGGCTACAATCCGAAGGTAGGACGCCCCGCCTTTGATCACTTCCTGTTCCGAAGAAAAAATATGCATGATCTGTTCCGGAAAAAGCTCCGATGCAAGAAAAAAAAGCACCCCTGCCGTCAACGCAAAGCAGAGAGTCATGCTGAACACCTTCTCTATGGTCTTCAGCTCCTTCTTTCCCCAGTACTGTGCCGTCAATACAGAAGCCCCGGAGGTCATTCCGAACACCATCAGGCTCATGACGAACTGTACCTGTCCTGCCAGAGAGCCGCTGGAAAGCGCTGTCTCCCCGACTTTTCCAAGCATGACCACATCCGCCGTCGTCACCGCTGTATTGATCAGGTTCTGAAGCGCGATGGGAAATGCCAGCCCAAATACTATTTTCAAAAATTCCTTCATATGTGTTATACTCTTTCTATACAATACATGAAAACCGCGTCTGTTCCTGCCATGACATCCTGCGGGCAGATGCCGGATTTTTATTCAGGAGGTTTTTATGAAGACCATAGATCTGCATGTCCATTCTACTTATTCTGACGGTTCCCTGACTCCGGAAGAACTGGTCGCACTCGCTCTTTCCGCCGGCCTGTCCGCTTTTGCCCTGACCGACCACGATACCACCGACGGCATCGATGAGGCGGTCCGCGCTGCCAGAGGCTCCGGACTGGAAATCGTCCCCGGCATCGAATTTTCCACCCGATGGCTCCACCGGGACATCCATGTGCTTGGTTATTTTATTGACTACCATGCCGGCACCTTTCAGAAGGAACTCCGCGGATATCTGAACGCCCGTCATACCAGAAATGTGCAGATGTGCGAACGAATCCGGGAGCACACCGGCTTTCCCGTCTCCATGGACGTTCTCACAGAAGCCTTTCCGGATGCCGTCATCACCCGCGCCCATATGGCTGCGTGGATGGTTGACCATGGCCTGGTTGAGACGCGTAAGATCGCCTTTGACAAATATCTGGGAGCGCATGCCGCCTGCTTTGTCCCCAAATCCGAGGTAACTCCCGCAGATGCCATCCGCCTGATCCTCGCCCATGACGGCATTCCGGTGCTGGCCCATCCGCTTCTCTATGCCCTGTCCAGAAAACAGCTTCGCCTGCTCATCTGCGAACTCAAAGAAGCCGGCCTTATGGGCATAGAAGCTGTCTACGTACTGAACCACGGATCCGACGAAGCCTTTGTCCGTTCTCTGGCCGAACAGTACGGGCTTCTCATCACCGGCGGTTCTGATTTTCATGGAAAAAACAAGCCGGATATCGCCCTTGGAACCGGCATCCGATCCGGGCTTGCTATTCCCTTCCAGCTGCTTGATGAACTGAAAAACGCCAGAAGCGGCTCCTGAAGTTTTCCGGACGTCCGGTTTTGCCCCTGCCTTACCGAATCCGCGGATTTTCTAATAATTTCCCAGAATCTTAAAGTTCACGGCTTCTTCCATGATGCCTCGGATGGCATTCTTCACCGCGCTGTCATTCAGGTTGCCGTCAAAGTCCACAAAGAAATGATACTCCCAGTTGTGTTCCGGGATCGGTCTGGACTCGATCTTGCACATGTTCAGATCATTGTAGATGATATGCGACAGGATGCTGTAAAGGCTCCCGCTTTTATGAGGAAGCTCAAAACAGATGCTGACCTTTTTCGCATCCTTTTCATACATCTTCCGGTTGGTCACGATGATGAACCGGGTGGAATTAAAGCGGTTGTGGTTGATGGGTATCTTCAGGATCTGAAGCCCGTGATGCTCCGCCGCCGCCACGCTTCCAATCGCCGCCTGTGACCTGTCGCCGTCCGCCGCCACCTTCTCTGCCGCCATGGCCGTATTGGCAACGCTCTTTTGCCTCCAGCCCTCCTGCTGTTCCAGATAGACCGAACACTGCATCAGCGCCTGCGGATGAGAATAGACCGTCCGGATGTCGGAAATCTCTGCTCCCGGAACACCCAGAAGCGCATGGTTGATCTCCAGAATCTGCTCGCCCACGATATAATTTTCATACTCCTCCAGAAGATCATAGATATCGTTTACCTCTCCTGCCGAAGAGTTCTCAATGGGAAGAACCGCATAATCTGCCATTCCTTCCTTGATGGCTTCCATACAGCCTCTCCAGCTGTCCATATGAAAGATGTTGACATCCTCTCCAAAATATTTCAGCGCCGCCTGATGCTGGTAGGCCCCCTCCACACCCTGATAGACCACCCGGCAGTGCTTCCGGTCAATCCGGTCGATCTGCGTAAACGGAAGGTTTCCGGATACCCCTTCCTGCACCAGAAGCTGATACTGCAGTTTCCTGCTTATGGACATGATCTGCCGGAACAGCTCCTGTATGCCATGTCTGTTAAAATCGTTGTGTGTAAGCGCCCCCAGAGTGTCCAGCTTCTCCAGCTCCCGTCCCCGGTCCAGCACCTTTTTTCCATTGGCAATCTTATATTCCGCCACCTGTCTGCAGACGTCCATCCGCTCTTCAAATAACCGTACAATTTCCCGGTCAATTTTATCAATCTGATCTCTCAGTTCCAGTAAATCTGTCATTTTCTGTCTCCTGTCTGTGTTTACCATTCCCTGTTGTTCCTGTTATAAAACTATATTGCTGCTGATTCCTTTTCTTTCATTATATGTATTCCTTCATCCAGCAGAGCCCTTCTGAAAACTTCTCTGCTTCCACAATCACTTCATTTGACACCGGCAATATCTGCACCTGAAATAAGCCGCTGTCCCACTGATTTCCGGATCTCTCCCGTTTTTCCATCCATCTTGTAGCTGTTTTCTCATCTTTGCCGATCAGCTTAAACACTTCGTTCTCATCCGGAAATTCATTGTATAAGACGGCGGTAATGTTACGTTTCAGCTCCGCTGAAAATGTATCTGAATGAAAGATCTTTACAATTCTGTCATAAATCTGTCTTATCACTTCATTTTTGCCTGATCAATCTGCCCGTTTCTGCGATATTCTTCTATTTTTGATGATATATCATATTTATCCATTTTCCATCATTTTCCTGTCCGGATCACCTTTATTTTCCTTCCTCTGCTCTTTTCTGCACCGCTCTCACCAGCTCACCCAGATAAGAGAGGGAACCGAATGCCAGGATCACATCGTCCTTCCCGGCCAGCTCATATGCCCGCTCCACGGCCGTCCCGATGCTCTCTGCCGCCTGCACATGGGGATTGTGCACTGCCACGGCTCTGGCAAGGTCCTCCGCAGGCAGCGCCCTCACATTGTCCGGCGTCATCACGGTAATGATCTCTGACGCGTAACCAGCGGTCTTTTCAATCACCGCATCGTATTCCTTATCCGCCAGAACACCCATGATATAGATCAGCCTTTTTCCCGGCAGATAATGCTCTATGGTCCCGGCAAGCTTCTCCGCCGCATCCCGGTTATGTGCCCCGTCCACGATAAAATACGGTGCTTCTGCCACCACGCTGAACCGTCCGGTCCAGACAGTCCCGGACAGTCCCCTTCGGACGGCCCCTTCCGGAATCTCATATCCCTTTTTCCGCAGCACATCAATCACTTCCAGCGCCAGTGCTCCATTGGCGAACTGATATTCTCCTGACAGTGAAAGTCTGATCTCTTTTCTTGTTCCATAATCAAAGGTCTGTGAAAAAAGTTCCCGCTTCCGGTTCACCGCCTGCTCCGGATCCGCCGTTACCACCGGACAGCCGCAGGCTTTCGCCCGCTCCCGGATGACCTGCTCTGCTTCCGGTCTCTGCTTCATGGTCACCACCGTGCAGCCCGGCTTGATGATTCCCGCCTTATTTCCGGCAATCTCCGACAGGGTATCTCCCAGAAATCCCATATGATCCATGCTGATGGAAGCAAGCACTGCCGCCACAGTATTTTGTATCACATTGGTCGCATCCATCCTGCCGCCCATACCGCACTCCAGCACGACCAGATCGCATTTCTGCTCCATAAAATACAGAAATGCCAGCGCAGTCTCCGCCTCAAACATGGTAGGGTGAGCCAGTCCTTCTGCAAGCATCTGATCACCCGCCGCCCGGATCTTCTCTGTCAGACGCACCAGATCCTCTCTGGAAATGCAGGTTTCATTTACCTGAATCCGTTCCCGGTAGCTGAAGATCGTAGGCGAGATATATCTTCCCGTCCGAAAGCCCGCTTCTTTCAGGACCGTTGACACATATGCCAGCACGGAACCCTTCCCGTTGGTCCCTGCAATATGCACAAACTGCAGTCTTTCCTGCGGGTCCCCCAGACGCCTCAGCATCTCCTTCAACGGTTCCAGCGTAAATTCTCCCGCATACTGATTGCAGTCCTCCAGATAGTTTCTTGCTTCTTCATATGTCATATCGTTTCACATTTTCTCCCATAGTTTTTCCCTGCTCTTTATACTGCACCTCATCATAACATATGAAAGCGGTACTTTCAAGAACGCCGAATGAATATTTCATCCCATACTGCTCATACTATCTCCCATGATAAGACAGAACTTTTTTCGCTGCGGAATGATCGGCTGGACCATGGAGATCCTCTGGACCGGCCTGCATGCCTTCCGCATACGCAACCCGAAACTGACCGGCAGTTCCTCCCTGTGGATGTTCCCCATCTACGGGAGCGCCGCTTTCCTTGCCCCCATTATGCAGAAACTGAAAAATGCCCCGCTGTTCAAACGGGGATTTGTCTACATGTCCTGTATCTTTTTAGGGGAATATATCAGCGGCAGCCTTCTTAAACGCAGAAATATGTGCCCCTGGGATTACAGCCGCACCCCTTACCATCTGAACGGTGTCATCCGACTGGACTATGCTCCTGTCTGGTTCCTGGTAGGGCTTCTGTATGAACGGATTCTGCTCCGTAAAAGCCGGTAGCTGCCCGGTTTTCTGATGCGCCTGCCTGAACGGATCCACGGCAGCCGCATAAGTGATTCCTAATGAACATGCCTCTTTTCCGGCAAACAGAAAAAGAGGCATTGTTTATGGAAAATTATGAAAATGAATGGAAAATATGGAATATTTCTGATTTCAGGTATACTCTTCAATGATCACCCTGGTTGCCATAAAGCAGTCGCCTTCGAAATACCCCTCAAGCTCTATGAGCATACCCTCTTCCAAATCCGAAAGATCGGCTTTCTGCATGTCAATGTCACCGCCATTCCCCTGAATAATCCAGTGTTCCGCTTTTGTTTCCTGCAAAAATTTCACTGGAATTTTCTCTGCATCCTTCTCGTCCAGTATGGTAACTGCTCCGTTTTCATCCAGAACCGTGGTCTGAACCAGAATCATACCATCCTCCTGCGGGTTCTGCACCTTTCCGCCAAGATGCTCCGTTTCCTGTGATGCATCTGCAGTTTGTCCGTCTGCTTCACCGCTTTGCTCCACGTCCTGTCCTGCAGCGTCCGCCTGGCTGTCACTCTGCTCCATGTCCTCTGCATCTTCCGAAGAACCCTCCGTCTGCCCGTTCTCCGCCATCGTTTCCCCCGCCTCTGCCTGCGGGCTGCTCTCTGTTGTCTTCGCACATCCCGCTGTCATGATTCCCATACACAGAATGAAACCTGCCGTTGCTGCTGCTTTCCTTATTTTCATTTCTCCTGTCGTCCTTTCTTTTTCTATTTACAGGATAATGATAGCAGATGTATCTCTAAGTTTTCTCTAAAAAAGGAGAGCAGAAAACAGCCCGCGTCGCATCCGAATTTCCAAAGAGCCGGAAGAACGCAGACAGGAAAATGACAGACTGGTAAATTCTGGCGGTCTTAAGTAAAATTAATTACAACAAAAATTTAACGCATTCTGATAACCTTGTTAAAATAAAGATTATTCGCTTCAGCCTCTTCCCATGTGTCGATTTTTCCAAAATATATTTCCGCTCCGCTATGATTTCCTTTCGCCTCGTCGGCGGAAGAAAAAAACTGACGTTCCGTAAGGACTTCACTTGTGGTTTCCACAGCAAGCATACAAACCGGTATCGTTAATTCCAAAGCATAAACGGCGATGGGATTTTTATAAACCGGTTCCGGACCATGCTCTCTCACGGAATAACAACGTTTCATTTTATCATTCCACGCAATATTTTCCTTTGTTAATACGGCTTTCCAATAACGCTTCATTTTGAGCTGCCTGAATTCCTGGTACAAATCAAAAAACAGGTTTAGCGCTTTTTCTTCATCACCATGACAATATGTGAGGATATTATGGCGCCATCCGGCACAAAGGCATTCCGTTTGCAGACGGAAATCTGCAAAGTTATGCATATAATAAAAATCAGGCGGAAACAAATTGCCATTCCGACACACGCCAACGCCAAAGTCACGTTCAGCGGCCTGGTATCCATCAAGGAAATGTTCCAATGAAGTAATCGTATTGCTGCCAATGTACATTCCGGGGCGTGTTTGAATCTTCCGAATCATTCGATGAAGACCAGGCTTTTCATCCTGCAGGGGAACTGGAATCAGATACGATACAGACTCCATATATGCACCTCCTCATAAATTGATAAAATCTTCTCCTTATTATGCACAACAGGAAATACTCGCCCCCCTCTGTCTGTTTTTCAACCGGAAGCTGTATGGGTACACGGTCCGGTCTGCGGCGGAAAAAGGGGGACAACAGAACTTGACAGAATAAGGGAGTAATAGTATTCTGTTCATAGCAGAATTTTAAACTGCATCCGTCCGGATGCAGACCGTTTTCCGGACAGATGCGAAACTCTAATACAGGAGGTATGTATGAGACATTTGATGAGTCCTCTGGACTTCTCGGTCGAAGAGCTGGATCAGCTTCTGGATCTGGCAGACGACATCGAAAAGCACCCGGAGAAATACGCACATGCGTGTGACGGCAGGAAACTTGCCACCCTGTTCTATGAACCAAGCACAAGGACCCGTCTCAGTTTTGAAGCTGCCATGATGAATCTGGGCGGCAATATTTTTGGTTTTTCTTCCGCCGCCAGCAGCTCCGCTGCCAAAGGTGAAAGTGTTTCCGATACGATCCGCATGATTTCCTGTTATGCAGATATCTGTGCCATGCGTCATCCCAAAGAAGGCGCCCCCATGGTGGCCAGCGCCGTTTCTTCCATTCCTGTCATCAACGCCGGCGACGGCGGACATCAGCATCCCACCCAGACGTTAACCGATCTTCTTACGATCCGTTCTTTAAAAGGACGGCTTAACAACCTTGTCATCGGTCTGTGCGGCGATCTGAAATTCGGCCGGACGGTTCATTCTCTGGTCCGGGCTCTGGCAAGATATGAACATGTGACTTTCGTATTCATCTCTCCGGAAGAGCTGAAGGTTCCGGAATACATCAAGGAGGACGTGCTGGAAGCGGAGCATATTCCCTACAGAGAAGTAGAGCGTATCGAAGATGTGATGCCGGAACTGGACATTCTCTACATGACCCGCGTACAAAGAGAACGGTTCTTCAATGAGGAGGATTATGTCCGTCTGAAGGATTTCTACATATTGAATAATAAGAAGATGAAGCTTGCCAAGGACGATATGATCGTCATGCATCCCCTTCCCCGGGTCAATGAGATCTCCGTGGAAGTGGACAGGGATCCAAGAGCTGCCTATTTCCGTCAGGTCCAGTACGGCGTCTATGTGCGTATGGCCCTGATCCTTACCCTTCTGGAGGTGAACGTATGTTAAATATCGGCGGACTGAGTGAAGGCTTCGTGCTGGACCATATTGAGGCCGGCAGGAGCATGGAGATCTATCAATACCTGAACCTGGACAAGTTCGACTGCTGCGTTGCCATTATTAAAAATGCCCGCAGCAACAAGATGGGAAAAAAAGACATCATCAAGATCGAATGTTCCATCGACGCCATTGACCTGAAAGCGCTGGGGTTCATTGATCATAATATCACGGTCAACATCATCAAAGACGACCGCATTGTGGAAAAGAAACGCCTGTCTCTTCCAAAGGAAATCAAAAATGTGGCAAAATGCCGCAATCCGCGCTGCATCACTTCCATTGAACAGGAACTGGACCACATCTTTGTCCTCACAGACCCGAAAAAAGAGGTCTACCGCTGCAAATACTGCGAAGAGAAGTACAGAAGAAAGAAAAGATAGGGCTTTAAAAGGGCGGCTGCAAAATGTGATTTTTCCGTACAGGTGCTGACGCACAGTCAAAGATCATGCTGCAGCAGCCCTTTCTTTCATCATAAGAAGGCCTTTTCTGCTGCCTCCCTCTTCTCTCTCTTCAGTCTCTGCTTCCTCAGCCTGCTCAGCACCCATTCCCTTACAAGCTGATAGAAAAACGCGAAAACAGGCACTCCGATAACCATCCCCACAATTCCGAAGAGACCGCCGAACAGGAGAATCGCAAACAGCACCCAGAAGCTGCTCAGGTGCGTGGAGTTCCCCAGGATCTTCGGACCCAGAATGTTCCCGTCAAACTGCTGGAGCACCAGAATAAAAATAATGAAATAGATGCATTTGACCGGACTGACCATCAGGATCAGAATCGCAGTAGGAATCGCCCCGATAAACGGCCCGAAAAATGGAATGATATTCGTCACGCCGATCACCACGCTGATCAGCACGGCATAAGGCATGTTTACAAAGCTGGTAAAGACCATGCAGATCAGTCCGATGATCAGAGAATCCAGAAGCTTTCCCTTGATAAAGCCCCCCAGATAATCGTTGATGATATCCGCTTCCTTCAGGATCCAGTCTGCCGGCTGTATCTGGTCCTCTTTCAGATGATCTCTCGGAGGAAAGAACGCATGAACCAGCATCTTTGCCTGTCTTGCAAAAAGCTTCCTGCTGTTCATAAAATAAACCGCCACGATCAGTCCGATCACCAGGTCCTTTGCCGTCATCAGAAAGGTCAGAAGGCTGATCGAACCGCCGCTGATGATATCATTGATGTTCGGAAGAAGCTGTGTTCTGGCAAAATCCTGCATTCCGGTCAGGATCTGCTCTGAATACTGCTCCACATAGTTGATCATAAATGTGTCTTCTTTTACCAGATCTTCCAGCCATACAGTTGCTTTCTGAATGTATTCCGGCATGGATTCTGCCAGCATCCTGACGCTGCTGAACACCTGTGACACCACCATGGCTACCAGCACATAGATCACAAAGCAGAACAAAAACAGGCTTGCAAAGATACTTGCAGCGGCAAACAGCTTCTTGAATTTCTCTGCTGTCTCCTTTGGCTGCTTTTCGAGCTTCGCAATCCTGGCCAGATAGCGTTCAAAATGATTGCACAGCGGAGAGAGCAGATAGGCAATCACCGCTCCAAATGCAAAGGGACGCAGGATCTTCATGATCATTTTCGCATAGGTCCGGATCTGGTCAAAACGAAAGATCAGGAAAAAGAACAGGATACACATGGCAACTGTCAAGAAAGCCGCCAGCCCTTTATGATAATAATCCTTCCAGTTTTCTTCCATTGTTTTCGCCTCATTCTTATGTACAGATTTTCCAGTAGGAGTATTGCCTCCCTGCCGGGATTTATACCTATTATATTACAGTTTCTCCCATAAGAAAAGTAAAAACTTCTTAATCTCTCAGAATCCTTCCAAAGCTCCCTGTTTATTGCTGCAGATAGCTGTTGATCGTCCTCTGCAGGATCTTCAGGCTGCTGTCGATGCTCTTCTCATTTTCCAGAATATTACTGATCTCACTGTCTGCCAGAGCCAGCGCCTGCTCATATCTTCTGAACTTCGGCTCAATATGGCCCTCCTCAATCACGCGTCCCAGAAGGTTCCCGCTGATTACCGTATCCCCTTCTTCCATATCCTCCTGTACAATATTTTCCATCTCCCGGGACTGGGTAACCGCCTTGAGCACAGACGCGCCCTGCGAATACTGAAAGATCTCGGTCTGCAGTTCTTCGTCATAAGTCAGAAGCTTCAGAAACTCCCATGCCAGCTTTTCTTTCCTCGTATTGCTGCTGATGCCCATGAGAAGCGTGTCTACCTGTGAAAGATTCTCTCCTCTGTTTCCTGCCGGCATGGTAATACAGTCCCATTGGAAATTTGCATATCTTCTTATCTTATATGGATAAGTTTTGTATGTTCGATACTCTGCAAAGGTCAACGGCATAAAAGCAACGCTGCCCCCATTGAAATCCTCCTGTACCACCTTCTGTCCCTGATTCAGTTCGTTCAGCTGGCGAATATATTTAACCGACTCCACAATCTGGTCATCTGTCATATAGCAGGAAGCTCCATCTGGCTGAAAGATCTCTCCGCCGTTGGAACATACTGCATCCATCCAGTCGTAATTATAAATTCCGAACTGATCCAGAATTCCGTCACCATCGGTATCCTTCGTCACCTGCCGGCAGATATCATACAGCTCTTCCCAGGTCCAGTCCTGCCCTGGCATCTCAATTCCTTCTTTGGTCAGAAGCGTCTTGTTTACAAACATCAGTGTCGGCACCACCTCATAGGGCAGGGCGTATTGAACATCTCCATATTGTCCGGTCCGAAACGCACTGGAAAAATATCGGTCCGGCCTGAAATCCGCATCCTCCTGTATCAAATCATCCAGATTTTTCATAACTCCAAGGGCCGAAAACTGATTAAAATCCGTTCCCAGCACCATAAATACATCTGGTTCTTCTCCTTCCAGGAGCTTCCTTGAAAACCATTCAGAATAGTCCTCCTTCAGAACCCCGCTGTAATAATGAATCTTCACTCCTGGATGCTCCTGCTCAAACCGTGCAATCGCCTTGTCTATAATAATAAAGCTGTTGGCATTGGCCACATCCCAGTTGCTTCCAGTAAACATTCCAAACTCCAGAGTCGTATTTTTCTTTTGGAAATATACGGCCAGAAGCATGGCAGAAACACCCAGAAAAAGTACCGGCGCCAGGAACCATCTATATCTGTTCTTCATCTTCATTCGTCACTCACATGTTTGGATGCATTTGTCTGCACTGCCCAGATCGCAAGCTGTGTCCGGTCTCTCAGATCCAGCTTATTGAGAATTGTACTCAGATAATTTCGCACCGTCCCGTCTGACAGCCTCAGCGCCTCTGCGATCTCCTTGTTCGCTGCCCCGGTCTCCACCTGCGCAATGATCTTCCATTCCGTTCTGGTCAGCTCGGAAACGCCTTTATTTCCTACGGGAATTGTATAATCCGCCTGAGCCATCTGCGAAAACAGCTTCAGAACCTTGGTCGCAATCTCCGGATTGATCATGGCATGTCCGCTGTATACAGTCCGAATGGCATTTTCCAGTTCTTCCATGGAGACCCCTTTCAGCAGATAGCCGCTGGCTCCGAATTTCAGAGCATTATAGACATACTCATCGTCATCGAAGGTCGTCAGTATGATAATCTTGATCTGCGGATAATTCTCCTTTATAATCTGGGTACACTGAACTCCGTCCATCTTCGGCATCCGAATATCCATCAGAATCACATCCGGCTTCTGTCTGCGGACACACTGAATCACCTCCTGTCCGTCAGAGGCTACATCGCATACTTCAATTCCTTCTTTACTGTTCAATACAATCTGAAGACTCTGACGAATCAGCTCCTGATCGTCAGCTATCAAAACTCTAATCATAAGTCTCTCCCCATCTGATTGGTATATGCGCCGTCACGGTAAATCCATGCTGCCCGTCAAAGGCAACCGTACCCTTAAGCATCTCAATCCGTTCTTTAATGTGCTTGGTTCCAAATCCGCTTTTCATCTCCTTGCATCCGGTTCCATTGTCCTTGATGACAAGAAGAATCTCGCCATCGATCCGTTTCAGAGTGATCCAGATCTTTTTCGCCTTCCCGTGCCGGACCGCATTTGTAATACTTTCCTGTATCACGCGATAGATGGCATTTTCTTCATCTTCATCAAACTTCAGATGCTTCTCATCCGTCTCAAAATAGATCGACACATCCGAAACCTGACTCATATCCGTCACCATCTTGCGGATTGCCACTTCCAGGCTCAAACGATCCAGAGAATCCGGCCTTAATTCATTCACTGAACGCCTGATATCTTTGATTCCTTCCCTGCTTACCTTCGACAGCAGCACCAACTGCTTCTTCGTCTGCTCCGGTGACACTTCAATCAGAGCAAGACATGCATCCAGCCCGGTCGCTATTCCCGTCAACGTGTGCCCCAGCGTGTCATGGATCTCTCTCGCCAGCCGGTTTCTCTCACGGGTCTGAGCCATCCGTTCTGTCATATCCGCATATTCCTTCAGCTGCTCATTCGCCGTCTGCAGTTCATGATACAGAAGATTGACCTCTTCGATCGTGTCTCTCTGGGCATTGATTACATAAACACAGTATACAATAAACAGAATGATATTCAAAGATATTACAATATTGTATACACTGAACAGATACTGTTGTGTATTGGATGAATAATAGCGTATGTAATCATCTATATTATACAGTGGTGTATAGATGGATAACAGATCATAGTCTGCCACCAGATATCCGGCAATCGCCAGCGCCACAAGGAACAGCTTTATTTTTCTGTCTTTTACATAGGAGATCACGTTGGCAAATACCAGCAGGAGCAACCCATTGTAATTAAAATCCAGCTGAAAGATGACTGCGCCACTTACAGCCATATCCAGAATCAGCGTTACCACAATAAAACGGTTCTGAATATCTTTCATAAACTGCCGCAGTGCAAATGTCAGGACAAGAATTCCCATAAGCAGCAGGCAGATCACAAGATTATCTCTCGGACTGCCCGGTATTGTCACAACACCGTCCAGAAATCTTCTCGCATCATAATATTTGAGAATTCTCCTGGTGGTTACATAGATAAATACACAGATCAGGGCTACAGCTGCAAAATTCAGGATCAGCATCGCCCCCTGAAGCAGCATAATATAGTGGTCCTTTTTATCATTCATATGCCGCACCTCTGCTCTACTGCCAGCTGTTGACTTCATAATCAGCCAGATTTTCCCTGGTAATCATATAGGGTTCGATGCTGATATAGGCCTCTACTGTCTGCCCGTTCAGATAGTCATATGCCGTCTCTGCCGCCACCTCCCCAATGGTCTTTGGACTCTGCGCACTGGTACCGGATACATATCCGAGCTTCAGCATCCCCTTGAAATCCGGAGAGCCGTCGATTCCATAGATCAGCACGCCCTCTTCCCTGCGGTACTGCTGCAGCGCCGCCAGCACACCGAGCGCGGACGGATCATTTCCTCCCAGCACCACATTAAAATCGATCCTTTTCTTCAAAAAATCCGCCATGGTTTCTGCCGATACTTCAAATTCTCCGGCCCCGACTCCTGTATATACCACCTGATAATCATCATTTCCTTCAATGGTATCAAGAAACCCCTGAACACGATTCACGATCGATGTCTGGATCGGATTGCCGATAATCACGATCTTTGCGCTGTCCACCTGCTTCATCATCTCCTGTGCACAGAGAACTCCTGCCAGATAATTGTCTGTCTCCACGATAGAGACTACATAATCTGTATCTTTTACAACTGTATCAATGTTGATCACCACTACCCCCGCCTTCCGGCAGGCTTCCAGAGCCGGTCTTACTTTTTCCCAGTCCACCGGGTTCAGAAACAGTACCTCTATCCCTTCTTCGATCATCTCCAGGATCTGGGCATTCTGTTTTTCCTGATCCTGACAGGGATCCCGCGAGATCAGAATATCGCCGTTTCCTTCCACTGTCTCTTCCAGTGCTTCATGCAGCACGTCGAAGTACGGATTATTTCTGGTCATATAGGTTGCTCCAAACAGACGCGGTGAGTGATCTTCTCCCTGTACTTCTGCCTGTTCACAGCCGCTGAGCATTCCTGTAAGAAGCAGAAGCCCAAAAATCAGCCAGTACTTTCTCATCTCTTCCTCCTGCACAAAAGTCCCCTCAGCCATCAGGCTCAGGAGACTCCTGATACATATAAAGTTCTGGTTACCTTCCCGCTTTTTTATTACGGATAAAGTCCACATAGACTGCCAGCAGAATTACAAAGCCTTTCACAATGTACTGCCAGTTGGAATCCACACCCATCAGGTTCAGACCGTTGTTCAGAACACCGATAATCAGGACGCCAATCAGGGTGCCGCCCAGACGTCCGGAACCGCCGCTCATGGAAGTACCGCCTACCACAACTGCCGCGATGGCATCCATCTCCGCGCCGTCACCGGCTGTAGGCTGTCCGGAATACAGACGGGACGCTACGACCACGCCTGCAATTCCGGACATGATACCCGTATAGGTATAGACGATAAACTTCACTCTCTGCACATTGATTCCGGAAAATTTTGCCGCCTGAGCATTACCGCCCACAGCATAGATATGCCGTCCGAGCTGAGTCCTGTTTATGATCAAAACTGCAATGAGAAATACGATAATCATCAGAATGACCGGTGTCGGAAACGGCCCTACATAACCCGCGCCCGGAAACTTGAAAGTATCCGTCATGCAGCGGATCGGAGAACCGCCCGTCAGCACCAGTGCAATCCCTTTGGTAATGTTCATGGATGCCAGTGTTACAATAAAAGGCGGAATATCTGTCTTGCAGATCACAAATCCATTAAACATACCCACCAGCGCGCCCACTCCGATTGCCGCCAGGAAACCAATGATCTCCGGCAGACCGAAATTAACCACGCATCCGGCTGCGACGACTCCGGAAAGTGCGATCACGGAACCAACGGAAAGCTCGATGCCTCCCAGGATGATAACCATGGTCATACCGGTTGCCAAAAACAGATTTGACGCATTCTGTCTTAAAATATTAAATACATTTTTGGGGGTCAGGAACGTGGTCCTGGTGGTCGGAAAAATCACTAAAAAGATACACATCGCGAGCAGTGCGATGATGATACCGATATTGTCTTTAAAATATTTGACAACTCCATTCTTCATTCTGGCTGCCATAATTTAAACCTCCTGCCTGAATTCTGTTGTTTTCTGTTGTGTCATCCATTACTGTGCTGCCAGCTGCATGATCCCTTCCTGCGTCACACTCTCATGATCCAGGCATCCGGTCACACGGCCGTCATTCATTACATAGACACGATCGCTCATATTGATGATCTCCGGAAGTTCCGAGGAAATCATGATAATAGACATTCCCTGTTTTACAAGTTCATTCATGATCGTATAAATCTCTGCCTTGGCGCCCACATCCACACCGCGGGTAGGCTCATCCAGAATCAAAATCTTCGGATCTGTTGCAAGCCAGCGTCCAATCATGACTTTCTGCTGGTTCCCTCCGGACAGATTCCCGATCATCTGTTCCTGACCGGGCGTCTTGGTCGCCATCATGTCAATATATTTCTGCGTAATCTCTTCTTCCTTCTTCAGATCCACGCGAAGGTTTTTGATAAACTGAGAAAGCACCTCAATCGTGGAATTAAAACGGACGCTCTGCACTTTGTAAAGCCCTTCTTCCTTACGGCTTTCCGGTACCAGAGCAATACCATATTTCAGTGCATCCACGGGAGTTCTGATCTGTACCTTCTGCCCCTCCACATAGACATTTCCCGTCATATGCGGCGCCAGTCCGAATACAGCTTTCATAGTCTCGCTGCGGCCGGCTCCCACCAGACCTGCAAACCCGATAATTTCCCCTTTTCTAAGCTCAAAGCTTGCATCCTTTGCCATCTTGCCGTCGCAGATGTGTTCGCATTTCAGAATCACTTCTCCCGGCTCCAGATAATCCCTCGTATAATAATTCGTCAGCTCACGCCCAACCATCATGGCGATCAGATCGTCCTTGTTTGTCTCTTTTACTACCTTTGTCCCTACCGTCTGACCGTCACGCATGACCGTCACCCGATCGCAAATCTCTTCCAGCTCACTCATCTTATGGGAAATATAGACAATTCCTACGCCCTTTTTTGTCAGCGCGCGCATGGTCTCGAACAGGAAGCCCACTTCCTTATCCGATATGGAAGAGGTCGGTTCGTCCATAACCAGAATTCTGGACTGAAAGGAAATTGCCTTGACGATCTCCACCATCTGCTGCTGCGCGATTGTCAGATGCTCTACCAGCATATCTGCATCAATATGCATCTCATAAGTATCCAAAAGTTCCTGGGCATCCCTTGACATCTGCCCGCGGTTAATATTCCATTTTGTACCTGGTTCCCTTCCAAGGAAAATGTTCTCGGCAACCGTCATATACGGAACCAGAACCAGTTCTTGATGCACAATGGAGATCCCCGCCTCACGTGCCGCCACAACACCGTCAATCTTCACCTTCTGTCCCTCAATATAGATCTCTCCCTCTTCAGCATGGTAGATGCCGCCAAGGACTTTGATCAAAGTGGACTTTCCGGCGCCGTTCTCTCCAAGAAGCGCATGCACTTCCCCGGCTTTTAACTGAAGCCCCACATTCTGGAGCGCCTTTACACCTGGGAAAGATTTACTGATTCCCCGCATCTCAAGTAAATATTGTTCACTCACGAAATCGCCACCACCTGTCTGTATGTATTCAGAAAAGGACTTTGCTCCGCTTTCAGGAGCAAAGCCCTCTCACTGTCTGATTACCAGTTACGGATCATTCTACTGTTTACTGCCATCCATCGGTTCCGTAGTCATCTACATTGTCTGCAGTTACAAGGAATGTCTCGATCGGTATGTATTCTTCTACAGTTTCGCCGTTCAGCCATGCATATGCTGTCTCTGCAATGGTCTTGCCAATGGTAATCGGAGACTGCGCGCCGGTGCCTTCCAGAACAGTATCCTTCAGAAGTGCTTTCACGTCTGGAGAACCATCCACACCATAGATCAGCGGAGATACGCCTGCCGCATCTGCTGCTGCGTATGCACCAAGTGCCGTCGGATCATTGCCGCCGAAAATCGCAACAACATCCGGGTTGGCAGTCAGAAGGTCGGTCGCCTTCTCATTTGCCACCTGCTGGTTGCCCTGGGCATCCTGCTGGCCTACTACATTAAAGGTCACACCGGAATCCTCAATCCCTTTTAAAAATCCATTGGTTCTGTCCGTTACGGACTGCATGGTCGGGGAATCCAGTACGAGAATGTCTCCGCCGTCTGGGCATTTCTTCGCCAGGTCTTCGCCACATACATAACCTGCATTGTAATTATCAGATCCTGCGTAAGAAGTCAGGTAACTCATGTCGCCTACCTCTGTATCAAAACCGAACATGGTGACCTCTGCATCTTTCAACATGTCCAGTGCCGGAATGATACCATCCGCATCTACCGGGTTTACAAACATGATCTCTACACCTCTGGAGATCATATCCTCGATCTGATCGATCTGAGTATTGGAATCATTGCCCGGATCCATGGAGATCAGGGTATCGCCGTTGCCCTCTACCACTTCTCTGATGGAAGCCTCCAGTGTTACAAAGAACGGGTTCGTTCCGTCCATGCAGGTATAACCGAATACTCTTCCGCCTTCAGAAGCTGCAGGTGCAGCCGACTCTGCTTCCTCATCTGTCGCCGGAGTTTCTGCCTGTGTTTCATCAGCTGCCGGAGCGTCAGTGCTTGCCGGAGTTTCTGTTGTCCCGGAATTTCCGCCGCAGCCAACTGCCATTGAAGCAACCAGTGCAGTGCATAACAGTATGCTTACAAATTTTCTCTTCATTTTGGTTCCTCCCTTTTGGATGAATTGTTTTTTACAGTTATCATCTTAAAGGTTTTTTTCGTTTTTTACACCTGCAAAATGTAACCATTCTCAGATGACATTTGTCATTTTTCCCATGAATATCCCCTTTTTCCATCAGAACCGATTGCCAAAAGAACATTCTTATGATACTAATAATAGTACAGGAAAAATTTCCAAAAAACAACAGAAAAGGAGTCTGAGCATATGGTAAATGTACGTCTTGGGTCAACCGGGATTACCGTAAACAAAAACGGTTTCGGTGCTCTCCCCATTCAGAGAGTGTCCATGGATGAAGCAATCCGCCTGCTTCACCGAGCTTTTGACGGAGGAATCCGCTTTTACGATACTGCCCGCCTTTATACGGACAGTGAGGAAAAGTTGGGACAGGCCTTTCCGGACCGCCGCAGCCGGATCTTCCTGGCATCCAAAACCGGAGCCGTCACTGCAGAAGGATTCTGGAAAGACCTGGAAACCACTCTGAAAAACCTGAAGACCGATTATCTGGACATCTATCAGTTCCATAATCCCGCCTTCTGCCCAAAGCCTGGGGATGAGAGCGGCCTTTATGATGCGGCGCTGGAAGCCAGGAAAAAAGGGATGATCCTGCACATCGGCATTACCAACCACCGGCTGAATGTGGCACAGGAAGCCATCGACAGCGGCCTCTATGAGACGCTTCAGTTCCCGTTCTGCTATCTGTCCGGCGAACCGGAATTAAAGCTTCTGGAGGGATGTAAAAAACAGGATATGGGATTTTTGTCCATGAAAGCCCTGTCCGGCGGCCTCATTACCAATGCTGCCGCTGCCTTTGCATTCCAGGCACAGTTTCCGGAAACACTGCCGCTGTGGGGCATTCAGAGAGAAGAAGAGCTGGAGCAGTTTCTTTCCTTTGTGGACAATCCGCCTTCCATGAACGAAGCGCTCTCTGCTGTCATTGAAAAAGACCGAAAGGAACTGCTGGGTGAATTCTGCCGCGGCTGCGGTTACTGTATGCCCTGTCCGGCCGGCATTGAGATCAACAACTGCGCCCGCATGTCCCTGCTCCTTCGGCGGGCGCCCTCTGCCGGTTATCTGACACCGCAGTGGCAGGAGAAGATGCAGAAGATCGAGGAGTGTAAGCACTGTGATTCCTGTAAGAAAAAATGTCCGTACGGACTGGATACGCCAAAGCTTTTGAAAAAGAATTACGAAGATTATAAGGAAATACTGAACGGGAAGAAGTTTTAGACTTCTTCCCGGCCGGTACAGGGTGCCGTCTCCGGTCAGAACCCGCCGGAAACAGCGCCCTGTATTCTGATTATTTTAATTCCTTTATGATTCGGAAACAGCATAAAAATATCATGCCGCTTATTATGGTTATGGTCAGAAACATCGGTACGGAACCATAGATCACTTCCAGAAGATTACCGTCTTCCAGCAGCAGGACAAACAGATTTGCTGCCATATGTCCCACCATCGGAACCAGAATCCTCTGGCTGTGTTCCATCAGCCAGGCAAAGAACAATCCCACCAGAAATGCATAGACGCCCTGTACAATATTTCCATGAAAGATCCCGAATGCAAGAGCACTCCACAATATGGCAGCCATGGGCCTCATCATGGTCCGAAACCTCTGGTACAGAAGCCCCCGCATTACCAGTTCTTCCACTGCAGGTCCAAAGAACGCCACGCCTGCAATCCGAATCCAGATATTTCCGCTGTACAGCGTCTCGCTGACCTCTTCATAGCTGTCAGACCACTGTGCCAGCGGCAGAAGGCTGATAACTCCGTTGCAGAACAGCGCCAGTGCGGCACATCCGACTGCCGTCCACAGAAGCATTCCCTCCGTGAGCGGAAACCAGTCCTCGTTCCAGCCCGCCCGTTTCTTCTTCTGCACATCACAGGAATACAGCCAGGCGAAAATCGGGATTGACAACAGCATGGAGACAAGAAGAATCGTCATCGTATGTTCTGCTGCACGGTCCAGAATATAGCTCTCCATGTCTGCATATCCTGTATCTGCGCGCAGTGCCGATACAGCAAGCACAATCCCATAGACTGCGCTTGTTCCCAACTGCATGCACGTATACAGCAACATCGGGTATATACCGCCCCAGATGCCGCTGAGCGTTACCTTTCTTCTGCGTTCCATGCTTCTCTACATCCTCTCCGGCGCCTCAAACCCCAGTACGTCAATACATGCCTCCAGCACCCTTCTGGTCAGTACCAGAAGCCGAATCCTGCTGTTCTTCTGCGCTTCTTCCTCTGTCCCCAAGATACTGGTTTCATGATAAAACTTATTAAATGCATTGGCCAGGTCATAGATATATGCACAGACCTTATGGGGCGCAAGCTCTTCATAAGCAGTTTCCATCACGCTGTTGAATCTGGTCAGCTCCAGCATCAGCGCTTTCTCACTTTCATTGCCGTATGCGGCAATCTCTGCACCGTCGCCGCGTCCGCCCTGTTCTTCATATTTTTTCAGGATCGACTTGATCCTGACAATCGTATAAAGAATGTAGGGTCCGGTATTTCCTTCTGAAGAAGTAAACCGGTCCACATCAAAGATATAATCCTTGGACGCCTGGTTGGACAGATCCCCGTATTTTACTGCAGAGAGTCCCACAACTCCGGCAATCTCACGGGCCTCCTCCTCGCTCATGGGACGGCTTTCCCGGATCTTTTTAAGCATCTCTTCATTGATATCCTTCAGAAGATATTCCAGGCGCATGACGCCGCCTTCGCGGGTCTTAAAAGGCTTCCCGTCCTTCCCGTTCATGGTGCCGAAGCCAAGGAACTTAAATGCGGTATCCTCTCCCGCAAGCCCGCATTTTTTCGCGCAGCGGAATACCTGCACAAAATGCATCTCCTGACGTTTGTCCACCACATAGATGATCTCATCCGGCCGATAGAGTTTCATCCGCTCCACGATCGTCGCCAGATCCGTCGTCGTATAGAGCGACGCACCGTCCGACTTCAGGAGCATGCAGGGCGGAACCTCCTTGGTATCCGTCTCCTCTTTGACATCTACCACCAGCGCGCCTTCGCTCATGTGGGCAAAACCCTGATCCTTCATCCGCTGGACCATATCCGGAATGTAGGGCTGCGCATCGGACTCGCCCTTCCACAGGTCAAACTCCACCTTCAGATTCTCATAATTTCGCTTCAGGTCCGTCACAGACACCTTCAGAATATGCCGCAGCAGCGCCTGATACCCTTTCCGTCCCTGCTGCAGCTCAAACGTCGCCTGCATGGCAGCTTCCTTATACGCAGCGTCCTCTTTGGACTTTGCGCTGGCCGTCGGATAGATTTCTTCCAGCTCTGCAATCGTAAAGGGCGCCTCTTCTGGATATGCTCCCTCATATGCTTCATCAAAATAAGGAAGCTTTGGCTCCCGGTTCTTTAATTCCATGATAATCAGGCCCATCTGCAGACCCCAGTCTCCCAGATGCACATCTCCGATGACCTTATGGCCGGCAAAGCGGGCGATCCGCTTGACGCTCTCCCCGATGATGGCGGAACGAAGATGCCCCACATGCAGAGGCTTTGCCACATTGGGCCCGCCGTAATCGATCATGATCGTCTTTGGCTGCCCGGCCTTGTCGTATCCCAGACGGCTGTCCCCATACATTCCGTTCAGATAACCGCTCAGAAAATCCGCATGGACTTTCAGATTGATAAATCCCGGCTTCACGGACTGCACGTCTTCAAACAGTTCTGAACTTTCCAGTGCTTCCACCACGCTGTCTGCAATCATAATCGGTGCTTTATGATATTCTTTTGCCGCCGCCAACGCGCCGTTGCACTGATATTCACACAAATCCGGACGGTTTGACAAAGTCACTCCGGCATATTCAGGATCATATCCCGCTGTCCGAAAAGCTTTTTCCATTTCTCCGGCAATGAGATCCAGTATTTTTTTCAACTCTCTTCCTCCTTCTTCCATATAAGCCGCTTGGCATTACACTGCCCGCGGCATATTCCATTTAAAATGATAAGCCAGCATTCGTATGGCTGTCACAGTCACAGCTCCTGCAAACATGGCGTACTCTTTTCTGATGCACAGCAGCAGGCAGTCATAACATGCCGCCCCGAAAAGCGACGCACAGGCATAGATATGTTTCCTCAGTATGGCAGGCGTCAGCCCGGCAAAAATATCCCGCAGCATCCCGCCTCCGACTCCTGTCAGCATTCCGAGAAACAGGACGAACTTATGGCACTCTCCATAACCTGCCTCAATGGCCACATTGACTCCCAGCACTGTAAACAGCCCCAGTCCGACCGCATCCGTAAAATTCAGGATCCACTGAAACATCCCCTCCGGAAGATACGGAATCATATGCTGATTCCAGTGAATGGCAAGAAAGGTATAAAAGGATGCCAGCAGTCCCACCGGAATCACCATGGGGCTTACAAACATGGACGGCGGCACGATTCCAAGCGCCACATCCCTCATAAATCCGCCTCCTGATGCGGTCACAAGCCCCAGAAACAGAACTCCGAACAGATCCATCTTCCGTTCAACGGCAAGCATGGCGCCGGATATGGCAAATGCAATGGTCCCCAGCACCTCTATGATCAGCTGTATGTTCATGACCGTCTCCTTTTGATGGCCGGACCGCTTTGCCTGTCTGTACAGAGCTGCTGCTCCATGCATTCTGCCGGGCAGGCACCGGCAGTCCGGTCCGGATAAAAACTGAATTCAGTATAGAAAAAACAGAAGCGTTTGTCAAGTTCACGGCAAATGCATTCCAGAGCTGTTCTGCCCCGGACGCCTGCCATGAGCATCGGTTCCTTCCAGACAGGCGATCAGGACTCTCCCCACTGCGTGGGTCCCCCCTCATCGCAAATCCCGCTTGCGCTTAGTGAAGGGCAGCAGCGGTCCTAAGGGCGCAAAATACGCGCCCTTAGGACCGGCGCCCTTCCATGGGTCTTTCAGGAACCGATGCCCATGGCAGGCTGAATGCCGGCAGGCGTCTGAGCAGTAACGTTGCCTGGCTTCGGAAGCTTTACCGGATTCTGGCATTCATAAAAACAGAACTTTCCGGATGCTCCATATGGCTCAGCCATTGCTGAGGAAGCTCATCCGCAAAAAGAAAGACCATTCCGCCCACAATGGCACATATGGTATCCCGGTCTCCCAAAGCTGAAACCGCCGTCCACAGCGCTTCTTCTGTCGAGGTATAATAATATGCCGCACACCACAGGCAAAACGGAACGGTATCCTGTGCCGTCAGCCTGCTTCCATTTCCAAGCACAGAAATCACAAAATCCATGCTGCTGTCTTTTTTAACAGAAACTGCAGACAATATTTTCGATCTGGTATCACTTTCCGGCAAACGGTCTGCGACATCACGCAAAAAAGTGATTCCTTCTCCAGAATAGTTCCCCAGCTTTTTATTCAGAAGCAGAGCGGATGCCGCGGCAACGGCCATTGCACCCACGATCCCCTCCATATGCGCATGCGTAACTTCAGCAGATGCCCTGGCATAATACAGGACCTTGTCCAGATCATCTGCAAAATATGCGCCTACAGGCGCAGCACGCATTGCGCCGCCATTCCCCATGGAACCCATTCCATCAAACGCGCTGGAAGCGACTTCCCGCCAGTTCTGTCCTTCTCCGATACTTCGTAAAACAGAATGCGCCGTTCCTCCATATCCCCTGTGCCAGTCCCGTGCATAATTCTCCGCAAAAACCCTGGCCAGTTCATCCTGATCAATTTTTCCATACTTTTCCAGGATACTGTAAATTCCGATGGCCATCACCGTATCATCCGTAAAATGCCACGGTCCATCCATAATCTCTCTGTTTTTTATCCTTTGACGGGCAGTTTCGTCAGGTATGAAAAAGCTCTGCCCAAAACAATCGCCTAATGCAGTACCCGTCAATGCACGTTTTGCATATTTTATTCTGTCTTTCAATTCCATAAAAAATCCCTCCCGATGCATATCTCTGATAAAATAAAGCAGTTATCATTTATCTGGCATCTGAACTTTGACTTTTTCGTCTCCATCCACTATACTGAACAAAAACAAAGGAGTGAAACGCCATGTTAAAAATAGGTTCCCATGTGGGAATGAACGGAAAAAAGATGATGCTGGGGTCCGTGGAAGAAGCGCTTTCCTACAATGCCAATACTTTCATGCTCTACACCGGAGCGCCCCAGAATACAAAGCGTAAAGAGATCAGCGAGCTGAACATCGAAGCGGCTCAGGCACTGATGAAGGATAACGGAATCACGGAGTTTATCGTCCATGCCCCTTATATTATCAATCTGGCAAATACCGTAAAGCCGGAAACCTATGAACTTGCAGTCCGCTTTCTGAGGCTGGAACTGAACCGGGCTTCTGCCATGGGAAGCCGGATTCTGGTCGTCCATCCGGGGGCGCATGTAGGCGCCGGTACAGAAGCGGGCATCGCCTCTGTCGCCAAAGGACTGAATGAGGTGCTGACCGATGACAGCGACTGTCTGATCGCACTGGAAACCATGGCCGGAAAAGGATCCGAGATCGGCCGGACCTTCGAAGAACTGGCCAGGATCTATGACAGCGTGGCAAAAAAAGATCGCCTGCGAATCTGCTTTGATACCTGCCATACTCATGACAGCGGTTATGATATCATAAATGATCCCGAGGGTGTCTTTGCACGGTTTGACCAGATTCTTGGGAAAGACCAGATCGCCGTCTTCCATATCAATGACAGTAAAAATCCCTGCGGCTCTGCCAAAGACCGTCATGAAAACCTGGGAAAAGGATGCATCGGCTTTGACGCACTGAACCGCATCGTCCATCATCCCGACTTTCAGGATGTTCCCAAGATTCTGGAAACTCCCTGGATCCCCGTTGACAACGATCCCAAAAACACGCGGGCTCCCTATAAGGAAGAGATCGCCATGCTTCGGGAGCATGCACCTGCCTGATAAGCCATTCATCCGGATCAGGTTCGGGCATGAGAGCAGCGCACATCTGACAGACTCTGCCCTGCCTTTTGTTTCAGTCCTGATTTTTCTCTGCTTCCTGCTTCTGGGGCAGCTGTGCAAGGATAATCGCCGCAAACATCAGCACACAGCCAAACAGCTCTTTTCTGCTCAGTCCCTGCCCCAGAATCACCCAGCCCGCCAGCACGGAAAAGACGGATTCCAGACTGAGCAGCAGAGACGCCACGGTCGGATCCGCATTCTTCTGTCCCAGAATCTGAAACGTATAGGCAACTCCGCAGGACATGACGCCTGCGTACAGAACCGGCATCCATGCTTCCAGAATGTCTGCCATATTCGGATTTTCCCAGATGAGCATGGGCACTGCGCAGAGGATTCCTGCCGTCAGAAACTGAATCGCCGACATGCGAACGCCATCCACCAGCGGAGAAAAATGGTCGATGACCAGAATATGTACAGAAAACACCAGCGCGCAGAACAGCACCAGCAGATCACCGATGCCAAGAGAAAGCTTTTCCGTCATGCATAGAAAATACAGCCCCAGGACTGCTGTAAAAACACAGAAAATCATCAGCGGCCGAAGCTTTTTGCCAAGGAAAATCCCGAGAATCGGGACCAGTACGATATACATGGCTGTGATGAAGCCCGCCTTACCCACAGTTGTAAACAGAATGCCGAACTGCTGCAGACTGCTGGCCACTGCCAGGATTACGCCGCAGCAGATGCCCCCGGTCACAAGCGTCTTCGTATCGCCTCTTCCTTTTTTCAGCTCTGCCCCACTCATCCCGCTCTTTCTCTTCAGAGCATCCATCAGAAAAATAACCGGTACCAGAACGATGCTGCCCAGAATGCACCGGACCGAATTAAAAGTAAAGGGCCCCACATAATCCATGCCCACGCTCTGCGCCACGAACGCACAGCCCCAGATCAGGGCCGTCAGAAGCAGCATGGCGTTATTCTTCATCTGTTTCATAATTCTAATGCCTCCTCACGCAAATGCGGCGGTGTGCCGCACACACCGCCAGTATATGCATCTTACACCATTTCCCATGGTTTGACAAGAAGCAGACCGGAAACCCGGTTGTAAGTTTACGATTCCAGTACTTTTCTCAGCGCCTGAAGCGTTTCTTTTACATCCGCTTCTGTGGCATTTTCTCCCATATGTCCGATCCGGATCACCTGCCCTGCCAGCACATCAAAGCTGCCGGCGATCATGATATGATGTTCTTTTTTCATCCGCTCCAGAATGTCTGCCGCACTCCGGCGCTCCGGCACCCGAATCACCGTCACCGTATTGGAAAAGCCGCTTTCCAGATACAGGGAAAGCCCCATATCCTGCACTGCCTTTCTGGTCATCTCCCCGAGCCTCGCATGCCGCTTCAGGCGGGCGGTATCCGCTTTTACATTTTCCAGAGCGGTCCGAAGCCCTTTGATATCGCTGATGGGCATGGTATAGGGAAACCACTGTTTTTCATAATAATCTTTAAACACCAGCAGATTGGCATAAAAAGAAGCAATCCTTGTCTTTCTCTTTTCCATCGCCTTTTTTGCCGCTTCGCTGACCGTCACAAAGGTCAGTCCCGGAGGCGCAGACAGCGCTTTCTGGGAACCGCCGCAGACGATATCGATCCTGCCGGCATCCACAGAAAGCGGTTCCCCGAACATGGCTGACACCGAATCCACCACAGTCAGGATGCCGTACCGGTGCAGCTCCCGGCTCATATCCTCCACCGGATTCAGGATACCGCTGGGCGTATCGCAGTGGACCAGCGTCGCGTATTTAAAATCGTGATGTTCTTTCAGAAATCCGCGGAAGTCTTCCATATCCAGAGCCTTTGTACAGGAAGACCGGTAGTAAGTCACTTTCCCTCCATACAGTTCCACAAAATCCGCAAAACCTCTGCCGAATACGCCGTTATCCACCACCAGCACCGGATCCCCCGGCTCTGTCAGAGATGCGCATGCGGCTTCCAGTCCCAGGATTCCTTCTCCGCCCAGGATCAGCGTTTCATTTTCCGTATGCAAAAGTCCGCTGATCAGCCGGCAGGTCTCTCTGTAATAATCAAAAAATTCCGGATCCAGATCCGGATTTGTGCACTCCAGGCTTCTGGCCATCCGGACATTTTCCCGAACCTGCGTAGGTCCGGGCGTCATGATCTTGTACATGCTGTTCTGCCTCCTCTGTCATTTTCTGTACTCCCGCACGGAACGCGGAATACGATTTGCATGATACACATTTTATCCTGCCTGCCGTGCAGTCGCTTTTCTGACTGCCTCTGCGACAGGAAGCGCCAGAACTGCCGCCACGCCGATCTGCAGCAGATTGCCCGGGATGGAGGCTGCCGGAGCGATCCAGTCCTCCGTTGCCCGGCAGCGGCAGACGGATATTGATAAATCCTGTAGCCACAAATGTCAGCGCAATGCACGCTCCCGTGATCGCAAGTTCCGACACAGTGACAGAACTTTTGTTCACTGCTGTTTCTTTCATACTCATCATCTGAAACCTCCTCATATCTTTAAGCTTTTGATATACTACAACAAAACTGGATATTTTAAAATATCCAGTTTCTTTCTTTTTAAGCAGTCCAGTTATAATTCTGTATTCTTTTTCTTTGTATACACTATAAGTATAATATCCGAATGGCAATTGACAGTACGTGCTGTACGTGTTATACTGTTTTACAGTAAGGAGGCAGAACATTGAAAGATAAAGAACTGCTGAAATTACTGAAGAAAAACGGATGGGAAGTAGCCCGAATCAAAGGCAGCCATCATATTTTGCAGAAAGCAGGGAAAACTACAGTGCTCCCCATACATGGCAGGGATATTCCTGCCGGATTATTGAATCATATTTTAAAAGAGACAGGACTTCGGTAAATTTCTGTCTCCACCACAAGGAGGTTGTAACATGTTGTTTGTATATCCTGCTGTTTTTCATCAGGAGGAAGATATGTACTGGGTAGAATTTCCAGACCTGGAAGGGTGCCACACATATGGAAGCAATATAACAGAGACTATGGAAGCAGCACAGGAAGCGCTTTCTGGATATCTGCTCACACTGCTGGAACAGAAAAAGGATATCGCATCACCTTCTGACCTGTCCACACTTCAGCCGGAAGACGGTTTTTCCACTTACGTCTCCTGCAAAATCGATCCATATAAAGATACCACTGCGGTCAAAAAAACTCTGACCATTCCCTCATGGCTGAACGAACGCGCCGTATCTATGGGAATCAATTTTTCTCAGGTGCTTCAGGAAGCGCTGCTTGCCAGAGTTCAGATACACTCCAGACTTTAGGCAATCTTTACAGCATATTCCGAAGCAGCCAGTACAGTTCCTCCGTATCTTCCGCCATATGCTCTGCTCCCAAGCTTATAAGAAGTTCTCTGCTGCGAAATCCCCAGGTCACCGACACGCAGGGGATCCCGCAGTTTTTCGCGGTCAGAAGATCCACCTCCGAATCCCCCACGTAGATGCAGTCCTCCAGACGGACGCCCAGTCTCTCTGCCGCCTGCTCCACCGTATCCGGCGCCGGTTTCCGGCGGACCCGTTCCGATTCCCCGATGGCGACGGAGATCAGCCCGCCGAAGTACCGCTCCTTCAGCTTTCGGACTGCGAAATCCGGCTTGTTGGAGACGATCGCCATGGGAACTCCTTCTTTGGAAAGCTGCCCAAGAAGCTCCAGGATCCCGTCATAGGGCCCTGTATGATCGTTGAGATGTTCCCCATAATGTATTTTAAATGCCTGGAGACATTCCTCAAAGTGCGGATTCTCCTCACCCTGAGGAATCGCCTGGCGCATCAGATTTCTGGCAGCATTTCCCACAAACTGCCGGACTTCTTCCAGCGTCCGCTCCGGAAATCCGTACTGTACAAGCGCCGCGTTGGCGCTCCGGTACAGATCCTCCAGCGTATCCAGTAATGTCCCGTCCATATCAAATATGATCGCTTTTCTCATGACAGTTCAAACGCTCCCGTATACAGCTGATAGTATTTTCCCCGTTCCTCCAGAAGGGATTCGTGATTTCCCCGTTCGATGATGCGGCCCTGCTCCAGAACCATGATCACGTCGGAGTTCTTGATGGTGGACAGCCGGTGTGCGATGACGAAGACGGTTCTGCCTTTCATCAGCTGATCCATACCGCTCTGGACGATGGTCTCTGTTCTGGTATCGATGCTGGAGGTCGCCTCGTCCAGAATCAGAACCGGCGGATCTGCGATGGCTGCCCGGGCGATGGCAAGAAGCTGCCGCTCTCCCTGAGACAGGCTGGTCCCGTCACCGCTTAACATGGTGTCATAACCGTCCGGAAGCCTTGTGATAAAGTAATGGGCATTGGCAAGCTTTGCCGCTGCAACGACTTCTTCGTCTGTGGCATCCAGCTTTCCATAACGGATATTGTCTGCAATGGTGCCGGTAAACAGATGGGTATCCTGAAGAACCATACCCAGAGACCGGCGCAGATCCGGCTTTTTGATCTTGTTGATGTTGATGCCGTCGTAACGGACTTTTCCATCCTGAATATCGTAAAACCGGTTGATCAGGTTGGTGATCGTCGTCTTCCCCGCGCCAGTGGCGCCCACGAAAGCCACCTTTTCTCCAGGATTGGCATACATCTTGATATCGTGCAGCACGATTTTATCATCTGTATACCCAAAATCCACGCCGTCCAGCACCACGTCTCCCTCCAGCTTTTTGTAGGTAATGGTTCCTTCTGCCTTATGGGGATGCTTCCATGCCCAGATCCCGGTCCGCTCTTTTGCTTCTTTCAAAGTGCCGTCCGGCTCTTCGGTCACGTTAACCAGTGTCACATAACCATTGTCCACTTCTTCCGGCTCATCCAGCAGATCAAAGATCCGCTCCGCTCCTGCCAGTGCCATGATGATGGAATTAAACTGCTGAGATACCTGCGTAATCGGCATGTTAAAACTTCTGGTGAGCTGCAGAAACGATGCCAGAGCGCCCAGTGTGAGCCCGCCGATGCCGTTAATGGCAAAGACTGCACCCACCCCCAGCGTCAGCACATAATTGATATTCCCCAGATTGGCCATAACCGGCATGAGAATGTTGGCAAACGTATTGGCATTTCTGGCGCTTTCGAACAGTTCGTCGTTTAACTGAACGAATTTTTCTCTGGACTCCGCCTCGTGGCAGAAGACCTTGACTACCTTCTGACCCTCCATCATTTCCTCAATATAGCCGTTGAGTGCACCGAGGGATTTCTGCTGCCGGATAAAGTACATCCCGCTCCTGCCGCCGATAAAGCGTACCGCCAGCACCATAACAACTACCATCAGGATAATCAGCATGGTCAGCGGCACACTCAGCACCAGCATGGACACAAAGGTACTGACGATGGTGATGGAAGAACTGAGCATCTGAGGGATACTCTGGCTGATCATCTGCCGCAGGGTGTCGGTATCATTGGTATAAACGCTCATGATATCCCCATGGGCATGCGTATCAAAATATTTGATGGGCAGACGCTCCATATGCGTAAACATCTCATCCCGGATTTCCTTTAACACCCCCTGAGTGACAACAATCATCAGTCTGGCATACAGAAAAGTGGCTGCTGTACCTGCATAATAGATGCATGCCATGACGATGAGCGCATGGAGAAGCGGTGCAAAGCCCGGGTTTGTCTCTCCCAGAAACGGCAGAATATAATCGTCAATCAGACTTCGAAGAAACAGATTTCCAATCACTCCGGTCAGCGCGCTGACCGCGATACTGACCGCGACTGCCACACAGTGAATCTTATAGTCCTTCCAGATATACGCAAGCAGACGCTTTAAAGTCCTTCCGGGATTCCGGCTTCCCTGTCCGCCGCGCATGCCCCGGGCGCCGGGGCCTTTGACTGTCTTTGGATTACTCATCAAAATCCGCTCCTTTCTGCTGCAGTTCATAGATGTCACGATAAATATCATTGTCCTTCAGCAGTTCTTCGTGGGTTCCAAAGCCCACAACCGCTCCCTGATCCAGCACCAGGATCCGGTCTGCATCCTGTACGGATGAGATCCTCTGGGCGATGATCAGTTTTGTCGTATCCGGTATTTCCTCCGCAAATGCTTTCCGGATCAGAGAATCCGTCTTCGTATCCACTGCACTGGTGGAATCGTCCAGAATCAGGATCCTCGGCTTCTTCAGAAGCGCTCTGGCGATACAGAGACGCTGCTTCTGCCCGCCGGACACATTTGTACCGCCCTGTTCGATATACGTATGATAACCATCCGGCATCTTCTCGATAAATTCATGGGCCTGAGCCAGTTCGCAGGCATGACGGCACTGTTCCTCCGTCGCCTCCTTGTCGCCCCACCGGAGATTCTCCAGAATCGTGCCGGAAAAGAGAACATTTTTCTGCAGAACCATGGATACTGCATTTCTCAGCGTCTCAATCCGGTACTCCTTCACATTGTGTCCGCCCACGATGACAGAACCGTCCAGCACGTCATAGAGCCTTGGAATCAGCTGTACCAGCGTGGATTTGGAACTTCCGGTCCCGCCGATGATGCCGATGGTCTCTCCTGCCCGGATCGTCAGGCTGATATCCCGGAGCACGCATTTCTCTTTATCGTCGCTGTAGGAAAAACTCACATGATCAAAGCAGATGGAACCGTCTTCCACCTCCGTCAGGACCGTTCCCTTCGGATCCTGAAGCGCGCTCTTTTCATCCAGTACTTCCACGATACGCTCCGCAGAGGAACGGGCCATGGTTGTCATGACAAAAATCATGGAGATCATCATCAGACTCATAAGGATCTGCATGGTATACGTAAAGAGACTCATCAGCTGCCCGGTCGTCATGGTCTGGTTCACGACGATCAGCTTTGCCCCGAACCAGGACACCAGCATGATGCAGGTATAGACTGTGAACTGCATCACCGGCTGGTTCATAACCACCAGACGCTCCGCATGGACGCTTAAATCCTTCAGGTTCTTCGTCGCCCCGCGGAATTTTTCCTTTTCATGGTCTTCTCTGACATAGGCCTTCACCACCCGGATCCCGGTCAGATTCTCCTGTACGCTGGCATTGAGCCGGTCATATCCTTTGAACATCTCATCAAAAATGGGAAATGCACGGGTGATGATAAATGCCATCATGCATCCCAGGAACACCAGCGCCGCCAGAAAGATCAGCGAAAGCCGGGGACTGATGGTTATACACATGAACAGCGCGGAAATCATCATGATCGGCGCCCGTACAAACATCCGGATGATCATCTGAAATGCATTCTGCACATTGGTCACATCCGTAGTCATACGGGTCACCAGACCCGCTGTGGAAAAGCGGTCAATATTCCGAAACGCAAAGTCCTGTATATTGTCATACATTGCTTTTCTTAAGTTCCGTCCAAACCCCATGGACGCCCTTGCTGCAAAGATTCCGGACATGGTTCCCGCCAGAAGGGAGAGCATGGCTACAATCAGCATGAGGCCTCCCATCTTTACTACATAATTCATATCTCCTGCTTCCACTCCCCGGTCGATGACAGAAGCCATCAGAACCGGCAGCAGAACTTCCAGTATCACTTCCAGTATCACACTCGCCGGGGCCATCAGCGTATCTTTCTTAAATTCCCCGATGTGCACAGCCAGTCTTTTAACCATATTCTGCCTCCTCAAGTCTTGTCTCTATTTTACGGATGCAGGAAAACCAGAGCCTGCGTTCTTCTTCCGTGAGCACCTGATTCACCAGTTCCTCCAGACGCTCCAGACGCTCGATCACCGTCTCCTGAACCGCAATTCCCTGCTCCGTCAGCACCAGCTCTTTCTTTCTCGCATCTCCCGGGACCCCGGTTCTGCGGACCAGCCCCTTCTTCTCCAGTATCTGAATCACACTGGTAACGGAAGATTTCCGTATCTTGAATTCCTCTTCCAGCTGTCCCTGAAACACCTTTCTCTGCCGCCGGCTCTGAAAATACAGATATCCGATCATCCGGCTCTGAATCGATGTCATTCCCAGATCAGCCATCTGTTTTTCAATCACCCGATGCCAGATACAGCTCAGATTCACCATCTCCCGCATGGGATAACCATCATCCTTCACCGATCTTCCTCCTCTCCGGTTCGTTAGAAGTCTAACTGATTATATGTTAGGTTTCTAACAATGTCAAGGGAAAATCTGTGAAAATTCTGTGAAGGACAGCGTCGGACCTGTTTTCCAGATAAAAAAGAAGAAAGCTTCCCTCAGCTCTCTTCCTGTTCCAACCGCTTATTCCGTTTTCTGCCCTTTCCGATGCCTGTGCATCCGTTCCCGAAGTTCCGCCGCATCCGGAAGATCCGCCATGAGCCGGAATCCCGGATTCCGCACCGGCAGCATCTTTGCCTTCTGGACCATGCGTTCCTTTAACTGCTCCTGCCGCTCCTGAAGCTGGCGGATCTCTGTTTCCATCTTCTGAAGAAGCTGCTCTTTCGACTGCTCTGCCCGCTCCCTGTGCTCTTCCATCCGTTCTTCCACTGCAGCTATTGCAAAAACAGCCGCCGCTTCCAGCACCCGTTTTTTCTCCGCTGCCCGCTGTTCCAGCTCTGCACAGAGCTGTTCTGCCTGCATCAGCATCGCACGCAGATCCATCGCCTCGCGGAATGCATTGCTGAAATCATACACCATACAGACTGTGATCCCGAAGGTCAGCACCGATACCGCTTCCTCATGCATCCAGAAGATAAACTGTTCCACCGGCCTGTGCACCACATAGACCATCAGAAGGCTTAAAAATCCCCATGCGGCCGTTGAACTCAGGCAGATGTGCCCCTTATACTGCAGCTTCTGATCGCTGTAGTCCCAGTACCGGACCTTGAACAGCCGGACCATGGTCTCGCCCGTCACATATTCCAGTACCGTGGCGCCAATGGCTCCCACCACATAGACCAGCGCCGGCGTCTCCTGAAAGGGAAGCGTCAGCCACAGCACCAGAATCGCCCCGCTCCCGTAGAGCGGAAGCCAGGGGCCCTTCAGGAACCCCCGGTTGGTCAGATGCCGGTTCTTCAGCGACACATAGGCCGATTCAAAGCACCAGCCAAAGATGCAGTAAAAATAAAAGAACGACAGCCATTCCCGGAAATGATAACTGTACATAGAATAACCTCCCCGGATACCCGGATTTCACAGGATCCTGACGGCCTCTGCCAGCTCCGGCTCTGCATAAAACCGTCTATACGCTGATATCCGCCTTCATGCCCAGAAGCTCCTGATTGTCTTTCAGGATCGGAGACACCACATGCTTTAAAAATGCCTCCACCTGCACGGCGCTGCGGCCCACATAGCGGGACGGCTCCATACATGCCTGGAGTTCTTCCATGGTCATATTGAATGCCGGATCCGCCGCGATCAGTTCCAGCAGATTATTTTCTTTTCCTTCCACCTTCACATTCTTTCCTGCTTCCATGGAAAGCGTCCGAATCCGTTCATGCAGCTCCTGCCGGTCTCCTCCCGCCTTTACTGCATCCATCATGATGTTTTCCGTCGCCATGAACGGAATCTCGCTCATGAGGCGCTTCTCGATGACTTTGGGATACACCACAAGTCCGTCCACCACGTTCAGGCACAGATCCAGAATGCCGTCAACGGCAAGAAAGCCTTCCGGAACAGACAGCCGTTTATTGGCAGAATCATCCAGCGTGCGCTCAAACCACTGGGTCGCGGAAGTGATCGCCGGATTCAGCGCATCGACCATCACATATCTGGAAAGGGACGCGATCCGCTCACTCCGCATGGGATTCCGCTTGTATGCCATGGCGGATGAACCGATCTGAGATTTCTCAAAAGGCTCCTCCACTTCCTTCAGATGCTGCAGCAGACGGATGTCATTGGACATCTTATGGGCGGTCGCAGCAATTCCCGCCAGCACATTCAGGACTCTGGTGTCCGTCTTGCGGGAATAGGTCTGTCCGGACACCGGGACACATTCCCGAAAGCCCATCTTCTCTGCGATCATGGGATCGATCCGGTCGATGGTCTCCTGATTTCCTTCAAAAAGCTCCAGAAAACTTGCCTGCGTTCCCGTGGTTCCCTTGGAGCCAAGAAGCTTCATGGTGCCGAGCACATACTCCACGTCCTCCAGATCCATGCAGAACTCCTGCAGCCACAGGGAGGCACGCTTTCCCACTGTCGTAGGCTGTGCCGGCTGGAAGTGGGTAAATGCCAGCGTCGGCAGAGCTTTATACTCATCCGCAAATTTTGCCAGCTCTGCGATCACGTTGACCAGCTTCTTTCTGACCAGGCGAAGCGCTTCCGTCATGACAATGATATCGGTATTATCACCTACATAGCAGGAAGTAGCGCCCAGATGGATGATTCCCTTTGCTTTCGGACACTGTACCCCATAGGCATATACATGAGACATGACATCGTGGCGCACTTCCTTTTCCCGCGCCTTTGCCACATCATAATTGATATCCTCCGCATGGGCCTTTAATTCATCAATCTGCTCCTGGGTAATGGGCAGCCCCAGTTCCTTCTCTGTCTCTGCCAGTGCGATCCACAGCCGCCTCCAGGTGCAGAACTTCTTATCCGGAGAAAAGATATACTGCATCTCCCTGCTGGCATAACGCTCCGATAATGGACTTTGATATCTGTCTGTGCTCATACTATGATCCTTTCTGTAAATAAAAAACATGTTTCCATAGGAAAAATTCAAACATCCTGCCAGTACAGAAAAGCGCCGGAAACCGGGAACAGCACCTTACGATGCCGCTCCCGGTCCCGCGCTTTTTATTTTATGAAAGACCCAGCCTCTTAAATACTTCCTGATATGCTTCTTCCACATTTCCAAGATCCCTGCGGAAACGGTCCTTATCCAGCTTTTCATGGGTTTTGGAATCCCACAGCCTGCAGGTATCCGGAGAAGTCTCATCTGCCAGGATGATCTCTCCTTTACAGCGGCCGAACTCGATCTTAAAGTCAATCAGATCAATCCCGAGCTGTGCAAAATATGCCCTGTATACATCATTCACCTTAAATGCATACTCTGTGATCTTCTCAATCTCTTCTCTCGTGGCAAGATTCAGTGCAATGGCAAAATAATCGTTGATCAGCGGATCGCCCAGCTCATCATTCTTGTAGCTGAATTCCAGCGTAGGAGCCGTAAACGGGGTCCCCTCCGGCACGCCAAGCCGTTTGGAAAAGCTTCCCGCCGCCACATTGCGGACGATGACCTCCAAAGGAACGATCTCCACCTTCTTCACCGCAGTTTCCCGGTCGTTCAGTTCCTCGATCAGATGAGTCGGAACGCCGGCTTTTTCCACCAGTTTGAACACATGATTACTCATACGGTTGTTAATGGCGCCTTTTCCTACAATGGTACCCTTCTTCTCTCCGTTGAATGCCGTCGCATCATCCTTGTAAGATACGATCAGTACATCCGGATCTTCTGTGGTGTACACTTTCTTTGCTTTTCCCTCATACAGAAGTTCTTTCTTTTCCATAACTGCTCTTCCCGTCCTTTTCTAATCTCATCATTTTCTTTATCAACCGGTACTTCGGATTCTGATTCCCTTTGGCGACAATCCGGCCGCCGTCTGTAAAGTGTCTCCATTATAACAATAAGTCCTTCCGGTGTAAAGCATTTCTTCATCCGATGGCAGCTGTTCAACCCTGCGTGAACCGCGAGAGAAACTGTCTGGTCCGCTCCTCATGAGAATGTTCGAACACCTGTTCCGGCGTGCCCTGCTCCAGGATATAACCGTCATCCATAAAAATCACATGGCCGGCCACGTCTCTGGCAAACGCCATCTCATGCGTCACAATAATCATGGTCGTCTTCTGGTCTGCCAGCTCCTTCATGACCTTTAACACTTCTCCGGTCAGCTCCGGGTCCAGCGCCGAGGTCGGCTCGTCAAAGCAGAGGATATCCGGCTTCAGCGCCAGAGCGCGGGCGATCGCCACACGCTGGCACTGCCCGCCGGAAAGCTGATGCGGATAATTGCTCATCCGGTCCGAAAGCCCCATCTGCCTTAAAAGTTCTTCCGCCAGTACCCGGATTTCTTCATGGATCTCCTTTTTTCCTGTCTTATACTCCGGCTGCTCCTTTGCCAGGAGCTCCTTCGCAAGCATCACATTTTCCAGCGCCGAGTACTGCGGAAACAGGTTAAAGGACTGAAACACCAGCCCGAAGTGAAGTCTTTTTTTCCGAATATCCGCATCCCGCACGGAAAAAGAGTTCCCGCCGTCATACAAGGTCTCTCCGCACACACGGATGATGCCGCTGTCCGGACGCTCCAGAAAATTCAGGCACCGAAGCAGTGTCGTCTTGCCGCTTCCGGAAGAACCGATGATGGAGAGCACCTCCCCCTCCTCCAGAGAAAAGCTGATATCCTTCAGGACCTCCGTTTTCTCAAATGATTTACAGATATGTTCTACTTCCAGTATCGCCATATGATCTCCTCCCTGCTATACCAGATCCCGCGCCTGCAGGCGCTGCTTCTGTCATCTGAAATAATCCAGCTTTTTCTCCAGCCGTCCCAGAAGAACCGTCAGGATTCCGCTGAAGATCAGATAATAAACTGCCGTAAAGAACAGCGGCCAGATGGCGCCGGAGATGCCCTGGGAACCCTTCATAAATGCCTGTCCTGCCCAGATAATCTCCTGCAGCGCAATGATACGCGCCAGAGAAGTATCCTTTACCAGAGTGATGATCTCATTGGACATGGGCGGTACGATCCGTTTGATCATCTGAAGAAGCGTAACCTTAAAAAAGATCTGGCTCCTGGTCATGCCCAGCACAAGGCCCGCTTCCTCCTGTCCCACCGGAACGCTCTGGATCCCGCCCCGGTAGATCTCCGAAAAATAACAGGCATAATTAAAAATAAAAGAAACGGATGCTGCCAGAAAACGTCCGGCCTCTCCGCCGCCCCAGATGGGATTTTTAAGCACCAGCCCCGGAAAATAATAGATGATCAAAAGCTGTATCATCAGCGGCGTTCCGCGTATGATCCAGACAATAACCCTGGTCACATAGCTGAGCGGCCGAAAACGCGACATGGAGCCGAATGCGATGACAAGCCCCAGAGGAAGCGCCCCCAGCAGCGTCACCGCAAAAAGCTTCAGCGTCTGCAAAAAGCCCACATTCAATGACCGAATGACAATCGGCATCTGTTCCAGCATCAATTCCATACACTTATCCTGCTTTCTCTTCCTGAATCAGACAGGGATGCACCCCGTGCACAAAAGCAGAGGGCGAAAAAAATCCGTCCTCTGCAGTGCTGCAAATACTTATTTCTGCTCAATCACAGCTGCCTGTACGCCGTAGGTCTCCGCAGTTTCAAGCATGCTGCCGTCCTGATAACTTGTCACGAAAAACTCATTCAGAGCCGCTGCCAGATCAGAGCCTTTACGGAAACCAACGCCGTACTCCTCGCTGTTCAGACCTACGGTATAAGTCAGTTCTGCATAACCGGTACCCTCTCCTACCATGGCTGCAGCCATCAGAGAATCGATCACGGCAGCATCCGAAGTGCCTGCCGCCACTTCCATCAGCGCATCGGACTGTGCCTTCACCGGAGTAAAGGCAAGGCCAAGAGCATCTACCTGTTCTTCTCCCGCACTTCCTGCCTCCACTGCAAAATTCAGGTCAGAAAGGCTGTCCACATCCTGATACTGATCTGCCTGGTCAGCCGGTACGATCACGATCTGCGCATTGTTGCAGTATGCATTGGAGCATTCCATGGAGCTCTTCACTTCATCCGTCAAAGTCATGCCGTTCCATACACAGTCAATGGTCTTGCCGTCCAGCTCCAGGATCTTATTGTCCCAGTCAATCTCCACAAACTCTACGCTCACGCCCAGGCTCTCTGCAAATGCGCCTGCCATATCTGCGTCAAATCCGATCCAGCTGCCGTCCTCACTCTTGTAATCCATCGGCTCAAAATCCGTAATGCCGACCACCAGAGTGCCCTTGTCCTGTACATATGCCAGATCGCTCTCACCAGAAGCTGCCTGTGCATCCTCCGGCGCTGCTTCTGTGTCTTCTCCTGCCTCCGTCTCTGCAGGTGCATCCTCCGCAGGAGTCTCTGTCTCTGCAGGTGCGTCCGCCGGAGTGTCCGTATTACCTCCGCCGCATCCGGTTACCATGGCTGCCGTCACAGCGCCTGCCAGCATTACAGCAATTAACTTTTTCATCTTCATATCCTCCTCTGATTTCCATATGCTACTACTTTACCACAATAAAGCATCTTCGCAACACTGAAATCATATCAGGTATGGGGCGTATTGTCAAGAACTAAAATTTTGCCCGCATCCGGTACTCCCTCTCCCACTGAAGAAGCCGTTTCTGCGGGTCTGCAGCATCGGATTTCCTGCCTCCGGCCCCCGGCAGGATTCCCTGTGCAAGCTGCCCGGCCATCTCCGCCTGTTTCAGAAGTTCTTCATCCGGATGATACTCATACGCGGTTTCAAAACATTCTGCTGCTTTCCCGAACAGGAACTGTCTGGCATGGCACACGCCCAGATTGTTCCACACCGCACTGTAAAATTCCATTCCCAGGCGGCTGTTCTGATGCATCCTGAGAATATGCTGATACTCTTCCATTGCCGCCCATTCATTCCGGTTATTCAAAAGCTCGTCCGCACGCAGCTTCAGCCGTTCCTGTTCCTGCAGATTTACAAGCCCCAAAAGCCGCTCCTCCAGATCTGCCCGTTCTTCTGCTGAAAAAAAGCCTGGGGCTTCAACTGCCATAAGAACCAGATTCTTAAAATCCGTTCCGGACGAAATGCCCTTTCGAATCTTACCGACCAGTTCCTGACAGCCCATCTCCTCCATCCACCGGCATAATCCTTCGTCAAAAAACTGCCGGTCCACCACGCATATATTATGATACAGAAAATATGCCAGTTCTTCCACACTGTAAACATTCAGTCCTGCCTGTTCGATAAAAAACGGACGTTCTGCTCTTTGATATTTACAGACCATAGCCAGTCCCATGACTCACTTCCTCCTGCTCCTCCAGTATAAATGTTTCTTTCCAGCAGAGATCCGAAGACGGATACAGTTCTCCGAATCCAAGATCCGCAACCTCGATCTCACACTGCGCAGGCGCAGAAAAATACACCTCAACCAGAAGCCGGCTGGTTCCCCGCGGCCGTTCCGGCAGATCCGGCAGATGCATCCCTGCCCGGATCGGCTCGCCGCCCAGCATAGACTGGAAAGAAAATTCCAGAAGAGGTTCCGAACACAAAAGCACCTCACAGCTTTCTCGGGCTTCATACCAGTTTAAGCCGGCTCTGACGATCGTACAGAGCTCTTCCTTTCCGTCTCTGCTGCTGCGGATCTGCACATTGTACAAAAGCGTCTGCTCGCTCAGATAGAGATACTGCCTGTGTTCCGTACGGTCCCCTGCCAGCATACAGGCGCCTCTGGCATGGAGCAGATCGCCCAGAAACACTCTTCGCCTGGAACAGATCTCTTCCCTGCTCTTTTTATAATCCCGGGTATTCAGATCGGTTCCTGTCAAAAAGACGGCAGACACGCGGTTCGAATTCTTTCCAAACCGCTCCCTTACCTGCTGCAGAAGTCTTTCATCCCTGTTCCCTTCCAGCAGATTCCCCACATACCAGTACTCCGGTTCCCGCGCTTCCGCAACGATCGGAATGCTTCTCTTATTTGCCTGAATCCCGGTTGCCTTCACCTCATCCGTGCCAAATTCCAGAATCCAGACCTGCTGCTGCCAGATGTCATTTGTCTGGTGCATGACAAAATGAACCAGGCTCTCCAGCTCCCCCATCACCTGAAGCTGTCCCTCCTGAAATCCGGCTTCATATGCCTCTTTCAGAGTCTGTCGGATGCTTTCCTCCGACATGTCCGGCAGTACGACCGCTGCACGGATATCCTCTTTTTTCCCATATCGCTTCAGGGCAGACAGAATCTTTCGCAGGCAGGCGGCATGTCCCGTCTGTTTCTCAAAATTCAGAGGAAGCTCCTGAGGTTCCTTCATCTGCTCTGTCTGGTAACAGACTCTCGGGCGCCCCTCCCGGTAATCAATTCCTGCACAAATCCGCCCGCTCCCGCTTGTCTTCTCCATGGTCGCCCTTCCCTTCTTTATCTGACCCGAAATTCTCTCTCTGCCAGCTCGGTCAGTTCCTCATATTCTTCCATCATCTGTTTCAGGCTGCGGTCCTGTCTGCGGTCCAGCGCGCACTGCATGCGGCAGAGCCTGCTGTAACGGCTGTCTCCCGTCACATGCTCTTCCTGGTTTTCGATGGTCCTGCATTCGGTGGAGATCTTGGTCCCGTCCTTTGCCGTCTCGGTTATAAACCAGGTCAGCCTTTCTCCGAAAAAGAGGACAAAGGACCTTACGAAAACTCCTCCGCATACCGGATAAAGGCGTTCCGCCACATAGTCAAAGCTCTTCCTTCCATGATATTCCAGCACATAATGAAGAACCACCTTATGACCTGGATTACATCGATATTCCACCACAGCCTGATCTGCAGGCCGCCCGTTCTCTTCCATGCAGGGAAGCAGATTCTGCATAAACGCAAACCGTTTCTTTCCGGCAGCCAGATCTTCCATAAACTTCTTTGCCAGACGCTTCTGGGCATCTGTCAGAAGCAGAAGGACCGACAGCTGCTTCAGCCAGGATAATACGGCTGTTTCATGCAGCGGATCTTCCCACAAAAGATGGTGCTCCAGACTGCCAAACATCCCTTCCGGCACATCCTGGCCTTTCACAAAATCCAGCCAGCACAGATAATTCAGATACGCCATGCCCAGCACCGATTCTCCTCCTCTGTCATCCATGGCCGAAAATACAGGAAATACCTCACAGACATATCGTTCCGTAAACAGCGCCTGGGCTACCACATGTTCCTCCAGCTCCGGCAGCAGCAGCCCAAACTGTTCTGCCGCTTTCCAGAGTCTCAGAAGCTCTCCCGTATCCCCGGTTCCCCTTTCCGCCAGAAGCACAACGGTCTGTTCTGTATAGAATCCTTTTTCGAAAACCTGTTCCGCCAGAGGCATCAGCAGATTTTTTGAAGTCCGCCCCTCTTCCATCAGCCGCTCCAGAAGTCTCAGCAAAAGCTTTGCATCCGTCTTACGGCACCCTGTTTTCCACAGCAGGCGTATGGCGTCCCCATCCTTTTTAAGAAGAATCAGGGTTTCTATATAAGAAGCCTGGCATGTTCTGGAAAGCTGCATCACCTCTTTGTCAGAAAACATCAGACGTTCATTGATCTGGTCCAGCCGGCGGTGCTTTCTCTCATAATCCAGCAGTTCAATCTTCAGCTGCTGCCGGTAGGATTCCCTGACCCGTCCGTCCTCCAGAAGCTTCCATGCAAGCGACTGATTCTCTCTATTCAGTCTGTGCCTCCCTTTTCCGTCCAGCAGATAAAGGTTTAATCCCAGATGGTCTTTCAGCTTTCCTGCACAAAGCTGCAGAAACTTCGGCTCAATCATCAGGCGTTTCCGTTCGTAAGCCACGGTTTTCCTGCGGCGTTTTCCCTGTTCATCCACAAGGATGATCTCTGCGTCTTCTGTATACACCGGCACGCAGGCGCATCCTCCTGTCAGCGGGACGGATATGGTCTCTTCCAGCTGTTCACAGCGAACCTCCACCTGCCGGATCCTTTTCTCCCTGCAGGTAATTTTCTGAAGGAAAAGAAGATCCGCCAGCGCTTCCAGATCCCGCATCTCCAGAGTCTCCGCCAGCAGGCACCGTCCGTACAGCCATGACAGCGGCTCATTCAGCTTCCGTTCACGGAGCTGTTCCAGCAGAAATTCCTGCAAAAGCCTCTGGTGTTCTTCAAAAACCGGTTCTCCCGGTGTCCCGTACCGGATCAGGTTGCAGTAAAATTCGGTTTTCTGGCGGCTGGACAGTGTATTATGATAATGGAAATAGAGAAGCACCTGTCTTGGAAGAAGCCTGTGATAGTTCTCAGGCAGCGCATAGATAAAATATTCATAAAGGTTGGTGATCTTCGCATCCCACTCCACGCCCCGCTCATACCACTGAAAAGCCTCCGCATCCGTCCGCTGCCCGCGGATATAGAGCGAGCAGACAGCGCCGACGGTCTCTTTGGAAGGATGCACCTCATAACACGTTTTTAACAGACGGGCCGCCAGAGGAGACCAGCCTTTCATCCTTACCGCCTGTACCGCCACATGCTGAGCCGCTTCTTCCGTCAAAATCCCGCAGGATGCTGCCCAGCCGAAGACCTGAAGGGTAAAACGGTCCAGTCTGGTAAAAAGCGCCATATCTTCTTTCAGAACAGAATAAGCCTCCTGATACAAAAGCCTGTTTCTGGTTCCTGCACGATACTGTCTCTCCAGCACCATGTAGCGGACCCGGACATTTTCCCACAGCTTTCTGTCCAGCTCCAGCAAAAATACAGTCACCATCCAGTTCTCAGGCTGCTTCTGATAGATCCTCTGAAACTGTGACACCGCCTGGGCAGTCACTTCCTCATCCGCCTGGTACAGACTGTTCACATACAAAAAAACAGCCCGCACCGGCAGCTCTTTCTGCTGAAGAAGACGGGTCTTCTCATATTTTTTAAGGATCTGTCCTGCCTCCTCTTTTCTCCCCTCCCGCAGCATAACCCATGCATCCAGAAGCGGATAAAGCGCCGATTCCGGGTCAGTCCTGGTCAGGCTGTCTGTCAGCGCACGAAGCTGTTCGTCTGCCTCCTGTCTGCTTATGGCTTCCTTACGCTCCTGTTCCAATACGATCTGGATCCCGGCCAGAGACTTCTCTGTCTGCCGTTTCGCCTTCCACTCATCGCTTTGTCCTTTTCCCATCCGGTACACCGGCAGCTCTTTTTCTCCTGCCAGCAGTATGGGAAGCTCCTCTTCCGGCTCCTCCTCTGCCTCCCTGCCTTTGATCTGCACCTTTACCGGAAGCGTGTACTCCCCTGCACTGGTCTCAAGCCAGATACGCCCCTCTGTCCTCTCCCCTTCCTTCAGGCACTGAGGCTGATACGTGTATTCCACTCTCACAGCTCTGGCAAAAAAGCCGTCTCCGCGCAGAACCATACCGGGAATCCGGGTATGTACAAACCCTTTTATCCTCCGTTCATCACGGGAACTGACCACAAAGCTTCCCTGCGCCGTCTCCCACGGTTCCAGCTCCAGTACAAGCTCTGCCGGTTCTATGCGAATCGCCGGCTGGTCATATGCAAATATTCCGTTAAAAAAATCCTTTATCTTCTCTTTCATGTAAACCCCGTTGCTTTTTCAGCATTTTGGTATATAATGGTCTCGTATCATTATAGCACTCATCGGTTGTATCGTGCAACCACGAGGGTCGGCAAGCGAGGAAAAACAGATGGAACACAATGTAAAACTGGAAGGAAAAGAACATTTTCACGGAAGTGATCTGGAAAAAATCGAAAAATATTTTGGAATTCCGAAAGAAAGCATCACCGGTTTCGGCGCAAATGTCAATCCACTGGGGATTTCACCGAAAATGAGAAAAAAACTGGCGGAAAATATGGATGTCATCACTTCCTATCCGGATCCGGATTATACAGAACTCAGAAAGCATATCGCAGACTATACCGGATGTCTGCCGGAGCAGATTCTGGTCGGCAACGGATGTACCGAGCTGATCTCTCTGTTCATACAGGTCCTGAAGCCGGAGCATACCCTGATCGTCTCCCCCACCTACTCGGAATACGAGAGAGAAATCCGGCTTTCCAAAGGAGAGGTCCGGTATTATGCCCTGCAGGAGGCTTCCGGCTTCCGGCTGGATCCGGACGACTTCTGCAGCGCGCTTGCATACAGGCCGCAGCTGTGCATCCTGTGCAATCCGAACAATCCCACCTCCACAGCCAGCAGCCCGGAGGAAATGCGCCGGATTCTTGCATGCTGCAAAAAGCAGGGAACCTTTGTCATGATTGATGAAACTTATGCGGAATTTGCTCCCGAAGAGCTCAGCGTCTCTTCTGTGAAGCTTTTGAAAGAATACGACAACTTTGTCATCCTGCGGGGCATCTCCAAGTTCTTCGCTGCCCCGGGACTGCGTCTTGGCTACGCCATGACAGGCGGACTTCAGCTGCTTGCCTGTGTTAAGGAAAGGCAGAACCCCTGGGCGCTCAACAGCCTTGCCGATGCAGCAGGCTCTCTGATGTTTACCGACACGGACTATATCGAAAAAACCCGAAAACTGATCTCCTCCGAACGGAAACGGATCTATGAAGAGCTTCGGACCTGGAAGCAGATCAAGGTCTATCCGCCTTATGCCAACTTTATTCTGGTCCGCATTCTGAAAAAAGGCGTCACCTCCTATGATGTCTTTGTCCACGCCATCCGAAAAGGGCTGATGCTGCGGGACTGCTCTACGTTTCCGGGGCTGGAGGATGAGACCTTCTTCCGCTTCTGCTTTATGATGCCGGATCAAAATACAGAGCTTTTAAACTGCCTGAAAGAGATTCTGGACTGAAAAACGCACTCCTGGAGTTACCGTAAAAGGCACTCATGCCTGCCCGCTCAGCGCTCGTATGGAATGTATCGGACCGGGGAAGGGCTTTGTCTGCTTCATTCGGACATTTCAAGTTCGCCTGAAGCAGACAAAGCCCTTCCCCACTCCGCTCCAGTCCACACAGCGCTGCTGAGCAGGCAGGCATGAGTACATCACAGGTCAGTTCCTGCAGCATCCGGTTATCCTTCAAAATATTTTTTATAAATTTCAAAAAAGGAACTGGTCTCCACCTCTTCATAATCCGAGAAGCACACCTTGTCCCACAGTTTTTCCTGAAACTCTGACAGTGTGTCCTTCATCAGCTCTGTATAAATATTCTGAAACCGCTCGGTCTTCTGCTTCTGCGCCACCTGAAGTTTATTGGCTTCTGATTCCTCTTCCAGATAGGTGTTCAGACATTTCAGGATATAATATCCCCCATCCTCTGCAAAAACATCGCTGACCTCATCATTGTTCAGATCAAACGCCACTTCTTCGTACATCCCGCCTTTGTCCCCTCTGGCAACAGACACTGTCGTCTGGGAAAGCTGGGAATAATTGGCTGCAAGGCTTCCGAAATCCTCCCCTTCCTCCAGACGTCTTTTTAATTCGCCGGCAAGGCCTTCCTCCGGAACAAACATCTGCTGGAGCTGGATGATTCTCGCCTCATCATCGCTGATCTCGATGCTCACATCCTCCGTAATCTGCCTGTATGTTTTAAAAGCCAGACAGTAGTCCTGGTACATTCCGGCAAGCGCCTCCTGGTCCACTTTCAGGATGGCAGCCTCCTCCTGACTCAGGGTAGCAAAATATTCCGAAGCCGCCTCCTCTGACTGTGATATCTCGGCCTCGCTGAGCAGAATCTCTTCCTCCCCCGCCAGAAGGACCATGCTCTTTACCTGTGCCAGCTCAGAAAGCACCTGGCTTTTCAGGTATTCCTCCATGGTCTCCTCTCCCATCGCATGTTCCCACATGTCGATCCCATATACGCTTTCATAAGTGCCCTTCTGATTCATCAGATAGACCAGTGCCTCCGGAAGCCTGCAGGATACTTCTCCGATTCGAAACAGTTCATCCGAAGCAAGACCCGTGGTAAGCACGATCTTCGTATTGCCGCACCCTGCCAGCAGAAAACAGACTGACAGTATCAGACTGACCGCCTTCTTTTTTCCTCTACCTCTCATCCCGTACCTCCGTAAGGATCTCTTTCAATACTTTCAGCACGCCGTCCTTCTCATAGGACGCCGCAACCCGTCCGGCCGCTGCCCTGATATCCGGATGGGAAAGCTCTGAAGCATAGCTTCTTGCGGCACGCTTCATCATGGAGATATCATTGTAATTATCCCCGAACACCACGGTTTCTTCCGGCGTAATGCCGTATTTCTCCTGCAGCCACTGAACCGCATTCCCTTTTGTCGACTCAAAATCGTTGATGTCCACCCATCTGGCGCCGGATACATGGATCGCAAACCTGTCCTTCCATTTCCCGTATATCTGATCATAGATCTCTCTGGCGCCATTTTCGCAGTACAGGCTCAGTTTGATGCAGGAATCTGCATAATCCTCGATATGTTCCACTACCCTGCCAACGCCCTTATACTCCTCGAATACCAGCCGGTAAAAGGCTTCATCTCGGTCGTCCGTATAATATCCTTCCTTCACCGAAATGAGCGGCCGCTGCCCCGGAATGTTCTTCAGCTCCTTCAAAAGCAGAAGAAGGTTCTCCCTGTCCATCAGCATCTCTTTTTCCGTCTCCCCGTTTTTCTGAATGCTGGCGCCGTTATCTCCCAGATAATAGATCCGGTCCCTCAGTTCGTGGAAAATCGCATCAATGCTGCTGGTCTGTCTTCCGCTGGCAGCAGCAAACTGTACACCCAGGTCCAGAAGCTTGCGGATCACAACCATATACTCCGGATTTACCACGCTTCCGCCCTCCGGGACCAGTGTCCCGTCAATATCACTTATAATCAGTCGAATCATTGTTTTCTTTCTTCCTTTACTGTAAATACTATAACAGTGTAATAGAAAACGTCCAAAATCACAATGGATATTTTCTTAAATTTTAATGATTTTTTGCTTTTCATATCTTCCTGTTTATATTAGAATAGAGAAAAGCCAAACCCGAATGAAAGGAGTAACCGGATGAAAAAAGCATTAAAAGCACTTATGACTCTTGGAGGAGCGGCTCTTGCCGTAGTTGGAGGCGTCTTTGTCTATCGCAGATTCTTCGCAAATGAGGAAGAACCGGAAGAGGACTTTGACGACGAGGAACTGTTCGAAGAGGAAGAGGAAGACGAGATCGACGCATTTGTCGAAGAAGAGGAGATTTTTGAAGAAGAGGAGTCTGCTGATCCTGCTTCTGAAAAAGAAGATACAGCAAAAAGCCCGGATGCAGAAGAGTCCGCATCTGGAGAAAAAGCTGCATCTGTGGATGCAGAAGGGAAAAAACCGGAAGCATAAGCTGCCGCATCTGCTCTGTAAATGATGCAGAAGGGCTGCTGCAAAACACATTCCGCCTGTGTGCCAAACACCTGCATACAGACAGTCATGCATTTTGCAGCAGCCCTTATCGTTTCCCTCTTTCCCAGCTTCTTTCAAGGAGCCCTGCTGCCGTACGGATCTCTTCTTCTTTCATCGTCGCATACCCAAGAAGCATCATCGTCTCACAGGTTCTGTCATCCAGGCAGTATTCCGACAGAGGATACACGCGGATCCCGGCCTGTCCGGCACAGTCCGTCAGTTCCTGTTCCGTTCTTTTATCCTCCATCTGCACCAGAAGATGCACACCGGACCGTTCCCCGAAAATTCTTTTTATCCCCTTCATCCGTCTGAGCTCGCCCAAAAGAATGTCATGCTTGCTCCGGTACAATGCCCTCATCTTGTTCAGATGCCGCTCAAAATATCCCCGTTCCATAAAAAGCTGCAGCATTTTCTGATCGGTTCTGGAAACCGTACAGGAAAAGCTCCTGCCCACCTGTTCATACCGTTCCAAAAGCCTCATCGGAAGCACCAGATAGCTGATGCGAAGAGACGGCATGATGGATTTGGAAAAGGTTCCGATATAGATTACCTTCTGGCAGGTGTCGCTTCCCTGCAGCGACGGAATCGGTTTCCCGATATACCGGAATTCGCTGTCATAATCGTCCTCTATAATATACCGCTCCTCTTTCATGACTGCCCACTGCAAAAGCTCCTGCCGGCGCCTGACCGGCATCACAATCCCCATTGGATACTGATGCGAAGGCATCACATAGGCCATATCCGCCCCGCTTTTCTGAAGTTCCCTCACATCCATCCCGTACCGGTCCATGGATACGGTACAGCAGTCATATCCGAGCCTTTGAAAAATATCGTAAGCATGCCGGTATCCCGGACTTTCCATGGCGATCCTGCGCTTTGTTCCCAGCATTCTGGAAAGCAGCATCTGCAGATAGTCGTTACCGGCCCCGATTACAATCTGCGAAGGCTGCGCATTCACGCCGCGCGCCTGATGCAGATAACTGCTGATCGCCTTTCTGAGCGCATATTCTCCCTTCGGGTCTCCCAGATGAAACAGCTCCTTCTGGTCATCCTGCAGTACCTCCCTGCTCAGCTTTCTCCAGACTGCATAGGGAAAATGCTCCAGATCAATTCCATTGGGAGTAAAATCATACAGATACTTTCTGGTTTCTGTCGTTTCATTTTCTTCCGAAACTGCCGTCTCCTGTTCCAGATGATACAGCCCGTCCATCTCACAGACAAAATAACCTTTACAGGGAACCGCCTCGATATACCCCTCCGACAGCAGCTGTTCGTATGCCAGCTGCGCCGTGCTTCTGCTCACATCCAGCTGTCCTGCCAGAATCCTCGTAGAGGGCAGCCTCTCCCCGCAGCGGATCCTTCCCTTCCGGATCTCCTCCCTGATGTATTCATAGATCTGCTCGTACAGATTCTTTTTTTCTCCATCCAGATTCAGTATCATCTCATACATGGTATGCCGGCCTTTCTGTACTTCATCTGCCAATATCCAGCCGTCGAAAGGGAACGGTCCTGAATGCAGCAGAGGTTTTTGGCGCGTCCCCCGTCTTTTATTTCGGCAGCTTAAACGAACTCTTCAGCGACACGATCCGGTTGAATACCAGCGCATCCTCTTTTGAATCCTTTGCATCCACACAGAAAAATCCGTTCCGCACGAACTGAAAGCTGTCATAGGCCTTCACATCCCCAAGCGCCGGCTCCAGTTTCGCCTGCACCACTTTCAGGGAATCCGGATTGATATTCATGCTTCCGTCCTCGTTGTATACTCCCTTCTCCTCATCGATCAGATTCTCATACAGACGAACCTCTGCATCCACGGCATACGGCGCTGGAACCCAGTGGATCGTTCCCTTGACCTTTCTGCCGGTAAAACCGCTCCCGGCTTTTGTCTCCGGATCATAGGTGGCGTGCACTTCCACGATCTTTCCGTTCTCGTCTTTGACAAAACTTTCACATTTCACAAAATATGCATGCATCAGGCGGACTTCATTGCCCGGGAAGAGACGGAAATACTTCTTCGGCGGCTCTTCCATAAAGTCATCCCGCTCGATATACAGCTCCCTGCCAAACGGAATCTGCCTTGTTCCGAGCGCTTCATTTTCCAGATTGTTTGCCGCATCCAGATACTCCACTTCGCCTTCCGGGTAGTTGTCGATAATCAGTTTGATGGGATCCAGCACCGCCATCATGCGGGAACGCTTCATCTTCAGGTCTTCCCGGATACAGTACTCCAGCATGGCATAATCTACCGAGCTCTGCCCCTTTGCCACGCCGCACAGTTCCACGAACATCTGCAGAGATTCCGGCGTAAAGCCCCGGCGGCGCAGAGCTGCGATGGACACCAGACGCGGATCGTCCCAGCCGTCCACAATACCGTCCTCCACCAGCTTCTTGATATAGCGCTTGCCGGTCACCACATTGGTCAGATACAGCTTGGCAAACTCGATCTGCCTGGGGGGATGGGGATACTCCAGTTCCCTCACTACCCAGTCATAAAGAGGACGATGATCCTCGAATTCCAGCGTACAGATGGAGTGCGTGATGCCTTCTATGGCGTCCTCGATCGGATGGGCAAAATCATACATGGGGTAGATACACCATGCATCCCCGGTATTGTGATGGCTCATATGCGCCACGCGGTAGATGACCGGATCCCGCATATTCATATTGGGGGAAGCCATATCAATCTTCGCCCGAAGCACTTTCTCCCCATCCTTGTAGACTCCGTTCTTCATATTCTCGAACAGCTTCAGGTTCTCTTCCACTGTACGATCCCTGTATGGACTGTTTTTTCCCGGCTCTTTCAACGTTCCGCGGTATTCACGGATCTCTTCTGCCGTCAGGTCACATACATAGGCTTTTCCCTTTTTGATCAGCTTCACTGCCGCTTCATACATCTGCTGAAAATAGTCAGACGCAAAAAAAAGCCGGTCCTCCCAGTCCGCGCCCAGCCACTGGATGTCACGCTTGATCGCATCCACGAATTCCGTCCGTTCTTTGGTCGGATTCGTATCGTCAAACCGCATATTGAATTTTCCGTTGTATTTCTTTGCCAGCCCGTAATTCAGCAGGATGGATTTGGCATGTCCGATATGCAGATACCCGTTCGGCTCTGGTGGAAAGCGGGTGTGGACCGTATCGTAGACACCCTCCGACAGATCCCTGTCAATCTCTATCTCAATAAAATTTTTGGAAACCACTTCATTTTCCATAACAGAATCCTCCTCGTTTTCTATCTGTCTGTAAAGCGTTTTTATCATAGCATACTGCTGTACCGGTTTCAAGAATTACAGGAAATTATTTCTGCCGTCCGGCAATCATTTCCTCTGTGATCTTTTGTATTTTCTTCTTATAATCCTCCGAAGAAACGTACAGTTCATCCTGAAACTGCTCTGCCATCTGCTCAAACATCGGAACCTCCAGCACCTGCTGCAGGGCGCTTTCCAGTCCGTCCGCATCCTTTAATACCGGAAACGTCCGCTTCAACTGATATGCCAGAGAACAGGCGCCGACCTTTTCATCCGGAAACTCGCTGACAATCACTCTTTTCCCTGCCAGAACCGCCAGAGACATCATGGTAGAATAATCCACAACTGCCACGTCACTTGCCATAATATATGGAATCCAGTCTTCTCCGGGTGAACGGACTGTAAAGCCTTTCTCCCTCTGCTGTTCAACCAGCGCGCCCATCGGCTTTATTTCCGGATCATATTCCCGGTACTCCCTTGGATGAATGGAAAAGATAAAAGAATACTGGTCCTTCAGCCGGTCACAGACATCAAACAGACCCTCTCCGAGAACATGGAACAGGCTTTCCCGGTTCCAGGACCCAAAAAAGCTCACCACGGGCCGGTCCGGCGGAATGTGCAGGTGTTCTCTGTACCAGGCTCCTTTTTCCGACTCTGCTTTGATCTTTCCTGCAAACCGGTACCCGGTATGACAGATCAGATCTTCAAATTTCCGGTCGCCCTCCTTCATAAGCGCTGCAATCCGCCGGTTGGGCTCCAGCACTTTGTCAAACAGGAACTCTCCGTTCTCGTCATAACTCTCCGGACCATAATCATATACCGTCTTTCCTCTGTCATAGCTGACATTGGATATCCCATGTCCGATATACAAAAGAGGGATCGTCCCTTTAAACAGCCAGAACGGATAATCCAGGTCCGGGCATACGATCAGATCCCAGTACCTGCAGAACATCTGCCACAGATGCACAAGCGGTATGATCTTCTTTCCGTAAAACAGCGTACCCTCCAGCCTTTTCCCCGCTCCGTCCGTATATCCGTCCCCCAAAAAGACAAAAAACTGATACGGCCCGTCCTCTACCTGTTCCACATAATTCATAAGATGCTCCTCCATGGCGGGCGCATTGCAGAACAGCAAGATCCGGTACACCTCTTTTTTTCTTCTTTTCTGATTGATCAGCCGGGAAATCCACTTCCCCGCATATTTATACAGGAAAAGAAATTTCCTGCCCATCCAGCTATTCATTTCCGCGTTTCCTCCAGATCATTTGGATCATATCGTTCCGGTTTTTCCACAGATACCAGAAAAGACCTGCCAGCAGGATTACCCTGACTGCCATGAAAGGATACAGAAGAGGGGCTGCTGCCGCTGTTGCCAGTACCCCGCATCCCACCAGAACGAGTTTTTTCATATCATAGACGGAGCTTCCCGTCACTGTCTTCATCGCCGCATACGCCCATAATACTTCCACCAGATAGGCCGCCAGTGTCGTATATCCTGCCGCCAGATATCCAACCGTCGGTATAAAGATCATATTCAGAATAAAATTGGCGGCGGCGGCGGCCACTCCTGCACCCATCACATACTTCGGCCTTTTATGATAGTAGATCACATTTGAAAAAATGCTGAAGATGGACATGTAAAACACTCCCCCTACAATGGCAGGAATCACGTACATTCCCTCTCCGTAGCTCGAAGGCGCCAGAAATGCAATCACCTCCGGGGCCATCAGCATAATCATGATGCATATGGACGCGTATGCCATAATCACAGGATTGACAAACTCAGACAGGGTATGCATCCTTTTTTCTTCACAGCGTTTATAGATTGTGGGAATCATGGTTGCATTTACGGAAGACCAGATGATATTCACAACTGCCGACATCGTGTAGGCAATCCCATAGATTCCCGCCTTGTCTTCCCCGCAGTAATGAGCAATCATCAGCCGGTCGCTGCTGCTCAGAATATAGGTGGACAGAAAATACGGAATCAGCGGCAGGTTGTACAGAAACGCATATTTCCAGTATTTCAACTTCGGCGTTCCTTCTGCCCTGAACACGGTAATCAGATAACAGCCCACACAGATGGACAGCGTCATCAGCTGTGCGCCGACGACTCTCGCCTCCACCTTCGCGCCCGGAAACAGAAAGATCCCGGCAATCGCACATGCCGGAGAGAAGACCATGACCAGAAGCATGAAGACGCACAGAAGCCGGTACTTGAAATCAAATCTCTGCCGGGTCTTCCAGAACTCAAAAGCCGGTTCCAGAAGAAAGGTAAAAAACATAAACAGAATCAGATGATCCGATACCTTCAGAAACCGGAAGACATATTTGTTCACCACCCAGACCGCCGCAAAGACAAACAGCGTGATGACATTCGACAGGGTCAGCATGGAAAATGTGAAATTATTCCGGTCATTTTTATACTCGATGATTCCATTATAGAACACATTGTTGCACAGTCCGAACATCGCAAAAATTCCAATTACATCCAGCCATGAAGAATAGACCGTAATCCTTCCATATTCCTCTGTTGTCAGCAGTCTTGTGAAAACCGGCGCTGTAAGAAAAGAGATCCCTTTCTGCATAAAATTCACAGCCATAAACGCCATGGATGCCCTTACCTGAACCGACATCTGCCGAAATGCCCGGATTCCTTTTTTAAACAAAGCTGTCATCTGTATCTTCCTTTTCTGATATATACGAAAAAAGCGGAAATTCTATCGAATCTCCGCTCTCCAAAGCTGCTGACGGGAATCGGACCCGTGACCTCCGCACTACCAATGCGACGCTCTACCGACTGAGCCACAGCAGCCTGCCGTGTTGCCTGCGCTCGCGACTTGATAATAATATCACAGCCTTTATTTGGTGTCAACACTTTTTTTCATCTTCTTACAGGAAATTTCGTCATGCCAAAAAACAAACCGGAACATATTCCGCCATAAACAGCCCTGTTTCATCCTTATTGCCTTTTATACATTACGGCGCCTTTATATTCTTTGCAGATATACCCTTCTTTTTCCGACAGTTCTTTTAGACAGCCATCCAGAACCGGCTGTTCCTCCTCATGAATACCAGCACCATGAGAACTGTACTTCCAGCTTTCATATATGCTTATTTCTTCCGGAACCGTCAGTATCACATCCGGAACTTTCTCCGGGTTCATCTCATAATAAAGAGTCAGCAGTTCTTCTCCTTCACCCACATTCCATGTACTGTAAGATCCGCAGCTGCCTGCAGTCTCCAGATAAACCCATGGATTGCACCCCAATGCTACCACTACATCGCCGGGCATCGTTTCTGTCCGGATCATATGGACGGTCTGTTCATAGGCAATCCCCCGATGGCGTTCTGTATATATCCCTTTCATACTGCCCTGAGAAATCTGATAGTCCAGCTGCCATATGCTTCCATCCCGGTATACATCAAAGCATCTGATCAGAAATAAAACCACAAACAGCATATAGGCCGGGACGTGCATCAACCAGGCTTTCTGTCCCATATGCATCCGACCGAATTCCCACAAAAAACAGATTGCCCAGAGGTTCAGCAGAAGAAAGCTCATATTTACAACACGCTCTCCCACATTAGAACCCATAATCCATGCAACTCCAAACAACAGTCCTGGTATAACAAAGCAGATTTCCAGTTTTTTTATCCGGCATTGCGGACAGAAGAGCTGCAGCTGCAGGGCATACAGTAAAAAAGTTGTGATAATACCGCCTTCAAAATAACTTCTTACATAAACAGACTGTATCATAAATTCCAGCAGCAGGATCCACGGAATTCCTTTTAACAGTCTTTTCTCTTTCACATATCCTCTGCCTGCCAGAAAAACAGTCAAAAAAGTCAGCGTATATACAAACCACGTGTATTTTAAAAAAACAAAAATAATATACCGGAACAAATCCCACAGCTGACCCGGTAATCCTGCATGTTCCAGTCCCGGATCCTGAAATACCATTGGTATATACACAAAAAGATCATGCCAGGGAATTGTTCTCCAAAAATATGCCAAAAACACAACTGCAGATAACAGGATTCCAAGAAACCACCAGCATATATTCTGACTTCTTTCCATATCCCCCCTGATTCTGCAATAAACGGCAATTCCCACAAAGATAACAAATAAAATGATCATGTATGGCATACATAATACAGAAACCGCAAAACTGATCCCTGACAGTATAAGATACACTTTATTTCTATTGGCTTTTTCGGCCTCCATCCACCACAGGATACTCAGAAGAAACGTAAGGAATCCAAGGCTGTAGTATGATATGGTTATAATATTTCCCCGGGCATAAACCAGAATACAGCATGCCGCAGCAAAAGCTGCACCAAAACTCTGCCCGAAACGCAATAACACCCGAAACAGAAAACAGGCAGTGAATACTTCCAGCATCACAAACAAAATTCGTGCAGACAGAATCATTCCTTCATTGCTTCCATGAATGAAAATGCAGGCGCGATAAAACGGCAGCATAAGCAGACCGAATAACTGTCCTGAATTCCAGTCATTTTTAAAAAGCATGTCTCCGTCATAAAATCTTCTGGCGGTTGCAGGATAAAATGTCTCATCTGTTATATCCATACCATAAAAAGCTCTGCAGATCAAAACTCCCGTTATGACCAGCATCGCAACAGAAAACCATATGATTTGATGTTTTTCTTTCACAAACTGTCTCATTAAAACTGATCTCCACCCACATTTCCTCTATAACAGCTTTTTCTTCACCCGTTGAATCGTGTTGTCCACGGCTTTCTCGTTTTTTCCTGTAACAGAAGCAATCTGTCCATAGGACTTCCCTTCCAGATAAAGTTCCAGCACGAGCTTTTCCAGATCGCTCAGCCGCCTGTGAATCTGATCGTATCGGTTCTCCAGATTCTCCTGATCGATCACCATATCTTCCGGATTCTGTTCCATAAAAATCTGAGGTTTTTCATCCAGAGAGACATAGCTGTTCAGCGGCGCATGCTTTTTCCGGTTTGACGCCTGGACAGCCGTATACATCTGCCGGGTAATACAAAGCTCCGCAAACGTGTAAAATGAATACTCCCCGTCTGTCCGAAAGGCCCTGATTGCTTTAAACAGCCCGATCATTCCTTCCTGAATCAGATCGTCATTCTCTCCGCCGATCAAATATAACGTGCGTGCCTGTCTCTTCACAAGCGGCTTATACTTGTTCAGAAGATATTCTGTCACTTCCTCCTCGCCTGCTTCCAGACGCTTCACCAGTTCTTCATCTGTCAGATTTCGATACTGCTCTTTCATCTTCAATTCAGCATATCCTCTGCCTTACGATCTCATAGGCCAGCACTCCCGCCGCCACAGATGCATTTAAGGAATCTATGTCCCCTTTCATGGGAATCGCAGCAATGTAGTCGCATTTCTCGCGTACCAGACGGCTGACCCCTTCGCCTTCATTTCCGACCACCAGACCAATCGGTCCTTTCAGATCCAGATCATACATGACCGTACCGTCCATATCCGCGCAGACAAACCAGAGCCCCCGCTCCTTCAGTGACTCGATCGTTGTTCCAAGATTGGTCACCTTCGCCACCAGCGTGTAATTCAGCGCTCCTGCAGAAGCTTTTGCCACTGTAGCGGTAAGGCCGGCCGCCCTTCTCCTGGGGATGATAATCCCATGAGCCCCTGCAAGATTGGCCGTACGGATGATGGCTCCCAGATTGTGCGGATCCTCGATATTATCCAGAAGAATGAGAAACGGCGGTTCCCCCTTCTCCTCTGCCCGTTTCAGAATATCCTCCACTTCTGCATACTCATAGGCCGCTGCATGAGCGACCACTCCCTGATGTTTCCCTGTCTCCGACATCTGGTCTAGACGCTCCTTCGCCACAAAACTGACGATGGTATCATGCTTTCTGGCCTCCCTTAAAATACTGTTCACCGGACCATCCTGGCACCCTTTCAGCACATACAGCTTGTCTATTGTCTTCCCCGCGCGATACGCCTCCAGCACCGCATTGCGCCCTTCTATGGTCAGTTCTTCGTATCCCATGGCAGTCCTCCTGTTCTCTCCATACCTGTCCGGACCAGATCGATCATCCGCGTCATCTGCCCCGTCAGATACAGGTGTCCCATCAGCGCCTCAAAACCTGTGGCATGACGGTATTCACTCATCGTTGCATGTTTTGCCATACTGAACGCCTTTGCATTGCGTCCCCGTTTATACACATGATGTTCCTCTTCTGTCAGTTCCTCCCGGATTGACAGGATCATCGCTGCCTGTGCAGATGCCCTCACATAACTGCTCGCTTTCCTGTGAAGGTCATTCGCCTGACAGTTGCCCTTTCCCACCAGAATCGTCCGGATCACCAGCTCATAGACGCCGTCTCCGATATAAGCCAGCACCTGTGGAGAATAGGTCCTGATGTCCACATCCGAAAGTCGAAACTGTTCCTTCAGATAGTTTAAGCTCTCTTCCATTTTACTCCTTCACGTGTATCCTCCAGAATGATGCCCTTTTCCAGAAGAAGATTCCGAATCTCATCGGCCCTTGCAAAGTTTTTCGCCTTTCTCGCAGCCTGGCGTTCCTCAATGAGTTCTTCGATATCCGCATCCAGAAGCTCTTCCTTCTTTTCCGTGATTATACCAAGAATATCACACAGGCTCTGTATTTTATCACTCAGCGCCTGTGCAAATGCCCTGCTGCTTCCTTCGGCCGCATGGGTATTTGCAAATTTTACCAGATCAAATACTGCAGCGATCGCGTCTGCAGTATTAAAGTCATCATCCATGGAACGGTCAAAATCAGCTTCAAATTTATCAGTCTCTTTGATGAACTTTGCCTCTTCCTCTGTCAGTTCACAAGCCGATGCATGTTCTGTAATATATTTCAGATTATCTACCGCCGTCCGGATGCGTTCCAGCGCATTTTTAGACGCTTCCATAAGCTCTGCGCTGAAATTCAGCGGACTGCGGTAATGGGCATTCAGCATGAAAAACCGGAGAATCTGAAGATCATATTTCTCACTGATCTCCCGTACGGTAAAAAAGTTGCCAAGGGATTTGGACATTTTCCGGTTGTCAATATTCAAAAATGCATTGTGCATCCAGTATCTGGCAAACTCCATGCCGCTGCATGCTTCGCTCTGGGCAATCTCATTCTCGTGGTGGGGGAACACCAGGTCCTCGCCGCCGCCATGAATATCAATCTGCTCTCCCAGGTATTTCCTGGACAAAACCGAGCACTCAATATGCCATCCCGGACGTCCATCCCCCCAGGGGGATACCCAGTACGGCTCTCCTTCCTTTTTCGGCTTCCAGAGCACAAAATCCAGCGGATCCTCTTTTTCATCTTCGCCGGAAATCAGCAAAGACCGGCTGCCCGCCTGCAGATCGTCCAGGTTTTTATGAGAGAGCTTTCCATATTCTTCAAAACGGCGGGTGCGGAAATAGACCGTCCCGTTCACCGCATAAGCATATCCTTTCTCCATCAGGCTGGAAATCATGTCGATCATGCCGTCGATCTCCTGCGTGGCAAGCGGATGCGTAGTCGCCGGCCGGATGTTCATGCCTTCCATATCCTTTTTGCACTCTTCGATATATCTTCCGGATATTTTCTCCGCAGATACTCCCTCTTCATTTGCCTTTTTAATGATCTTGTCATCCACATCGGTAAAATTGGATACAAAATTCACTTCATACCCCTTGTGCTCCATATAACGGCGGACCGTATCAAATACGATCATCGGTCTCGCATTGCCGATATGGATAAAATTATAGACCGTCGGTCCGCACACATACATCCGGACCTTCCCTTCCTCCAGCGGTATGAAATCTTCTTTCTTCTTTGATAAAGTGTTGTAAATACGAATCATATCACAGTTCCTCCTGTTTTCTTTTTATAATGTCCAGTTCTTCCCGTAATTTTCTGTTTTCCGCCTGAAGTTCAGATATTGCATCCAGCACCGGATCCGGAAGATTCACCTGATCCAGATCGTTTCTCGGGATACGGATACTGTCTTTTTTCACGATCCTTCCGGGGATGCCTACCACCGTACAGTTCGGCGGCACCGGACCCAGCACCACGCTTCCGGCGCCGATCTTGGAATTCTCTCCAATCGTAAAAGAGCCGAGGACCTTGGCGCCGGCGCTGACCATCACATTGTCTTCCAGAGTCGGATGGCGCTTTCCCTGTTCTTTCCCTGTACCTCCCAGAGTCACTCCCTGATACAGTGTCACATTATCTCCAAGTACCGCAGTCTCTCCGATCACCACCCCGGTTCCATGATCAATAAACAGTCCTTTGCCGATGGTCGCCCCCGGGTGGATCTCGATGCCGGTCTTTCTGGCTGTCCGCTGAGAAATCCATCTGGCCCAGAAATAATGTCCGTTCCGATACAGTCTGTGTGCAAACCGGTATCTCAGGATTGCATGGAACGTGGGATAAAGAAATACTTCCATGTTCGATTTGATCGCCGGATCCCGCTCTCTGATCACTTCAATCTCTTCTTTAATATAACTGATAATCCCCATAACTGCTCCTTTTCCAGTCCGCCATACAAAAAACCTCCGTCCCGTAATAGAGACGAAGGTATCCGTGGTTCCACTCTACTGAAAGGCATACGCCTTCCACTCAAAGCATGTAACGCATGCCTGCGTACAGGGATACTGTTCTTTCCCCCTGTCTGCTCCCGAATGCACGTTCATCCCCTGCTGCCTGGAACTGCTTTCAGCCGATGACAGTCCCTCTCTGATGGTACATGATGGATTACTCTATTCGTTCTCTGCATTTATCTGTGTTTATATAAACGACACTGAATTCCTGCATGCACAGAGCTTTGATTCCCGTGCCGTTTATCATACTTTTCCGGCCATTTTCAAATGCCAGATACATATATAGCATATGAGATTTTGCAGATTTTGTCAAGTGTCAAACCACTTCCGACAGGCAGATCCTGAATCCGCCGAAGATCATGGAGGCAAGCTCGCCGACCGTCAGTTCCAGGTCCAGTCTGTCCGGAACCGTTTCAAGCCTCTCTGCTCTGCTGTCTTCCTCTGAAGCATGCCACAAAAAATAACCGTTATTTTTAGAAATCACGGAATCCTTTACACGCAGATACAGCTCTCTCTTCTCTCTGGAGCCTGCCAGCCGTAGCATCTGGCATACATCGGTAATCCTCGCCATATACGGCGGCATCTTCTCCGGCTCAGGTTCTCCTTCTTCTGCCAGCTTCTCAGCCGTCTGATATTCCATATACCGGCCATCCCTTTTGCAGAACATCTGGTAACGGGCGGCAAGATAACGATTCTGTGCCTCCATGTCCATCTGCATGACCCGTCCGGGCAATTTTGTATAAGGACAGATCCATACAAAATCAAAAGGCGCATAGATACTCTCGTTCACCGGCATCAGAAACGTAAACGGCATCCCCTGACAGGACATATCTTTCAATGCCTTTTCCAGCAGCATACGCATATATCCCCGATGCCGGTGATCTTTATGTGTGGCAACTGCCACGATATAATTGCTTTTCAGTTCATATCCGTTCACAATCATCTGATATGGATTCAAATGCAGCATGGATACGATCTGTCCCTCTTCTTCAGACGCCAGAATCTCATTGTCCTGAATTTTGCAGGAATAATAATAATCTACAAACTTTTCTGTATCCTCATAAAACACCTGCTCATAAAGTTCTCTGGACTCCATCTTCCTTTCCAAAGGCAGATAAAAGGGGACCGGCAGTTCCTTTAATCCTTCGGACATCCGCTGCACCCTTCACAAGCCTTTCGTACCATCATCCGGTCATCATCGATACAGGCTTCGATCGGGAATACAGAGCAGATTGCCTGGGAAGCAATCCCTTCTCCGCTTCCGGTAAATCCCAGCCCTTCCTCTGTTGTTGCTTTTATATTTACCTGATCTTCCTCAAGCCCCAGCGTCTCTGCTACATTTTTTACCATCTGTGGAATATGCGGCGCCATCTTCGGCCTCTGGGCGACAATCGTCGCGTCAATATTGACGATCTGATAATGTTTCTGCTCCAGAAGCTTTCCCACATGTTCCAGCAGACGAAGGCTGGAGATTCCTTTATATGCCGGATCCGTATCCGGAAAATGCTTTCCGATATCTCCCAGCGCCGCCGCGCCTAATAATGCATCCATGATCGCATGCAGAAGCACATCCGCATCCGAATGCCCCAGCAGGCCCTTTTCATACGGAATCTTTACGCCCCCCAGGATCAGGTCACGCTCTTCTGTCAGACGATGCACGTCATAGCCCAAACCAACTCTCATCTTTCACTCTCCTGTCCGTCATCCACTGATTCTGATCCAGTTTTCCGGAATAATATCTGTTTTCTCTTCCTCCGGATGGTTGATCCATCTCTTTGGTGCAATTACAATCTTATCCGGATTCTGGTTCAGCCATGCACCCCACCAGCTGAAAGAACTGTTTGCAACAATATGGTGTCTGCACAGACTCATCAGCTGCATATCCCGAAAGCTGTTCCTTCCTGTATTTCCCTTTACAAAATGGCAGTCCCTTTCCGTGAACTGTTCCTCTGCCCACGAAAAATCATTTGTAAAAATATAAAATTCCGCTTTTTCAGACAATTTATTCCGGAAATAATCCATGGCCTTCTTATAATACTTCAGCGTACATATATTCTGAAGGTATGGATATTGCAGATAATCTCCCCGGCGGATATGAACGCTGACTGCACAGGAATTCTGAATCCTCTCCGCCCATGTATTCTGTCCCGCCGGAAATTCCGGAAAACGATAAGTATCGATTATCTTTTCCTTAATGTCCTGAAAATATTTCTCACTCTGCCAATAACCCTCTATGTAATATCCATCCAGTTTCAGAACCTGCTCATCGTATCTGTACGATTCATTATTATAAACCGTTTTTTTATATAATGGAGTCTTTTTCAAAAATTCAGTCCAGTGATTTGCTTTCACATAACCCATCCGACGTATTTCCGATATCTTTGCAAAGGGACAGACAATTCCAAAAACCTGATCCAGTTCAAAATCATTGTGTGCATGATGCTGTGCATATTTTGTCACATCAATCTTTATCTGCACCCCCAGGCTCTGCATCTTCAAAGCCAGTGCATACTGAAACATCTGATTGCCAAGCCCGCCGTCTATCCATATAATATTCATGTGATCCACCAGTTTCCAAATATAAAGCTTCCGTTACAAAAGAATACGGAAAGCATAACAGGAGTTAATGCTTTCCGCCATCTAAATCAAATAGCGAGAGGGGGACTCGAACCCTCGACACCACGGGTATGAACCGTGTGCTCTAGCCAGCTGAGCTATCTCGCCATGTTCAATTGAGGAGTGTTTCAGGGACTGAAATTCTGCTTCCCTGTCTCACAACCGACTCGTATATCATAGCAAATGTCGAGTCGGTTGTCAACAGTTTTTCTGATTTTTTTCTGTTTTTTTACACATTTTCACCAGATGCAAAATATGCAGCAACTGACTGATCCATGCAGGAACAGCTTACTTCTGTTCCTGTACCTCGATTTTCCGGATCTCTTTCGTCCGAATCTCCTTACAGACTGCATCCATAAATTCCTGCAGTTCCTGCTGGCCTTCATCTCCCAGAAAACGGCTTCTGACGGACACTTTGCCCTCTGCCTCTTCCTTTTCGCCAACAACCAGCATATACGGAACCTTTGCCAGTCTTGCCTCACGGATCTTATATCCGATCTTCTCCGCCCTCATGTCAATCGTGGACAGGATTCCGTTTGCCTTCAGCTCTGCATCGACTTTCTTTGCATATCCCTGATATTTGTCAGAGATCGGCAGGACACGCACCTGCTCCGGGCAGAGCCAGGTCGGAAACATACCGGCGTATTTTTCGATCAGCCATGCCAGCGTCCGCTCATAACATCCGATCGACGTCCGGTGGATAATATACGGACGGACCTTCTCGCCGTTCTGATCAATGTAATACATATCGAACTGTTCTGCCAGAAGCGCATCCCACTGAATCGTGATCATGGTATCTTCTTTGCCGTATACATTTTTCGTATTGATATCCACCTTGGGGCCATAGAATGCCGCTTCTCCCACATCCTCCACAAACGGGATCTCCAGTTCTGTCAGGATCTCACGGATGTGCTGTTCTGTCTCATTCCACACTTCCGGTTCTCCGATATATTTCTCCCGGTTCTCCGGATCCCATTTGGACAGATGATAGGTCACGTCTTCCTCTACGCCAAGCGTCGTCAGGCATTTTTTCGCCAGAGCCATACAGCCTTTGAACTCCTCTACCATCTGGTCCGGGCGGACAATCAGGTGTCCCTCTGAAATCGTAAACTGACGGACCCGGGTCAGTCCATGCATCTCGCCGGAATCCTCATTCCGGAACAATGTAGAAGTCTCGCCATAGCGCAAAGGAAGATCCCTGTAGGATTTCTGACTCGCCTTATAGACATAATACTGAAACGGGCAGGTCATGGGACGCAGGGCAAATACTTCCTTATCCTCTTTCTCATCCCCCAGTACAAACATTCCCTCCTTATAGTGATCCCAGTGACCGGATATTTTATACAAATCGCTTTTCGCCATCAAAGGTGTTTTTGTACGAATGTACCCCCAGTTATTATCCTCTTCATCTTCGATCCATCTCTGCAGGGTCTGAATCATCTTTGCCCCCTTCGGCATCAGAAGCGGAAGTCCCTGTCCGATCACGTCAACCGTTGTGAACAGCTCCATCTCACGACCCAGCTTATTGTGATCCCGCTTCTTAATGTCCTCCAGATGCTGCAGATACGCTTCCAGTTCTTCCTTCGTCGCAAACGCACTGCCGTAGATTCTCTGAAGCATTGCCCTGTCCGAATCCCCTCTCCAGTATGCACCAGAAGAAGAGGTAAGCTTGAATGCCCGGATTCCTTTGGTACTCATCAGATGCGGTCCCGCGCACAGGTCCACGAACTCTCCCTGACGGTAGAAAGAGATCTCCGCATCTTCCGGAAGTTCCCGGATCAGTTCCACTTTATAAGGCTCTTTCTTTTCCTCCATAAACCGGATCGCTTCTTCTCTTGGAAGCGTAAACTTTTCAAGCTTCGCACCTTTTTTGATGATCTTCTTCATTTCCCTCTCGATCCTGTCCAGATCCTCTCTGGAAAACGGAGTCGCATCAAAGTCATAATAATATCCCGTGTCAATCGCCGGACCAATCGTCAGCTTCGCATCCGGAAACAGATTTTTCACTGCTTCCGCCAGTACATGGGAACAGGTATGGCGCACCACCCGGAGTCCGGCTTCCTCTCTTGCCGTCAGGATATTCAGGTTACAGTCCCTGTCAACAACCGTCCTGAGATCGACCACCTCTCCGTCTACTTCACCTGCACACGCTGCACGCGCCAGTCCCTCACTGATATCGCCCGCAATATCAATCACCGTCCTGCTTTCTGCATATTCCTTTACAGATCCGTCTTTTAATACGATTTTCATATAATTTCCTCCTTCTTCCAAAATATAAAAGCCCTGAACAGCCAGAAACTGTTCAGGGACGATATACAAAGTACCGCGGTTCCACCCTCATTGCATGCACCACTCATTTGGACGATAACGGTGTCGGCCGGGCTGTATGAAAGCCACTCCAGGGTGGTCTTCAGATATCTTCCTCATAAAAACATCACACCGCAGCAGTTCTCTCTCTGAATGATTCTGATATCCTACTCTTCCTGTCTCTGTATTATCCTGTTCAATTAGCTGATATTATATCATTTCATGTTCCTTATGTCAATCATATTACTTTCAGCAGCCACGACAAACGCATGAATGAATAAACTTTGAACATTTTTGAAATTATAGGTATTTTTACAATGATTTTATGATAATTTTCTTCATAAATCAATATTGGAGTTCCGAAAAACGGCTCCTAAATGTCATTATTAACAAATTGTTCATTCATGCGTTTGTCCTGTTTCAGCAGCCACGGTATGAATCTTGCAGATCAAAAAATATCATGTTAGAATACAGACAAAAGACAGAATCACTATGCCGGGAGCCCCAGTGGAATAATGTTATTTGCGCTCCTGATCGATCAATGAATTTTCTTAAAGAAAGGACGATATCGCGTGAATGAAAATAAAGCAGCTCTTGGTTATCAAAACTTCGAAGAGGTAAGAACCGAACATATATTTTATATCGATAAAACATATTTTATCAGGGAATGGTGGGAGTATGCGGACAAAGTCACGCTGATTACGCGTCCGCGCAGATTTGGCAAAACGCTCAACATGAGTACCGTTGAATGTTTTTTCTCAAATAAATATGCCGGAAGAAGTGATTTGTTTGAAGGACTTTCTATATGGGAAGCCGGATCAGCCGCAGGAAGCAGCAGCTACAGAGAACTTCAGGGAACATTTCCTGTGATATTTTTAAGTTTTGCCAATATTAAAGCAACAAAATATGCAGATATGGTGTATAAGATCACAAAAGTTATTGCGGATTTGTACAACAGTAATGACTGTCTTGCTGCCGGAAATCTGCTGAACGAAAACGAGAAGGAATACTATAAAAAAATAAAACCGGGAATGGGTGAGGAAATCGCTGCCGACGCAATCAATTCCATGGCCGGTTTTATGAAACGTCAATACGGAAAGGACGTAATCATTCTTCTCGACGAATATGACACCCCGATGCAGGAAGCATGGCTGTCCGGGTACTGGGATGAAGCCGTGGATTTTTTCAGAAGTCTTTTTAATTCCACATTCAAAACAAATGCTCACCTTTGCAGAGGACTGATTACCGGAATTACAAGAATTTCCAAAGAAAGCATTTTTTCAGATTTAAACAACCTCGAAGTAGTTACTACAACTTCTGATAAATATATGACATCTTTTGGTTTTACGGAAGAAGAAGTTTTTGATGCGCTTGATCGTGCAGGACTGGGAAAGGAAAAGCAGGATGTGAAAAAATGGGAAATACGACGCCTACTGGTCTAATACAAGCGGAAACGGGCTTGTAAATTCGCTGATACAGAAAGGCAGCTCCATCGTCAAAAGTGCAATGGAAGATTTACTGAACGGGATACCTCTGCGTGTAGAGATCGATGAACAGATTATATTCCATCAGCTGCATGACAGTCATCGCGCCGTCTGGAGTCTGCTGCTTGCAACCGGTTACCTGAGAGTGATGAACGTGGAATCTGTTGGTGAATTCAGGAAAAAAGTATATACACTGTCACTGACAAACATGGAAGTGCAGTGCATGTTTGAGAACATGGTAAAAGGATGGTTTGAAGGGAATACCGGGATTTATTATAATGAGTTTATTCATTCGCTGTTGAATGACAATGTCAGGAAAATGAACACATTTATGAATAAGGTTGCCCTCAACACATTCAGTTCCTTCGACAGCGGCAGGAAACCGTCTGGCCAGGCTGAGCCGGAACGTTTTTACCATGGTTTTGTACTTGGTATGGTGGTTGAGCTTTCAGAGAAGTACAAAGTCCGTTCAAACCGTGAAAGCGGATATGGACGTTATGATGTGATGATCACACCTTTGGATCGGACAGAAAAAGCGTTTATTTTCGAATTCAAGGTACTTGACCCTGATGAAGATGAAGAAACACTTGAGGATACACTTGCAAATGCCCATGCACAGATTGAAAAAAAGCAGTATGAAGCAGAACTGACCGCAGAAGGCTTTTCACCAGAGCAAATCCGAAAATATGGATTTGCCTTCAGGGGAAAGGAGTGTCTGATTGGGTGAAAAACTGCCCGGGAATTTCGGAAAGCAACAGAAATTCCCGGGCAGACTCTGATCTTATTATTTCTTTTTCCCGCAGCACTGCTTATATTTTTTTCCGCTGCCGCACGGACAGGGATCATTTCTTCCGATCTTCGGTCCTTTTACGATCGTCCCGGACTTCTTCTGCTCCAGATACAGTTCCTTTCTGGTTGCCTCATCAAAAATATTCTCCCACTGGGGCAGTTCATACAGCCAGTCCGCTTTTGCATCCACCATATTCTTATACAGTTTCTCTTTATCAAACTTCAGGCTGACGACCGTATCTTCCTCCATCTCTTCAATCGGGTTCGGCGTTACAAGGCTGTCATTGATGCCATCCAGAAAACCGGTCATCTCCATGATACTCAGCTCATACTTCTCTGCCAGTTCTTTTACGGTACCCTTTACCTCTGTATCCGGATCCGCCAGAAGCTTTTCATACACGCCCTTTTCCAGATTAAAATAATTCGCCCAGAACCGCTGAATCGTTCCTCTGTCCCTGGACTCATCATATGCAATTTTCTGCCATTCTTTTAATAATGCCATCTTTCAACCATCCTTTTCATAAATATCTACAGTATAAATTTCATAGAGATACTATATACTATTTTCTTTGGTATTTCAATTTCTTTTTTCTGTCGGTTACATCAGTCTGCTTCCCCTTCCAGAAATTCCTGCAGTTCCTCGGGCGTTCCAAGTACATGGACCTTTCTTTCATCCACCAGGCTGATGGTAACCGAACGCCCTTTTTCTATCATATAATTATATAACGGCGCAATATATTTTTCATTCTTTTCCATACGGCTGTCATCTGCATAATATTCCTCATACATTCTCTGATACAGTTCTGCCGAAGAAAAATAATAAGCCCCCAATGTACAGTTATCTGATATGCGCACCTTCTCCCGTACCTCTGTCACCCTTCCTTCTGCGTCAAGTCTGGCAAAACTCCAGTGGTCTCCTTTTGCATGGAAGCAGGGAATATGCCCGTCTCCCGCGAGATCCTCATATTTCATCTCATACGGTTCCACATAGGTATCAATGTTGTAGATCAGGACGGATTCCTCTGGATTGCAGAAGGGAATCGCCAGCATACAGGTGGTCGCCTGACCGTCTGTCATGTGGTCAATCTCAACCACTTCCACCTGCTGTATTCCATACCTGCGGCTCTGTTCCCGGATAAAATCCGCCGCCCCGTCTTCCCTGCGGACGACAAAAACATATTTGGACACATGCCTGTGATATCCCAGAAGACTGTCCATGGACCACTCAAACAATGTCTTTCCTCTGGCTTTTATCATGTACTTCGGCATCTCATACCCTGCCTTGCGGAATCTGCTGCCCAGCCCCGCCATTGTGATGATGATATTCATGTTCTTCTCCCTCTACCTGGAACTGTTTTTAGAGTCCTTACAGATCTGATCCAGTTCATCTACTGTATGATTCAGAAATTCATCCGGCCGTATGGTACGGTCGTCCACATAAAATCCCTTATGCCCCGGCCACGGCTTTCCATAGACAATCTCATCATAGGGGATATCCCATTTATCCAGCCACTCTAGCAGAATCTTTGCGGTATTTTTATTGATCAGGCCAATATTTCCACCATACGTATTCATATTTCTCGAAGTAAAAAGAATGATGCGCGCTCCGTTTTCTTTATAGTAACGAATCTTCTCCAGCACATTCCTGTAAGGAATCAGATCTTCATATCTCTCTTCTTTTTTCTTAATCGGGCAGATCGTCCCATCAATGTCAAATACAAATGAGTACTCTTTATACATTATTTTTCCTCCCTGTTATTCCGGTTCCTTAATTTCCAGTATCCTGTCCAGAATCTCAAGCCCTGTTGCCAGCATGGCATACTGGTGTTCCGCACTCTCTCCATGCAGTGGGATCATGCTCAGGAACAACAGTGCCTCTATCAACTCTATTTTTTCCCTGTCGTCACCTATTTCTTCCGAAAACACATCCAAAAACAGTTCATACAGCTTATATTCCCGGCTTCTGTCCAGAATCTGAAAATCAATGACTGCATTTTCCCCGTCCGTCTCTATGCGAAACAGATCTTTGATAATAAAGTCATACTTTCCATCCACACTGTGAAAAAGCTTGGCCAGCTCATACCTCTGATCGCCATAGATATCATATGCTCCAAACTTTCCCCTTGGATCAATCACCTTGATAAAGGACAGATTGCTGTCCACCATGATATTGGAAAAACACAGATCTCCATGAATAATATGAAACACCTCCACATCGTACAGCCTTCGCGGAATCTCCGATTCCAGCAGCCTGCAGATCTGATCCAGAGACATATATGTTTTCCCGTTCACCTTTATTGATCTGTTAAAAAATGCAGAAAAGCTCTTCTGGCATCTGAGTGCTTCCAGCCGTTTCAATGTCTTATTCAGATACACCTCCTTTAATGACTCCTGTATCTTGTCATCCTGTATGCTGTATCGCTTAAAATCATTATAAATGAACCGGATTCGACGGAAAATATCCATCCACTGATGATAGGTCAAATCCCCATACAAAAACATCTCATGTACGGTGTGGTAAGCATAATACTCCATCGCAATATACAGGTCTTCGTAACAGGTCGAACAGGAAAAGATCCTGGGTCTTACATATTCAATATCTGCCGGCAGCTTCAGATACCAGAGTATCTCCCCGATAAATTTTTCTTTATCATCACTGCGTTTACGCAGAATCCCCCTGTCCTTATCAATGGTGATGTGATTAAATTCCCTGGCTTTTACTTCAAGCGTAGAATTATAGTATTTATCCACATGGCCGATATCGAACCAGTTCCTTGTGCATACTGCTTTCATAGGATGAATGCGGCTGTAGAGCATCAGGGCACGGTAAAAGCTGTTCATCCCTCCTTTCGGATCCTGCATCGCCCTCCAGAGACATTTTCTGAAATCCGCCTCGTCCGATAATCGAAATACGCCGACAAAAAGCTTTTGTATGCTTTTTTTATCCAGACCGGTCTGCTTATCACGTATGGATGTGATCCTGCCGTCCTCACAGTCAAAATAAGTCCATACATCTGATGGATGGTCCTCGGAATAGAAAAAGCCGTCCCTGGCATCTTCTGGAAAAGTATCCATAACAATGGTATCTGCAAAATTAATAATCACCGGCGTATGGGTATCCTCCAGACCGGCATAGACCGTATTCCCAAGATCTCCAAGCCGTGTCAGCCTGTCCAGACCGATTTTGGCCGACCGGTATGCGGAAAGTCTCTGTTCCACCTCATCTGCCATCTCAAAACAGATAATCCTGATGGATTTTGCATCTCCTTCGTATTGTTCCAGCAGGTAATCAAGCACGATTCCCTGCCCCACCGGATAAATGATCGCCGGAAGCTTACCGAGACTCTGAAGTTCTTCAGGTACCACCTTTGCACTGGGAATCACCACTTTCATCATTTTCCCCCATATCTTTCTTCCGCATTCTGTCCATCCAGAATCCGAATCAGCGCTTCGGAATATCCGCTCTGAAATTTTTTGGCATACAGGTGACTGCCGTCTTTCAATTCCTGATAGTCCTCCTGATTCAGAATCCTGGCGCCTTTGTCATCCGGCAGCCATATGATCTTAAATATGTCGTTCTCACTCTCAATCGAATCCCGGAACTTTGAGTTAAAGAGTACCGTTGCCACATAAAAATCATCCGGCGCGTGCATAAGCTGAAAATATCGATTAAATGTTCGGTTATGTTTATAAAACCGGAGTAAATAGGAAGCGCACTCTCCCGACAACGCCCACTTGGGAGCAATTCCGTAAAGCGGATATTTTTTTCCTTTGTAGACTACATAATCTTTTTTTCCTTTTCTGCCGGATTTTCTCAGGATCTTTTCATACAGCTGGAAACATTTATGAAGAATCCGGTGATCTCTGGAGGCATGATAGTACAGATGTCCGTACTGCTCTCCGCTCACAACATCTGCATGAATATATTCTGTGTGCGCATTGGAAAGGAAAAATGCTCTGATCTCTTCATCGGATCGAATCGGATAATCAAGACCTGTCAGCAGCACAAAACGATCATAGGTATCCTGTTGAAACGCCTGTTCCATCATGGCAAAAGTTGCTTCCAGAATCGAATATCCGCCCCACACGATCCGATATCGCTTTTTAGACAAAAAAACTCTTCCCTGTCCGCACACCTCTGAAAGTGCACACTGGAAAGGAGCCAGATCCACATTTCCATTAATATGCACAAAAACATCTGCCGTTTTGCTCAGACGTGCTGCCAGACGCTGCAGCTGCTCCGGGTCCATATATGCGATAACCAGATATGCGATTTTTACATCTTTCTTCATCAAGTATTTCTCCCTGTTTTTATTCCTCTTCTATCGTAACCGTTTCACATGGATTTACAACATACGCTCTTAATATTTTAATTTATATGCCGCAGTTTCTTCTATTCGTAATCAATTTCCGGATCATAAGTGCTCAGTCTTACGGATTTTTTGTCAAAATACTTTGCCGTACTTATATTTTTCCAGTTTTCCGGATCATCTGTAATATCATCAAAAAATATCACTTCAGGTTTCACGCTTAAGGGTTCTACAACAACCACTTCTATTTCCGGATTCTCATACAGCTCATATCGCTTCTGAATCTCCGCATGATACTGTGCAGCGCTTCCATTCAGTAATTCTTTTGCCGCTTCCAGACTTGAGCCATATGACTGACTATTTCCGGCACACAGCCAGATAAGCATAACCAGGGTAAATGCAGCTGTATATTTCTGTGATATTCCATCATAAAGCCCTGCAATATATGTAACCTGTTCCTCTCTCATCTTATTTGTGATCAGCCATCCCAGAAAATATGCATACACTCCTGTTGACAGAATCACAAAATTAACATAGATCAGATTACGAAGCCGCAGCGGTCCGCTTTCTCCCAAAATATAGAACGGCGGACTCGACATGGCCGACAAAAAGCAGAACCCTCCTGCCAGAATCAGCACCGGATACGGAAATCGAAAAGAATATTTCTCTGCTGTCCTTTTCATAAGCCTGACTAAAAACGGTGTAAGAAACAGCAGCATCAGTCCGATTCCCAGATTCATCCAGTCCAGTATATACTGCCGCAGTGTCCATCGAAAGCACTTTATGATCGCAGGAATGACTGCACCGTAATCCCCGCCGCCTCTGACCGCCGTTCCAGGAGCCAGAAGTTCCAGAAGAAATCCTGTAATACTGACGATCAGCGGAAACACAATCCCCCGCTTCTTTTTGATCAGCACTGCGCAGCCAAGAAAGAAACAGCAGATCAGTACATCCATAAATGAGGTTACATTATTCCCGCCTCCTGCGAGAAAAGCCAGCACGCAGGAAACGACAAGAAGCCGGATACTTCTTTTTTTATCCCCGCAGAACATATACATGACAAGCACGCTGCACATCCACAGGCTGACCGCATGATATCCCATATAGCACTGAGCTCCGTCAAACCAGTATAATGCCTCTGCAGATGAGGGCCAGTTCTGTGTCACTGCAACAATTCCGGTCAGGGCACAGACGGTCCCGATCCATCGATATTCTTTTCCGCCCAGAGAAGCAGCCATGCTCTGGAACAAATAAAGCATCCCCCCTGTCAGAAGAAAATATATTATAAGCGCTGATATCCAGTAACAGCCAAAATTATCCGGCATCAACGCCCCGGTGAAGGAGTCCAGATAGCTGGATGCCCATTTAAAATAGTACTCATATGCAAATTCTGCCGCACATTTTATAATTCCAAACACATGGTATCCATGTTCCTGAATCCATAAATGTACGCTGGATCCATATCCATAATCATCCACACTCGGATGACTGTAAAACGCAATTACAATCATCGGTACAGACAGCAGAAGCACAGCCGCCTGCAGAATTCTTACCATCCGTTTCTCATTTGTTCCCATCATTTTAACCTCTCTGCGTATCGATCATCCTTCTTTAACAATCCGCCTTTTCATTAAGCTGCATAGTCTGCCTGCATCAAACGGTTCAAAAAACTCCGCTTTTTCATAATCTCCCATGCCATCCCGGGCATACAGACAGTCTGCTGCCAGGATCCAGGTCCCGACGGCCTTTGCTTCCAGAAGGGGCAGCCCTATGGTCTCAATACAGGACGGGAACACCAGCACCGACGAAGCATACATCTCAAAAAGTTTTTCTTTTGGCATCGGTCCCCGAAAAACAATCGGCAGGTTTCTCTCTTCTGCCTCTTTTCGAATTGCCCGGATTCCCCTGTTTTCCCTGCCTGTCACCGTCCAGACCACTTCGTAATTTCCACAGCCCTGATCTTTGAGAAGCTCACAGGCTTTCAGGAAAGTCCGATGATTTTTATAGGCAGAAGCATTCGCAGGGTAAAAGAACATCGTTTTCTCCGGATTCGGATGACAGTTCTGCGGCTTTGGCAGTTCCACCGGCGGAAATTTCACTTCCACTTTTTCTGAGGGAATCCTGCACTGCCGGACAATCTCCTGCTTCATCCAGTTTGTCTGCACCAGGACCTTCTCTGCACGGCTAATCGATCTTTTCATCATGCGCCCAAGCACCTGCCGGGTAAACCACGGCCGAAAACCTTCCCATGGTCTGAACCGATATTCTGCAAACGGCAGCGCATTGTGTTCATATACCACCTGCGGCACGCCTGCATGGGGCAGTTCAATATTCTGAAGAGAAAGCACCTGATCGATCCTGTATTTCTTCACCAGCCGGTGCGCCCGAATCTGATCAAAATACAGCCGGTGCAGCGGACTTTTCTTGATCCATGGGAAATTCAGCACCCGGATGTGATTCGTCTCCTGCAGTTCAAAAACGCTCAGTACGAATACGTACTCATTTTCTGTATCCTGACGGAATTCCTCATAAAAACTTTTCAGGACTGTTGCCGCTCCTCCGCTGTCCGCCGCCACATCATACACCAGGATCCTCATGCTTCCTTCACTTTCTGCATGGCGCGGATCAGCATCTCCTGTCCGAGAAATGCATCCTGGATCGTCTCATTGGCCAGCTTTCCCTTCATCACCTGGAACATATATTCATATTCTGCCTTAATCCCCTTGTCCTGCTCCAGCTTTTCTTTTACCGCTTTGCTGCTGCCGTATTTTTTCAGACGGATGAAATTGTCCATCTCATATACAGAGCCATTGGAAAGCACCCGCAGCTGCTCCTTGGGATATTTCTTCGATCCCATGGACGAATAGACAATATTTCCAATGGCGCCTGAAGCAAACCGTAAGGTAATCAGGACATTGTCGTTCATTGGATAAGCCTCATTCTCTGCCGCTGTAATCTGCAAAGAGCGCAGTCTGCTGCCGTCCAGATACTGAATCAGATCCACAAAATGGCAGGCCTCGCCAAGGATCCTTCCGCCCCCTGCCGCCTCGTCATGAACCCAGTGCTCTTTGGGAATGCAGCCTGCGTTTGCAATAAAATCATATACTGCAGGGATCTGGTCTGTCTTCAGTTCCTTTTTGATCTGCCGGATCAGCGGCGCATGTCTCCGGTTCAGACCGCAGAACAGTTCTCCGCCGGAAGCTTCATAAGCCGTTTTGATCTGCTCCAGCTCTTCCAGCGTCAGGCAGAGAGGTTTCTCGCAGTAGACGCTCTTTCCCGCATTCAAGGCCTCTGTCACAAATCTGGCATGGCTGTTATGTCTTGTGGATACTGCAATCAGATCGATCTCCGGATCCGCCAGCAGCCTTTTATAGTTATTGGTCGTATAGGCAAACGGCGTCCCGTCATTTGCCTGCGCGCCTCCCACGCCTCCGGTCGTGGCAAGGCCGCGGAATTCATATTTTCCGGTCTCCTTCATGACCGGCAGCATGGTACTGCGTACAAAATTTCCGGCTCCGATCAGTCCCAGACGGATTTTCTCACCCGACGTCTTCCTTACGTATTTTGTATTTTTAACCGTGTTTTTCCATTTTTCTTCGTTTTCTCCGTATTTCAGAAGCACGCCGATATAACGTTCCTGATTCGGGTTTTTTGTGATCATTTCATAGGCTTTTGCCGCCTGTTCAAACGGAATTTCATGGGTAATCAGGTCCGATACCTCCACCCGTTTCTGCGTCAGCAGACGGACAAATTCCTCAATGTTGCGGCCTTCTGTGAACCGTACATAACCGATGGGATAGTCGATCCCCATCTCCTCATAGGTGGTATCATACCGTCCCGCGCCATAGGAACGGGCGATCCGGAAGGAAAGCTCCCGTTCGTAATACGGACGTCTGTCAATATTCATCCGGGTCACGCCGATCATACAGATGATGCCCCGGTCTCTCGCAATCGCCGCCGCCAGATCCATGGGCGCATTGCTGTCTGTTGCCGCCGTAATGATTACCTTGTCCACGCCGCGCCCGCGGGTCAGCGCCCGGCTCATATCCGCCGCATGGTCGTCATTGGAATGGATAAATGCCTTCAGCCTTGTGCCCGGCAGTGTCTTGTCAACCACGTCATAACCGATCACATCACAGCCATAGGCATCCAGAATCCGGCAGACGATATGCCCCACAAGCCCCATGCCGATGACTGCCACCGTCTCGCCCGGAACCACCTCCGCCTGGTGGATCCCCTCCAGGGCGATTCCGCCCAGAGCGCAGAACGCCGCCTGACGGTAATCGGTCAGTTCTTCCGGAACCTTTGTCAGCATGGTGCGGCTGACCCGGTTGATCTCGCAGTGATAGGCAGTCCCCACCATGGCGACCAGATCTCCCGCCTGTACTTCTGTCACACCTTTTCCGCAGGATATGACGCGTCCCACACCGGAATAACCCATGGGCATGGGTTCCGCCAGCTTGTTGAACGCACTCTCCATCGTCGTTACAATGCCGTCCGTGGACAGCTTTTCCAGCACCTTTTTTACCTGGTCCGGCCGCTCAATGGCTTTCTGGACCAGATTTTTTCCGCCGAAAGAAGCAAGTCCCCGCTCCGTTCCGGCGCTGACAATCGTATACAGGCTCTCCACAAGCGCCATATTTTCCTTTATGATCGGTATGGGCTGGTCAATCAGCTTTGTACTGCCATCCTTTACATTTAAAAACAACTGTTTCATAACTGTATCATCTCCTTTATCTGTCAAAGCTGCCTCACGTTCTCTACAGCCGATACGTCCCGTCAAGGAAACAGATATGCCTGGTATCCAGTATGACCTTTCCTTTCAGCTTCTCCATCTGCGCCCTGATCTCGTCATGCCCTACCAGAAGCACCACCATATCCACATCCTGAAGAAAAGCATCCAGATCATGGTACTGATTGGCAACCACGTTCTGAACCACATAGGGATCATATACTTTGATCTGTCCGCCGCACAGATGCCGCTCCATGCTCTTCAGCATCTGCAGAGTCGGACTCTCTCTCATATCATCTACATTTTCCTTATAAGTCAATCCGTAGAGTCCGACTCTGCCCACGTCGGTCATATGATTTTCCTGCATGATCTCATGGATCCGCTCCAGCACAAAATCCGGCATGGAATCATTGATCTTGCGGGCGGACAGGATAATATTGGCAAGTCCCGGATAGTCGCCCACCAGAAACCACGGATCCACAGAGATGCAGTGGCCGCCCACGCCCGGTCCGGGCGTCAGAATGTTCACACGCGGGTGTTTGTTGGCGATCCGGATGATCTCATAGACATCCATATTGTCAAAACGGCAGATCTTTGCCAGTTCGTTGGCAAAGGCAATGTTAATGTCACGGAAGGTATTTTCCACCACCTTGGTCATCTCTGCCGTGCGGATATCGGTCACTACGATCTCCCCTTCGCAGAAGGAACCGTATAATTCCTTGATCCTTTCCCCAATCGCACGGCTGTCAGCGCCGATGGTGCGGGAATTATGCTTCAGTTCATAGACCATGTTGCCGGGAATGATACGTTCCGGCGCATGTGCCAGATGAATGTCTTTCCCTGTCACAAAGCCTTTTGCCTCAATCACCGGCCGGACATGCTTATCAATGGTTCCGGGAGATACGGTGGACTCCACGACAATGACCGCTCCTTTGGGACATACCTCCAGCACATTCTCCACTGCTTTTTCCACAAAGCCTGCATCCACCTTTTTGCTTGTCTTGTCATAGGGAGTGGGAACTGCCACAATATAGAGCCCTGTACTCTGATATTCATGAGAAAACCGGATTCCCTGCGACACGGCCTTCTGAAACAGCTCGTCCAGCCCCTCTTCCTCAAAAGTGGTCTTTCCTGCATTCAGTGTGTCTACCAGTGTTCTGTTATAGTCTGTCCCAACCACTTCCACTCCATGCGCCGCGAACATCAGTGCGGTTGGAAGCCCGATATAACCAAGTCCTACTACATTAATCATCTCTGCCATCCTCCATCTGTACGTCTTCTGATATCTTTCATCTCCCGGGGCACTTTTCCTTATTCTTCCTTCTCCTGTTCAAACTGTATCTGTATTTTATGATTCTTTTTACAGATATTCCACAGGATTTCCATAACCTGGATCTGCTCCGTTTTCCCAAAATCCGGCGCATACGAGCAGATAGAGCCCTCTCTGTAAACCTTAACCGTATCTTCCGGCATGACAGAAATCCGGCAGATCTTTTTCCCTGTCCTGTCCTCTACCAGAATCCCCTCTTCCTGACACACATATTCATATCCCGGAGCCAGATGCAGATATCCTGCTGCATGCCCACTGACCCGGTCACGGATCACCACGATATTCTCTTTCAGCTCCAGTCTTCTGGCCTGCTGCTTTCCGGTACAGGTTACAAGGCTGCCTTTTACCCAATGTTCTCTGTATGCAGCAGACACCACCGACATTCTTTTCCCGACCCTGTGTTCTCCCCAGCATGCAGACTGTTCTTCTCCATCAAGAACAACCGTATTATGCGCCGCCGTACTTCGGAAATGCGTACGAAGAGGTCCCTGATACTGCCCAGTTCCGGAATTGACAAAAACAGGCCGTCCCTTCCAGGAAAGCTCAAAGCCAAGTCCGTCGCAGTGCGCATGCCCGGGCATATACGCAGGTGCAATCTCTCCTGCATCAAACACAAGCTTCAGATTCGCATTCTGAAGCGTATAATATCCTGCATCCGGGAATGCCTGCCGATACTCGGGCCGAATATGAAATTCTTCCTCCAGCGCTTCCAGAATACCGGCAAGAGGTCTCGCCACATTATCTCCTGCGTCGTTGAACAAAGGCGTATGCCCCATTCTCTCTTCCAGAGAATATGCTGCGTCAGCCATCCTCTGCATAACCTTGAGCAATTCGGGAAGATGCACGGTTTTATCCGATCTGTGCATGGATCTGTTCCGATTTCCCAGCGCTTTTTCCACCCGCATCAGATCCTCCAGGATGATCTTATGGTACATCATGCTTCTTTCATAATGCACTCCGTCCGGCAGAATCTGCTCTTTGATCTCTTCTGCAAATCTTCTTTTCATTCTCTGATATATTTTCGGTTCCTGAAAATACAACGCCCCCAGAAGTACTGCTTTCAGATTTTCAAAATAATGGTTGCCAAGCAGATGCCGTTCCATACGTTTCTGCAGATGACGGTACTGTGCATACATGCTGTTATTCAGCTTTTGCAGGAACTCCGTATCTTTCTGAAGGATTTCGCCAAATCCGTCCACACAGATCCACAGATTCGTCAGCCTCAGAGAAATCGTATAAGGATGCCACCCGTCGCCGGTTCCTTCCCGGTTGTCCTGTATCCATCTCATGCAGAACTTCCGGAAACACTCATAATATGCCAAATCCCCTTCCCGGCGGTATGCCGCCGCCAGCGAAACCAGATATTCCAGATAATGAAGATTAAAATTCCACAGATGAGACCGGTCTCCATGCTCCCAGTTCTCTCCCTCAGCTCTTCCGCTCTCATAAAGCAGCGTCACTTTGCCTTTCAGAATCTCCTCCACCCGAAACCGTCTCAGGTATTCCGGGGCCTCATCCAGTCCCTGCATCCACAAAGATAACGGTCTGGTCTGCGGCGCCTGTGCTTCTGTCACTGCTTTCTTTCCCCGTTCCAGCCGGTTTTTCATCAGATAAAACAACTGACTTTTTTTCAGATATTTCAACGTCCAGTAATAATTTTCAATTTTTTTCCACACTTCTGATCACCTGATATAATCTCTCTGTCAATACGGAGAAATCAAAATCCTTTGCGCCTTCCTTTGCGTTTTCTGCCATCCGGGCATAGGTCTCCTCCGGCAGATTGTAAATCCGCAGAATCTCTTTTGCCAGCGCCTCAGGCGTACATTCTTCCAGAGAGTATCCGCACTGATACCGGTCCAGTATGCAATATCCCATTTTCACAGTGGAGATCACCGGTTTCCCGCTGGCCATATATTCAAACAGTTTGTTGGAGCTGTTCCCTCTGGACCAGTTATACTGAGCCTGTGAATAATTCAGGATATTGACCGAAGAACGACTCAGAATATATGGGATATACCTCTTTTCCACAAAACCTTTCAGCACGACGTTCGTAAGCTTTTCCTGCGCCACCCGTTTCTGCATCTCCTCCAGCTGACTTCCGCCGCCGAAGATCAGAAACCGGATGTCCTTATGATCCTTCAGAATCTTTGCTGCATCCAGCAGATTCCCCACATTGTTGACCGGACGTATGGTGCCTGTATAGGTCACTTTAAAACTGTCTGACTGCAGATCTTCATCCAGGAGGATATCTTTTTCAATACTTTCATAATAATCCTTCAGCTTTACGCCGTTATTGACATAATAGCACTTGTCCAGGCTGATCTTTCCGCCGTGTTCCGTGTCCCATCCCATCTCCTTAATGTGGTCCACGTCGCCTTCCTTCGTAAACACGACCGCATCCGCATGGACATACATCCATCTCTCTCCCGCACTTAACAGTTTTCCGATCAGACTGTCCATCTTTACTTTTCCAAAGGAAAAGATCGCTTCCGGCCAGAGATCCCGCACCTCCACAATGGCAGGTACATGAAATCTTTTCGCCACAAGGATTCCGGCAATACTGGTCAGCGGATGCGCGCTGGACCCCATGATCACATCCGGTTTTCCATATTTTTTCGCATAGCCTCCCGCCATGCGAAGAAGGCCTGTGAAAAAGGACAGCATATTTTTCACCCGGGAGATCCCGTTTCCCTGATATTTTCTTGTCCTGACAAAGACAAAGGGAACCCCTTCCTCCTCCATACGAATATAAGGCTTCCCATGTGTATCCACTGTATCTCCGGTCTGGTGCAGCTCATTGGCCGCAAAAACCGTAGTCTCTATTCCTTTTTCCTGCAGGCACTGTGCAAAGCAGAAATGTCTGAGCATCGGTCCTGTCTTCGGGGTTGTCGCATAATGATTCAATATCCAAAATCTATGCATGGTTCTGTCCATCCTCCACGCCTTCTGTACTTTCTTTTGTAAACATGATCTTCAGGGTCAGAAACATCAGCCGGACATCCATAATCACGGAATAGGTCTCGATGTACATCAGATCCAGCTTCAGCTTGTCCAGCGGAGTCGTATTATATTTCCCGTAGATCTGTGCATACCCGGTAAGTCCTGCCTTGACTTTCAGGCGATAGATAAATTCCGGCGTTTCCCGGCAGAATTCTTCAATATACTGCTGCCGTTCCGGCCTCGGCCCCACGATACTCATGTCACCCTTCAGAATATTCAAAAGCTGCGGCAGCTCGTCCAGCCTGGTCGCCCGGATCAGCCCTCCGACTTTCGTAATACGGCTGTCATTTTTACTGGAGAACTGTGCTCCGTTCTTTTCCGCATCCACGATCATGCTGCGGAATTTATAGATGAAAAACTTTTTGCCGTTTATCGTCACGCGCTCCTGCTTAAAAAGGGCAGGGCCATGGTCCTCCATCCGGATCGCCAGAGCGGTCAGCAGCATGACCGGCGAAGCAATAAGCAGCAGAATTCCGGAAATCAGAACGTCCATGATGCGTTTGATCACCCTCTGCTCAAACGACAGGCCATAATTCCGAAGCAGCAGAAAGGGCGTGTCAAAGGAATGCAGCTTATCCGCTCCCCGAAGCAGAATGTCCGTAATCTCCGGCGCCACATAGATACGGATGGAACGCTCATAACAGTATTTGATCAGTATATTGCGTTTCTGTTCCTCGATCCCATACAGCATCATCGCGTCGCAGTCCTTAAGTTCCTGCTTTAACCGGTACAGCGGCTCTCCTGCGGAGACGCAACGGGTTACTTCATACAGATCCTTTCTGCCGGAAATCTTGTGGAGCAGATTCTCCTTATTGTTCAGATCGCAGATCAGCAAAAGCCTTCTGGGCGGAAACAGCCTCCGGAATACCGGTTCTGAAATCTGATTCAGCAGAAAGATGACCAGAATATCCGCCGCACTGATGGCAAACATGGGCCACATAATGGGAAACGGGAATCTCCGAAATACCATGATGATCTGTATATAGATCACCGCATTGGAGATCAGCGTCCCCAGCATCTGAGACAGGATCAGCTGTCCTTTTCGGTAATATGCGTATTTCATCCCGCCGTACATACAGATAAAAACCGCCAGATAAAGCACATAAAACCCGATCATCATCAGATTGCCCTTGTTCTCAAACGGCCGTTCCAGCATGTCATTATAGATGCAAAACCAGATGCCGGCAAAGAAAACAGTCTCAATTAGGATTTCAAAACCGGCGATTCCAAGACGCAGGAGCCTTTTGAACTGATCGAATTTATCCATGGCGCTCATTTCCTCATTATCTATAATCTTTCAGTATTCTAACACTTTCTGTCTTCTTTTACAAGGATTGCAGCCTGTAAATCTGAAATCCGGGAATTTTGTCTGTTTCTGTGCATATTACGTTATCATATAAGGATATCAGGTATTCCAGTCCCTTGTCAAAACTGCAGATCAGATATCCATTTTCGCTTTCATACAGTGCTTCTTTTACACTGTCAATCCCGTTCTGTCTCAGTTTCTCCTGCCAGACAGGGCTGAAACTCATCCAGTCTCCAAGAGACATATAGTTCATGTCGTATGGATCTTCCCTCCACAGATGAACATTATATGTGGTAAAAGCCATGGAAGTCACATCATTGAAATAAAAATTTTCCGGATGCTCCATACAGTATTCTTTCAGCGCTTCAACATCTTCATTCCGGTGATACATCTCCTGATTCTGCTGCCTGAGCTGCTTAAGCTGCGATGCCGCCGGTATACACAGCAGCAGACACATGAGCGCCGTTCCTGCCATACAGGTCCGTTCTGATATCCGGAGCTTTTGCAGAACTTCCCCGGTAAGCAGCAGTGCAGTAGCCGTCTGCATCAGGTTCATGCTGTATATGACCCGTTCCGGAGTCCGCCCTGCATACAGCAGACAGCACCACAGGAGCGTCTGCACACCGACGATACACAGAATTCTGAAAAAATCTCCTTTCTCTTTCCTGCAGAGTCCCCGGACTGCAAGCAGGCCATACAGAATCAGCGCCAGTACATGCTGCCTGTGAAATTTCCCGGACAGCACGCCCTGCAGATATTCTTTCACACTCTTTTTCATCTGTCCGATCACGGTCTCTTTGGGTGGAAATGCCTGATCATGCGCTTCCACATACTCCTGAAAAAACTGCGGAGTGATCCTGTCATCTGCCGTATAATTATAATTCATCAGAGTCCTCGCCCTGCTTTTCTTTTCAATCCCGATACCGGCATAAAATTCTTCTGCACCTTCATAAACCGGCAGCGTATATGCCGGAAAATCGTATACTTTGGTACGGTTCTGATCATACTGCCTGTACGCTCTCCATTCCGCACTCCCATAACCAGTGACATTTCCCATATATCCCAGAATAAGCACACCGGCCACGCCAACCGGTATCAGCCTGTGCCAGAGCACATCTCCCCTGTTTTGAAATGTCCCAAACATCCACAGCACCGTGCACACCGGAAGAATCATATAAAAGATATCTGCACGGATCTGCTGCGTCAGAAAACATAAAAAGATCAGTATCAGAACATCTTTCTTCTCAATCCTTCCTGCTGTCATATACCAGAAGATTACCGTAACGCCAAGAACTGCCGCCGTGGTTGTAAAGGTAAGCTGCGTCAGCGCCTGTGCCCCTGACACCAGAAATATCAGAATACCCAGTACCGCCATCCACTTTCTCATAAGCGCTGTCTGCCGATGGATGAAACGGTACAGAATCAGGCACATGCATATGCCCTGCAGAAGCAGATAGACAATCGCATACCAGTCCGCACCGGGCAGAAGCCGGTATAAAAATGTCAGAAACAGCGAATACCAGTACCCGGAAAATATCGTGTGTGCATCCGGAGTTCCCAGATACTGTCCGGACACGATCTCCATCATGGACCGGTCGTCAATAATCCCATAGACAAACGGGACCGTCATCCATAATACAATCATATAAATCACCGTGCATCCTGCAGCATATGCGGCATCTCTTTTTTTATCCCTCATTTTCTCATTCCTGCATCTAAAATATAGTTTCTTTATTTTACTTTATTTTCATGCGCTTGTCATCATGCCCGTAAAAAATTCTTTTTTCCTTTACTTGTCCGGGCAGGGGAATTATAATAAGGACAGTATTTCAGTCACGGAGTAAAATCATGCATACACCCATATTATCCATCATCACAGTCTGTTACAATGCCGGACATGTTCTTCCGAAAACGCTTGAAAGCGTCCTTCCGCAGTCCTTCACATGCTTTGAATATCTGATCATAGACGGAGGGTCCACGGATGATACCCTGTCTCTTTTAAAACAGGCATCCGGACAGTTTGCCCGGAGGCAGATTTCTTTCCGGTATATCTCTGAACCGGATCAGGGAATCTATGATGCCATGAACAAGGGAACCCGGGCTGCAAAAGGTACCTGGCTTCTTTTTCTGAATGCCGGGGATCTGCTGGCCGGTCCGCGCATACTGGAGCAGATCTTCTCCGAACCTTCCAGCGGTTCCGTGATCTACGGAGATACCTTGTGCGTCTATCAGAACAAAGAGAAGCTCTACCCCGCCCTGCCCTTAAAAAATATTATCCGCGAAATGGCATTCTGCCATCAGTCTGCATTGATCAGGCGTTCGCTTTTACTGGAACAGCCTTATGACACCAGCTATAAAATATGTGCCGATCATCACTTTTTCCTTTCCATGTATCTGAAGGAAAAAGCATTTGATTACCGCCCGGTTCCTGTCTCAGTCTACGAGATCGACGGATATTCTGACAGAAACAAACTGACGGCTCACAGAGAACAGCATCGGATGCAGAAAGAGCTTCATGTATTTCATCCAACCATGTCGTGGTTTTTGCGGGAATGCATCTTTTATGCCAAACAGCTGGTCAAGTCCGTGGGCGGTCAGAAAATCATTGATTTTGTCCGACAAAAACGTCTGCAGTAGTCAAGACTGCAGACGTCTGTTTTATTTCCAGAAGCCGGATCTTCCCTTCTCCGCTGTCTCCATGGAATTTTCTCTCAGCATACTTCGAATAAACATGAGCACGCCGAATAATGTCACCAGCTGTGCACGATACGTATACCAGTAGTGAATCTGTGAATGATTGGACATTACCAGATACCAGATATACGGATAAGATGCCACAAACAGAATCGGCAGATATGCTGCGATTGTTTTCCAGTCCTTCAGTTTCTTCCATACAGCCAGAAGCAGTACGACCACCAGAAGCACCAGGACCACCTTGCTCCATGTGATAACTCCTCCATCCTGCACATTCATCCATGCTTTCAGATTTCTCCGTATTGTCCCGATCCGGTCAAGCGGTTCCTCTTCGCTGCCCTGCAGACGATACTGAACCACGCTCATGGTTCTCCAGAAATACCGCACCCCAAGAACCACTACCGTGATCCCCCATTTTGCAATCCAGGTCAGTGCATACCCCAGCCCCCATGCAAAAGAATTCAGGAACATAAAAACAAAATTTTTCCAAAAATCTGTCTGTCCCTCTCTCACCCGCATCCACAAAAGCAGAATCAGCGGAATTCCCAGCGTAATGACCGGATAAGTCAGAAAATCAAAGAAATTTTCCACCATGCCAGTCACGAAAAAGTAAAGAGGCAGGTTCCATGCTTCAGACACATGATATTTCAGCATCAGAAAAATCAGAGCGCCAAATAATACATAGAACGTTGTCAGATACTGAAAGCATGTGGTTACTGCTACCAGGTATCCGCTGGCAATGGTCAGCACATACAGCAGGGCATTGGCAAAGCAGGTCTTCTGCGCAATCAGCCAGGCACTCCAGAAAAAGAGCAGATAGAACAGAATCATGCCCAGATAACGCAGTTCCTGCACCTGGAATACGATCGTAAGAGGCCGAAGCAGTACCTGATAGCCGTGCCAGTACCTGGGATACTGATTGATACTGACGGACGCCTGAATGGCATTATAATAATCCCGGTTCTGTATCAGGCTTTCATACATCAGCATATCCGTATGGTTGTCCACAATGGCGCTGTGCCGGTAGAAGGCATACATGGGCCGCTCTCCCTCTGTCTCCATCACCTCCAGAGACCTGTCTATATTGTCCTGGAGCCAGGAAGCCGGGATGCAGTAGACCAGCGCCATGGACAGAAAAAATACCGCAATCAGAATCCCATATATTTTCACAAATGGTTTCAAGCCTTTTATTCTTTCCATTTTTCTGTTGATTCCTTTCCTGAAAACTCTTTTTATTCTACCTTAATTTTTTCTTTTTGTCATTATGATTGTCTTTTTTTGTTCAAAATTCATATGAAACTGTTGCTTTCACCCGATTTTTGATGTAGACTTGAGAAGATTTTAATATTTATTTAACGGAGGAGCTATGAAAGTACTTATGATAAAACTTTTTCAGCGGTTCCAGAGGATACTGCAGTATCTGTTCTATTCCATTCTGTCAACGATCCTGGATGTGATCGTTGTATGGATTGCTTTTCATATGGCGGGAGTGGATCTTGCCGTTGCCAATACTATGGGTATCATAACCGGATTCTTACTGAGCTATGTACTTTCTGTAAAAACCGTTTTTGATACCAGGCACGACATCAGCGCCTTTGCCGTCTATCTTTCCACATCCGCTGTCGGAATGCTGCTGGCAGACGGTCTCATCGTCACTGCCTATGAGCTGTCCATCCCATACTGTCCGAAGCATTTTGCCTTTCTTCTGAGCAAAGGCGTCTCGGTCGTACTGCCGTTCTTCCTCATGTATTTTATGAGAAAATATCTGTATCTTTGGCTGAACAAAAGGAGATCCTTAATATGAGTATATTATATGTCTATCTGCCGTGTTATAATGAGGCAGGCAATATCCAGTCATTGATCGAAGCCTGGCTCAGGGAAAAAGATGCACTTCAGGAAGAGGGATATGATCTGAAAATCATCCCTGTCGATGATAAAAGTACAGATAATACGCTTGAAATCATCCGTTCCATGGAGAAGGTGCATCCCGAGGTGCGTGTGATTGCCCACAGAGTAAACCAGAATCTGGGAGGCGCTCTGTTCACTGCTGTCCGGGATTTTCTTCATAAAGGAGCTTCCGGAAATCTGATGTGTTTTATGGACGGAGATAATACGCACAAACCTTCCTTCGTCCACCGTATGATTCTGCGGCAGAAGGAGGGCGCCGACTGTGTGATTGCCTCCCGTTATCAGCCCGGAGCAAAGATCCACGGGGTTCCGTCCAACCGGCTTGCTCTAAGCGACGGCGCCAAACTGTATTATTCGGCCATGCTTCATGTTCCGGACGTGAAGGACTATACCTGCGGCTATCGGCTCTATACATATTCCGCCCTGAATGACGCATACAGAAAATATCAAAAGGACCTGATCACCATGCAGTCCTTTTCCTGTATGATGGAGCTTCTGTATAAACTCCACAAATCCGGCTGCCGGTTTGCAGAGGTGCCATTCACCTTATATTATGACAACAAGGTGGGCGCCAGCAAAATGCGCATCTTAAAAACCGTAAAAGACAGTCTGGTTGTTGCACTGAAGCTTCGGCTGTTCTGTAAATAAAGAAACACCGTCTCCTGTATGCCTGATCTGCAGGAGACGGTGTCTTTTAATATTCAAGCAAATAGGTTTCTGTAAAACCATAACTGCACAGCAGCGCAGAGCTGCATTTCATATTTTCTTCTATCCTGTGCAGAACTTCCTGCGAATCATATCCGCTTCCCCAGTCTGACACATCAATATACAAAACAATCCCCCGATCTGTATTTTTCGTATTCAGGTACTCCTGCGTCTCCCTGCAAAGAAAATCATCTGTCGCAAAGACTTCCGGAAATTCAATCAGCTGCAGCATATCCTGCGTCATGGCAGCATTTGTATCATCTCCCAGATAGATGCAGGGCAGTTCTGTATATGTACTCATGATCTCATAATTCTCCTTTGGAATATTTTCCACATACTGAGGTTCTGTCCAAAGACTCCGTACTGTACAGAATACCATACATACCGCCGCAACCGGCAGCGCATGACGTTCCCAGTCTCTCCAGACCGTCTCTGCCAGATACAGAATGCCAACTGCAACAAACGGAAGTACATTATAGACATACCGAAGCGCTGTCACCGGAGCGGCAACCGCAGTCAGCACCACGGTGCACGCAACTGCAGCTGTCATTGCAAGCGCAGAAGAATCCCTGATTTCAAAATCAGCTCCATAATTCGAGAGGATCTTTTTATAGTTGACAAGCCCTCCGGCAAGCGCTGCCAGAAGCAGAACCAGCCCCGTTTTATAGCTGGCCGCCGTCTGCATGACAAAGGAATAGATGCTCAGTCTCATCCCTGCAAAATCCATCATATTGTCAACAGCCGTCTTTCCTGACACCAGCCTGTCTGCAAAAAGCTGGTCCGTCACACATGGATAGGAAATATAAAACACCGCAATCCCTGCAAACGCGAAGCATGCATAGAGCAGGAACTGTTTCCAGCGCCCTCTTTTCATCTCGCGCAGACAGTAGACCGCACTGAGAAAAAAAGCAAAAAACACGAAAAAGTACTGCGTAAACAATCCCAGAAACAACACCAGCGTCACCGCCGGATAAGAAAACTTCTGTATCTGATCCTGATACATTCTCAGCACCAGCCATCCAAACAGCACGCTGAGAAACGTCAGCAGAATATACATCCGGATCATCAGAACAGTAGACAGGCCTCCATAACTGAGTCCATAGACCAGAACAGCCAGTGCCGCTGTTCGGCTGCTGCGCAGAATCAGCTTTCCGACCTGATAAACCATAAGACAGGTAAAGACGTAAAGCACCAGATTCAAAGACAGACCGATCCATTTGGAATACTGTCCCGCAAAAAGCGAGCACAAAAAATGAAGAAGCATATAATACAGCGGGGGCTGTGTATCCTGCGTCTGATTGTAGTAGACCGAATCAAAGGCAAAGGCATCTTCTTCCCCTGCCGTAAGATACTCTTTAAAATCATCCTGCGTAAGCAGCACATGAACCAGCGTTTTATCTTCTGTCACATCGCTGATAAACGGTGCATAGCAGGAGTTTGCAAGGCCATATGTGACCGTCTCATCCATGAACATATCGGATTTTTTTGCACACCAGAACAGACTTACCGCACAAATTATGCACATGATTCCAGGAAACAACCCATATCTCCAGCCTGTTAAAAATCTGTCTTTCATTCTGCCTTCTCTCCTGTATTTTCGTATCCCTTTTTTGCAAAGATATCAAACTCATCTGTACTTCCGTACGGTTCGTATCCATAATCCTCCCATTTCCCGATGTAGGTTCTGTTATTGGAAAAAACAAAAAAAGTAATGTCCATTTCTTCTGCCAGAGGAATCAGGACATCCAGATCCATCTCTTCCTTCTGTGCTTCCAGATACAGAAGCTGTTCATGAGATGTCGTTTCCTCAATTCCGTTATACGCCAGAGCGTTTCTTCCGAATGCCAGGGTGATCGTCGGATCATACATTCGTATATACGGCATCAGCCGGTTCGACATCATGGCGTGAATATGGCCCGGGAGCAGTTCCCCTACCTCAATCACATACTGCGGAAGCTTATATACATTGGTGGACGGTTCAAACGATTCTTCCGAGAGAACATTCTCCCCGCACAGTACGATCCCGGCCAGACACAGAAGAAACACTCCCAGCCTTTGGAGCCCTGTCCGTTTTTTCAGCAGAAGGCATCCCCCATAGGGAATCGTAACCGCCAGAAGAAGCAGCCAGAGAATCCTCCAGTACACATTTTCGCCCAGAATCTTCATAAACAGAATACCGGTCAGCGGACACCAGTACAGTACAAGAAAAATCAGCGGAAGCGCGCCCAGCAGAAGCTTCCTTGTCAGATCCTTTTCCTGCCACAGAATCCAGAGCGCCGCAGTCACCAGCAGCGGAAACAGCCAGGCGCCTTCAAAAGTATCCATAAAATCTGTTTTTGCAATGTCAAAAAACTCCTGCATCGTATTCCTCTCTAATGGGTCAGATAAATATAATAAATTCCCAGAAGCACACAGGGCAGACAGGACAATGCCCCTTTCAGCAGATACTGCGGGCTCTTTTTCCGGATGCCGGCCAGACCTGCTGTAACTCCCACGAACAGCGGCGACAGCAGGATCCCCATGGAAGACAGAAGACAGCCGCCCAGACAGGTAATGCCAAGCAGAATCCACAGTCCTCTCTCCTCTGATTCTGCCGTTCGCAGAATCCAGTAAAACAGGGAAGGAATGAGGATCCCTGCCAGCACGCCTTTTCCCACCCAGGGTGTCAGACTCAAAAACGTGATCCCTGCTATATGTTCCCCGCTCATAAACAGGTGCAGCAGCACCGCCATGGCAAGAAACATTCCCTGAAGCTGCCTGTCTTTCGGAAAGAGACGCCGTCCGATCAGTTCATATACCATCCCGGCAAGCGGAATTATGAGCCATGGAAGAACCGTATGAGCCATAATCGTAGGCAGGATCCCCGTAAGCTTTGACAGCCATGCATAAAAAATCGGCCAAAGTGAAAGTACATACCGTTTGTCAAAATCTGCAATGGCTCCGGTCTCCGGATAGATCCAGTAAATCAGATCCGACTGAACCGCTTCATTTGCAAGGTTGACATAATACGTGTCATCCCATTCCAGATACATGTGGTGATGGATAAAATAAAGCTGCCAGAGGATCAGCCCAAATGCCGCCGCATGCCCCGGTGTTATATACTCTCTGGCTGCCCCTGCCGCCTGCTTTGCGTCTGCAAGAATCTCTTTCCGGCAAAAGCAGCCGGCAAACACACATCCCAGCACCAGAATCGTATAGACCGTCACAAAACCGGTAAAAGAAGCCAGTGCCATGGTCATGGGAACCAGAATCATTTCCATAAGCGCCCACCAGCACATCACTCCGGCCACAATTGAAAAAAGGAAGCCCTCCTGTCCCAGCCGAAGCAGACGCCGCAGGGCATATCCGGTCAGGCAGGAGCCGCCGAAAAAAAATGCTGCTGTCAATAATATTTCCAGACGCATGTTCCACCCGTCCTCTCTACTCTTCCACAATCCAGAGGATCTGATCCTCTATATTATATCCATATATTTCTTTCCGCTTTTCTTCATAGTCAAAATAATCGTTGATCCGCTCAGGGCGGAACAGGGAAATATATGGGTAAGTCAGCACATGGACTCCAAGTCTGCTGTATCCGCCTTCTCTTACCGCTGCATTCAGATTCTTCACTCCCATAAGCAGCGTCAAAGACAGAAAAAAAACCGCCGCCATTCTGGCGGTTCTGTCCCTGCCTTCCATCAGGCGGACTGCCGGCATGATCTCCAGAACCTTGAAAATCACCGCAAAACGGCTGGCATAGTATGCATTTCCAAACAGGAACATATAGATGCACAGACCGCATGTACAGGCTTTCATAACCGCTTCAACTTCGGGATCCGCTTTATCTTCCGCCCGATATTTTCGGCAGTACAGAACTGCAAGCACTCCAAAAGTAACCAGCCGCTCGCCCACGGCAAAAAAGCTCGGACTTCCTCCCCGCAGAAACTGTTCCATATGATAAAGCGGAATCAGGCGAAGAACCAGTTCCTGAACCATCCGAATCTGCAGCACAAGTCCGCCTGCAGCGGACAGTCCCGTAAGAAAAAACAGAACTTTCATCGGAACATATGCGGCTATGACCAGCAGAAACCATGCGCATCCTGCCTTATGAAAAGACATGGCCAGAATGACCGCCGCCGTATACGGAATCCATTTTTTCTCCAGATAATAAGGCAGTGCAATACCAAGAAAAATGCAGATGGCAAGCCCCTGGCGAAGTCCCGATACCATGTAGACGACATAGAGCACCGGGTAAGCCAGAAACAGTCCCGCCACCTTCCAGGGTACATATTTCTCCAGAAAACGGTGAAGAAGGGCCATATCCGCCAGCCCCAGCACAAAGGCAAAGCCCTGGAACGGAATGTGCAGCAGCTTAAATGCCGCCGAAACCAGCCGCCATCCGATCTCCGGATAATAGCCGCAGATGTATCCATGCTGCAGGTCCACCGTCGCCGGTATGGTATCATAGATGGCATGATAGGTCACATAATCCGTGCCCTGACCGAACCGCAGGCACAGAAGAGCCGTCAGCACAAGCCAGCAGAATTGGTACAGCCTTTTTTCATATTCCGGATATTTCCGCTCTGCCAGACTTCCGGCCGCCAGCAGAAACAACGCGATCAGATACAGATTCATGCTTTTCCTTCCAGTATATCCGCAATCCTTCTGCTGGCGAACCCGTCTCCATAGGGATTGCTTGCCGTACTCATCTTCTCATATTCCGCCGGTTCTTCCAGAAGCAGCCGGAAATTCTCATAGATGACTTCCTCATCCGTACCGGTCAGCTTCAGCGTCCCCGCGCGAATCCCCTCCGGACGCTCGGTCGTATCCCGCATGACCAGCACCGGCTTCCCAAGGGACGGCGCCTCTTCCTGAATTCCTCCGCTGTCCGTGAGGACCAGATAACTCCTCGCCAGAAAATTATGGAAGTCCAGCACATCCAGCGGCTCGATAATCCGGATCCGCTCATCCCCTCCCAGAATCGCATCCGCAGTCTCACGGACTGCCGGATTCATATGGATCGGATAGATGGCTTTGATATCCGGATGCTCGTCGCATACCCGGCGGATGGCACGGAACATATGTTTCATCGGCTCTCCCAGATTCTCTCTCCGATGAGCCGTGATCAGAATCAGACGGCTTCCCGCTGCCCATGTAAGCTCCGGATGGGTATAATCCTTCCTGACGGTCGTCTTCAGCGCATCGATCGCCGTATTTCCGGTCACATAGATCGTATCCTCTGCTTTTCCTTCCTTCAGAAGGTTCTGTTTTGACAGTTCCGTTGGTGCAAAATGCCAGGAAGAAATAATGCTCACCGCCTGGCGGTTAAATTCTTCCGGATAAGGAGAATAAATATTGTAGGTACGAAGCCCGGCCTCCACATGTCCTACCGGAATCTGCAGATAGAAGCATGCCAGTGCCGTCACAAAGGTGGTAGAAGTATCTCCATGGACCAGCACCACGTCCGGATGCTCTGACTCCAGCACCTCCCGAATCCGGTTCAGGATATTCGTCGTCACATCGAACAGCGTCTGCCGCTCCTTCATAATGGACAGATCATAGTCCGGCACAACCGCAAACGCCTCCAGCACCTGATCCAGCATCTGCCGGTGCTGACCGGTTACACAAACCAGCGTACGGATTCCGCTCCTTCGTTTCAGTTCATTGACCAGCGGGCACATCTTGATGGCCTCTGGTCGGGTTCCAAATACAAGCATGACTTTTTTCATCGTTTTCGTTCCTCTAACAGACTGCGGATCTGATCCGCCAGCTTTTTATTATTCTGTTCCACATGAATGCGGCTGATCAGCCGCTCCACATGATTCTGCCACTGCTCATAGCGTCCCGCCAGCTCACGGACCGCCTGTTCATAATCATCCGATGCCTGTCCCGCTCTGTATTTCTCACAGAAATCTTTCAGCGGCGGATTGGTGGATGTCACCACCGGTTTTCCCTCGAACAGAAATTCAAAGATCTTGCCGCTGGCACAGTACCGGTTGTTCAGATCCCTCTGATGATAAGCAACCATACCGGCCTGACTGTTCTGTATAAAATATTTCAGATGATCCTGATCCATTCTGGGCAGAATCTTCACGTTGGTAAGACCAAGCCTTCGGATCGTTCCCCGGACAATCTGTTCGTCCTCTTCTTCGCTTTCTCCGATCAGAAGAAGTTCGTAGTCTTCGCCAAGCCCTTTCATGGCCTCCAGCATCTTCCCCGTCGTCCGGGACATATCGCATCCTGCTGTAGATACAATCCGGAATTTTGGTTCCTCAAAAAATGTCCGGCATTCCGCTTCCACCTGCTGCCGTTTCTCATCGGAAGCATATTCCAGCCGGCGAATGTTCTCATAGTTCAGAGGTTCCCGCTTCAGCCGGAACATTTTGGTCATGATCCTGGCCCGATAAGCATTGGCGGCAATGACCACATCGGAACGTTTTGTAAAGATCTGCTCAATGATGCAGCCGATCCTGCCCGGAATTCCTGCGGCACTCTTCATGTCATACAGTTCCCGGCAGTCCTGCACCACGTAATCCGCACCGGACAGTTTTCTGGCAAGATACCCTGGCAGAATCCCCTTCCGGTTGTCAATAAAGATCAGATCCTGCCTGCCCAGCTTCTTCACCTGCACGCAGACAAAGAAAATAAAACGGCTGTATCCCCGGTCCGGATAGAGAATATGCCCCTTTTCCCGGGGCTGCTCCCCATCGGACGCCCGGGTGATATAAGTCACCTCGCCCAGTTCTTTCGCCACTTGAATCAGTTCTCTGAGCCGCCCGTCAAATTTATAATCATCATAGGATATCAATAAGATTCTCATGCATCCGCTCCTGTCTTTTCACGGATCAGACCGATGATCCTCTGCTGATCCTCCCTGGTCAGATACGGAGACAGCGGCAGCGCCAGCACTCTGCTGCACACATCTGTCGTCACCGGAAACGTCTCCCCATACAGGCGGCACTCCCGGAATGCCGTCTGCTGGTGCATCCCCCGCTGATAGTAGATCATGGAAGGAACTCCATGCTCTTTCAGATACGCCTGCACGGCATCCCGTTCTTCCCTGTTCTTTAACAGGATGCTGTACTGTGCCCATCCGGAGCCAAGCCCCTCCGGAATGGTCGGAATTTTCACAAACTCCTTCAGTCCTTTTGCATACTCTGCTGCCAGCGCGTCGGTATCTGCCAGTTCATAACCGGTAAATGCGCGGAATTTGACCTGCAAAACGGCAGCCTGGAGCGTATCCAGACGGGAATTCATGCCGATCCTCACATTGTCATATTTATCGCTGCCCTTTCCGTGAACCCGTAAGGAACGGATAAGCTCTGCCCATCCGTCGTGGTCTGTGAACACTGCGCCCCCATCCCCATAGCAGCCCAGCGGTTTTGCCGGAAAAAAGGAAGTGGTGGAAATGTCCCCAAAGCTCCCCGCGCGCTTTTTGTGATACATTCCGCCAAAGCCCTGCGCCGCATCCTCCAGGATATACAGGCCGTACCGGTCCGCAATCGCACGGATCCGGTCATAATCTGCCGGTAAGCCGAACAAATCTACAGTAACAACCGCACGGGGTCTGTGTTTTCCTTCCGACAGCACCGCCTGGATTGCGCGCTCCAGGCTGTCCGGATCCATATTGAACGTATCCTCTAGGATATCCGTGAACACCGGCGTGGCGCCTTCATAAGCCACGGTTTCCGCCGAGGAGAAAAAAGTAAAATCCGGTACAAAGACCGCATCTCCTTCTTTGATTCCAAAGGCCATAAGCGCCAGCGTCAGGGCGTCGGTTCCATTGGCGCAGGTGATGCAGTGCTTCACACCCACATAACCGGCCAGTGTCTCCTCCAGCTCCGTCACCTGCCTGCCGCTGATAAAACCGCTTTCCGACAACACCTGGCTGATTGCCGCATCCATCTCCTCTTTCAGCACTTCGTACTGCTTTTTCAGATCGCGAAACTGCATCTTATTCTTCTCCTTTGATCTTCTCGCACAGCTTCCAGATACCTTCTGCCGAATTAAAATTTTCCGGCACAATTTCCTCTGCCGGGATCTCAATTCCGAACTGCTCCTCGATCTCTGCAATCAGCGTAATCACGTCAAAAGATTCCAGAAGTCCGTCGTCAATCAGTTCTTTTTCCCTTTCAAAATCAATCTCCGGCTTTAATGCCGCCAGTACTTCCATCAACGCTTCCATTCGGATACCTCCTCCTTATTCCCGCTCCATGTATTTACCTTCCACGTCTCCAGCCCGTCTCTTTGAAGGCGGGCGCCTTCCGCTTCGCTGTACAGCCAGATCTTCGGCATCCTGCGGCTTAAGAACAGATAGATCCCTTCCGTCACAGAATAGGCGCCAATGTTGTGAAACACCAGATAATCGCCCACTCTGGCATCCGGAAGACTCAGTTTTTTCAAAAGAATATCCGCCACTGTGCACAAAGAACCGTAGACCGTCCATTCTTCTTCCTTCTGTTCCTGCAAATGCTGCGGAAAAAAAGAGAGGATCGGCGTCTTCATGGCCATATTCTGCCCATAATAATTGACATGGTGAATCCCGCCGTCCACGATGCACACATGAACCGCGTCATTTTTTTTCTGATCCACGATCTTTGTCATATAGTAACCGCAGGATGCCGTCAGAAACCGCCCCATCTCGAAGATCACTTCATAGGGTCTCTTTTCCCGGAACAGTTCCGCGAATTCCAGAAGAAGCCTTTTGTCCTCCTCCGGATCGTCCTTCGTAAAATACGGGACTCCAAGCCCCGGTCCGAACTCCAGCACGCGGGTGGAAAAACCTTCTTCTTTCTCCAGCTTCCGGATCAGATCTTCGATATAAGTTACCTCACCGGCAATCTTTTTGACCGTCTTCTTCTGCGTTCCGGTAAAATACTGAAGTCCCATGATCTGGAGTCCATGAAACTTTTCTCTCTCCCGGATCAGCTCCTTTATGTCCTCTTCACTCATGCCGAACTGATTGCCGCTCGTCACACGCAGAAGGATCTCCACCTGTTTCCCAAGCTCCTCTGCGCACCGTTCCACCAGATAACACTGGCTTTTGGACTCCGCTGTATAGTGCACAACTCCATGTTTCATGGCGTAAAGGACATCCTCATACTCCTTGTTCACACCCGACAGGACGATCTTGTCCGCAGGAAGTCCGTTCTGTACACAGATGTGAAATTCTCCCGGCGAGCACACCTCATACCGGTCCACATGCGCTTCCAGCGCTCCCACCAGAAAGGGATTGGCCTTAATGGCAAAACACAGTCCGGCCGGCCGAAGATGCTTTGCCGCCCAGTCTGCCCGTTTCTTTAAAATATCTGTATCAAACACATAGGAAGGTGTCCCCAGAGACACCGCCAGTTCTTCCAGTCTCTTCTCATTCACAGAATCCTGTACCTCCTACCGCTCCTTATATTCCTTCATCAGCGCCTTCCGGTCAATCTTTCCGTTTTTTGTAATCGGCATGGCCTCCACTCTGCGGAATATATTGGGAATCATAAACCGCGGAAGCTTTTCTGTCAACTGCCGGATGATTTCTTTTGCTTCCAGACTGCCCACATAAAACCCGATGATCTTTGTATCCGGCTCATCATAGATGCAGCAGACCCTTGAGATTCCGTCCAGTGCCTGAAAAGCCGTCTCGATCTCTCCCAGCTCGATCCGGTGCCCCATATGCTTGATCTGAAAATCTTTCCGGGTGACATAATGCAATTCTCCCTGCCCGTCATACCGTCCCAGATCCCCGGTCCGGTAGATCAGCTCCGGATACCGGTCGTTCAGCGGATTCTGCACAAATACCTGCTCTGTCTTTTCCTTATTCCGGTAATACCCGAGCGCCAGCGCGGTTCCCGCCACACAGATCTCCCCCAGTCTTCCCGGCTCTTCCACCAGCCGGTCGGATTCGTCCAGCAGGAAAACCCGTTCATTGGGAAATGCCTCTCCGATGGGGATGGATTCCTCCTCCGCAAATTCCCGGTTTCTGTCTATGATATAATACGAACAGTTGCAGGTGATCTCTGTAGGGCCATACAGGTTTACATAAAGCGCGTCCGGCAGATAATGCCTCCAGTAGTTCAGATGTTTCACCGGCATCACTTCTCCGCTGAACATGATCCGGCGAATACTCCCCGGCACTTTATACCGGAATCCCTTCAGCATGGAGATGATGCACAGCGCCGAAACCGCCCAGGTCAGACTGGTGACCTTTCTGTCATCCAGGAAATCCAGCAGTTTCTTCGGTATGCTGAAATATTTTCTTGGAATTACTTCCAGCGTGGCGCCTGTCTTCAGCGCCGGATAAATATCCTTCACCGACACATCGAAATCAAAGGGCGCCTGACCTCCTATAACATCCTCTCTCTCAAATCCAAACAGTTCCGTAAAATATTCTGTAAAGTCAATGACGGAACGGTGGCATACCACGACGCCTTTTGGCACACCGGTGGATCCCGATGTAAAGATTGCATACAGCGGATCCGTGTCGCAGAACCTCTTTCGTCGGGCAGCGAGTCCCTCTTCGTCGATTTCATGCTTCAGCAGCTCCTCTGCCAGAAGCACTTCCCCGTCAAAACCGGACAGATCCGTCTGCTTTGCCACCTTTTGCGTGGTCACGAGCAGTCTGGCTTCCAACGTCTGAAGGATCGTAACGATTCGCTCCGTAGGCTGCTCCGGTTCCACCAATGTATAAAAGCAGCCTGCGCAGACTGCTCCCATAAACACATTCAGAGTCCGGGCTTCCTTCTCCATCAGAACCGGCACCGGCATATTCTCAGGAAGCTTTGAAAGCAGAGCGCTGCCGATTCTTTGTGCATGCTCCAGTACCTCTCCATAAGTATACCGGTCTTCCAGATCCTCAAAAGCTGCCTTTTCCGGACAGGACCGTGCGCTTGTCTCCAGATATTCCAGAATATTCCGAACCATGACTGTCTCCTTTCCGTTCCTTCCTTATCGCTTTTTGATCTCCAGTACCTTCCGGGCCGGATTGCCGAACTGCTTCTCTCCTTCCGGCACATCCCTGATGGCTACCGCCCCCAGGCCCAGATACGCTCTGTCTCCGACGCGGATCCGGTTCGTTGTTACGGACATGGGCGCCACATAGGTATGCACTCCCACCTGACAGTGCCCGGAGATGCTGGCCTTCCCGCTGATGAGCGTCTCTTCGCCCACTCTGCAGTTATGCCCCACATCGCCTGCCATACCGATCATGGAGCCTCTGCCCAGTACCGTCGTCCTCGTATCTCCTGCAGCCAGCACGGCGCCGGCCAGAAGAAGACAGCCGTCTTCTATGACGGTGCCCGCCAGATGCGGCAGCGTCCGGCACGCTCCGTTTTCCGGACGGTAGATATCCGCATCTTCCGCCCCGATCACACAGTGCTCTTTAATCAGCACATCATTTCCGATACGGACATGGTCCTTTATGACGGTGCCCGAACCAATCTCACACCGGTCTCCGATCGCCACATCCCTGCCGATCACACAGAACGGCGCGATTTTCACATCCCGTCCAAGCTTCACATCCCGGCTGATATAACTCCCGCCTGACAGTTCATATTCCGCAGCCGGCAGACTCTCACAGATGCGGGTCAGCACTTCTCCGTACAGATTCTTCGGCATATCGCTTTTTAACTGTATGCAGGAACTGTCCAGCGACAGCCGGCAGTCCGGTCCTGTAATAAAGATGCTGTTCTTTATTTCCGTATAATTTTCTGCCAGATCTCCTTTTACAAATATAACGGTATTCGCCTCCGGCGCTTCCGGGTCTGATACCCCGAAGATCTGAAAATCCTTCTGTTCCTGCCGGACAAAATCATCCCCGATCAGTTCGCCGGCCCAAAGTTCACATATCCGAAACATCAAATTCTCCCATCATATCCGTGCTCTGAAAATTCTGAAGCGGCAGCTTCACCGGAACGCCGTCCTTCTGACTTTTATAGATGGCAAGCACCATCTCCAGCGCATTCCGTCCGGCCAGGGCGTCCACATACGGCGTACGATCCTGCTGGACGGCCTCGATCACATCTGCGTACAGACTGGCATGTCCGTTTCCGTATACATTGCTGGTCGCTTCCTGCAGACCTTTTTTGTCATCGTCATCCGGCGTCTCGTCCGCAAAATTCCATACATCAATGTTGTTGGTGGAAGTTCCGCCAAGTTTCACCGTTCCGTTCTCACCGAACAGATACAGCGTCTCCTCCAGGTTTTTCGGATATACGTTGGTCGTCCCTTCAATCGTCGCCACCGCGCCGTTTCGGAATTTCACAACAGCCATGCCGATGTCCTCCGCCTCCAGGTAATGATGAAACTGCTGACGCGTCACACCGTAGACCTCATCCACCTCATCGCCAAACATCCAGCGCAGCAGATCAATCCCGTGAATGCACTGATTCATAAGCGCGCCGCCATCCGACGCCCATCTCCCTCTCCAGACTGCCTGATCATAATATCCCTGGTTCCGGTTCCAGCGCACATGGACGGAACCGTGAGACAGTTTCCCGAAGCGGCCTGCTTCCAGCGCCTTTCTCGTCTCCTGTACCGCCCGGTTGAACCGGTTCTGGTGGCAGGCGGACACCTTTACCCCGGTTTCTGCACTGCGCCGGACGATCTCATCCGCATCCGCCATACTCATGGCAATGGGTTTCTCGATGATGCAGTTCACGCCCTGATCGATACAGAACAGTGCGATCTCGGCATGAGTCCCGCTCTCGGTGGCGATCCCGACCAGCTTTGGCCGTACCTCCTCTATCATCTTCCGATAGTCTGTATAACGCAGGATGGAACCGTCATCCGAAAGTCCGTTCTCTGCCAGCAGCTTTTCCATCTGCTCCGGAATCAGGTCGCAGACAGCCGCAAACTCCAGACCGTTTTCCTTCACAGCCTTCACATGATTTTTCGCAATCCGGCCGCAGCCGATCAATGCATATCTCATTATAATACCTCAATATTCTCTCTGTTCTTCAGAGCCTTCATGACATTCTTTGTATCAAACACCGCAGCTGCATGCTGCTGTACAAATTCGTAATTCACATTGGTATGAGCGGCAGTGACCATGACCAGATCCGCGCTTTCCAGCAGTTCCTGAGTGAGTTCCTGTTCGCTGTTTCGTGTAGTTCCTTTATAGCGGTACTGGCGCACCCACGGATCAAAGTACACCACTTCGGCGCCCGTCTTTTCCAGTTCTTCGATCACGCGCAGCGCCGGGCTCTCCCGATAATCGTCGATATCCTGCTTGTACGCCACGCCCAGCACCAGCACTCTGGAACCGTTCAGCGCCTTCTGAAAGCGGTTCAGGATCTTTCCTGCCCGATCCACACAGTAAGACGGCATCCGGTCGTTGATCATCATGGAACTCTCGATCATGGACGTGTGGAATCCATACTCTCTTGCCTTCCAGGACAGGTAATAAGGATCGAGAGGAATACAGTGTCCGCCAAGCCCCGGCCCCGGATAGAAGGGCTGAAATCCGTAGGGCTTTGTGCTGGCCGCATCGATCACTTCCCAGATGCTGATGCCCATCTCGTTGCAGAGCATGGCCAGCTCGTTGATCAGCCCGATATTGATATTCCGGTACGTATTTTCCAGAATTTTCTCCATTTCCGCAATGGCCGGAGAAGAAACCTCCTTCACATCTCCTTCCAGCACGGAACGATACATGGAAGCAATCACTTCCGTGGCATCCCTGCCGATGCCGCCGACCACCTTCGGCGTATTTTTCGTCTTGTAGATCAGATTGCCCGGATCCACACGTTCCGGCGAAAATCCAAGATAAAAATCTTCCCCGCACCGAAGTCCGGAACCCTTCTCCAGGATCGGACGCACCAGTTCTTCGGTCGTCCCCGGATAGGTCGTGGATTCCAGTACCACCATCGTATTTTTCTTCAGATACTTTGCAATCTCGGCGGTAGAGTCTCTCACACAGCTCAGATCCGGTTCCTGATGGATATCCAGCGGCGTCGGCACGCAGATCGCGATAAAATCCACGTCTTTGATAAAAGAAAAATCCGAGGTCGCGGACAGAAGCCCTTCGTCCACCAGCCTCTTCAGGTCCTTGTCCACCACATCGCCGATATAGTTATGTCCCTGATTCACCATCTCCACCTTGGCCGGCTGCTCATCAAAACCGATGGTCTGAAATCCTGCCTTGGCCTTCTCCACCGCCAGCGGCAGACCCACATAGCCAAGACCGATCACACCTACGACAATTTCCTTTTTTGCGATTTTGTCCAAAAGTATCTGCTTCATGGTCTCTCCTTATTCAACAACGTGCCTTCCGCACAGTCTGTCAAAATCTGCATATACTTTCCGGCAAGCAATGCATAATTATATTTTTCCCGAATCATTTTCTTTCCCCGTTCTCCCATCTCACGGCGCTGACTTTCCGGCATATGGAAGATTTTCATCAAAGCTTCTGCATAGGCCTGCGGATCACTGCATGGCACTACAATCCCGCCTCCTGATTCCCCGACTACATTGACCGAATTGCACGCAAATACCGTCGGATTTCCGGAATACAGATAATCATTCAGTTTGTTAAGGCTTAAACCAAGATCATTTAACACCCTGTCGTCTTTTAATGCAGCGATACAGACTTTTGCCTTTGACAAAGCAACTGCCACCTGACTTTTTTCAATCCGCGGGAAAATCCGTACGTTTTTCAGCTTTTCCTGTTCTACTCTCGCTTCCAGTTCCTGCCGGAGATGCCCGTCACCGATAAACGCAAATTTTATTTCCCCCATCTCATGCTTCTGCATATAAGAGGCCGCATCCAGCATGTCCGGAAGTCTCTCAGAATCCACAAAACTTCCCGTATAGACTGCGCACCAGTTCTTCTGCAGATAATGTTCCAGCTCTTCCGGGAGACTTACATCCGCATCCTGCAGAACCTGATCGATTCTGGCTGTATGATAGCCGTTCGGGATCCAGTATATCCGTTCTTTTCTGACATACGGAAACTGTTCCAGATACCGATAGCCAAATTCCATGGAGGTCACAATCGCATCTGCCCTGCGGTACGCTCTGCGCTCCAGCAGAGAAAAAAGAAGGCAGACCGGATGAAATCTGGACCAGCCATAGATCTCCGTAAATGACAGCGGCCAGAAATCTCTGATCTCGCAGATAAAGGGAATCCGGTTTTTCTGCGCAATATGCCAGGCATTTTCCCATACAAACGGATGAACCGACGAACCAATCACTGCATCCGGCGCCTGGAATTTCTTATAAAAAGTCTTCTCGTATTTTCGCATAAGCTGATAATAGCTTATCATATTTAAAATGCGGGCAATCCCATTGCCATGATAAGCCGGCGTTGTCCGAAGCCATACATAGGATACCCCTTTTTGTACTTTTCGGATCGTCACCGTTTTTTCACAGATACAGGTCTCTGTCTGATGGTCAAACGCAGACAGGAACACGACTACTTCCATGCCGGCAGCCGCCATTTCCTTTGCCAGTTCATAATGCCTGTCACCTTCCAGACCTGAATGGTGATTCAGTATCCACAGTCTTTTCATCGAACGTAAGCCTCTTCTTTTCGTATCCGGATCTCATTGTATTTCATCATCACAATCCCCTCTTCATAATCTCCCAGCTCAGGGACATTGCACTTTCCCTCCAGATTACGAACCATATATTTCATGTGATTGACTCCCGCTTCATATGCATGGGGATAACCGCCGCCAAAGCGGGGATTCACTTCCGAAATATAATAAACCCCGCCGCATTCAAAAATATCGATATCAATCTGTCCCCGGAATCCGCTTTCCTTTACGAAGCGTTCTATCAGCTCAAAAAGAACCGGATCTTGAAATGAGATCCCTTTGTCCGTCTCCCCTGCACGCATGACCAGCTTTTTCTTTGTAAATACAGAGACCGTTTCCCCGCTGATCATATCGATATAACAGTCCGCTCCGATCTCCTGTCCTCTTAAATACTCCTGAATCAGCAGACCCTCTCCATGGGAAAACAAAAACTCCACGGTTTCACGATCCTCCGCCCGGGTAATGGCAATGCTTGCACTCCCCCTGACCGGCTTTACAAACACCGGATAGCTGATCTTCCCCTTCTCCACATCCCTGTAAAACGCCTCTTTGTCCACATAACTTCCGGCACAGGCGTACCCGTGCTCTTTCAGCCACAGGTACATCTGCCATTTGTCCAGGGTCCGCTCACATAATTCATAAGAAGACCCAATGACTGTGGTACCGATCTGCCGAAAACTCTGTTCGTGTTCCGCCAGCAGGGACAGTTCCGGATCAATCAGGGAAAAAACTCCCTGAATCTGTTCCTTTCTGCAAATTTCCAGAACCCGGTCGATATAACCCGGTTCTGTAATTTTGGGCACCAGATAAAAAGCATCTGCCTCATAAAGTGCGGGCGCATTGGGACTCATATCCGTAGCGATCACTCTTCCCCGTCCGGAAAGCTCCCGTTTCATATATTGTACAATTTTATTTCGAGTACCACAACTCAATATCAGAATATTCATACTTCTTTTTCCTCTGCCAGTTATTTTTCATATCCCTGCCGATACACATCCCCTTGTATTCAGATGTGAAAAGCGGCCTCTTCAGCAGACTTCTGCACATACTCGTTCACACCCCACTTTTGGCGTACACAGAAAATCTTTCCCTGATCCTCCACATAGACTGCCGGAAAATACCCGATGAACAGCGGAGACAGACACATGGTATAGGCTCCCACCTTCTCATAAATGATCCGGTCGCCTTCCTCAAGCGCCGGGGCATCCTTCAGTTCAAACAGACGGTCATTCTCCATACAGGTAAATCCACAGATTACCTGCTTTTTCAGCCTGTCCCTCTGTCCTTCCTGTCCCCTGGACTCTATGTGATAAAAATAACTTTTCTTTGTCATCAGCGGATCCACATGAATCCTGCTTCCATCCGTGGTCACAAAATAATTTCTGCTGGTCTCTTTTCTATCCGTAACCGACGTTACATACTCGACCGGAGGACAGATCAGCGACGTTCCCGGCTCCAGAATCAGAGTGGTTCTGTCCGGATCATACGCTTCTTTAAGTACCGCTGTCATTATCCGCAGGTAGTCCGCATACTGCGGCTTATTGGCAAGTCCGCCAAAATATCCGCCTCCTGCATCAATATACTTGAATTCTGTCCGGAATTCTGTCTGGATCCGGCATGCCATCCGTGCAATCGCTTCATAGATTTTAAGGCTTCTCGTCTTGGAACTGCAGTGAAGATGTATCCCCTCTGTCTGTACTCCCGAAATCGCCTGCAGTTTCTCCAGCGCCTTCTGGAAGCTCCCGTTTTCATAATTAAATCCAAACCGGCCTCCTTCTTCACCACCGGAAGCCTCGCCCGGACACATTCCTTCCAGATCAAAGTTCACACGGATCCCAACCCGGATCGTTCTGTCCGGCTGTGCTGCACACAGCTCCTGAAGCCATCGAATCTCCCGGTCCGCATCGATATTTACAATCTGTCCTTTTCTGCAGGCCCTCTCAAAGCTGTCCCTGCCTTTTACCGGACCATTGTATATGATATTCTCATATCCCATATACTCTGCAAGCGCATACTCGTCTTCTGAGACCACTTCCGCATAACATCCCTGCGCTTTCATATACCGGAGCACCCAGGGAAGTGAATTTGTCTTAAAAGAATATCCGATCACGGTATTCGGCCAGTAATCTGCTGCTGCCTGTTTCAGTTTTTCCATCCCTTCATCCAGCACTTCTTTATGAATAAGATAATATGGCGTCTTCATCCCTTTGCCTCTTCCTCCGGCGTTCCGGTAAAATCCTCCATCGTGGCGGAATTTTCACTGTTGATTCCTTCTCTTTTGAATACAGTAAGGACCGTCTCCGCCAGAATCCGGATATCTTCTTTCCATGAAATATTTTCCACATACTGCACATCATATGAAAATTTTTCTTCCCACGTAATACGGTTCCGTCCGTTGATCTGTGCAAGACCTGTAATTCCCGGTTTCACCTCATGTCTTTTCCGCTGTTGCGCATTGTACAGAGGGAGATACTGCACCAACAGTGGTCTTGGACCAACCAGGCTCATATCTCCTTTCAGAATATTCAAAAGTTCCGGCAGCTCGTCCAGACTGCTGCTGCGAAGTTTCTTTCCAAAAGATGTAAGCCGTACCTCATCCGGAAGCAGCTCCCCATCTTCATCTCTCTCATCCGTCATGGATCGAAATTTATACATCCGGAAAATCCGCTCATGGTAACCCGGCCTTTTCTGAGTAAACAGAACCGGCCTGCCCAGCTTCACAGCTACCAGAACCGCAGTCATTCCCATAACCGGACTCAGTATAATGAACGCCGGAACTGTCAGACACAGATCAAAGATTCTTTTCCCATACTTTGCATAAAAGCTCATCTATTTCCACAGGCCTCTTATAATTCCGCAGATTCTCTCCAGTTCCTCCTCTGTCAGCTTCGTATCACTGGGCAGACAGACTCCGCGGCGAAACAGTTCAGAACCCACGTTTCCATTGTCCACATAATCGCATCCGGAAAATACCGGCTGCAGATGCATGGGTTTCCACACCGGCCGGCTCTCGATGTCCCCTTTTTCCAGAGCGATCATCACATCCAGCGGTCTCACCGGACCGTCCGGCTCGATCTGGATCACACTGAGCCAGCAGTTGGCCCGCTCCTGTTCATGTAGCGGCATGAAGGAAATCCCTTTCAGATCTCCCAGATGCTCCCTGTAATATGCAAAAATATTCCGCTTCTGCTCCACCCTCTGCTCCAGAACTTTCAGCTGTCCTCTGCCAATGCCCGCAACAATGTTGCTCATACGATAGTTATAGCCGATCTCCTTATGTTCATAATGACGGGCGGACTCTCTGGCCTGCGTCGCCCAGAAGCGCGTTTTACGGATCCGCTCCCTGGCCCTTTCTTCCTCCAGATTGCAGACCAGCATGCCGCCGCCGGAGGTCGTGATGATCTTGTTTCCATTAAAAGAAAATACACCATAGTCGCCAAAGGTTCCTGTATGCTGTCCGTGATAACAGGACCCCAGACTTTCCGCCGCATCCTCAATCACCGGAACTTCATGCCTTTGGCAGATCTCCATGATCCGCTCCATATCGGCAGGCAGGCCGTACAGATGCACCGGTATCACTGCTTTCACATTCGGATACTTCTCAAAAGCCCTTTCCAGCGCATCTATGGACATATTCCAGGTCTCTTTGTCACTGTCAATGAATACCGGCACTGCTTTTTCATAAATAATCGGATTGGCCGTTGCCGAAAAGGTCAGATCCTGGCAGAAGACCACATCCCCTTCCTTTACTCCGGCCGCTTTCAGGGCAAGATGAATCGCCGCCGTCCCCGCTGACAGCGCAGCCGCGTCCTTTGCTCCCACATAGGCTGCCAGTTCCTTCTCGAACTCATTTACATTTTTCCCCAGAGGCGCAATCCAGTTGGTAGCAAATGCCTCTCTGATGTACTCCTGCTCATAGCCTTCCGCACTCATATGCGGGGAAGCCAGATAAATGTGTGCCATTACTTATGCCTCTTTTCCACTTTATTTTCTTCCATATGATAAGTTGGAACGATCTCCATCACTTTTTCTCTGATATCCGGCCGGTCCTGCCTGGACCATTCATCCAGTTCCTCCAGCTGATGACGGAACTGTTCCTCGTCAAATTCGATGGGTTTCCCGATATGGATCAACTCATTTTCCGTACTCTGAAGGCCTTCCTCGCTCATCAGCAGTTCCTCGTACAGTTTTTCCCCGGGTCGAAGCCCGGTAAACTGAATGTCAATATCTTCATAAGGTTTATAGCCCGAAAGACGAATCAGATTCAGCGCCAGATCCAGAATCTTCACCGGTTTTCCCATATCCAGAACGAAGATCTCTCCGCCCTTTGCCTGTGCGCCCGCCTGCAGGACCAGCGATACGGCTTCCGGTATGGTCATGAAATACCGGATAATATCCGGATGCGTCACCGTCACCGGACCGCCTTCCTCAATCTGTTTTTTAAAAAGCGGAATCACGCTTCCATTGCTCCCCAGCACATTCCCGAAACGCACTGCCACAAACTCTGTCTTCGACTGATGGTTCATCATCTGGATCACCATCTCGCAGAGACGCTTGGAAGCCCCCATGATATTGGTGGGGTTCACTGCCTTGTCCGTCGAAATCAGTACAAAACGGGATACACAAAACCGGTCCGCCGCCTGCGCCGTCTTCCAGGTGCCCAGTACATTGTTCTTGATCGCCTCATTGGGACTGTCCTCCATCAACGGCACATGCTTGTGAGCTGCCGCATGATAGACGATATCCGGACGGTACTGTTCAAAGATGTTGTTGATCCGGTGCGTATTTCTCACAGAACCGATCAGCGCCACCAGATCCAGTTTCGGATAATCCCGTTTCAGCTCCTGCTGGATATCATAAGCATTGTTTTCATAAATATCAAAGATGATCAGCCGTTTCGGCTCATGTCTGGCAATCTGACGGCAAAGCTCGCTTCCGATGGAACCGCCGCCGCCGGTCACCAGCACCGTTTTACCGGATACATAATCCATGATACTGTCGATCTGCGTGTCCACGGGCTCTCTGCCCAGCAGATCCTCAATCTCCACATTGCGAAGCTTGGAGATGCTGACTTCCCCGTTCACCAGCTGATACAGTCCCGGAAGCACCCTCAGCTTACAGCTGGTCTGACTGCAGATATCCAGAATCTCCTGAATCATTCCATGCGTTGCAGATGGTATGGCAATCATAATCTCGTCGATGTCGTACTCCTCTGCCAGACGGCAGATATCCTTCCGGTTTCCTGCCACAAGCACTCCCCGTAAATATTTTCCTCTTTTTCCTGGATCATCATCCACGATACAGCATACATTCTGTTCAATAAAACGACTGTTCTGCAGCTCCTTCAAAAGAGTATAACCTGCTTCTCCGGCGCCGACGATCATGGTATTCTTCTTTCCTGCCCGCAGCATCCCTTCCCGCCTGGACTGGATGTAACCAAGAATCCGGTATGTGAAGCGAAATACGGAGATCCCTCCTGCCAGAACTGCACAGTACATAAATGGATAACTCCTCGGAAAAGCAAGCCCCATCAGACGCATGCCGATCCACTGAGTCACTGTGGACAGAAGACATCCGGTCAGAATATTCACCAGATCGGAAGCACTGGCATATTTCCATATCCCCTGATAGAGCCTGCACATCCAGAAAGTCAGGATCGATACCAGAAGATTGACCGGCAGATACCGGAAAATATTTTCAATAAACGCGATCGCCTGCGGTTCAAAAAAAAGATTATAGCGCATATAGATCGCCAGAGGCCCTGCCATTGTGATGATCATGGCATCAACCATCATCAGCAGGAGGATCCTGTATCTGAGTTTTCTGCTTTTATTTTTAAACATCATATGCTCCTAAATATGGCATCTGGTCCATATTCTGTAATAGTTTATCACCTTTGCCTTTATTTTACAAGTACCGGGGGCTCGTCCATCTCCCGCTCTTTTCGAAAATTATTTCTCTAAAAACCGCCTTACATGCCTGAACAGCTTACGGTATGCACGCACGATCTTCCATGGCGGATTCAGACCGCTGTCATACCGGTCAAACGCTCTGTCCCGTTCCACTTTTTCCGGAAGTATCAGCGGAAAATCCATCGGACAGGTGATACCTGTATAATTTCCTTTCTCCTGTGTATGTGTTGCGTCCTCTCCAAAGCCTTCATTTGTGATCAGATTCACTCTGGGAACCGCACAAAGCCCTCCTGCCCCCATGCAGGAGATCCACCACCGATAATCCCACGGACATCCGCCTCTTTTTATATAATAGTTTAATTCCTTTTTCACATAATATCTGGTTCTCAAAGGATAGATTCCTGAAAGGGTACCGTCCCGCTGAATCCGATTCCATTCCGCTTCCTCCTCACAGTAGTGGTCCCATGCCCGTTTCCAGGTTGCCCAGCCCCATGTATATGTTCTTGCGGTAAAACAGCAGCTGTACGGAATCTCATATTTTTTCAGCAGATTCGAACCGGAAATCATCATGACTTCCGGACAGTCCTGATATTTTTTTAACATTTCCTCTGCATAACGAAAAAAATCCATGGAAGGAATACAGTCATCTTCCAGGATCACAGCGCGGTCCACATACGCAAACGCCCGGCTGATTCCCGTGGGGACGCGGCTGTCACACCCCATATTCTCATCTGCATATTCCCGGTATACTTTACAGTCCCAGGAAATCCGGTCAAACAGCGCGCGTACCTGTGCCACTTTTTCCTGTTCGCCGGCCACATCTTTTCTCGCGCCGTCCGATATTACAAACAGGATCTGCGGCTCTATTTTTTTCAGACAATTCAACATTTTTTCCGCCAGTTTTACACGGTTAAAAACAATCACAACAACCGGTACCGAATATGACTTTTTCATCTTGTATTCCCCAACCTTCATTATCTTATTGCAATTCGATCACATGTTACGCTATAATGAAACATATTGTACGTGAAAGAGGAGTTTTATGTTAGTAGCTGATATATCTGATCAACTTGGCAATCAAATGTTCGCCTATGCATCTGTTAAAACCATCGCACAAAAAAAAGGATATGATTTTCGTTTTGTCCGGGCTCACAACACACGGGTCAACAGCAGTGATCCCAAATATGGATCGGAACTGCACACCATTTTCCCGCAGACCTCATCCGAACTGCTGGATGAACTTCCCCCACTTCCGAATACATGGAGCGAATCCATCACCGCGTCATCTTCTCAAATATACGCCGAAGAGGCAACCGAGGTTTCTGACAACACTTATATGAAAGGGCATTTTATTTCCTGCCTGTATTTCATGGATAATCTCCGGGAAGTCCGGAAATGGTTTGCGTTTTCTCCTGACATCCTCGATGCCTGCCAGAGCAGGCTGGAACGCGTGCAGGAAGCATATCCCTGCAGGCGGCTTGTCGCCGTTCATTTCCGTGTGGGGGATGATTATCTGAAACAGGGATTTCTGCTTCATGAATCCTACTGGTTTCGCGCCGCCGAATCCATGATTCAGCAATACGGAAGGGAACATGTTCTTTTCCTTCCTTTTTATGACCATCGTCCTTCCCGGGGCGGAATTGTAAATCATTTTGTACAACAATATCCATGCGAGGATATCCGCGGTACTCTTGTAGAAGACATGTGTACGCTGACGATGGTCCAGGATCTGATCGTCTGCAACAGCTCCTTCTCCGCCATGGCAGGAATCCTGAACCATACAGCCGGCAAACAGGTGCTGCGTCCTTCTGTCTACCCTTCCGGTACACAGTACCAGCCTGCAGACTGTTTTCCTGATACCTGGACCGTCATCCCTGCACGGCAAAACCGTTTTTCCCTGCTGTACTGTCGGTTTATGAAAGCAAAGGGAAGGCTTTTGAAGGGATTACGATCTGCTTTTTTCGGCAAACGTTCTTAAACAGCCAAGGCCCTTTTTCCAGGATCCGACATACAGCGTTACAAACGGTCTGGTATCCTTCCACAGCATCGGCGACAGAAGCGCCACAACGATCTGCGCCCCCAGCGTGCTGACCGCCGCCCCGAAGATTCCCCATACAGGAATCGTAACCGCATTAAAGACAAGATTAAAAATGCCCCCGCAGATGGTGTAGTTTTTCGAATACTGATTCTTGTCTTCCGCAACGCTCCATATGTTTCTCGCCACTCCAATCATTGCAAAGGTAGTGGACCAGATCAGCAGCTTCAGCACAGGAACTGCTGCCATATATTCCTTCCCATATAGTATATGGACCGCCAGTTTTCCAAAGATCTGTACTGCCGCTCCGACCAGAATTCCCAGCGCGCTGATCGCAAACAGCAAAAGCTGCAGTTTGTCCTCATACTCCGCCTCGTTGCTCTTTTTTTTCTCCAGAATCACCACTCTGGAAGAATTGATAATCGCTTGGGGGATGAATTCCCACAGCATCGCAATGGTCATGGCTGCTGTGTAAAATCCAACCTCCCGCTCTCCCATCATCCTTCCCAGCATGACTTTATCCATCTGCGTGTACAGTGCAATCGCCAGTCCCGCAAGTACATAATGCTTACTCCGGTCAAAGATATCTTTTGCATACTGCAGGCAGAAACCCAGTTTAAAATCTCTTGTCATAAGAAAGACCGTTATGACAATGCCGCCGCATACGAATGCCTGTACCGTAGTGGAAGCCGCAAACCACACCACCGAGGCCTGCAGGATCAGCAGAACGATTTTCCAGATCCCGACTACCGTCTGTCCGCATATATTGGCCACCACGTAATATTTTGACTTCATCTCCGACAGAAACCATTCATTCAGAAGTTCATAGGCCCTTAATGCGATCGCAAACGCCTGGATCCCGGTGACAAACCATAATACATGGTTTCCCGGCTCAATCAGAATCACCAGAATCATTGCGCAGAACAGGCTGACCGCTGCAGAACAGACCCGCATGCACAGGGCGGTGCCCATCACGCGTCCCTTTTCTTCCGGATGCTTCATCATCTCATTGATCAGAACATTGTCGATTCCCAGTTGGCTGATGGCAGTAAACAGATTGACCAGAGAGGCGCCATATCCAATCAGCCCGTAATTGGATGGACCAAGATACCGCGCCGACAGCGCTCCTACTACCAGCGAAAGTCCCATGGAATAGATATTCTGAAAGATCAGCCAGTTTGTATTATTGATAAACCGGTTGCTTCTGACTTTCTTTAAAACCAGTGTTATCCCTTCCGTCTCTTCCTCACCTCCAACCCTGCGGCCATGCGTTTGTAACAGTCATTGACCAGACAGTACCATTTCACATTCAGCATACACAGCATCACTCTGAAACGGTTCCATCCAGTTGCTGCTTTTCCTTTCAGAAAACGCTTATCCAAGAGCATCCGGTACTGCGGCTGATACATTCTTGCATCCTGTACCATATTCAGGAAGCTGTTAAGAAGCGCATTCTTCATCCATCGGCACAATTCCTCTTCCTGCTGTTCTGCCAGTACGTCCAGTTCCCGAAGCGTCTGAAACAGATCCCGAATGTTTTTTGTCCTGTCTTTCTGCGTGCAGATGGAATTTTCCCGGACTATATAATGGTACAGACAGTCCGGAAGCTCCAGAATCTCCCGGCAGGCCAACAGTGCGCGCGGAGTAAACTCCACATCCTCATGAAGGATTCCTTCCCGGAAAGACAGCCTGTTGGAAAGAAGAAATTCCCGCCTGTACCCGTACAGCCAGGCCTCCACATTCATATTCTGAGTCCGGTAATGTTCCAGAAGATACGCCCTGCCGTCTGCGTACTGTCTTTTTTCCACAGGCAGCCTCCGCAGGCTCGTCTGCCGCACCCCGTCATCCTCCACTCCGCCATAAACAAGCGCGTCTACTTCCCCATGCTGCTCCAGCGCCCTGTCAAGAATCCGGCACGCAGACCGCTCCATATAATCGTCCGAGTCCACAAACAGAATATAATCGCCGCCTGCTTTTTCAATACCCAGATTTCTTGCAGAAGACAGCCCGCCGTTTTTCTTATGCCAGGTTCGGACCTGCGGAAAACGCTCTGCATAACGGTCGCAGAGCGAACCGCTTCCGTCATCGCTTCCATCGTCGATCAGCAGAATCTCCGCCTTTTTCTCCATTTGTTCCTGACGCAGAAGCGAGTCCATGCATCGGTCCAGACAGTCTTTCACGTTATATACAGGTACGATGATGGAAAAGCGGTATTTTCCCATCATGCTGTCATTTTGTAAAGCATTACACATATTCCTTTTATCCTTCGTTTCCAGTTCAACAGTTTTCTGATCCGGCACTCCTTCCACACTCTCTTCCAGATGGGATGTGACAGGATCAGCCCAAGCCTCCTGTCTTCCGGATGTTTGCGTTCATATTCCCTGCAGATCCTGGCAATCAGAAAGAGCCTGTCCCAGTACATCCCATAATACACCTTTTTACTCTCTTCGTTCCAGATCCCGATATTCTGCATAAAATGATACAGAATCTCCGCTTTCATCTGCTGAATCTCAAATAAATCTCTTCTGTATAAATTGCTCAGACTTCCATTACGATTCTCCCGGTAATAATAAAGCGGCTCATGAATGATCTTCCATGCTCCCCGGAATTTCTCCTGATAAGACAGATTGAACCACAGATCCTCACCCAGACTCACATCCGCCGGAAAACGAATCCCATATTTCCGAATCACATCCGCCGCATACAGCTTGTTAAACGGAGGATTGATATAGTCATCACGGTATGCCTGCATAAACTGCGCTTCTTCCAGATATTCTACATGCTGTTCCCAGTCTGCAGCCGAACAGGCTTCCCACGCTTCCTCCTTTGTCGTTGCGCCGCATATCACCGTAACCCCCGGCTCTGCTGCCTGCAGACAGACCGCTACCAGTTCCGGATGAATACGGTCGTCTGCATCCACGAACATCAGATATCTGCCTCCCGCCTGTTCGATTCCGTCGTTGCGCGCGGCGGACACTCCCTGATTTTTTTTGTGAATCACCCGGATCCGGCTGTCAGCTTCTGCATATCTGTCGCAGATGTTCTCACTGCCGTCCGTCGAGCCGTCGTCAATCAGAATGATTTCCATCTGCCGCCAGCTCTGGGCACACAGGGAATCCAGACACTGGGCCAGATACGGGTATACATTATACACGGGGACAATGATGCTGACCAGTTCCTGATCTTTTTCTTTCACTAAATCTCTCCTGTTATACTGAAAATTTCTGTTCTATATTTGTAATTCTCCATTGATCCGTATATTCCAAGGTAAGTACATTGGTAAAGCGCTGTCCGTCATATCTGTATACTACTGTATAACTGCAGCTGTTTTCTGTTTCTTCTGTCAGTTCGATGGTATCAAAATCCACAAACACCATGTTTCTGACATAAAGCTTCTCCGGCAGATACCCCGGTTCATCCTGGAAATGGCGGGATGCCCATGCCACATCGTTCTTATCATACAGCAGGACCCGATAATAAAAGTCCTGGACCCACTCTGCCGCTTTTTTCTGACGTTCCAGCGCCTTCAGCGTTACTGGAATGTCTCCCTCCGACAGTCTCAGATCCAAATACGTCATGGCTGAAACAGCATCTCCCCTCTGCAGATACAAAAAGAAATTCGAAACCAGCTCTTCGGCATCCTCTTCTCCGCGACTGTAGATCAGATTATAATTGGGCGGAAGCACATCCTCGGACATCCTTTCCAGATCCATGATATTTATCTCATCGAACTCCTTACTGCAGATGCGAATATCCGGTTTATCTGCTTCATAATATGCCAGAGAACTGAAGGATAACACCTTCCAGTATCGTTTGTATCTCGCCAGAGAAAACCGCAGTTCCACAGAAGCCCCGTCCAGTTCCCCATACACCATCATCTCACAGACGTCCCGGGCTCCCAGGATGGTGCTGATCCGGTCCATCCTCTCATAATATCTCCCGTCAGGCTCGTCCGGTTCCAGAGAAACAATCCCATAGACCTTAAAAGTATGCCCTCTGACCAGTTCTTCCATACACATGTCCAACTGGACAGCATAGTCGTATGCCAGCTTTGATACGGAAACCTGCCAGTAGGCGCCTCCCCTCTCATCCGAAGGCGGTATGAGATCAATCCCTGGAAATTCTTCCACGCAGGACAGATACGCCCCCATGTCAAAATACTCCGCCAGATCAGAAACCGCACAACAGCGAAGTGCACCATCCAGATTCTCATTCTGAATCTGACAGAGCAGATAGAAAAGCGTCTCCTCCGGCTCCTCATATCCATCCACTGTACTTTCTTCTTCCCTCTCCCTATAGGGGTGTTCTGCCTCTTTTAAAGCAATTTTGTTTTCGTAGATCAAAATTCCGCCGATCAGGATAAGCAATATAATAATACCTGTATGATCAATGATTCTCTTCATGCTTTGTTCTTTCTCTTCTTTTTAACTCCAGCGCGACCGACCGTTTCTTTCTGAAGATCGGCAAATGCCGCAAAAATCAGCGGACTGTACGAAATGCTGATCATATGCGGTTCAAACATTCCATGGATTCCAGCAAAAAGCAGGATCCACAAAAGCACCCACTTCTTCTGTTTTTTCGCCTTTGTTCCGATCCAGTTGAATAAAGCAAGTAAGATCGTCATCATCACCAGACCATATTGAATCCCGAACTGCAAAAAAACGCTGTCGATATAAAAGTATCTGCTGTTTCCAGTCAGGTATCCGCCGTTTCCGGCCAGCCGGATCCATGTTCCCCAAATCTGGAAACCGAAGATATCCATCGCTTTTTTGCCCAGATACAGCCGGTTCGAGATCACATCATTGAGCCATTCCAGAATCGGACGGTCCGGAGAATAAATGAACGTGAGCAACAGGATCAAAAATGCCAGGCAGACTGCCGAAATTGCAAGAAGCTGTGCCACATATGGGTGCATTCTGTATTCCGCCTGAAGCTTCAAGGCCTTCTTTTGCTGAAAGATACTATATGCCATGGTCAGAGCAAGGAACACCAAAGATATGCTGCTCAGTCTCGCATCACAAAAAAACCACAACAAAACACCTGCGCAAACCGGCATCAGGATTTCCCTGTATGCCAGTTTTTCATCTCTGAGATACCAGTACCAGAGCACAAGATAATAAATATGCGCCGCAAACCTGGTCGGATACGTAAACCCGAACGCCATCCGCAGACTGCGCCCCGGCGGCCGATATACAAGATTTTCAATCCATCCGATCTGTGAGGCAGCCACCACGCAGAACACCACTGTGGCTGCCACCATAACATACACTTTAATGATCTTCTTAAAAGAAATCCCTCTTGCGCCGAGCATGAATAAAGTTACGGTAAGAATATCTGCAAAATGATTGACCTTCACGGCGTGAGATGCACACATATAGATTACCACTGCCGCCAACAGTTCTTTCCAGTTATAGTTTTCACTGAACGCATACCGGATCACCACAAGGACCAGCAGCACCTGCTGCGGCTCTATGACAAATTTCATGATCAGAAAATGAACAGCCGGCACCGCTTCTCCGATATTTTCCCACGTCACGTCCAGACAGACCATCGTCAATATGGAATAGAGAGTCAGAAGTATGAACATAAAGAAATACATGCCCTCAGATACCCTGGAAATCTCAGTTCTTATCTTATACCACCTGCCATGCATCGTATCTGTCGCTCCTTTGCCATCCTGCCTGAAAAACTGTCAATAATTCTATGACAGTATAGCATACAAAACAGAAAATTCCAAGCCCGTATGATCCTCAGTCCATATGAAGATATCCGTCTGAATCCGCATAACCATAGCCTTCCACCACCGTGTCCGCCGCCATCTGTCCATTGCTATAGAAATAAAATGAGTTTCCGCCTGTCTCTACATATCCTTTCCTGAATTTGTTGTTCCTTACAAAAAACCAGTGTCCGTTTTTCTTCATCCAGCCAGATTTCTCAGGTTTCATGATCTCAACCACAGCCCCGCTCTGTCGAATCACATACAGCTCCCCGGTCTCTTCCAGTATCACGTCCTCATCATACATTACCCCTTCTTCGTCAAAATAATACCACTTACCGTTTATCGTGCGCAGTCCTGTTACCAGCCTGCCGTCTGTCCCGGCAAAGTAATAGACATCTTTGTCCAGACACCATGCGCCAAAGACGATTTTACCGCTATCATCCGCAAAAAAACTGTCCGTGCTTACAGAATCCACGATTTTGGTCTGGCGGGCCAGATGCCCGTCCTCGTAAAAATAATAACTGTCATTTTCAATTTTCTGCATTCCGGTCAAAAACAGACCGTCTCTCCTGTAATAAACCTGACCTGACATCTCGTTCCAGCCATCCACCATCAGAATTTCTTCTCTGTTGGATGCACCATCTTCTTCAAAATGATACCTCTTCCCATCAATCAGGCAGTCCTTTGTTACCGCACTCCCCTCTTTAAAATAGTACCAGGACGACTGAATATTTTTCCATCCGTCTTCGTATCTTCGTCCATCGGAAGCATAATAATGCCGGTCTCCAGTTTCATCTGTTTTCCACTGTTCGGTAACTGCCGCTCCCTGTTCTCCAAAATAATAGTTATCAAAAAATCTGTTTCGTATCATTTTACCACGCTCATCAAAATGATAAGTTTTTCCGTCTATGATCTGTGTTGTATCTTTTAATATCACATTATTTTCTATATAATACCGGTCTCCCCTGTCATCTTCCTGCCATCCCTGCGTTTCCAGGGTTTCTTTCCAGATCCCGTCCTTTCTGAACAGTTCGTGACGTCCTTCAATAGTTACCACCCCGGTTGCCATTCTGCAGGAACCGTCAAAATAGCAACGGCCTGCATCTGTCTCTATCCATTCGTCAGCCGCCAAAACGCCGTCAGAATCTGCGTACATCCAATAAAACCAGCCATCGTCAAGCCCTTTGATCCATCCTGTTTCCATCACACCTTCTCTGTCAAAAGAGTAGCACTTCCCGTCAATCATCCGCACGGTATCGGATACTTTTTTTCCGGTCTCCGGATCAAAATAATACATTCTGTCTGCTACTTTCATCCATCCGGTCGCTGCACGCCCCTGATCCACATAATACATATTCTCTACCCAGCCATTCTGCGAACAAACAGAACAGTCTCCATTCGGACCGGCTGTATAAAGGACCCCGTCCACGTAGACTACTCCATTCACCAGAAGCATTCCATCCGGATCAAAATAATACAGATCCTCTCCGATCGTCTGCAGGCCTGAATACATCGCGCCGCTGCGGTCATAGCCGAACCAGTTTAAATCCTCATCCTGATACCAGCCGGTTACCATGACGCCGTCATATGCAAGCCTGTACCGGTTCCATCCTTTATCTTCTGTATATAATACAATCTCTGTATTTTTAAGCATCTTCCCGTCATCACCAAAATAATACCAGTGTTTATCCACATGTCTCCAACAGCTTCTTAGTACTTTGCCAGACTTCACATAATACCTGCTTCCATCCGATGCATTCTTCCATCCATCCCGCTTAAGGTCTATTTCAGCTGCCAGCTTCCCATCTGCACCAAAATAATACTCGCAGGTTCCTTCCACATTTCTGAAAATAAAATCTCTCTCCATCTCCCCCCTGGCTCCAAAATAATAAGTCGCACCATCCACCTGCTGTATACCCTTTGCTGCTCTGCCATCCTCCTGATAATAATATCTGTCACTGAATGACAGCGGCTGGTACCATCCGATCACCATCCGCCCATTCGGATCAAAACAATACCAGTTTGTGTCTTCTTCGCCGTCGATCCCGATTTTCAGCTGATAACTCCCATTCTCATATCGGTAGCCTTCACTGTCAAAGTAATACCAACATCCCTCTATTTTCTTCCAGCTTCGCAGCACCCGTTTCCCGTTTTCCACATAATACCAGCGTCCGCCCTCCTCATGCCATCCACTACTGTTGCCCTGTTCTGTCCTTTCAGTCTTCTGAGCAGACATAACATCTGGTTCTGATGCATACACTGGCACAGCGCTGATTATATTTGCAGTCACCAAAGCCGCTGCCAGTGCTTTTTTTATCTTTTTCCTCTTTTCATAACCTGTCATATAGTTCCCCCTGAATATAATGAACTACCCCGCCGCAAAGCGGCGGGGAATATAGGTTCCTCTAATACTTTTTATAGCTTACATTCAGATCTACATTACCGGATATTCCTTTCACACTGCCCGTGCTGCTGTACTGCCACATGATAACATTGCCTTCTCCATCATATCCATGGCCTCTGTCCAGATCACGCCATCTTGCAACCCAGACATCAACATCTTCCAGCAGATCATCTTCCAGCTTGTTGTTCAGGTCATTATATCCTGCATACAATGCAAATTCATACCCTGCATCTTCTATCTCTTTCTTGAACGCCAGTATAATCTCTGTACGTCTGGAATTGCTGATAGAACTTGACATGATTCCATCTTTTTCCTCCACATCCAACACGATCGGATAATCCAGTTCTCTGCCATTTAACGCCTTAATGACAGCCTCTGCTTCTTTCCTCGCCTGAGTTCTTGATGTGGCATAACAATACCGGTAGGCGCCAACTTTAAGTCCGGCATCCCGTGCGCCGTCATAGTATTCCTTAAATCTGTCATCACGCTTCATATCGGATATCGTCCCTGATACTACCCGCAGCATTGCAAAATCAATATTATCACCTGCCACCTTCTTCCAGTCGATTGTTCCCTGGTGGCTGGACACGTCAATCCCGTATGCACGGATCTTCGTCTTGATAATGCCTTCCCACTCTCCATTCTCATTGAATGCATTATTCTTTCCGTCAATCATGGTGTCGGAAGTTGCCATGGTGCCATTGCTCTTCAGGTAATACCAGATATCGCCGTCCTGAAGCCATCCGGTGCGCATGGAACCATTTTCATTAAAGTAATAGAACTTTCCTCCAATCGGCTGCCAGCCGGTCTTCATGACTCCATTGGAATTCATGTAATACTTTTTATTTTTAACCGTCACCCAGCCGGTCTGCATTACTCCGCTGGAATTTAAGTAATAATATTTGTCATTGATCTCCAGCCAGCCGGTCTTCATTGCTCCGTTATCCAGATCCAGATAGTAATACTTGCTGTTAATCTTCTGCCAGCCGGTCTTCATCGCTCCGTTTTTAGGATTCAGATAATACCATTTGTTCTTGATTTTCTGCCAGCCGGTCTTCATGACTCCATTGCCGGGATTCAGGTAATACCATGTCTCATCCAGTTCCAGCCATCCGGTTCGCATGGATCCGCCAGGGTTCAGATAGTACCATTTCTTATTCAGCTCTTTCCAGCCAGTAGCCATCATCCCGTCCTTTTCCAGATAATACCACTTGCTTTTAATCTTCTGCCAGCCGGTCTGCCTGACACCGCTTGAATTAAAATAGTACCATTTACCGGCGATCTCCACCCAGCCGGTCTGCATCGCTCCATTGGAATCCATGTAGTACCATTTATTCTTAATCTTCTGCCAGCTGGTCAATGCGCCCTTCTTAAAGTCAATATAATACCAGGTACCGGATACCTGCTGCCAGCCGGTCCGCAGCACTCCGCCTGCATTAAAATAAAAATTACGTCCTTCTGCCTGAGCCAGTCCCGTCTGCATGACTCCGTTCTGATCCAGATAATACCATTTCCCGTTCAGTTCCAGCCACCCGCTTCGTCTGGAGCCGCCGGAATTCAGATAATACCAGTTCCCGCCGTACTGAAGCCATCCGGTCTGCATCACACCGCTGTCGTTCATATAGTAATGCTTCCCGTCAATCTCCTGCCAGCCAGTCATCATTTCGCTCTGCGCATTATAATAATACCATTTGTTGCCAACCTGCTTCCAGCCGGTCACCCACTCTTCACTGGATACTGACACAAGGCATTCAGCCGCAGGCCCGCCCACAGTCGCCGCTTTGATCACAGCCGTTCCGGCAGCTCGTGCAGTCACTTTCCCGGCACTGTCCACTGCTGCCACGCTTTCATTACTGCTGCTCCAGATAACCGTCCGGTCTTCCGTCGTGTCCTCCGGTCCTACCACTGCATGCAGATCCGTAACCTGATTTCTCTTCATGGACAGACTGGTCTGATCCAGGCGCACAGAATCAACCGGAATCATAACCCGGACCTTGCAGACAGCTTTTTTCCCGCCTGCCTCAACTTCTATCTCCGAATTTCCAATACTGACAGGAGTTACAATCACCTGCCCCTGTATCTCACTCTTCTCATAGGTAACAATTCTTCTGTCCAGATTGGACCATGAAAAAGCAACATCCGTCTCAACCGGATTTCCGTCCCTCCCATATGCAGTTGCATTCAATTTTACCGGGCCACCGCGAAGTGATATGTCAAGGGATGAAGGTTCCAGTGTAACCTGAACAATCTCCTGTTCCATAAGAACTTCTGCAGTGCCTTCTTCTGTGACTGCATCTTCCTGCAGTTCGGTAACAGGTTCTGTATTCCCCTCCGGCTCAGCAGAATCTGCTTTCGGTTCCGGATCGGTATCTTCAACAGCAGGAACATGATCCGCATCAACAGGAATATTATCCCCATCAATATCTGATTTTTCGTCAGAGTTCGTTTCCAGTTCCTCTGCCAATGTATCATCCTGCTGAATTTCTTCTGGCGTCGTATCATCAGTCTCATCTTCAGCCGGCAGCTGTTCTCCGTCCTCCGGCACAGATCCGCTTTCTTCTGCCGGCTGCTGCCAGGATTCATCTGTTTCCTGCTGGCCCACCCCTTCGGCAGCGTCCTCTTCCACATCTGTCTGGTTCTGAATGCCCGAATCCGGTTCCGCCGCATAAGACTGCAGTGGGCTTCCGGCCAGCAGTACGCCTGCCAGTATCAGCGACAGACATCGAATCACCATTCTCTGTTTCATATGTACTCCTTTACCAAAATAAATTTTTATGCTGTTTTAAATTATATCGAATCCCTGTCCGGATTTCAACATACGGATTCCTTAATTTTTCTTAATCTTCTGTTTTTGGGAGCAAAATACTCATTTTTTCTCTTGTCTATTTGTAAAAAACTGCTATAATATTGCAATATTATACAAATCCGAGGAGGAATTCCATGCACAGGACACTATATACTTCAAAAACAGCCGTTCTTTTCTTTTTGCTCCTGTTCATCACACATTTTTTCTCATCATCCTGTCTCCTTCCTGTACAGGCAGAAGAACAGAATCAGCGTATCCACTACCTCACGTTGCCTGACAACACAGAAGCCATTCTTCTGGAATGCAACGGACAGTTCGGAATGGTTGATTCCGGAGAAGACAATGATTTTCCAACTGGAGAGGACCCTCGATATCCCCTGCGTCCCGGAATCGTTCAGGGACATGGATATGAAGATGACGTCATCGCTTACCTGAATTCCGTTGGTGTTACACAGGATAATTTTGAATTCTATATCGGAACCCACCCGCACAGCGACCATATTGGTTCCGCAGACGAGATTATACGGGCTTTTCATCCAAAACGTGTATACATACAGGAATACAAAGACACCTATATCACTTACCCCGGAAACCTGTGGGACAACCTCTATGTTTATGATCATATGCTGGGAGCTGCCACTGAAGTGGGTGCAACTGTCATACAGAATTTTTCTTTGGACGCCCCTCTGTATCCCGAGAAAGTTCTTATCAGAGGTACCATTGAATGGAACGACTGCCAGAATCAGGACAGTCTCCGCCCTGACCATATAACCGTCATCCTTTCACAATCCGATATGGAAGTCATTCAGGAACTGACGATCTCTCCCGATGAAGATGGAAACTGGCATTATGAGTTTGAACAACTGCAGAAATACGACAATACGAAAACCCCCATCATCTATCAGGTTACGTTGGAATCCATAGATGGTTATAAAACAGAGAAGGCAGACAATGGCTATGATTTTCTGTGTTCTCATGCCGCAGACGAAGAAGAAGCTGATGCCTCACAGCGGGTAACTGAAACAGATGATACCATTCTGTCTGATGATGCTAAAGAAATAAATGATACAGATGATACTGTCCCATCTGTTGATTCGAAAAAAACAACGGAAACGGATGATATCGTTCTGCCTGACGACTCAGAAGAAGTGGGGGAAACAGACGATACTATTTCGTCTGGCAACCCGGAAGAAACAGCGGAAACAGACGATACCGTTCCGTCTGACGACCCGGATGAAACGGCGGAAACAGACGATACCGTTCCGTCTGACGACCCGGAAGATCCCGCGGAAAAAGATGAGCCCGGATCGTATGA